>NZ_JFYC01000001.1:0-676303 GCF_000588535.1 Acinetobacter sp. 742879 | reverse complement strand
CACATAGTCTTTACCATCAATTTCGCGGGTTTCTTTGCCTTCGGCTAAAAGTGTTCCAAAGCCTGTTGGGGTAAATACAGCGCCTAGGCCCATACCTGCTGCCTGAATACGACACGCCAGATTACCTTGTGGTACGACTTCAAGCTCGACCTTTCCAGCACGGTACAGTTCATCAAACACATAAGAGTCTGACTGACGCGGGAAAGAACAGATGACTTTTTTAACCGAACCGGCTTTAAGCAGTTTCGCCAGACCATAATCGCCATTACCGGCGTTATTACTAACAATAGTTAAATCTTTAACACCGAGTTCAATAAGACCATCAATGAGTTCAGCGGGTTGTCCTGCGGTACCGAAACCACCAATCAGAATGGTTGCACCATCTTTAATCTGCGATAGAACCTCGCTTAGTGAGGACTTACTTTTGTCAATCATGTGAGAAACCCTAGAGCATGAGGTAACGTGATGTATTACTACCGCTAAAAATTTATTTAAATTCTTAATGGTAGTAATAAATGGAATAAATTTTGTGAGTCAAAAGCGAACTTTTAACTCACATATACTTTTAAGCACTAGCGCGACGACGTTCAACTTCAGTTGAAGGAGCAGCAGCGGCATCTTTAACAAGTTCGATGTTAAATGTGATGTGTTTGAAAGCGTGATCTAAACCACGGCGTTCAATTTCAGCTGGGTCAGTTACATCAACTGCTGTTGCAACTAAGCCGTCACGCGTTGCGAAAGCAAAGTCGTCCCATAAGTACTCATCACCCTCAATGTTGAATTGAGTAGTTAGCTTGCGGTAACCCGGTGCAGAAACGAAGTAATGAACGTGAGATGGACGGTTACCATGACGGCCTAATTTGTTAAGAAGGGCCTGAGTTGTACCTTCTGGCGGGCAACCATAACCTACAGGCATCGTCGTTAATGCGACATATTTACCATCAGCATCAGTCAAGATAGTACGACGTAAGTTGAAGTCAGATTGAGACTTATCAAAGAATGAGTAGTTACCCAAACTGTTGGCATGCCATACTTCAACTTTGGCATTTTCAATGATATTGCCATCAGTATCGGTCACAGTACCTTCAATAATTAAGGTATCAATTTTGCCAGATTCTGTACCATCATCCATACGCGCAAAACCAACAGATTCAGGCGCGCCAGCTACATAAAGTGGGCCTTCGATGGTACGAGGTGTGCCACCCGTAACGCCAGCTTTGGCATCAGCTTCATCTGCACGCAAATCAAGATAATGCTCTAAACCTAAGCCGGCTGCCAAAAGACCAAGTTCGTTTGCTTGACCAGCATCTGTGAAATATTCCAAACCTTTCCATACTTCTGAAGGTTGAATATCTAAATCTTCAATGGCTTGAAATAAATCCCCAAGAAGGCGCACTACAATTTGTTGAACACGTGCATCAACTTCGCCTTTTGCAGTGTCGACATTCATTTGTTTTACAAGCGCATCAATTTGTTGACGGTTCATACTAAAACTCCTTAAGTATGCAATACGGTTTTGGGTGGCAGCGCTGCGGGCATTTCGTTTTGCTAGCGAATAAGTGCCGCCACATTCCTTGTTACCTTCTGAATAATCTGCTTGATTTTTAAATGGACTTCAGAGATCACATTTAAAAAATTCTTTTGGTTTACGAATCATCATCACGAACAGAAGAAGGGTGGCGATTCATCGCCATAACTTCGATGTTCATATAAGGATAGAGAGGTAAACGCTGTAAAATATTGTGCAATTCTTCATTGCTCTCGACATCAAAAATGCTGATGTTCGAGTACTGACCTGTAATACGCCAGATGTGACGCCATTTACCTTGACGCTGTAAGTCTTGCGAATAGGCTTTTTCAACAGCCTTAATTTCATTTGCTTTGTCGGCTGGCATATCAAGTGGAATATGCACATCCATACGTACATGAAATAACATGGGAAACTCCTTATCCTGTTGCCTTAACGACGTAACTTCTCGACTTTATCTTCATCAATTTCAATGCCTAAGCCGGGAGCCGTTGGCAAGTGCAATTCAAAGTTTTCGTAACGTAGCGGTTCTTTCAGAATTTCTTCGGTAAGCAATAACGGACCAAATAATTCAGTACCAAACGCTAATGTTTCAAAGGTTGCAAACGCATGAGCAGAAGCCATGCTACCTACAGGGCCTTCAAGCATAGTGCCGCCATAAAGATCAATTCCAGCCAAACCTGCAACCTTGGCAACTTCACACGCTTCAATGAGACCACCAGATTGTTCAATTTTCACGGCAAATACATCGGCACCATGACTTTTTGCAATACGGTATGCGCTGTCAGGACCAGTTAAAGCTTCATCCGCCATGATTGCGACATCAAAACGCTGTGTTAAACGCGCAAGTGCTTCAGTATTTTGAATAGCACAAGGCTGTTCAATTAAATCAATCCCGCCATCTTGAAGCTGTTGAATACCTTGAATACATTCCAGCTCTGACCATGCACGATTTACGTCAACGCGTACACTAATATCTGCACCGAGTGCTTTTTTAATTGCAATCACATGATCAACATCGTGTTGCAAAGGGCGTGAACCAATTTTGAGTTTGAACGTGTTATGACGTTTTAACTCAATCATTTTTCGAGCTTCAGCAATATCTTTTTCTGTGTCACCAGACGCGAGCGTCCAAAGTACAGGTAAACTATTACGCAGACGGCCGCCTAAAACTTCACTTAATGGCACGCCTAAACGTTTTGCCTGAATATCAAGTAGAGCAGTCTGAATGGCACATTTCGCGAAACGGTTACCATTAATATTCTTACGAATCAGTTTTAGTGTTTGAGCAACATTTAAATCTTTAACTGATACGAGTAATGGTGCAAAGTAAGTATCAATATTGGCTTTGACACTTTCAGGACTTTCTTCACCATAGTTCAGTCCACCAATGGTGGTCGCTTCACCCCAACCTACAATACCATCCGTGGTCGTAATTTTAACGAGCACCAAAGTCTGAGTACGCATGGTAGTCACAGACAACTGGTGAGGACGGATAGTTGGAATATCCACAAGTATGGTTTCTATGGTTCTATACATGAAGTTTCAACTATTTCAAACTTGTTTACATACCATAGAAGAATGTAATAGCCTAAAATAGATATAGAACGGTATTTTAAGATACTAAAAAGGTATATTAATGGAATTAAGACATCTACGTTATTTTGTTACCGTTGTTGAAGAACAAAGTCTGACTAAAGCCGCTGAGAAGCTTTTTATTGCTCAGCCACCACTCACGCGTCAAATCAAGAAATTAGAGGAAGAGTTAGGAATTGATCTGTTTGTGAAAGGCTCACGTCCATTAAAAGTGACAGAAGCAGGGCTGTTTTTTTACCAACATGCTGTTCAGATTTTAACGCATACGGCTCAAGCAGCTTCTATGGCAAAAAAAATGAAGCTGGTCGAGAATGTTGTTAAAGTTGGCTATGTGAGTTCGCTTCTTTATGGGCGATTACCACAGGTCATTTATCTATTTAGACAAAAAAATCCTGACATTCATGTCGAGCTTATTGAATGTGGTACACGAGATCAGGTCGAAGCCTTAAAGTTAGGAAAAATTGATTTAGGTTTCGGACGGCTCCCTATTAGCGATCCTGCCATTAAGCGACTTCTACTTCGAAAAGAAAAATTAAAACTCGCGATTCATAAAAAACATCCTTTAAGTGAGTTCCAAGAATCAGGAATTTATTTATCTCAAATTATCAATGAGACAATTTTTTCTTATCCCACAACACCTAAGCCGAATTTTTCGACCACTATTCAAGCTTTGTTTACCAAATTAGGTCTTGTTCCTGCCAAACTGACTGAAGTCCGCGAAATTCATATGGCACTTGGCTTGGTGGCATCTGGAGAGGGTATTTGTATTATTCCGGAAAGCGCCTGTGATATTGGAATGAAGAATCTAACCTATTTAAATATCTTGGACTTAGAAGCCTATAGTCCCATTTCTCTATCGATGCGCAATATGGACCAAAGTTCATATATTCCTAAAATCTTAGATTGTATTGAAGAGATCTATAGCGAAGAAGAAGTATCCAGAAATTTAAATTTATAACTTTTTAATACGTTTTAAATTGAATTATCATGTTATTTTAAAACTTTAAACCTATAGGTAATATTTAAAAGGATTATTAGATGAGAAAAATTTTAGGGATAGCTTCTCTTATTATGTCTACTGGTGTTGTACATGCTGAGCAAGTAAATGAACAAGTCAACGAACAAGAAAAAATTTCTCCATACAGTGCTAATGTAACCTTCGCAAGTCAATATATATCACGTGGTTTTCAACAAACTTGGGGCAAGCCTGCATTACAAATTGGTCTAGATTATGCAAATCCGAATGGATTATTTGTAGGGACTTGGGCTTCAAATGTAAGTTCTAACTATCTTCGTGATGCTTCAGTTGAGTGGGATTTTTATACAGGTTATATAAAAACTTTTGATAAGTTTTCGGCTGGAATGACGGTTTTTTATTACTACTATCCGGGAGCTAAAAGTACGCCTGAAACGGGAAGTACCAGTTATAACTATGGCGAAATTGTGCCTCAAATTGGTTATGGGCCTTTGACTCTTAAATATTTCATTACCTACACTCCAGATTATGCAGGCTATAACTCAGATACGATGGGTGGCCCAGCAGGTAAACGTTCACGAGGAACAACTTATCTAGATCTAACTTTTACTCAGCCTATCAATGAGTCTTGGACTTTTGGTGCTCACTATGGCTATGAAAGAATTAAAAATTTCTCGGAAGCTAACTTTCAAGATATGAAAATCGAGCTGATTAAGGATTTAGGGGATGGCTGGACTACTGGTTTAGCGTATGCCAAAGCTTGGGACAAAGATGGTTTCTATAAAAAGTATAGTAATGGTGAACCTGATGCGCCAATTTCAAATCCGATTGATTCGACATTTACTGTCTCAGTTAAAAAGGTATTCTAATTTATAAATAAAAAAGCCTGATGACTTTATTTTGAGTGATCAGGCTTTAAATAGTGAATATATAAAGATTATTTTTTAATTAAATCGTAAGCCATTTTTGTGTCGTCAAGCTGAACAAGTGAGGCATGGCGAGCCGAGAGCGGATCTTTATTTTCAATTGCGGTTAAAATTGCTTTATGTCTTGGTAATGAATGGCCTTGTAAATTTGGGCGAAGACTGGTGACTTGAATAGATTGCTGTAAAGGTAAAACCAGCATTTTTGACATATAGGCTAATAAGTCATTATGGGTTGCTTTGGCAATCGCTAAGTGAAATTGAATATCTGGCTCTATAAACTCTTCAACGGTTGTCGCTTTTTCCATCCCTTCATAGGCATGTTTAATACGTTCAATATCTTCTTCGTTGGCCGTACTTGCCGCAATATAAGCAAGCTCTGGTTCCAAAACGCGTCGTACGGTAGAAAGTGTTTTAAAAAATTCGTGTTCAGGCGTGGTTTGAATCAACCAAAACAATACATCCGGATCGAGTAAATGCCATTCTTCTTTAGGCCTCACCACCGTTCCGATTTTGGGCCTTGAATAAGTTAAGCCTTTCGCATTTAAAACACGTATAGCTTCGCGAAAGACAGGACGGCTGACTTTATATTCCTCACATAAATCAACTTCACTTGGGAGTTTTTCATTTTCTGAAATTTCTCCAGAAACAATTTTTAATCCCAATTGTTGAACAATTAATGCATGTTGGCTTTTGCTTGGAATAGGATTTTTATAGTCAGCTTTACTCATATTTCACTATTACGACATGTTGAATATCCTATGGTATAGATGACCTTGTGTTTTAACAAGATCATCTTTTTCAAGAATAAATATTAATGAGAATGACGTGGAACTTCTGAGCCACGGCAACCGACCAAGAAATCAAAATCACAGCCCTCATCGGCTTGTAAAAAATGTTCTACATAGAGCTTACGGTAACCGCCAATAAAACTTGGAGGAGCTGATGGTGCTAAATTTTCAAGACGTTGCTTAAGTTCTTCATCACTCACTTCTAGGTGAAGTTTTCCAGCATAGGCATCAAGTTCGATAAAGTCACCATTTTGAACTACGGCCAAAGGCCCACCCGCCATAGCTTCAGGGGCAACATGTAAAACGACCGTGCCATACGCTGTTCCACTCATTCGTGCGTCGGAAATACGAACCATGTCGGTAATGCCTTTGGCTAAAACCTTTGGCGGTAGTCCCATATTTCCAACCTCGGCCATGCCAGGATAGCCTTTAGGGCCGGCATTTTTCATGACTAGAATACAAGTTTCATCGACATCTAGATCTGGGTCATTAATGCGGGCTTTATAATCATCGAAGTTTTCAAATACGACTGCACGACCACGGTGTTTCATCAATTCCGGTGTGGCAGCAGATGGTTTAAGCACCGCACCTTTAGGCGCTAAATTTCCGCGCAAAATACACATACCGCCATCTTGTCGAATTGGATTATCTATTTTCCGAATCACTTCATCGTTATAAATAGGTGATTGCTGGCAATTTTCCCAAATGGCTTGACCATTTACGGTTAAAGCCTGTGGATGTGGCAAAAGATTGGCTTCGCCCATACGGCGAATTACGGCAGGGAAGCCACCACTATAATAGAACTCTTCCATTAAAAAACGACCCGAAGGCTGTAAGTCAACAATGGTTGGCATGCCACGGCCGACACGGTTCCAGTCATCGAGTTGTAAATCAACCCCAATACGTCCGGCAATTGCCTTTAAATGAATGACTGCATTGGTTGAACCACCAATAGCTGCATTGACTTTAATGGCATTTTCGAAAGCTTCTTTGGTTAAGATTTTAGAAAGGCGTAAATCTTCATGAACCATGTCAACAATACGCATACCAGACAGATGAGCCAGCACATAACGGCGCGAATCTACCGCTGGAATAGCTGCATTGTGTGGTAAAGAAGTGCCTAGGGCTTCAGCCATACACGCCATTGTAGAAGCTGTGCCCATGGTGTTACATGTACCAGCCGAGCGCGACATACCAGACTCAGCAGATAAAAATTCATTTAAATCAATTTTTCCTGCTTTTAACTCTTCATGCATTTGCCAAACGATGGTACCTGCACCAATGTCTTTGCCTTTGTGCTTACCATTCAGCATAGGACCACCAGTCACTACAATGGCAGGAATATCACAGCTTGCAGCGCCCATTAATAATGCAGGGGTGGTTTTGTCACAGCCTGTCAGTAACACCACACCGTCAATAGGGTTACCACGAATCGCTTCTTCGACATCCATACTGGCTAAGTTGCGGGTAAACATGGCGGTAGGACGTAAATTCGACTCACCATTTGAAAATACAGGAAACTCAACAGGGTAGCCGCCCGCTTCTAAAATCCCTTTTTTTACGTGTTCGGCAATTTTTCGAAAATGCGCATTACATGGGGTGAGTTCAGACCACGTATTACAAATCCCAATGATAGGCTTGCCTTGAAACTCATGATCTGGAATTCCTTGGTTCTTCATCCAGCTGCGATACATAAAGCCATTTTTATCCGTTGTACCAAACCAGGCAGCCGAGCGAAGAACTTGTTTATTATTCATACAAATTTCCCTATATAGTATTACTATTAGAATTAATTAATTTAAAAATACACCATAAATTTTATTTTTAAAAGGTTTGAAATTTAAATAGTATTACTATATTTTAAATTAAAAGGATAATTTACGAGCAAGATGCTCTATAAGTAAATAATAGGAAATGGAGTCGAACATGGATTTCGAAAAGGATGTAATACGGACGGTCACGTTTAAGCTGATACCTGCATTAGTCATACTATATCTGGTGGCATACATTGATCGGGCCGCTGTCGGATTTGCCCATTTGCATATGGGTGCAGATGTTGGAATTGGTGATGCTGCCTATGGTCTAGGAGCTGGCTTATTTTTTATTGGATATTTTCTTTTTGAAGTTCCAAGTAATTTGCTTTTAGACAAATTTGGTGCTCGTAAATGGTTTACCCGCATTTTATTAACATGGGGCCTCATCACCATGGCCATGGCGCTCATTCAAGGCCCTAAAAGTTTTTATCTGTTACGGTTTTTACTTGGTGTAGCTGAGGCAGGTTTTTTCCCTGGTGTTTTATACCTAATTACACAGTGGTATCCGGTGCGGCATCGCGGAAAAATCATGGGAATGTTTGTGCTTTCACAACCGATTGCCATGATGATTGCAGGGCCTTTAGCGGGTCTATTACTTGGAATGGATGGCATTGCAAATTTGCACGGCTGGCAATGGTTGTTTGTTGCAGTTGGCTTGCCCGCGGTTTTATTGGCTTTACCGACATTCCTGTGGTTGCCAGATAATATTGATAAAGTGAAATGGTTGAGTATTGAACAAAAACAATGGCTTACAAATGAACTTGTTAAAGATGAAGCCGAATATGACCAAACCCGACATGCCAATCCACTGCATGCCTTAAAAGACAAACGCGTACTTTTATTGGCATTGTATTACCTACCAGTGACTTTAAGTATTTATGGTTTAAATCTTTGGCTTCCTACCATTATTAAGCAATTTGGAGGTGGTACTGATCTTCAAATTGGCTTCTTATCTAGCATTCCCTACGTTTTTGGAATTATTGGTTTGTTAATTATTCCACGTAGTACCGATCGTCTAAATGACCGCTACGGACATTTAAGTTTTCTCTACGCACTAGGCGCTTGTGCAATGTTTTTAAGTGGTTGGCTAAATTCTCCAGTCATGCAGTTGGCTGCTTTGGCTGTGGTTGCGTTCTGCCTATTTTCTTCAACTGCCGTGTTTTGGACATTACCGGGCCGTTTCTTAACAGGCGCAAGTGCAGCTGCTGGTATTGCCTTAATTAACTCTGTTGGAAATTTAGGTGGCTATGTCGGGCCATTTGGTATCGGACTTTTAAAAGAATACACGGGAAATATGGCTGCTGGTTTGTATTTCTTATCTATCGTCATGTTTTTTGGCTTGATTCTGACCTACATCGTCTATGCCAAGCTCGAACGTCAAAAAACACAAACAGTGAATATTCAAAAGCCTTTGTAAGGAATAAAACATGCAAATTATTCAATTTGAAAATCGTGCAAATCAACGTGCTGTCGCTAAAGTAGAAGGCAACATGGCATATCCGGTTAAAAATATTCAATCGGTTCGTGATTTAGCACTTTTAGCAATCCGTAATAAAGTTTCAATGGAACAACAAGTTGAGGCGTTAGGCTTTGAAACGGAAACCTATGATTATTCATCTTTATTAGCAGAGTTAAAGGTATTGCCGCCTTTGGATCATCCAGACCCAACGCACTGTTTAGTTTCTGGTACAGGCTTAACCCATTTAGGTTCTGCATCTGCACGCGACAAAATGCATCAACAAAATTTAAGCGATGACAGCTCGGTGACCGACACCATGCGGATATTTGAATGGGGGCTACAAAAGGGGCGTCCAGCACAAGGTCAGATCGGAGCACAACCAGAGTGGTTTTATAAAGGCGACGGTTCAATTGTGGTAAGGCCGGGAGCAGAGTTGCCTTTACCTCCATTTGCCGAAGACGGCGGCGAAGAACCTGAAATTGCAGGCCTTTATGTTATTGGCGAAGACTTAAAGCCTTACCGAATCGGGTTTGCGCTGGGCAATGAATATTCTGATCACGTAATGGAGCGCCGTAATTATTTATATCTGGCCCATTCTAAATTGCGTTTTTGTAGTTTTGGTCCGGCTTTACGGACAGGCGAATTACCAAAACATTTAGTCGGAACCAGCCGTTTGCGCCGTGATGGACAAATCATTTGGGAGAAAGAGTTTTTGTCTGGTGAAGACAATATGTGCCATAGCTTGGCAAATCTGGAATATCACCACTTTAAGTATCAACAATTTTTAAAAGCAGGGGATGTTCATATTCACTATTTCGGTACAGCCACTTTGTCTTTTGCCGACGGTATTCAAGCGCAAGTCAACGATGAGTTTGAAATAGAGATGAAAGAGTTCGGACTTCCACTCAAAAATAAGCTCGCCCATACACAACCAGAGCTACCGATCGGTTCAGTTATTACACTCTAAGGAATATAAAATGGTTATCGGACACAACTTTATTGGCGGTTCACGTAGTGCACAAGGTACAACTTTATTAAAAAGTATTCATGCTACGACTGATGAGGCTCTACCTTATGAGTTTCACCATGCAACTGAGCAAGAGATTAATCAGGCCTGTGAAGCCGCCAGTCAAGCGTTTAAGACTTATCGTCATACATCACCTGAACAGCGTGCTACCTTTTTAGAAAATATTGCTGATGAACTTGATGCATTAGGTACAGATTTTCTTGAAATTGTCTCACAGGAAACCGCTTTACCACTTGCACGTTTACAAGGCGAGCGTGGCCGTACCAGTGGACAAATGCGTTTATTTGCCAAAGTGTTACGTCGTGGTGACTTTTTAGGTGCGCGTATTGATACAGCCTTGCCTGAGCGTCAGCCTTTACCTCGCCCAGACTTGCGTCAGATTAAAATCGGTGTTGGCCCTGTGGCAGTCTTTGGGGCAAGTAACTTTCCGCTCGCCTTTTCAACCGCAGGTGGTGACACTGCTTCGGCACTGGCCGCAGGTTGTTCTGTAGTGGTGAAAGCCCACAGTGGGCATATGGCCACAGCGGACTTTGTTGCTCAAGCAATTGAACGTGCCGTAGAAAAATCAAATATGCCAAAAGGCGTATTTAACATGATCTATGGTAATGGCGTGGGTGAACCTTTAGTGAAACACCCTTTAATTCAAGCAGTTGGTTTTACGGGGTCACTTCGTGGTGGTCGCGCTTTATGTGATATGGCAGCAGCCCGTCCACAGCCAATTCCGGTCTTTGCTGAAATGAGCAGCATTAACCCGATGTTATTATTGCCAGAAGCCCTGAAAACCCGTGGTGAAAAAATTGCACAGGACTTGGCAGATTCAGTTGTTTTGGGTTGTGGTCAGTTCTGTACCAATCCAGGTTTAATTTTGGGAATTAAATCAGCCGAGTTTAGTCAGCTCATTAGCAACCTGACTGAAATTATGGGGGCTAAGCCTGCGCAAACTATGCTCAATGCCGGAACCTTAAAAAGCTATACCGCTGGTCTTGAGCACTTAACAGAGCATCAAGGTATTGAACACTTGGCAGGCCAGGCTCAACAAGGTAATCAGGCGCAGCCGCAACTGTTTAAAGCTGATGTTGAGCTTTTACTGGCGGGTGACCAGCTTTTACAGGAAGAAATCTTTGGGCCAACTACAGTCATCATTGAAGTTGAAGATAAAGCTCAACTCATTCAGGCACTACAAAGCATGAATGGGCAACTGACTGCGACTTTAATTGCCGATGAAGCTGACTTAACTGAGTTTGCAGATGTAGTTCCTGTACTAGAAGAGAAAGCTGGGCGATTACTTATAAATGGCTACCCAACAGGTGTTGAGGTCTGTGATGCCATGGTACCCGGCGGGCCATACCCAGCCACTTCAGATGCACGAGGTACTTCAGTTGGAACCTTAGCTATTGACCGTTACTTAAGACCTGTGTGTTATCAAAACTATCCGCAAAGCTTATTGCCAGAAGCTTTAAAAGACAGCAATCCATTGCAAATTTTAAGGCTGGTGAATGGTGAAATGACCAGAGAAGCCATCTAAAAATAAAAAAGAGACCATAAATTGGTCTCTTTTTTATTATTGTCTTCTGTACATAATGGTATTGTTAAAAAATCTAAGCGTAAGGATGACGCTGTTGTGATCGATATTGATGAACATCCACGCGCATCAACCACGCTTGAAGCTTTAAGCAAAATTAAACCTGTGGTTAAAGCAGATGGCACAGTTATTACGGGGAATGCTTCAGGTATTTCAGGCTTACAACTTAAAACCGCGTGCCAAGATCATTGCTTCAACAGCAGTGGGATTGGAACCACGCCTTATGGGTTTTGCTCCAGTCCCAGCCATTAAAAAATTACTTAAACAAGTCAACCTGACTTTAGATCAGATGGATGTAATTGAGCTGAATGAAGCCTTTGCTGCACAAGCTTTGGCAGTGACCCATGATTTAGGCTTACCAGACAACTCTAACAAGGTAAACCGAAACGATGGTGCAATTGGTTTAGGTCATCCACTCGGTGCATCAGGTGCACGTTTAGTCACCACAGCTTTAAACCAGCTTGAACAAATAGGTGGTCGTTATACCTTGTGTTCAATGTGTATTGGTGTGGGTCAAGGGATTGCAAGATTAATTGATGTGTTTAAAACGTAGTAGAGTTTCTGAGGGAAGTTCACCAAACTTTCTCTTATACTCATTTGAAAATCTACCTAATTGTTGAAAACCACAGTCTAGAGCAATACTAGATACATTTTCCCAAGGGCGAATTTGTTGAAGGCGTTTATGAACAGCTTCGAAACGTAAATCACGAAAATACGCAATAGGCGACTGACCAAAGTATAAATGAAAATCTCTATATAAGCGTTCTCTAGATACACCTAAAATTTTTTCTAATTCTCTAAGATTTAAAGGTTGATCTAAACAATCTGTTAAAACTTGTTCTACTTTTGATAAATAAGTGGGACGACCTTGCTGACGTAATTTCAGTTCTTGAGAATAATTATGGGGTTGAGCATTTAAAAGCATAATCACAAGATTTGACTCAAAATTATTCCAAACTCCAGAACTATCGCATAAGGAATGATCATCATTAACCATTTCTTGTAAATTCATTGCAAGTTGAAACCACTGTTTTATTTGTCCTTGCAAAGGGGCTTGAACATCAAAAACTAATGGTCGTTGTAATTTGTAACCTAATAATCGAATAAGATGCTCTTCTACGAGTTTTTTTGAAATCCTGATAACCTGTTTCTTACATCCTTCGTTTACAGTCATTACAAGAGGAAGATGTGGAGAAAGGAGCGTAGCAATTTCAGTATTAGACTCAATATTTAAATTACCAATTTTTAGAGTTTGCTGCCCTTGTATTGGAATATTAAATATATAACTTTTTTGCAAGTCATCTAGCTTGACTTGTACTTCTGTTGAATAAGACACTTGTCCAAAAGTAATATCTCCAAGACTTAAACCTTCATGTGAAAAATCCATATGTTTTGGTGATGGTACATCTAATTGATGAGGGCCATTAATTTTTCCCATCCATTGAATAGTTTTAAAAATTTCAGTGTGATGGACAAAAAATTTATTTCTAAAAGGCCCGACTTTTCTAATTGTCTCCGTCATCTTCATCTCCTTAAATTCCGTTTAGTTCAGATAAAAGATATATAAATAAATCTATGCTTTACGATAAAACTAAGTTAACTCAATGTTTTGTCTTATCCTGTTTTCCTTTATTATTATTTTAGTAGATTACAAGACGCTATTAAAATCAAATTCTTATAACTAAAACTAAGCGATTTTGCATTCATGAGTTTTTTGCCCATAAGCAAATAACACTTAGCAAAAAAACCATGAATGCATGTGTTAAAAAAATATAACTTCGTTTAGTTGTTTCCAAATTCTGTATTTGAATATGGAAAGAAAAAAATAAATGGCAGCTAAAATAAAGGCAAGTGGTGATTAAAATAAATACACTAATTAACAGTGAATTTGCAAGAATTTTACTAATGAAAAAACTGGTGGCTAAAATTGAAAAAAGAGTTCGTTCATTAGCTAAATAGGTACGTTGAGGTTGTAATCCAGAATCATCTTTTAACATTTTTATTCAACTTACTTAAAAGAAAAAAATGAATAAAATTAAAAAGGTTAGGAGTGTTAGTAAAGGTGTCATGAGAGGAAAGGGTAGCGGCTTCTTTAATCTTAGAGCAATTTCTACTCGATACCAGCGAAGGAGGGCAGAGGAACTAATGATTAAAGACGCTATGACTAATACATTAAAAATTTGTTGAGCTTTTTGAAGCTGATGATAATGTTCTGAAATCGTAATCAATGCTACTGCTGAAGCCAGTAAAGCAAGAGCTGTACGTGTCCAGGCTAAAAAAGTCCGCTCGTTGGCAAGCGTAAAACGTGGATCTGGTTCTTCACCCACTTTTAAAAGTAGTTGTTTTATAAAAAGATTAATCATAATTTAAACTCGAAAGTATTCCTTCGATAACTTAACTAACTTATAAATAAGCAGAAGAGAATACTATTCAAATTTTAAGGATTCCTTATCCGATCTTTATAAAATTTAAAATAATTCTAAAAAATAGACATTATCTATCTCATAAATGAATAGAAACGATAAGTGTCTTTTTGCTTGACTAAGAGAGGGCAAAAACAGGAGTTTATTTTTATGAATCAATTAATTTTTTCGGAAATACAAAGTAATTTTGAATTCGGAGAAACAAGGCATGATGATGAAAGTGAAAAAATAAAATGGAATGTTTTGGGACATGTTTATGAGCCGATGGTAGGAGGAGATCAAAAATCTAGTTTTGCATGGATCTCTAATGATCCTCCTGGCACTTTTGTGCCTCCTCATATGCATCCTATTCAAGATGAGCACGCATTTATTATTGAAGGTGAATATGCTTTATATCTCGATGGAGAGTGGAGTATTGCCAAGGCTGGCGACTACTTATACTGGCCAAGAGGGACAATACATGGTTATAAAATTGTTTCGGAAACACCTGGGAAAGGAATTTTCTGGGTGAGTCCAGGAAATGATTTAGCTAGTTTGTTCTCTGAATTACACAATTTAACTGAGCCAGAAGAAGTTGTGCGTATTTCTGCTTTAAGAAATATTCGCTTTATTGCACCTGACAAGCTAGAAAATTATGAATAACCTGATGAGTTAAAAGAGCGCCTTAAGGCGCTCTTTTTATATATGCATATTAAACTTACAGAATAAAAGCATAGTTATTCATGAATACGCGGATATTTACATATGGGCTCGTCGAATAATTTAGAAATGCGGGATCAAATTTATGACGAGGAAAATTAAATGTCGAATAATGTAGCAAAAGGAATGAAGATTTATGCACTTGGAACAGGAGGTGGGCCAATTGTTTCAAGTAGCCGAGCTGGTATTTCAACAGCTATTTGTGTTGACGGAGCAGTTTATGTTGTAGATTGTGGAATGGGAAGCATTCGTAATTATAGAAATCATGCATCTTGGGGGCAGTTACGTAGTATTTTTATAACCCATCATCATTCTGACCATATTTATGATCTAGGGGCTTATCTCTTTACAGGATGGCAAGTTCCTGGTGAGTCTTTTAGCCAACCTATAAAAGTATTTGGACCAGGGAAACCACCTAAAAATCCAGCTTTAGCTGAGAAAAAGCACGTGCATATCCAAGGATGTTGTGGAGGCGATCATCCTATGGTTGGCACAAAGGAGATGGTGGGAGCATTAATGCGAGGCGTATTTGCTTCAGATATTGCAATTAGAATGGCAGATGAGGAAAGAACGAGCCCTGATGAATGGATAGAAGCACATGATATTGCAATTCCTAAGGAAGCCAAAGCAGATCCGATATATGCACGACATCCTGAAATGGAACCTTTCGTTATTTATGAAGATGAAAATGTTAAAGTAAGTACAATTTTAGTCGATCATCGTTTGTGTTATCCAGCTTTTGGATTTCGTTTCGACTCTAAATACGGTTCAGTAGTAATATCAGGAGATACTACATATTCAGAAAACTGTATTCGATTAGCAAGAAATGCAGATGTGTTATTACATGAAGTCATTGATCTAGAGGCTATATTACAAACTTTTCCTGAAGGTCCTACTAGGGATGGGATTGCTGTACATCTTGAAGAATCTCATACTTCTTATAAACAAGTCGGCAAAGTTGCGGCCAATGCAAATGTTAAGCATCTAATTTTACATCATATTGTTCCTAATTTACCAAATGCAGCAGATATAGAAAAAATGGTCTCATACGCACAGTCAGACTTTGGTGGGCTTGTGAGTGCAGCAGAAGATAATGATATTTTTGAAATTAATAACTTAAAAGTAATTCAAAAAGCTGAAGCTGTATTAAGAAATCAGGAGGAGTTATTATGAAAAGCTCTAGTATTGAGCTATTAGCTCCCTCTGAGATAATAGATAAAAGCATACAAAAAAAAGCTTGGGTTATTACGGGCCTATTAATTATTTTTCAGATGATTAATTTTGCCGATAAGGCTGTTTTGGGATTAGTCGCAGAACCTGCTATGCAAGAGTTGTCACTTTCAGGTAGTCAATTTGGATTTATTGGTAGTGCTTTCTTTTTCTTATTTGCAATTTCGGCAATTTTAGTCGGTTTTATTGCTATGAGAGTACAAACAAGATGGTTAATCTTTTTTATGGGAGTTGCTTGGGCTGTTTTAATGTTTCCAATGTTATGGGGTGGAGCTGCCTTATTACTGATCTCAAGAATATTATTAGGTGCGGCTGAAGGCCCGGCGACCCCTATTACATTACAACATGTACATGGTTGGTATGAACCAAAAGAAAGAGGCTTACCTAGTAGTCTAGTAGCCATAGGTTCTACTCTAGGGCCAATTATTGCTGCTCCGATACTGGCTTGGATTATTGCTCATCCAAATTACGGTTGGCGTTGGGCTTTTGGTTTTCTTGGAATTATTGGATTAATTTGGACGTCTTTATGGTTTTTTGTTGCGAAAGAAGGGCCATATAGCCATATTCGCTCTGAAAAGGAGCTGAGTCGTCCTCTAACTAAGCGGTTAGATGCAAATACAAATAATAAGCAAAGTATTGTCGACCTATGTGATGATCTAACTCCCATACCAATGGCAAAGATATTTTTCTCTCCAATGTTTATTGTTGCATTTCTTGCTGGCGCTGGTTGTTTTTGGGCAATGGGATTTCTTACAACTTGGGCTCCACGTTATTTATCTGCCGTAGTAAATGTCACTCCTGAATCATTAGGGGTTTTAGTGACCCTCCCTTGGATTTGTGGAGCACTTGTACTCTTTTTAGCAGGAGTTTTGTCTAGAAAGTTAATGGCACAAGGAAGGTCTGTACATGTATCTTTAGGCGTCTTATTAGGAATAATCTTAATAACTTCAGGTGTTCTATTTCAGATTCTTCCATTTTTAAACGGTGAAACAGCCGTAGCCGTTTTAATCTTTGCTGCTGGCTTTGCTATGACTTTTCCTCTAGTTCCTACGGCCGTTGCATATAGTGTTTGTTCTAAACAAAGAGCCGCGGTCATGGCTACACTAACAGCACTTGCTTCTTGTGGTGGGATGGTATCACCTATAATGGTCGGAATCCTGATGGATACAGCCGGATATATTCAACCTAAGAAAAGCGAACCTCTATTACCTGAAATGATGAACCATTTATTAACAGGTATGAATATTGGTTTCCAATATATTGGATTATATTTATTGATCATAGGTATAGCTGCGGTAATTTTCCTAAACCCAGATAAAACAGCTAAGTCTCTACAAAATTTAATAAATATTAAAAGCTAAACCATAAATTAAAAGTGCCCAGGGGCACTTTTAATTTATTTATTCATTTTGAAATAAAATCATACATCATTTCAATATGTTGAAAGATACGCCCTTTTTTAAAGAACTCTTGTAATAAACTGAAGTGATCATGCTCTAATAGTTCTTCTTTCTTAACTATTCCTGGAGCAGCTAAAAGTTTTGCCATATTCTGATTTTGTTGAATGAAAGCGTTAGTTTCTTTTTGGCCGACTAGAAAAGTAAATGGCAAATCTATCAATAAGCTATTTTTATAAACTGGTGAATAATATTGAATTTCACTTTCCGTTAATTGCAATGCTTGGTTTAGGCTAGTATCTTTTAGAGGAGCTAGGTCATAAATACCACTAATTGCTATGACGCCATGAAAAAGTTTTGAGTGTACTGATTTAATATTTTGAATAGCTAGTTCAGTTACTAGGTGGGCACCTGCTGAATGACCACACAAAATGATAGGGAGATCGATTTCTTTATATTTAAAATAATTTTTTATAGAATGAAGAGCATATTTTGTAGATTGGATAATCTCTCCAATTTTTGCAATAGGACAAAAAGGATAATTGACGAAAACAAAATGGTACCCTTGAGAACTGAGATCTTGGGCAATAAAGCGAAATTGGCTTTTATCTCTTGACTGCCAGTAACCCGCATGTAAATAAATAATAATTGCCTTAGCTTGACTTTCTGCATAGCAAATATCAAATAATTCACGTTCGTGAAAACCATATGATTGATCTAGTGCCCATTCCTTTTCTTGAAGTATTTCTTGATTTAATTTTTCATAATAAACAAACAGATCAGCAAAACTATTATGTCTTTGCCCATCGACATATTCATATTCATTCATGTTCATAACTATTACTTAATATAATTACAGGAATTCCATCATAAAACATCATTAAATATTAGAAATGCACTTCTTTAATATTTCATATACACCTTTTAAGGAATTTTAAAATGTACTTCGTTAGAAGTTAGCGAAATGGATAATTGTGTAATTTTATATAGTTTATCGAAGTTAGATAGAATTATATTAGATGGATAAGTTTTGGGGGATTCTCTGATTGAAAATTATAAAAAATAAAAGAGCTTTTAGAGGTAAAGGTTGTAGATCAACATAACTCTCGTAGGCCTAATACAAAAATTTAAAGGCATTCTGTTCCGATTATAAATAAAAACTATTATATGAAACAAAATAAGTATTGGTATTTAGATGGGGATTTTTCCATTCTTAAACTGTTTTATGTACACGTTCCAGTAGGTAGTTGTCTCGGAAAATACAAGGGATTTGTTGTGTCTAACTTTGCCTGAACTTCGTATTCCGTTTTATACCTTCAGTAACGCAGTATACGTTCAATTTTGCAGTTTAAGGAAATATTGATGTCGAATTCTGCTGTTGTTGATTCAGTTGCTTTAGCCTTAAGACAAGCTGAACTATCGCAAACTGCGATTATTCCTATTCGTGTTGAGCTCGGTGGTGAACAGGCAAATGTGGATATCGCTTATGCAGTACAGGAAATCAATACTGTACGTGCACTCTCGGAAGGGCGCCGTTTAGTAGGTCGAAAAATTGGTCTAACTTCGAAAGTGGTGCAAGCCCAACTCGGTGTAGATCAGCCTGACTTTGGGATGCTATTTGCTGACATGGCATATGGCGATGGCGAAGTCATTCCAACGGGTAAGTTGATCCAACCAAAAGTTGAAGCTGAAATTGCACTTGTTATCAAAAAAGATTTAACGCAAGCCCGACATACATATGCAGACATTATCAGTGCAACCGACTATGCATTACCGGCTATTGAAATAGTCGATAGTCGTATTGAGGATTGGAAAATCTCATTGATTGACACAGTTGCTGATAATGCATCAAGTGCAGCTTTTGTATTGGGCTCACGTCCAGTACAGCTTAATCAACTTGATTTAGTTAACTGCAAAATGATTATGACTCGTGGTGATGAGGTCGTTTCGCAAGGTGTTGGTAAAGCTTGTCTAGCTAATCCATTGAATGCAGCAGTTTGGTTAGCAGATGAAATGGTAAGACGCGGACGTCCATTACAAGCAGGAGATATTGTCCTGACGGGTGCATTGGGTCCAATGGTGGTGGCTCATCCAGGGGATGAGTTTAAAGTTGAAATTGAAGGCTTCAATTCAGTTGTTGCATGCTTTGCTGCTAAATAAAGGATAAGGAAATGAAAAAGATTAAATGTGCCTTAATCGGCCCAGGCAATATTGGAACAGATTTATTATATAAATTACAGCGTAGTGAAGTACTAGAACCTGTATGGATGATAGGGATTGATCCTACTTCTGAAGGCTTGACTCGCGCTGAAAAAATGGGTTTAAAAACCACGGCTGGAGGGGTTGATGGTTTATTACCTCATGTACTTAAAGATGAGATCAAAATTGCTTTTGATGCAACCTCAGCATATGTACATGCAGAGAACAGTCGCAAGCTAAATGAGCTTGGGGTATTGATGATTGATTTAACTCCTGCAGGAATTGGTCCATTTTGTGTACCGCCAGTAAATTTAGAAGCTTTGTTGGATGCGGGTGAAGTCCCTAATGTGAATATGGTGACTTGTGGTGGACAAGCAACTATTCCTATGGTCGCAGCGATTTCACGGGTACAGACTGTTAACTATGCTGAAATCATTGCCACTGTATCAACAAAATCGGTTGGCCCGGGTACTCGTAAGAACATTGATGAATTTACTCGCACCACTGCTGGTGCAATTGAAAAGGTTGGCGGAGCTAAACAAGGTAAAGCCATCATTATTATTAACCCGGCTGAACCACCACTAATGATGCGCGACACCGTACATTGTTTAGTCGAGGGTGAACCTGATCAGGTGGCAATTACTGAATCAGTAAATGCCATGATCAAAGAAGTCCAAAAATATGTTCCGGGCTACAAGTTAGTAAATGGCCCTGTATTTGATGGTAATCGTGTTTCGATATTTCTTGAGGTAGAAGGCCTAGGAGATTATTTGCCAAAATATGCCGGTAACCTTGACATTATGACAGCCGCAGCCGCACGTACTGCAGAAATGTTTGCAGAACGCGTTTTATCTAATCAAAAAGTAGAAGCTGTTTAAGGAGAAATCGTATGTCTAAGATTATTGTGCATGATATGACTTTACGTGATGGTATGCATCCTCAACGCCATCAAACTACAGTTGACCAAATGATTGCCATTTCAACAGCGTTAGACGAAGCAGGTGTCCCCTTGATTGAAGTCACTCATGGTGATGGTTTGGGAGGGAGTTCCGTTAACTATGGTTTCGCCGCTGCAACAGATGAAGAGTATTTATCTGCTGTTGTGCCACGCATGAAAAATGCCAAGGTATCTGCACTTTTATTACCCGGTATTGGAACAGTTGATCATTTGAAAATGGCACATGAGATTGGTGTTTCAACCATTCGTGTTGCAACACACTGTACAGAAGCTGATGTGTCTGAGCAGCATATTACTGCTGCCCGTAAATTGGGAATGGACACAGTAGGCTTTCTAATGTTGGCACATATGGCATCGCCACAACATTTGCTAGAAGAAGCAAAAAAAATGGTGTCTTACGGTGCTAACTGTATTTATGTCACTGACTCTGCTGGGTACATGTTGCCACAGGATGTAACCGATCGGATTGGGTTACTTCGTCAGGAGCTTGATAGCAGTATTGAATTAGGTTTCCATGGTCACCATAATTTGGGTATGGGTGTTGCCAATACCGTTGCTGCGGTTGAAGCTGGTGCAATTCGGGTCGACTTGGCGGCAGCTGGTCTAGGAGCTGGAGCGGGCAATACGCCACTTGAGTTATTTATTGCAGTTGCAAATCGTATGCAAATAGAAACAGGTGTAGACTTGTTTAAAGTACAGGATATTGCAGAAGATCTTGTAATTCCAATGATGCTAAACCCAATTCGTGCCGATCGTGATGCAGCAACGTTAGGTTATGCAGGTGTATATTCATCTTTCTTGTTGTTTGCAAAACGTGCCGAAGCTAAATATGGCGTCTCTGCACGTGAAATTTTATTAGAGCTAGGTCGTCGTGGTACGGTTGGGGGACAGGAGGATATGATTGAAGATCTTGCCTTGACTATGTCCAAATCTAAAGAACTTAGTGCGTAATTTTATTTTGATCCTAAAGCACTCCTAAGGAGTGCTTTTTTATACTTTTATTTGGTTATTAAAATAACTTAATCATTAGATATGTTTTATATGAATATGATTACATTATTAATTTTCTAAAAAAGTTTGAAACGAAACAATTCAAATTTTATGTTGCTGCAGAGGCAAGAATAAAGCTCATTTATTGTGGTAGATAAGGTGTTTAAATGAATTATTTTTATAATTGCTTTATTGGTATTAGCTCAGATTTATCTTTAATATTTTTCCTAATCTAGCGTGTAAAACAGCTGAATTTTCAGCTGTTTTTTATCTTGAAGTCTAAAAATTAAAAGTATACATGGTATAGATACGATTCTCGTTATAATCCTGACCATATTTAGATTTATAATCAATATTGAGCCATGAAAAGCTTAAACCTTGGAGCGGGCCATCGTTAATAGTATAAGCAAAACGATAGTTAAATTCTGTTTCATTGTTTTCTTTGCCTAGAGTCTTAAAATTATCACCATGAATATATTTGGTATCTAATTTTAAACCAGGTATAAAAGCATCAAGCTCATAACTCAAAGTTAGATGATATGATTGTTCATCTTTTTTAATGAACGAACCTTGAGTCCAGTTAATAAAATCAAGTACAGGAATAGGACCATCAATTATAGGATAATCATTGTCGCCAAATATTTTTTGATAGCCGATACCTACTTTTAATTTTGGCAGCACTTCTGCATAGTTGATAATGCCAAAGTTGTTACTGTCTACTGAACCTAGTTTTGCGTGCCCAATGTCTCTGTTATTAAAATAACGTAGGTTGGTTTGAATTTTTGTGTCAAAAAATTGCCATTTATAATCCAACCCCAGCATACTTTGGTTATAAAGGTCTTCTAGATAACCATTGAATGCGCGTAATTTCAAATTAGGAGATATTGCATGTTGAATATCTAAATAAGTTAATCCATCCGATTCAATACTTTTTACACTAATTTTTTTGAAATGTTCAGTACTACGACGTGAATATTTATCAATTAAACCTGCTGAAATAGTTGTATTTTTAAATTTCCCTGTATAAACCACACCATGAAATGATGGGAGTAATTGTCGAGATGGGTCTATCACCAGCATTGGGTTGTTAATCCATTGTTCACCATAACTTAAAGTATGATTTTGAAACGAAGCCTCAAAATTAAGACCTTTTTTGTGCTGATGTTGTTTTTGTTCTTGAGCGATTGGATCAAAAGGCAAAATAGTATCTGCAAGGCCTTTATCCTTACTAAGTCGGTAAGCATATTGAAGAGTAGGATTTAACGCGACATTCCAATTTTCACTCAGTTTATAGCTAAATTTCCCTCGATAAATCAGCCCTTGTGTCCAACTACCTAGGTCTGTATTACTCTGACTGTAATCACGCTCCGCATACAAATTTTTTAGAGTAACTGTATTACTTATCTTCAGTTCTTCTACCGCATGTGCATTTCCAAGACACAAGAGTAAGCCTGAAAAAATAATTTTTTTCATTAAAAATCAATCCTTGTAAATTTAAATTTTTATTTTCGTAGTATGGTTCTGAATCCAACATGAGAAGTGGCAAGATCAAATTCTTGTGGATGTCGGGCAGCCGCCCTGTAACGCGCGCAGTAATTATCTGCGCATAAATAGGAACCACCTTTTATGGTCATTGTCATGATCTGTTCTGAATGATGACGGGTCATTTGTGGATTGCCCATATGCATATCGGAATGAGGACCTTTGTAAACAGAACTTGTCCATTCCCATACATTTCCAATCATGTCATGTAGACCAAAAGGATTGGCATCAAAACAGCCGACAGGTGCTATATCTTTAAATCCATCTTGATTAGAATTAGAATAAGGAAATTCACCTTGCCAATAATTTGCGGTAATTTTTCCATGCGATTTTGGACCGATATCTTCTTTATCACTGACCCCTTTGGATAGGTATTCATTTTCTAATTCGGTAGGCAGATCACGACCAAGCCACATCGCATATGCCAATGCATCATTATAAGTCACATAACGAACTGGCTCATTCAGAGCAGGAAATTTCTCATCAATGTTTTTCCATGAAACATTTTTCAAAAATTTCCACCAAGACATCATAGCAACATTATCTGTTTCAGGCTGGATGAAAACAGCTGCGCCACCTTGTTTTTCAGCATCAGTAATATAGCCAGTTGCATCTACAAAACTTTTAAATTGAGCAACAGTAACTTCTGTTTGATCAGCCCAGAAAGCGTTTACTTTGAGTTTGTTTTGATAGAAAGGTCGTTCATCTTCATACCCTGCGTTTGAGCCAAAAATAATTTCCCCTGCTGGAATTTTAACCATGCCGGACGTTTTAGATTTTCCCCAAAGTGGAGGCAACCCTGAATATTGTTTACATTTACTGACATTTCCAAGACTGACAATTTCTGTAGATTGCTCAGATTTTGAAGAGTTGCATCCTTGAAGACAGAACACGAGAAATACCAGATAACTTCCTTTCATCAAATTTGACATAGGGATTACTCCGTGAAATCTTGTACACCTACACGTTGAGTATATTTCACATATTCCTGCTGGAGCTGTTTTACAATTTCAGGATATTTTTTACTTAGGTCAATGGTTTCTGTACGATCATTTTCTAGATCATATAACTTCCAGTCCGGACCATTCAGGTTTTTGGTAATGGTGCGTGTGAGTTTCCATTTCTTGTTACGTATATAGGCATCGCCATGCAATTCATCTGCATAGATAAAGTTTTCACCATATACGGAATTAGTTTTACCCTTTAGATAACTAACCCATGATTTACCTGAAAGCTGATTGAACTTGTTAGGATTCAAATAATCTGGTTTTAATGAAGACTGAGTAATTTCAAGAATAGTTGGGAAAACATCTTTAACATTAACAAAGGTATTACTAATTTTAGATGTAGTGCTATTAGGAAGTTTAACAATCGCAGGTGCGCTGACGCCGCCTTCAGCTGCAGTTCCTTTCCAGAGTGAAAATGGTGCACTGCTAACTTCAGTCCAACGTGGACCAATAAGTTCATAAGATTTGGTTTTACCTAAATTATTATAACTATTGTCGTCCCCTGAAAGTGGACGATAAAATCCTTCCGCGCCATTATCTGACATAAAAATAAACAGAGTATTATCGTATTGCTTAATCTTTTTTAGATGTTTAATCAGTTTTCCAACATTGTCATCCATATTCTTAATTTGTGCCGCATAAATTTCCATCTTACGCGCTTCAATTTTTTTCTGTTCAACTGTTAAATTGTTCCAAGTACCTAAATTCATTGGAGCAAGTTCTTTACTAACTACATTTGCTGTTTTTATAGAATTAATCAGCTTTAACTTTAGCATTTTCTCTAAACGCTTTTGTTTAATTGCATCGTAACCTTGGTCATAGTGGCCCTTATAAATATTCAAATATTTGGGTGGTACTTGAAGCGGCCAATGTGGAGCTGTTAGAGCAACATAAGCAAAGAACGGCTGGGTTGTTTTTTTACTATTACCAATATATTCAATTACTTTTTGAGTAAAGAAATCTGTGGAATAAAAATCATCTGGTAATTCGACCTTCTGACCATTCTCAGTGTAAATGGTTTTACGCTGTATACCGTTAGGAAGTGTTTTGAAATGTGAGTCTGCACCATTTAATAAGGCATAAGATAAATCAAAGCCCTTGTTCGCTGGATTGGTTTCGGGTGTATAACCAAGATGCCATTTACCTGCCATCAATGTTCTATAACCATTATCTTTTAATACTTGAGGCAAAGTCATTGAGCGAGTATTTAAATAACCTTCATAACCTGGTTTACCTAAAAACTGGGGGCGAGGCGTTAAATCAAATTTTGCTGCATCTGCACGCATAGTTTCTGCCATTGCCCCCAACCCCGCTAGATGGTGATCTGTACCCGACATCAACTCGGAACGCGTGGGAGAACATGTACCAGGGGTGTGATAATTGGTAAAGCGAGTTCCTTGATGAGCAAGACTGTCAATATGGGGAGTTTTGATTTCACTACCAAATGAACTTAGATCCGAATATCCTAAATCATCCGCCAAGATGATGACTACATTTGGCTTTTGTGCAAATAATTGAGTAGAAATTAATAATGAGGTCATTAGAGCTATTTTGTTGAATTTCACTTTATTCATCCTTGATTATGTTTTACAACATACACAGCATTTTAAAAGGTTTAAATATTACACATATTAGACAAAAATATATTTTAATAAAAATCAAATAGATAATGAATTGTAGAAGCGTAAATACCCCCTAAATAATAGTTTTTTTATATGAATAGATACTATTTAAATATTATTTTTATGAGAGTAAATGAATGAAATTTTGATAATAAATATTGAGATATTTCATTCACAAATTATGTTTAAAAAACTTAAATTTTGTAGGATTAATATGGAACAAAAAGATGAATATTTTTAATTTCTGAAAGAGATGTTTTTAATGCCTTATTATTTTTTTAACGCCAGTCATAAATTTATAAAGAGTTTTGAGATAATTGATAAAAATAAGAAAAATCTTACTACTCTGTTCTAATTTTTCATCAAAATAGAGTGGAGTTAAGGGGGCTCAAAACTACTGCAAGTATTAGCATAGCTGGGAAATCGATTCGGTCTATGAATCAAGCGTATTAATAAAAAAGGGGAAAGAGTATGAGTTTAACTTTATTTTGAATTACGTGGTGCTAAAAGAGAATTTAAAACGCTTGGGATCTCTTTAGATGTATATCGATGTCAACTTTGACAATATTGCTGACCAAAAGAGTGGTTTACGAGAGAATCGTATTGGAACAACCTATAACTATAAGTTTTAAAAATTATTTTAAATAACACTTGCTTATTAATATTTATTTTATATCACCTCATCATAAACAAGTATAATTTAGGGCTTGCTGAACAGGTAATATGGATGAGTGAAACATTTAAAATTTGGCCTATTAAATCGGCTTAATCTTAAGCTAGGCTGTACTGACGGTAAGAGGAATGACATGGGAACAGTACAAATCCCCGAATATAAAACAGATCCATTTTTTGGTTTGGAAGATAAATGGATTGAAACAGCAACGGGTGAACTCACTCATTATCATGAACTTGGAGAAGGTACTCCAATTTTATTTTTACATGGTTCTGGTACGGGAGTGTCAGCAGCAGCAAACTGGTGGTTAAATTTACCACAAATTGCTGAGCAAGGACGTTGTATCGCAATTGATTCGATTGGTTATGGGCAAACTGTTGTTGCAGAAGGAGCGGCTTATGGTATTCGTGCATGGGTAGATCATGCGGTTCGAGTATTAGATGCTCTAGGTATTAAAAAAACCTGGTTAGTGGGGAATTCTTTAGGTGGTTGGTTAGCATTTCAGTTTGTTTTAGATTATCCAGAGCGTGTACTTGGCATTGTATCAATGGGAACAGGTGGTGCTAAGCAAACAGCGGCACTGAAAGCACATGCCAATCCTGAATTAACTGAAACTGGTATCCGTAAAACTTTAGAAATGTTTGTAGTGGATAAGTCTTTAGTTACTGATGAATTGGTTAAAGTTCGCTTCGAGGCTGCTAAAAATGACTATGCATCAGATCGATTAATGGAAGTGGTCGGTGCTCGAGACCGTGATCGATTCGAGTTTCCTCTCGATTTCAATAAAATGAGAAATATTCAGATTCCTGTGTTACTTATTCATGGTGTGCAAGATGTAGTTATTCCTGTATCACGTACTTGGGATATTTTGAATATTGTACCGAATGCTGACGCTCATATTTTTAGTCAATGTGGACATTGGTCGCAAGTTGAAAAAGCTGATGAGTTTAACCGGATCATTAAGCAATATTTAGCAGTGCATGATGTTAAATAATTAAATAAAAGATAGAAGTTGCTGCATCCCTTGGGCAAGAAAATCTAGGGCTCCTTGATGCATGTGACCCAGAAAAAATTGGGCAAGGCATGCCACTGAAGTTTTTACCAGAACCAGAAGACATGACTGGTTCTTATGTAGTGCTCGCATCACGTCAAAACAACCGACCATTATCTGGTGTTTTTATTAATGCTAACTGTGGTTTGGGTATTCGTGGCTTACGCCAAGCGAATGCTGGCTTTTTTGATACTTAATTTTAATCCGATATTAATGGACTAATAAGACAGCTAAAACTGTCTTATTTCGGAGCTAATCATGACTGTTAAACTTATTTGTGCTTCTCATAGCCCGCTAATGGAATTTGCGTCTCCGGCAGAACAACAGCAAGAACAAACGGTACGCAAGACATTTGAAAAGCTCGCAGCAGAGGTCAAAGTATACGACCCAACTTTAATAATTGCCTTTGGACCAGATCATTTTAACGGCTTCTTTTATGATCTGATGCCGAGTTTCTGTGTGGGTGTCCGCGCAACAGCAGCAGGTGATTGGAATTATGGTCCTGGTGAGCTTAATGTGCCTGAAAGCACAGCATTAAACTTAATTCGAAAAGTACTTGATGAAGGTATAGATGTTGCATATTCATATCGTATGCAAGCCGATCATGGGGTAACACAGCCGCTACATTTTTTATGTAACGGGCAACTTAATCGTTATCCAACTATCCCAATTTTTATTAATGGTGCTGCCGCACCAATGCCGACCACAAAACGGACTATTGCTTTAGGTCGTGCAATTGGTGCCTTTATTAAGTCAATCAATCTGGATAACGAACGTATATTAATTTTAGGTACAGGCGGTCTTTCACATGATCCTCCAACCCCTCAAATGGGCTCAGTCCCACCAGAGGTTGAAGAATTTCTCATTGCTGGACGTAACCCTACGAGTGAAGCTCGAAATGCACGTCAGGCCAAAATCATTTCAGTTGGACAGCGTTTGGCAGCAGGTGACAAGAGTGTGTCTATACCACTCAATCCAGAATGGGATGAGCAGTTATTGGAAAAATTCAAAAATGCAAACTTTGCTGCGCTTGAAGCGATGACCGAAGACGAAATTCGACATGAAGGTGGACGTGGGGGACAAGAAGTCCGAACTTGGATGGCTGCTTTTGCTGCACTGCAGACAGTGGGTGATTATGAAATGACCTTACATTGCTATGAACCAATTAGTGAATGGATTGCAGGCTTTGGCATAGTGTCTGCCGAGTTGAAATAAAGGATAAGCAATGAATATTCAAACTATTGTCATCATTGGTGCCGGACAAGCTGGTGCAACTACTATTTTAGAATTACGGGCTAACAAATATGAAGGTCGAATTATTTTGATAGGTGATGAACCTCATTTACCTTATGAGTGTCCGCCTTTGTCTCAAGATATGATTCTAAGACCTGAACAGACTAAAATTGAGATTCTGTCTCAACAGAAACTAGAAGACCTAGGTGTTGAGTTCATTAAAGATAATGCCTTTGTAAAGATTGTACCTGAACAATATCAAGTGATTTTGGAAAATGGTGAACATGTCTATTATGACAAGTTATTGCTGGCAACAGGTGGTGCACCTCGCCGTCTTCCAATTTTGGATGGGTTGGGCAAAAAGGTTATATCCTACGGAATTTAGAAGACACACAGGCTTTAATTCTGGTTTTCAGCCAAAGAAGTGGATTGTCTTGGTGGGCGGTGGAGTGATTGGACTAGAGTTAGCGTCTAGTGCTCGTTTTTAAAGACTGTCATGTAACTGTGCTAGAACAAAGCCCAATTATTAGTGAATTTTTACTGGATCAACACCTTAGCCAAGGTGTTGATGTCCAACTCAATGTGAAAATTATTGAAGCTAATCCATTATGGTTTTGGACAGATCAATATGATATTAAATGTCAATTCGTTGGCGGCATGTCTGCAAAAAGAATGGCATATACGAGGCAATATGAATCAGCAAGAAAATCAAAAAGTGGGATTTACTTTATTTGGATTAGATCAAGACATTGTTGTTGCTGGTATTGCATTTAATCAGGTGCGAGATGTTCGGTATTTGAAAAAATAGTTTCTAGTTCTATCGCTTTTGATAAAGAAAAATTGCTAGATGTCTCAATTGAATTGCGAAAATTAATTTAAATAAGGTCGTTATACTAAAGGCCTATTTAATATTGAAAAGAAAAACCGTCATGATTATATGACGGTTTTTTTACTCGTGATTATAGATATCTCTTAGAAATCGGAACCATTAATATTTAATTTGAACTGTATGATAACTTTTAACTATTGAGAAAGCAGTTTTTTTTCAGCATGATTAATATCTTTTTTAGATATATAAATTTTATAAGCTTACTAATTTGTTTTTAAATATTTGATATTTAAGGTAATTTATAATTTTAATTATGAGTGTTTTATCTAAGAATAAAATATATTAAAGAAAATAAAAAAGTTCTCATTTTTGTTTTTACGACTATATAAAACTTAAGACTAATGTCGAAATCAGAGTGATTAATAAATGATGTGCTGTGATTCTCAAACTGATAGAAAAGGATTTTTCTATGAACCGTGCAGGAAATAAGCACTCTATTATTACGATCGCCATTTGTTTTCTAATCGCTGTGATTGAGGGAATTGATATACAGGCAGCTGGCATTGCGGCTGTCGGTATTCGAGAATCCTTTGGTTTAAATAGCTCTCAACTAGGTATTTTTTTTAGTGCAGGAATATTGGGTTTACTGCCAGGCGCGTTAATGGGTGGACGTTATGCCGATCGTATTGGTCGTAAAATAGTCTTGATCGGGGCTGTGGCTATTTTTGCTGTCTTTACGCTTTTTACGGTCTGGGTAAATACTTTCTGTACTTTGCTATTAGTACGCTTTCTTGCTGGAGCAGGTTTAGGAGCTGCGATGCCGAATTTGATTGCTCTTGTTTCAGAAGCTGTTTCTAACGAAAATCGTGGTCGTGCCGTTGGCCTAATGTATTGTGGTATGCCAATAGGAGCTATCTTAGTATCTTTACTAGCAGCCTACGATGTAAGCGGCCACTGGCAAACGATTTTCTATGTAGGAGGAGTTGTTCCACTTTTGGTACTTCCTCTTATGATCAAATTTTTACCTGAATCTCGAGAGTTTTTACAAACGAGATTTGAAGATAAATCGATTACACATATACAAAGCTCTTTTAAAAATCTTTTTCAAAATAATTATGCTTTGCAGACTTTATTACTGTGGGCAAGCTATTTTTTTACCTTGATGGTTGTTTACATCATGTTGAGTTGGTTACCGTCTCTATTTATGGAGTTGGGATTCTCTCGTCAACAGGGTAGCTTAGCTCAAGTATTTTTCCAAATGGGAGCTGCCATTGGTACAGTTGTACTGGGTATTTTGATTGATCGCTGGAATAAAGCCTATGTGATTATACTTATGTATATAGGTATTTTAGCTGGTTTATTTAGTTTAAATGGGGCTGGAAATTTAACTGCAATGTATGCAGCCGCAGCCTTAGTAGGGACATTTACCATTGGTGGTCAAGGCGTTTTATATGCTTTTGGTAGTATCGTATATCCAACAGAAATCCGGGCAACTGGAGTAGGTAGTGCAGCAGCAGTTGGCCGTATTGGTGCGATGTTGGGTCCCGCAATTGCTGGTCAGTTACTTGCAATGGGAAGTGGTGCTGCTGGCGTTATTTCCGCTTCTATTCCAGGAATTGTTCTTTCAGCATTACTGATGCTTTTGGTGATTCGTCGATTACATCAGACTAAATAACTCAAATAGAACAATGAAAAAAGCTCATATTTTCGGAGCTTTTTTCATTTATGAAAGTATTCAAGAAACCTCAAATCTATTGACTGCAAGCTTAGAACAAATCACTTATTGTAAATGTCAGATGAAGTTATTTCTTGTTTTAAAAAGAACCTTAATTGAGTAAGAGAAATGTACCCAGCTGCCCAGCAAAAGCTTTGGAATCGTTCATTTATCCTCTGTGTATTAAACAACCTTTTTTTATTCATTTATTACTATGCTTTGCTCACCATATTACCCCTTTATATTTTAAAAGAATTATCTGGTTCAATTAGTCAGGCAGGTTTGGCATTAACTTTATTTTTGATTTCATCGATTGCCATTCGTCCTTTTGCTGGTTTGATCATTGAACGTTTCGGCGAAAAAACAGTGTTGCGAGGTTCAGCATTACTGTTTGCATTTTTGGCCCTTGGTTATTTATGTGTAAATCAACTATGGTTATTACTGATGATCCGATTCGTGCATGGAATCTGGTTTAGTATTTTAACTACGGTAACCGTACCTATTGTGAATGAATTCATCCCAGAGCAGAGGAAAGGCGAAGGCATGGGATATTTCGTCATGTCTACAAATTTAGCGGTTGTATTTGGGCCAATGATTGCACTAGTTACTCTACGTTACACTAGTTTTTATAACCTATTTATTCTTCTCACTTTAATTGTATGTATGGGTTTAGTTTTTTGCTTTCTTATACCAGTCTCGTCGTTAAAAGATAGGGAGTTTGTTCAAGTAAAGCAAAAAATTAGTTTAAACGATATTATTGAAAGGAAAGTAATTCCTATCGGTTTGATTGCATTATTTGTTGCAATGGCTTATTCAAGTATCATGAGTTTTATAAGTATCTATAGTGAAACTAAAAACTTACTCGCTGCAACAAGTATATTTTTTATTATCTTCGCAATATCAATGATTATAGCGCGTCCTTGGGTTGGCCATTCATACGATAAAAGAGGGGCTAACTCAGTCCTATATCCTTCGTTTATTCTTTTTGCGGTAGGATTGTTCTTGGTGAGCCAAATGCAAACCCAGTGGGAATATTGGTTTGCTGCTGCTTTAATCGGTGCTGGGTATGGCTCACTTTTTCCTGTTTTTCAAACGATGGCTATACAAACGGTTGAGAAAAACAGAATTGGGTATGCGGTTTCAACCTTTTTTACTTTATTTGATTTAGGGATGGCGATTGGTTCGCTTATGGTAGGATTTATTATTGCCCATATAGGCTATGAAAAAACTTATCAGTTATGTGCATGGGTAACGATAATGACTTTATTTTTATATCGTTGGCTATGTAATCGAGATACAAAGACAAAAATTGGGATATGACATGGAATTACGTCACTTACGCTATTTTGTTGCGGTCGCTGAAGAGCTAAATTTTACGAAAGCGGCATTACGAATGCATACGGTACAGCCTTCGCTCAGTCAACAGATTAAAGACTTAGAAGATGAAGTTGGTGTTCAGCTTTTTATACGCAGCAAACGAAAAGTCGAGCTTACCAAAGCAGGGGAAGTTTTTTTTAAAGAAGCGCTTATTATTTTAGAACACACCGAGAAAGCTGTTAGCTTGGCTAGACAAACTGCCAAATTTGAGCAAGAACAATTAAATATTGGCTTTGTTCCAGCAGCTGAAATGAAAGTTTTCCCTTATATTATGCCGAATATTAGAGCGCATTTCCCAGAGCTTAAAATTGATTTTAAAAGCTTAACAGATGACGCTCAACTACAGGCACTTAATAAGGGGGAAATAGATATTGCTTTTACGCGTTATGGGGCAAATACAGATGAAATCGTTTCTCTTCAAATTTTTCAAGAACCGCTGACTTTAATTATTCCCAAAAACTCACCAGATGCACATCAAGAGCGTATTAGCATAAAAAGCTTTGAGCATCATAACTTTGTGATGTGTAATGAGGAAGCTTCACCTGAGCTTTATCGAATTATTGATGATTTTTTTAAAAAAACCAAACTTAATATTAATATTGTACAGTACTCAACTAACATTTTACTGAATGTTAATTTAGTTGGAATGGAAATTGGTTGGAGTCTTGTTCCTCAATATGTCACCCCATTGTTAGGAGATAAAATTGTAGTGAAAAAGACGGTAGAACCTTTACCAATGATAGGATTATATGTTTCCTATCGAAAGGACCATGTGAACAAAGCTATAGATTTGATTTTAGATGTACTTAAAAAACAGTTTCATCTAAATTTTAGCTTTTAAAAAAAAAGCCATTCTAAAGAATGGCTTAATTATTTTAGTTAACCAAATGCATTTTTTGGAACAACTCTTCACTTATACTATTTACAGTTTGAGGAATAGCGAGCCCTGCAATAAAACGGTCAGGTCTTAAAATCACCATAGATTGATTTGTTTGGCTAAACCAAGAGCGAATTTCAGTGTCTACATCACCAATAGTAATTACATGTTCGTCAGAACATCGAGTCGGGGCGTCTAACTGAACCGCAGGTATGACTTGAATAAATTTAATACCTAATTTAGCCCATTTTTTCATACTATTTGGTGAGATCCCCCAAGTAGGATTAACTCCCCAAGCAAGAATGGCAAAGTTATTACCAATCACTTCGTCGAGTAAAACTTTGTCTTTATTTTCAAGCTGAACATGAGGCTGGATGAACATCTTGCCGACAGGTGTATTCTTTTCTGGAAAAGGTGCCAATATGCCTTGATGATATTTCGGCATGGGTTTAAAACGCATTTCTAACAAATAACGTTTTATAGGTTGTATGTAATTTAATACATAAGAAATACTATCACGAACAACACCTTGCCATTTCTTTGGGGGAGCAAGAACATGTCCCGCCAAAACAGATAAATTAATCATGGCCTGAGCGTGGTCTTTTCTTTCTAGTTGGTAACTGTCTAGAATCTCTGGCTTTGCAATTTTTTTAATGACTAATGCCATTTTCCAAGCAAGATTAAAAGCATCACGCATGCCACTATTGTAACCTTGACCTTGCCATACAGGCATAATATGTGCTGCATCTCCAGCTAATAAAATACGGTCTACACGAAAACGGTCTGCAATGCGTGCATTGTGTGTATAAACACGTTGACGTATCACTTCGATATTGTCCGTATGAGGTAAAACTTTACTCAATAAACGATTAATATTTTCGGGTTTACTCAATTCTTCCTGAGTCTCTCCAGGCATTACCATAAACTCAAAACGACGAATACCATGTGGTAAAGCTGCCGATACATAAGGACGTACTGGATCACAACATAAATATACATGAGGGGTCGCCAGTGGATCGTTGGCAAGGTCAATAACAATCCATTGGTTTGGAGCAGTTTCACCCTCAAAATTAATGTTAAGTGTACGGCGTACAAATGAATTTCCACCATCGCAAGCAATTAAATACTGCGCTTGAACAGTTTCCTGCTTTTGATCTTTAGTCGTTAAATTTAACGTTACATGGTCTTTGTCTTGAGAGAAGCTATTTAATTGACGTGAAAAACGCACCTCTGTGGTTGGATAGGCTGCTAAACCTTCCAATAATACACGGTCAACTTGGGGCTGGATAAATGCATTACGACGTGGCCAGCCAAATTCGCGAGTCATAGGCTGAATATCCGCAAAACAGCGACCTTTAGGGGTCAAAAACCGCATAGCATGATTAGGGGTAGTGTGCGGTAAAACTTGTTTGATTAAACCTACTGACTGAATCGTGCGTAATGATTCATCATCAATACCAATCGCTCTTGGATAATCAATGAGTTGGTCTAGTTGTTCAATAACAGTAACTTGTATACCTTGTTTACTTAAATAATTTGCAATTGTTAACCCAACTGGGCCTGCACCTAAAATTGCAACTTCCGTGGTGTGATGTTGAGTCTGATTCACAGTAAATATCCCTTACTATCAAGTTTTCTTATTAATATCAAAATTGAAACAAAGCTAAATTTAATCAATAGTTTAATAAGACGATTTTTTGAAGGGTAATGTATGCCTTATTGATTTTAATGTATTGTATTTAAAGAATTTTTAAATATTTTGTAATAGGTTTTTTTAATCCAATCATTGTTTTAAATTATATATAATTGTATGGAAGTTGGAACGACGTTTAATCAACCTTTTCATTCGCCATTATTTTCTTAGCTATTTTCACGAAAGTAAAAAACTCAGTACTAGAATAGATATTAACCGAAAAAAATTACTTTTACATTAATTGACTGAGTAATTACTGTTGCTCATATCAGAGCATGTTAATTTATGTGCAACATTGTTATTAGAACATCAAAGCTCATTTTAACTGAGTATAAATATTCAAGCCTTTATAACGAATCAGCAAGCAGTTTTTCATTAGGAGAACAAAGATGGGATATGTAACCACAAAAGACGGCGTAGAAATTTTCTATAAAGATTGGGGACCACGTGATGCCCAAGTTTTATTTTTTCATCATGGATGGCCTTTAAGTTCAGATGATTGGGACACACAATTGCTTTTTTTCCTTAAAGAAGGTTTTCGTGTAGTTGCTCATGATAGACGGGGACATGGACGTTCGAGTCAGGTGTGGGATGGTCACGATATGGACCATTATGCAGATGATGTGGCAGAAGTAGTTAAACATCTGAACATTAAAAATGCAATTCATATTGGCCATTCAACAGGTGGTGGTGAGGTAGTTCGCTATATCGCACGTCATGGTCAAGAAAACGTTACAAAAGCTGTCCTTGTTAGTGCGGTTCCACCACTTATGGTTAAAACCGAAAATAATCCTGAAGGTTTACCAAAAGAAGTTTTTGATGACCTGCAAAATCAAGTTCTCACAAACCGTGCGCAATTTTTCCGTGACTTGCCATCTGGCCCGTTCTATGGATTTAACCGACCAGATGCGAAGCCATTGGAAGGTATCATTTCGAACTGGTGGCGTCAGGGCATGACGGGTAGTGCAAAAGCGCATTACGACGGTATCGTCGCTTTTTCACAAACCGACTTTACAGAAGATTTAAAGAAAATCACTATTCCTGTTTTGGTATTACATGGTGACGACGACCAAATCGTGCCTTATAAAACTTCTGGGGTGAAATCGGCAGAATTGCTTCACAATAGCCGACTCAAAATCTATCCAGGTTTTTCTCACGGTATGTTAACCGTAAACCATGAAGTGATTAATACTGACTTGTTGGCATTTATTCGTGAATAATTTAAAGCTATAAACTTAAAAAGAGGCCTATTAAGTGCCTCTTTTTTATTTATAAATTACTGAAATTGAAAGTAATAAATATAGAAATAATAAAAGGTATTGACATTAAAGTTAGCTTTAATCTTAAAGTAAAGCCATACTGAATGAGGTCATTCCAATGAAAGTGTTCGAAAAATTAGTATTCCCAAATGGCTCATATGTTCCAAACCGTATTGCTAAAGCGGCAATGGAAGAAAACATGGCTGATTTAAACCACGCACCATCAGAAGAATTAATGCGTTTATATCAAGCTTGGGCAAATGGTGGCGTAGGTCTAATTATTACTGGAAATGTGATGGTAGACCGCCGAGCGATGACTGGACCGGGCGGTGTAGTATTAGAAGATGAAAAGCATCTAGATACTTTTAAAAAATGGGCACAAATTGGTCGCTCAAAAGGCGCTCAGGTGTGGCTTCAAATTAACCATCCGGGGCGTCAAATGCAAGCAAACCTTGGTCAGCAGACTTGGGCGCCTTCGGCTATTTCACTTGATCTTGGCAAAATGTCAAATCGCTTTAATACACCAATTGAAATGACTGAATCTATAATTGCAGAGGTGATTCAGCGTTTTGCAAACACAGCGCGTCTAGGTGAAAAAGCTGGGTTTACTGGTGTAGAAATTCATGCAGCACATGGTTACTTATTAAGCCAGTTTCTTTCACCACTCAGCAATAAACGCCAAGATCAGTGGGGTGGTTCTTTAGAAAATCGCGCTCGTATTTTAATTGAGATTGTGGAAGCAGTTCGTAAAGTCGTTTCACCTAAGTTTACTGTTGCAGTAAAACTGAACTCAGCCGATTTCCAACGCGGTGGATTTAGCGCTGAAGATGCTCAACAAGTAGTTAAAATGCTAAATGAACACGCTGTAGATTTGGTTGAACTTTCAGGCGGTAGCTATGAAGCGCCTGCAATGCAAGGTCAAGCACGTGATGGCCGTACACTTGCTCGTGAAGCTTACTTTTTAGAATTTGCGCAAGAGATTCGTAAAGTTGCCAAAATGCCTGTTATGGTGACAGGTGGTATACGCCGTAAACAAGTGGCAGAAAAAGTAGTTGAAAGCGGTGTAGATATGGTCGGTATTGCCACAGCTCTAGCGATTGAACCTAATTTGCCAAATGCTTGGAAACAAGGCCAGAATCTTAGCCCTGAATTAAAACCGATTACTTGGAAGAACAAAACACTTGCTTCACTTGCCAATATCGCGGTGGTCAAATTCCAGTTACGTAATTTAAGCTCTGGTAAAAAAACAAAACCAAATGTTTCACCAGCTTGGGCTTTAATTTTGCAACAATCAGCGATGTCATGCCGTACCCGCCAATACAAAAAAGGCATGCGTGACTATTCATTTGCTTCTTAATAAGTGAGTTGTGTTATGACAAATCCTAACGATTCAAACTGGATAATTTATGGAGCAAATGGCTACACGGGCGAGTTAATCGCTCGTGAAGCTGTACGCCAAGGTCTAAAACCGACTCTGGCTGGTCGTAACAAAGCTAAGGTTGAAACATTAGCTCAAGAGTTGGGACTCGACTATAAAGCTTTTGGACTGGATAACATAAATGCGGTAAGTGAACAACTCCAAGGCTTTAAATTGGTGATGCACTGTGCAGGGCCATTTTCAGCAACATCAAAACCCATGATGGAAGCTTGTATAAAGGCTGGTGCTCACTATCTAGATATTACTGGTGAAATCGCCGTATTTGAATTGGCACAGTCACTTAACAGCCAAGCTGAAAAAGCCGATGTTGTGCTTTGTCCGGGTGTCGGTTTCGATGTGATCCCGACAGATTGTGTTGCTGCTGCACTGAAAGAAGCATTGCCAGATGCGACTCATTTAGCGCTTGGTTTTGACTCTAGAACAGGGTTTTCACCAGGTACAGCTAAAACAAGTACAGAAGGCATGGCCGAAGGTGGAAAAATTCGTAAAAACGGAAAAATTACCACCGTTCCATTAGCCCATTATGTGCGTACCATTGATTTTGGTGACGGTAAAAAAAGTGCCATGAGTGTTCCGTGGGGAGACGTATCTACAGCTTTCTATACAACAGGTATTCCAAACATTGAAGTATTTGTACCTGCATTTCCCAAAATGATTATGGGCGCGAAAATGATGAACTATTTACGCCCAGTATTAAAACTAAATGCTGTACAGAAGTTTATTAAATCGCGTATTGAAAAAACGGTTGTTGGGCCAAATGATGAACTTCGCGCAAAAGTACCCACCTATGTTTGGGGTGAAGCAAGAAATTCACGTGGGGAAATCAAAACCGCCCGTATCCAAACGGAAAACGCTTATAGCCTTACGGTAAATGGTTCACTGACTGTAGTGAATTATTTGCTCAAAAATACCGTTAAGGGTGGTACATACACACCTGCAAAATTGATGGGTTATAAGCTAGTGACCGAACTACCGGGTTCTGGTCCACTGGTCATTAATTAATAAAGCCTTTATTAAAACAGCACATTTATTGATGGTCCCGAGTAAGGTTTTCACTATCAAAAGATTGGCTGATTTTTTTCTATAGTATTTGCATGAAAAAACGAATTACAGCGTGGGTCCGTAATTCGTTTTTTTAGATTTATAAAATGATACTTAAATGCTGTGGTTACTTAGTTGATACCAGTACCCATCTATACAACGCGAGAGCGATTAACTCTAATTGAAATTATGGTGTTTTTGCGTTGTCAAAATAGAGATTCATCAGACGTTCTGCATTTTGCTCACATGTAATTTCATCTGGTTTGTTATTAATAGCTTCAATCATGGTATGTAAGTTTTGCTTACTGACTTTTAGCTTTTGTTCTAAAATTTCTATTTCCTGAATTTTGGTTTCAATCGTTTGAATGAGAGCATCATGGTCCCAAGCGACAACTTTCGATGGCAAAAATGCTTTAATTTCTGCTAAGGAAAACCCAACTTGCTGGGCTTGCTGGATTAAAGAAAGTTGTTTCAAATCGTTATCGGTATATTCACGATAGCCATTCGATTTTCTTTTGGCTTTAGGCAAGAGTTTAATTTGCTCGTAATAACGAATAGTAGGAGTACTTAAACCACTTAATTTCGATAACTCGCTAATATTCATAGCTACATACTCTCTTGACATTCAAGCTAACTTTAGACTTATAGTAACACAAAAGCAAGGTTCATAACTTTACCAAGCACACACTTTCAGTAACAACTTTCTATGCTTTGATAGACGAAAGAATAGAATTATAAATATGAAAAATGAGGTGAGAAAATGTCTAAACGCATATTACATGTCGTGACTAATGTTTCACGCTATAAGGATGTAGATCAACAAACAGGACTGTGGTTAGGTGAGCTCACCCATGCCTATGATGAGTTTGAAAAACAAGGTTATGTGCAAGATATTGTGAGTCCAAATGGCGGAAAAACTCCAATTGAACCAAAATCGCTTGTGCCTTTAGTGGCAGATAAATCTGTTAAAGACCGAGAAAAAGATCAGGCTTTTATTACGCTGCTGGCAAATACCTTTAAGCCTTCCGATATTAATTGGCAAGACTATGACGTGATCTATTACACAGGTGGCCATGGGGTGATGTGGGATTTTTTAGATAATCCTGAACTTCAAGAAATCACCAAAAACATTTATGAAAAGGGCGGCATTGTTTCGAGTGTTTGTCATGGCTATTGTGGCTTGCTCAATGTCAGACTTTCAAATGGTGACCGACTTATAACAGGCAAAAAGTTAACAGGCTTTGCATGGAGTGAAGAGGTTTTGGCAGGGGTGGCAAAAAAAGTGCCGTACAATGCCGAAGAGTTAGCGAAAGAATATGGCGCTCGTTATGAAAAAGCTTTTATTCCTTTTGCACCATACGTCGTTCAAGACGGCAAATTAATTACCGGTCAAAACCCTTTTTCAGCTAAAAAGACGGCTTTAGCGATAATAGAAGAGCTAGAAAAGTCATAATTTAGTAATTCAAATATAAACCCTAAAAGTAGGACCAGCGATGGGCTTACTTTTAGGGTTTTTAAATAAATGGATTGATCCTACGAGGTTAAATTTAAGGAACAATCACAAAATCAGGGTTTGCTATTGCAAAAACTGCTTCACGGTCTGCAACTGGTGGATAAATCCAGACAGTATTAATTTCCTGTTTAATTTTTTTCGCTTCTTCACGCACAAATTGAACTTGTCGATCCCAACCTTCGGTATAAAGTGCACCCCAAGGACCTAAGTCAACACAAGTGACATACTTCGGTTGGCTGTATGGATGAAGTGGTAAATCAACCAATTCTGCCGCAGCGTTATACCCCGCCACACGGCCTAAGCTCATAGCATGCTGACACGACATCACATTAAAATTGCCTAAATCATCGGTTAGAACTTTTACAGTGTCACCAGTCACAAAAATGTTTTTTGCTTCAGGTGCATGTAAATAAGCATCCCCAATCAAACGACCCAAATTATCTTTTTCACCAGCAATTTGGGAGGTGAGTGGGTTGGCTCGCATGCCCGCAGTCCAGATCACGGTTTCTGTTTCAATTTTTTCGCCGTTAGAAAGCGTTACGCCAGTGGCATCTAACGCCGTAACTCTTAGCCCAGCTTTACCTTCAACACCTAGCTCGTTAAGGGCTTCTCGAATAACAGTCGCAGCTTGGTCACCCATTGCTGCACCAATTTCTGTTGAGGAATCAACTAAAACCACACGGACATCAGTTTCACCTAAAATGCTACGCAGACGCTCAGGCATTTCGGTCACGGTTTCTAACCCCGTAAGACCACCACCAGCAACAACTACAGTGTTACGTGCCGCATTTGCGGGTTTATGGGCTAAGTTTTTAAGATGTTGGTCCAGTTTTTCTGCATCTTCTAGGGTGCTTACGCTAAAGCCATATTCGGTAAGGCCGGGTATAGGTGGCATAAACGTCGTACTTCCTGTTGCCAGAATAAAACGGTCATAGCTAAAGGATTGTTTGTTGCCATTGGTGGTTGAAACCTCAATTGTTTGTTGATCGGCATTAATTTTATTTACCCAACCTGCCAGAAATTTAACTCCCACCACACTTAATAACTCTGAAATATCAGGGTTCATGTTTTCAAGCACAGCTTCATAAAGACGAGGACGGATCCCAATATTTGGGCTAGGGGAAACCATCAGCACCTCAATGTTTTGTTCTTGCGACGCTAAGTGAATTGCTCTTTGTGCAGCAAGTGCAGCCCATAAACCAGCAAAGCCAGAACCAGCAATAATAATACGCTTACTCATTTGATTATCCTTTTGATCGATTTTTCGGACAACACATTCCAGCTCATCACAAAATTTAGGGTGAGCGAGTCCTTTCCCTGATTGTCCGAAAAATCTGAGAAGGCGTTTAAAAAGAATTAAGGGAATTTTATGTTAGGGTACGAACCCTATCAGTTCATTAGTCGGGAGTATCCCGCGATATTTTACTTTTACGCATTTTTGCTGTTCTTCCTTCGATGCGTTCATTGATCCAGCCATTTACATCACTAAAAAACACGTCAGGTGCATAACGGCCAAAACGGTCTGCAATATCGCCAAGTGTATGGGAACCTAAAGCGTCTCGCATGGCTTTTTCGGCCTGTAGCATGACTGCATGCACTGCACACACACCACTGGTTGCCCAATCTGGCGGGGCATTGTTAAAAACTGCACATTTTCCACGAACTTCTTGGCACTCAAAAAGCGGTTTTTCACCCTCAATTGCATTCACGATATCTAAAAAACTGATTTCGTGAGCAGATCGAGCCAGTAAATATCCACCACGAACACCTTCTTGAGCAATAACGAGACCTGCCTTTTCAAGTTTAGGAAAAATCTTGGCCATAAAACTCGGAGAGACTCCTTGTAATTCAGCAAGATCCTTACTACTCAAAGGTTTATCTTCATTGTTCACAAGAAAAAGAAGACAATGAATCGCATACTCGACGCTACTAGTGATATAAGCCATTTAATTTCATAATTGATCAATTACAAACACAGACTAATGTAGTCTGTGTTTTAAGTCAACAATAAAACTAAGACAAAGTTAGTCCTAGTTTAAAGAAGGCTATTTAAAAGTGTTAACTATGAATGTATCTAATTGAATAATTTAAATTTTATTAAATAAACAGATTTTAATAATTTATAAAAAATATTTTATTAAGTTCTCTTAATCGTAAGAATGTCTAACAGGTGTTTAATCAAATAGTTCACCACTTATAAGTAAGATAGATGAAACGGGATAGGCATTTATCATTTATTTATAGAGTTATTTAAATTATATTTACATAGATTGTTTTACTTAAAATATTAAATAGCTTTATCTGAATAAAAATATTTTTACATAGCATGATGAATGAATAAGAGATTTGTTTTGAAAACTGAATTTATTATTAGATGTATTTATGCACTTTGCCTTATCGGTGCAGGGCTCAACCATTTACAAACAGTTTTGATGCATGGTTTGTTTTGGGACTATAACAATGCGCCTTTATTTACTTGTATTTATTGGACATCTTTAACGTTTATTGATCCACTTGCTGCAATTCTTCTATTTTATAGACCTCGTATCGGCTTAATTCTAACTTTTCTTATTATATTTAGTGATGTCATTCACAACACTTGGATTACATTAAAGGTAGGGCGAGACTTGCTCAACTATATGTATATTTCCCAATTTTTATTTCTGGTTTTTGTTGTGTGCACAATTAAGTTTCCTTGGAAGGCACATAAGAAAAGTTAAAATTTAAATATTGGAGAGAAAAAGCATTCTTTTACTCTCCAAATAATTTCTTCAAACTTACGAACGCCACCAATAATTCTCAACATTCGGCTCATTTAAGTTTAAGAGTTCACCCATTTGAGGTGTACTAATCGCTAAATTATTTTGTTGAGCCAAGGCGACGATACGTTCAAACGGGTCATCCCAAGCGTGAAGTGCCAAATCAAAAGTACCATTGTGCACAGGCAACAAATGACGTCCTTTTAAGTCGATATGTGCTTGTAAAGTTTGCTCTGGCTGCATATGAACATCAGGCCATTCAGGGTCATAAGCGCCCGTTTCTAACATGGTGAGATCGAAAGGGCCATAACGATGTCCAATCTCTTTAAACCCATCGAAATATCCCGTATCTCCACTAAAAAATACACGTAAGTCATTATCAATAACCACCCATGAAGCCCAAAGCGTCGCATTGCTATCGCCCATACCACGGCCTGAAAAATGATGGGCAGGGGTAGCAACTAATTTTAGTCCATTTACCTGTGTGGTATCCCACCAGTCGAGCTGCTGAACCTTTTCTGCTGGAATTCCCCATTTAATGAGCGTATCACCCACACCAAGCGGTGTTAAGAAATGCTCAACTTTATCGTTAAGTTGCATGACTGCATGGTAGTCGAGGTGGTCGTAATGGTTATGGGACAAAATCACGCCTTTAATGGGTGGTAAGTTTGCAATGCTAATCGGTGGCTGATGGAAACGTTTTGGACCAATCCATTGAAAAGGTGAGGCACGCTCCGAAAAAACAGGGTCGGTTAACCAAAATTCATTTTGCAGTTTTAACAAAATGGTTGAGTGGCCTAAACGAAATAGAGAGCGATCGGGTGCACTTAACAACTGTTCTTTCGACAAACTTAAAACATGAATTTCTCTGTTTGGAACGGTGTCTTTTGGTTTGTTAAATAAAAACTTCCACATGAGCTGAAGCGTTTTGCCAAAAGAAGGCTGGTGTTGGTTTGGACGCGTATTTCTAAATTTGCCATTGTGTTGCTGAGATGGCATTAAGGGAGTAGGCAAGTCTGTTGTGCTTGAAATAGTCATTTTGTTTTTCCTTATTGGAACAAACCTATATGTACAAATAAGAACTTGGGCTAAGTGCTTATTTAGATTTATTTAAATGAGTATTTACTCACTCATTAATTCATTCAAAAATAAGGACGCCGTGCATCCTTAACTCTTGTCTATATTGAAACTGCATGCCAAAAGGCTTCAAAACCTGATTTGCGATAACGCTCGGCTTGAGAAGGGTCTTGGGCAATAAAATTGAGTGTAACTTCGGCAAGCGCACCTAAAATTGAAGCAATAAATAACGGCGGGTAATCTTTTAATTTGCCATCATTAATACATTCTTGAATGTTTTGAGTCAGGTCACAAAAGGTTTGCATGCCAATTTGTTTGCTTTGCTCAGTAATTTGTTCCGATGTTGAAAGCTGCGCCATTACTTTACGTTTAAGGGGAGCTTCTAAACTCCAGTCCAAATAGCTTTGCCAAATGTGCGACATTTGTGTTTGTAGGTCAGAATCAGCAGGGTAACTAAGCATCATCATCTGACGTAACTCAGCTTTTAGTGAAAGATATAACTGATTCAGCAGCTCTTCTTTATTACTAAAATAGGTAAATAAAGTACCTTCTGCCACGCCAGCAACTTTGGCAATTTTTGAGGTAGACGCACGCTCGCCAAGCTCTGCCAATGTTTCGATAGCAGCACTTAAAATTGCATTACGTTTATCTTCACTACGTGGACGAGCCATATACAAAAATATTAATTGAGTGATTACTCAATCATACATAAAAATATGAGCAGTGCAAGTGAAATAGAATTTTACTGTCATAAATTTACTATTTTATAAACTATTCATAAGCTGCAATATTTGACTCTTACACCATACGATTTGGTGTTCATGGGACTTTTGCTGATCCCAATATAAATTCATCTGATATCCAACAATATCTATCGGTAGCGGATGCACCTTAATTTGAGGGTAATTATCTTTAAAATGAGCAATTTGACATTGAGGAATCGTGAGTAAATGGTCCATTTGTGTAATTAAACGGATTGCCGTTTCATATTGTTGGCAGCGGAAACTAATTGTTCTTTTGATACCTTGTTTGGATAAGAAAAAATCTTCAAAAACACGACCTGTAGGACGAGAGGACACTGTAATGTGCTTAGCTTCTAAATAAATTTCTTTGGTTAGGTTCGTTTTGGATAATAAGGGATGCTGCTTACGACTTATTACTACAAATTGATCTTTAGTAAGGCATTCATAACCAATGCTATCTTCAACCGAATGTTGAACATCAATCGCAAAATCGATTTTCCCAGTAGAAAGCTCATGTCTTAAGTTTTTACGATCAATGCGTACGCTATTTAACTGTAAATTAGGATTAAATTGAGTTAAGTGCTGAATAATAGAGGGTAAAAAAATTCCTTCATACTCATCATTCATAGCAATTGTGAGATGCTTTAAATCTCGTGCTGGCACAAAGTCATGTGTGCTCTGAATTGCTTGATGCATAAGTTGTAATGACTGTTCAATTTTAGGCCATAAACGTTTGGCTAAAGGTGATGGAACAACACCGTGTCCATCTCGAATAAATAATGGGTCATTAAAATGATCGCGTAAACGAGCTAATGCATGGCTAACAGCCGGTTGGCTTAGAAAAAGTTGTTCACTGGCCCGTGTTAGATTTTTTTCTTTATAAATTGCCACAAATACACGAAATAAATTTAGGTCAATACGAGCAAGAGAGGCAATATTATTATTCATTTCATTCATAGTTTGTTATTCAAACAATTCATTTTATTCATTGTAACAAGTTAGATATGGTCAGGAAATAGCGTAAGAAATAGAGTGATTAAAACCGTGAATTTTGAATGTAGCGCTTGCGGTAACAGCATTTAGAAAGCGTTGGTTACAACTAATTTTTATAAAACCTATGAACATAAGGAAATGATATGGCAACACATTTATTTGATTTGACTGGAAAAATAGCCTTAGTTACAGGTGCAAGCCGTGGTATTGGCGAGGAAATTGCCAAACTTTTAGCAGAACAAGGCGCACATGTAATTGTCTCTAGTCGGAAAGTTGAAGATTGCCAACGTGTTGCTAATGAAATTATTGCAGCAAATGGAAAGGCGGAGGCTTTTGCTTGCCATGTGGGTAAACTCGAAGATATTGCAGAAATTTTTGAATATATTCGTAAAGAACATGGTCGTTTAGATATTTTAGTCAACAATGCGGCCGCCAATCCCTATTTTGGGCATATTCTTGATACGGATATTGGGGCCTATAACAAAACGGTTGAAGTCAATATTCGTGGATATTTCTTCATGTCTATTGAAGCGGGCAAATTAATGAAAGAACAGGGCAGCGGTGCAATTGTTAATACCGCATCTGTAAATGCCCTGCAACCAGGAGATCGGCAAGGTATTTATTCTATTACCAAAGCTGCGGTGGTGAATATGACTAAAGCCTTTGCAAAAGAATGTGGACCATTGGGCATTCGAGTGAATGCTTTATTGCCGGGTCTTACCAAGACCAAATTTGCTTCGGCACTATTTGAAAATGAAGATATTTATACAAGCTGGATGAATTCAATTCCATTACGCCGCCACGCAGAACCACGTGAAATGGCTGGAACTGTACTTTATTTAGTGTCCGATGCTGCGAGTTACACCAATGGTGAATGTATTGTGGTTGATGGCGGTTTAACTATTTAGGGAGGAATAGCAATGTATGAACATTATTCAGGCCAAGTGGTCTTAATCACAGGTGCGGCGAGTGGATTTGGTGCATTGCTGGCAGAGCAACTGGCAAAGTATGGTGCAAAATTAGTGTTGGGTGACTTGAATATTGAAGGGTTAAATACTGTAGTTGAACCGCTACGCCAAACAGGAGTGGAGGTGGTTGCGCAAGTGTGTGACGTCAGCTGTGAAGCAGATGTACAGGCTTTGGTGCAAAGTGCAGTTACTCAGTTTGGTAGAATCGATGTCGGGATCAATAATGCAGGTATGAGTCCACCTATGAAAAGCTTTATTGATACCGATGAAGCAGATCTGGATTTGAGTTTTGCCGTCAATGCCAAAGGTGTGTTCTTTGGAATGAAGCATCAAATTCGTCAGATGTTGCAACAAGGTGGGGGCATTATTCTGAATGTTGCTTCTGTTGCAGGTTTAGGCGCTGCTCCCAAATTGGCTGCCTATGCTGCGGCAAAGCATGCTGTGGTGGGATTAACCAAAACAGCAGCGGTTGAATATGCAAATAAAGGCATTCGAGTTAATGCAATTTGTCCATTTTATACAACCACCCCGATGGTGGTCGACAGTGAACTCAAAGAGAAACAAGACTTTTTAGCGCAGGCCTCGCCAATGAAGCGTCTTGGCCATCCAAGTGAAGTGGTGGCAATAATGCTGATGATGTGTGCCAAAGAAAACTCATATCTCACAGGTCAAGCCATTGCAATTGATGGCGGCGTGACAGCTTATTAAAACATTTATTAAATACATCTTATTCATATGTTTAGGAAAAAATCATGACAATTAATTTAAGCAATCGAGTGGCTATTGTTACAGGTGCAGGCGCAGGTCTAGGGCGGGAACATGCATTGTTACTGGCTCGTTTGGGTGCAAAAGTGGTCGTGAATGATCTTGGTAGCGATGTAAACGGAAAAGGTGGCTCAACCATGGCGGCCCAAAAAGTCGTGGATGAAATTATTGCGGCTGGTGGCGAGGCGATGGCAAATGGTGCTTCAGTCACTGATATTGAACAAGTTCAACAGATGGTAGATGAAACCATTGCCCGTTGGGGACGTGTAGATATTTTAATTAATAATGCTGGAATTCTTCGAGATAAAACTTTTAGCAAAATGTCACTAGATGACTTCCGTACCGTGATTGATGTCCACTTGATGGGGGCAGTAAATTGCACTAAAGCGGTATGGGATATCATGCGCGAGCAAAAATATGGTCGTATCGTTATGACGACTTCATCCTCTGGTCTATATGGCAATTTTGGGCAGTCCAACTACAGTGCTGCAAAAATGGCATTGGTTGGGCTCATGCAGACACTGGCTTTAGAGGGTGAAAAATCTAATGTTCGGGTGAATTGTTTAGCACCAACAGCTGCAACTCGTATGCTTGAAGGATTATTACCCGAAGAAGCTCTTAAAGCTCTTGCTCCAAGTGCGGTCAGTCCTGCAATCGCGACTTTGGTTAGCGAAGATGCACCTACCCGTATGATTCTTTGTGCGGGCGCAGGTAGTTTTGAAGCTGCCCACATTACCCTTACGCAAGGAATTTATTTAGGTACGGATGAACAAGTTCCGCATGTCTTAGCACAACGGTTAGCTGATGTTTCAGACCGAACAGATGAGTTTGTGCCTGTCAGAGGAGGCGCTCAAGGTGAGCTTGAGCTGAAAAAAGCTTCATTAATGGCAGGAGAATAATTTTGACAAAAAATACATTAAGCATCGACCAACTGGTTGAGTTGCAAGGCCAAGCATTAGGTAGCTCGCAATGGATGACCATTGATCAAAGCATGATTAATACCTTTGCAGATGTCACACAAGATCATCAATTTATTCATGTGGATGAAGAAGCTGCTCGTCAGACACCTTTTGGTGGCACGATTGCCCATGGTTTTTTAACACTCTCTTTACTTTCAGCGATGGCCGCTCAGGTGTTGCCGACTGTACAGGGGCAGAAATCTGGCGTGAATTATGGCATCAATAATTTGCGTTTTATTAATCCTGTACATAGCGGTAGGCGGGTGCGTGGAAATTTTCACTTAAAAAATGTTTCCCAAAAAAATAAGGGAAGTTATCAGTTGATCATGGAAGTCACGATTGAAATCGAAGATCAGGCAAAACCAGCACTTGTGGCTGAGTGGCTTACACTTGTAAATGTATAGGAATAAACCATGAGCAATGAATTAATTCTCTCTCGCCGTGATGTCGATTTTTTGCTATTCGATTGGCTAAAAGTTGAAGAACTCAGCCAACGCAATTCTTTTGCAGGACAGGACCGTTTTGAATATACGTCTGTTTTAAACGTTTACGAGGCTTTGGCAACCGATTTATTTGCTCCTCATAATAAAAAAAATGACAGTAACGAACCTGTTTTTGATGGTGAACGTGTAACTGTCAATCCTGAAGTAGGGGTAGCGCTAAAGGCCTTTGCTGAAGCAGGTTTGATGAGTGCAGCGTTTCCGTCAGATTGGAATGGGATGAACTTACCTAATACCATCGAGCGTGCAGGTATGGCATATCTACTCGGTGCCAATTCAGGAACTGCGGGCTACGCCTTTTTAACCATTGGTAATGCAAATTTATTAATGGCTCATGGAGAACCTGAAAAAGTTAAACCCTATGTCAACGCCATGATAGAAGGCAAATGCTTCGGAACGATGTGTTTATCTGAACCTCAAGCAGGTTCAAGTCTGGCTGATATTCGTACACGTGCGATTAAAACAAAAGATGGTCGTTATCGTTTGTTTGGAAACAAAATGTGGATTTCAGGTGGCGAGCACGATATCTCTGACAATATTGTTCATTTGGTTCTGGCAAAAATTCCAGATGAAAATGGACAATTACCAGCAGGTGTGCAAGGCATTTCTTTGTTTACTGTACCGCGCAAATTACTCGATCAAAATGGACAGCCAAGTGAACGTAATGATGTGGTATTAGCTGGAATTAACCACAAAATGGGCTATCGGGGAACTGTGAATTGTGTGCTGAATTTTGGGGAAGGTCGTTTCACACCCGAAGGAGAAGCAGGTGCTATTGGTGAGCTAGTCGGCGAAGCTGGTAAAGGGCTGGCCTATATGTTCCATATGATGAATGAAGCCCGAATTTCGGTTGGACTTGGGGCAGCAGCATTGGGATATACAGGTTATCTTCATGCTTTAGATTATGCAAAAACTCGAGTACAAGGTCGCTCTCGTAGTGAACGGAATCCAAGTTCTCCACAAATTCCGCTTATTCAACATGCGGATGTTCGCCGTATGCTATTGGCGCAAAAATCATATGTCTCAGGTGCGTTGGCACTGTGTCTATATGCAGCCCGATTAACCGATGATATTCACTCGCTTGAAGATGCCGAGAAGCGCAATCAAGCCCATCAATTACTTGATCTATTAACACCAGTGGTGAAAAGCTGGTCTTCTGAATGGGGGCTTGTGGCAAATGATTTAGCCATTCAAGTTCATGGCGGCTACGGGTATACCCGTGAATATAATATTGAACAGTTTTATCGGGATAATCGACTCAACCCAATTCATGAAGGAACATTTGGCATTCAAGCGCTCGATTTATTAGGACGAAAAACTCGTCTTAATCAGGGACTGTCGATGAAGCTATTACATGAAAAAATCATGAATACGATCGCACAAGCCAAAGCTGAGCCTTCTTTAAAAGATCATGCAGATCAATTAGACCAAAAGTGGCAACTCATCCGAAATGTAACAGAGAAATTGCATGCCTTAACCGATGTAGAACTTCAACTGGCAAATGCCGCCAATTATCTAGAAGCTTTTGGACATCTTGTGGTGGGCTGGTTATGGCTTGATCAAGCGGTAATCATTCATAAACTCATGCCGAACTCAACAGACCCTGATTTTCTGCGTGGGAAGCTTGCCGCGTGTGATTATTTCTTTGGCTGGGAAATGCCGAAAATTATAAGTTGGTTAGCGGTACTTGATCCGGTAGAGACGACTCCACTCAATATGTCAGAAGAATGGTTCTAATAAGAACCATTCCTTAACCGCGCCGTTTGACAGAAAAGGAGAACAACCTGATTTTATAGAAAATCCCTAATAAGAATCACTATGTAAAAACAAACATCAGGCGTTCAGTAAAGAGTGCCCTAATAAGTAAAAATAAAAATCTAGGACGGATTAAAAGATGAAAAAGAAAACATTAGTCATGGTCATGGCTTCATTTTGTACGAGCCCACTCTATGCAGCAGCATTTGATCGAACAGGACAATCAATTTCTGCATTTCTACAACCCGGTAATTATTTTGAGGCAAGTTTATCTGTTTCAGACACTTCGTTAGAAGGACAAGAAGCGGGTATAAACCCAACGCGTAATAGTATTTCTGATATTGCAAACTCTGATTATCGTCCCAGTGCGGCTTTGAAATTACAGTTAGCACCTCAGTTTTCATTTGGTTTTCTTTACGATCAGCCCTTTACTTCCGACTCAGAATATTATGGAAATAACAGCTTTGTTGCTAAGCCGAGTGATACGATTTTAGTACCGGGCATTGATTCAGCAACACTTGCCCAAAAGACCGGTAGAGAAGTCGTAACAGGGAACACCAAATCGAATTTTGTTATGCAAAATTTTAGTCTGATTTTTGGTTATCAACCGGATAAAAACTGGAATTTTTATGCAGGTCCTGTTTATCAGACATTTAAAAGTAACGTCAATTTAAGAGGTCAAGTTTTCAGTTTATATAATGGCTATGACTTTAATGCCAAAGAAGTTGGAGATTGGGGATGGCTGGCAGGATTTGGTTATCAAATTCCCGAAAAAGCCATTAAAGCCTCATTGACCTATCGTTCAGAAATTATGCATGAAGTGACAGCCAATGAAAATGCGCCACTAGTTAATATGTTAAGTACACAACAAGGCCGTGATTTTCTTGATCAGCATTTGGCGTATATGGTTTCTATAGGACAACTCACTGAATCGCGGAAGGATGCACTCAATCATATTGTTGCGGGCTTACCCGAAGCAGGCACATCAGGCTCAACTAAGTTTAGAGCGCCAGAGTCAGTGAATTTGGAATTTCAGACTGGATTACGCAAAGGGACTTTATTGTTCGGTAACGTGCGTTGGGTTCACTGGAATGATTTTGAGTTTAAACCGTATCGTTTTGGTGAAATCTCAGAAGTTGTTGGGGTTCTATCAACGCCAAGTCGACCAAATGGTTTTAATCTGGTTCGTTATTATGATGATCAATGGTCTGCCAATCTTGGAATTGGACAACGCCTAAGTGATAAATGGTCGGGTTCAGTTTCTGTAGGTTGGGACTCGGGAGCAGGTGAGCGCGTGTCCACAGGTGGGCCAGCTAAAGGTTATTACAGTGTTGGTCTTGGTGCGCAATATAGTCCAACTTCAAAATACTTTATTTCAGGTGGAATGAAGTATCTATGGCTTGGTGACGCCAAAGGTCAGCTTGGTGCTCAGGCAGGCAGTGAATATTATGTGGGTGAATATAAAAATAACTATTCAATCGGTTACGGTTTGAAAATTGGTTATAAATTTTAATTCAGCTATTTGATGGATCGCTTAGTTATATAAATAGTTTATTTCTGCACGAGAGTAAGCAGATTAAAAGATTAAAGAAAATATAAAAAGTGGAGTAGGAACAGTTCCATTTCTCCCTCTCATAAAAGGACAATAAGATGACAAATCAGATCTGGTTAGATGAATATAAGCAATGGAATATAGAAAGTACGATTACATTGCCGGATGAACAAACTTCACTTCTCGATTTTTGGGACAACAGTTTTAATAAGTTCCAGCAAAGAAAGGCTTTTATATTTGCAGATCAATCTTTTTCTTATGCTGAAATCGATTTATATAGTCGACAAGTAGCAGCATTCTTGCAAAGTTTAGGGCTAGAAAAAGGTACACGTGTTGCCGTAATGATGCCCAATATTATTCAGTACCCGATTATTTCACTTGCCGTCATTCGTGCAGGTTACATTCTGGTCAATATTAACCCCCTCTATACAGCACGTGAGTTAAAGCATCAATTAAATGATGCTGGCGCAAAAGTCTTATTTATATTAGAGCAGTTTTTACCTGTTTATGAGGCGGTTAAAGATCAGGTGTCAGTTGAGCAGATTATTACCACCACCATGACTGAAATGTTGGTCGAGCAACCTACTGAATTAGACACCTTAGATTCTAAAAAATACGCTTTTAAGCAAATCTTATTGAAGACAAATGCCCAAGACTATATACGTCCTAAGCTTGTTCTTGGGGATACTGTGCTTTTGCAATATACGGGTGGAACAACAGGTGTCTCCAAGGGCGCAGAATTAACCCATAAAAATATTGTCGCCAACTTATTACAAAATAATGTGGTTTTTAAAAGCTACTTTGGTGACCGAGATGCTTTTGAAGATGAAATAGCGATCTGTGCCTTACCGCTTTATCATATTTTTGGTTTTACTGTCTGTTTATTGCACAGTGCAATGAATAAAGGTTATGCCACTGTTTTGGTTCCAAATCCGCGTGATTTAGACGCTCTCGTGCATTGTTTTGAAAAATATCGTCCTACGGTTTTTCCTGCTGTAAATACTTTATTTAATGCACTACTTAATCATGAAGGCTTTAATAAATTGGACCACAGCCGTTTAGAAATTACCACAGGCGGCGGTATGGCAATTTTGAAATCCACTGCCGATGGATGGGAAAAACTGACAGGACGTATTATCCGTGAAGGATATGGCTTATCAGAAACTTCTCCTGTTGCGCCCTTTACCCCGCCAATCTCTAGTACTTTTAGTGGCACGATCGGTATTCCTGTACCGAGCACGGATATTGCAATTTTGGATGATGAAGGTCACCAATTAGCACCCGGTGAAACTGGAGAAATTGCAATTCGTGGCCCGCAGGTCATGAAAGGTTACTGGAATTTACCTGAAGAAACGAAAGCGGTTATGACTGCTGATGGTTTCTTTAGAACGGGTGATATTGGCTTTATGAATGAAAAAGGCTATACCAAAATTATTGACCGTAAAAAAGACATGATTTTAGTGTCAGGTTTTAATGTTTTTCCAAACGAAATTGAAGAAGTTTTAGCCCAACATCCAAAAATTTTAGAAGTCGCCGTGGTTGGGATTGCAGATGAAAAATCGGGTGAAGTGCCTAAAGCCTTTATTGTCAAAAAAGATGACTCTTTATCGGTTGAAGAAATCCAAAACTATGCAAAAGAAAACCTGACAGGATATAAACAACCACGCTATATTCAATTTATCAATGAATTACCCAAGTCAAATGTGGGTAAAATTTTAAGAAAAGAACTAAAGGTTTAATAAAAACTTTTAATTAAAAACATAAGCGTATGGGAATAGAAGCTCCATAAATAAATGAAAAAAGGAATGAAATTATGGGTTCAGGATTAATTACCGTTTTTTTACCAATTGCACTCGCAATTATTATGGCTGGGTTGGGGCTAGAGGTGACCATAAATGACTTTAAACGCGTACGACAACACCCAAAAGCTGTCTTTATCGCATTATTTTGCCAACTGGTTATTTTAGTCGGTATTGCATTTATTATTTGTAAGGTTCTTGCTTTACCACCCATGCTTGCTGTTGGATTAATGCTCCTTTCTGCGTCACCGGGCGGGCCAACTGCTAACTTATTTAGTTATCTCTATAAAGGAGATATCGCTTTAAATATTACTTTAACGGCTATAAATTCGGTCATTGCTGCCTTTACACTTCCATTAATCGTGAATTTCGCAATACAACACTTTATGGAAAATGGACAAAATGTAGGATTGCAATTCTCTAAAATCATACAAGTTTTTCTTATTATTTTAGTTCCCGTTGGGATCGGGATGTTAGTCCGTCATTTTGCACCGCATACGGCCGAAAAACTCAATAAACCTGTGCGTATCTTTGCTATCGTTTTTCTCGTATCGATCATCATATTAGCAATTGCACGAGATTACCAAAATCTGATGACGTATATTGGACAAATTGGATTGGCAACTTTGCTGTTCTGCGTATGTAGTTTAATGGTTGGCTATTTTGTTCCAAGATTATTGGGAGTAAATAGCTTTCAGGCAAAAGCTTGCGCGTTTGAAATTGGAATTCATAACAGTACTTTAGCCATGACTATTGCTTTTACAGTAATGGCAAGCAGTATGGCCGCTATGCCAGCAGCCGTTTATTCATTATTTATGTACATTGTTGCAGCTATCTTTGGCACATTGTTAAATCGTTTAGAAAAGAAAGAGATCACACAAATATCACCTAAAACATACTCAAAGAATCTTCAGTAATATCTGGCAGATAAAGGTATTTAATTACCACCAGATGTTTTAGTCTGAAATAAAAGAGGAGGCTAATACCTCCTTTTTTAGTCTCAAAATTTAAAATATTTATGGCCGAGTAAGCGCAGTCACAATAAAAAGAAAGCGTTAGAGTGCTGTTATAAAAGCAAATTGTTAAGCCAATATTTAAGGTTTTCCTTAATTATGTAATTAAATGAAAAACAATAATTTAATTAAATAATTTCTAGCCAATTTCACATTGACAGCTCAAATATTGAAGATTACCATTTGCGGGCTGGCCTACATTGCCAGTCGGTTTTGACGGACCGTTTATTCGACCACATCAGGATTATTTCTTCTGAGGAGTAGTCTTGTGTGCGCACCTCGTTCCCTCCCGTAGCGGTAGGACGGGAGTGGGACACTTTCGAGTGTGCTGGATGTCGAAACCAGTCCGTCAACCCGCTTCCGTTCTGCCACCATAATTTATAATGCTTTGGCAGAACTCCCAAAAGAAGGAGTTGGCTATGCACATTCATAAATTATTGGCAGTCACTGTCAAAATCTATCTCGACACAACTTAAAATTTTAAAGCAGTTTGATGGGCCATAGGCTTTTCAGGCTTTAAATCATTACGTCTAAAACTTAGCAACAATAAAACTTGAGATGTGCCAAGCACAGTCTTTACGGCTTTGCTGTGCCTTTTTTTCTCCCAGAAAAGGTACAGGCTTTTTAATCTCTTTTAGAAACAACAAGAATTTATAACGGTAAAACGATGCCAACTTTAGAAAGATCTTCCAAAAAATTACAGGTTATTCATACTGCAATAGAGCTGTTTAATATCTATGGATTTCACAATGCGGGTGTGGACTTAATTGTCAAAAAATCCAAAATTCCTAAAGCCACTTTTTATAACTACTTTCACTCAAAACAGCGACTTATTGAAATGTGCGTATCCTTTCAAAAAAGCAAACTCAAAGAAGAAGTACTGGCAATTATTTACTCAAGCCGTTACCGAACCTCAAGCGATAAACTCAAAGAGATTATTATTTTACATGTCAATTTTAATAGCCTGTACTATCTATTACTTAAAGCCATTTTTGAAACTAAACAGATTTACCCGCAAGCCTACCGTATAGCGCTTGAATATAGAAAATGGCTGCTTAAAGAGCTTTTTGATCTGGTTTTTAGTTTGGAAACTCACGCATTAAAACCAAGTGCTGACATGGTTTTAAATTTGATTGATGGATTGATGTTTCAAATTTTAATCTCAAAGAGTTTGGAGGAAAGGGATGTGGTGGTGGGGAGGTTTTTCAGATAAAAGTTATTCCATTTTTTTAATTTGGGTGATGTAATTAATCTGAGAATTAAGTTTTTAGCAGTTGATTTTAATATGGATTATTGTTCATCTAATTTAGATATTTCTATTAAATTTCTTCAATTATTAGTGCCTATATGTATAACAGGTTTTGTTTATTATATTTGGCATAAACAAAAAAGTAAGGAATTACTTTCTTTAGAAGCAAAAAATTTAATAATAGAGTTTTTTGAATTAAATAAAATTTTCCATGATTTGGAGAAGTTAAACTTTGATAATGTTAAAGATATGCAATTAAGGATAAGAGAGTTTAACTCACATAAGGTTAAAGTTCTTGCTAAATTAATATTTCTACAAAATTGCCTTGGAAATATTGATTTTAAAAATAATGTAGATATTTTTAAAGGAGAGATATGGAAAGTTTCCTTCATTTATGAAGCATATTTTGAAAATGAGGATAATTATGCTGTAACTAAATTCGAATTAGATAAAGCATTACAACCCAAAACAATATTTGATAATGACTTACATCCAATGCTTACTTCTCAAGAGGTTTTACTTGAAGCATGTAAAAAAATTGCTATGTACAGATCTATTTAGTAGTAAATATATGAAGATAAATTTCCATAGAGCTAGAAGAAATTACTATTGTATTTTTATGTTATATTTCTGATTATTAAAAACTAAATTTTAAATCTTATGGATGAACTGATTTCAGCAGCTGCAACAATTCAAGGTGCACAAATTCAAGCTAATTATGCTTTATGGGCTGCTATTGTAAGTGGAGGAGCTTTACTTTTTTCGATATGGTTAACCGCAAGAGCTACTTTAAAAGCACATAAAGCAGATAAGTTAGCAGAAGCTAGAAGAGATATATATTTAGAGCTAATCAGAAATTGGTATAGTTTTATATTGGTTTATAGCTCTTATATAATAATTAAAAATAACGAAGATATAGATAGTCAAAAGAATGAGTTTAAAGATAGATTTGTTGCTTCATACAGACAATTAACAACATCCTTTCATGAATCAAGTTTTATTTCCGAACCAGAAACAAAAGAAAAAATTCTAGATTTCACAATGCAATTTTCAGAAGATTTTTTTTATTTAAATGATGAGATTGATAGGTGGTATGCAAACCCTGAAGAAAGAATGAAAATTCAGTTTGAGTTAATGGATTTCATGAATCAATATGGCCTGAAGGCTATGGATTTACAAAAAGATTTACGTTTGGAAATGGGGGTTAATGAAAATGAAGAGATCAATGAGCGAATTCTGAAAAAGCAAAAAGCTTTTTCAGAAAGAATAAAGGCTAAGATTAAAAAAAGAATGGGAATTGAATAACCAATAAATATTTGCAAGCCTAGCATGTCAAATTTGAAAGCTTAATTTGCCTTACACATTGCTTAAAAAATATACAGAAAACTCTCTGAAACGAGTTGGAACGCTACAAACGCGAATGATACTTTAAGTTTCACTCTTCCCAATAAGTGAGGTGAGCAATGAAATTGTTAGCTTTGATTAGTATGGGAGTTGCAGCGAGTTATTGGTATAAAACTATAAAAGATAGCAAGCCAACTCTTCTAAAACCAACTTTTGATGAAATAGTAAAAAACTTTGTATTAGCAGAATTTAACGCCTAATACATACCGTTAATTTTAATTAAATAAAAAGCTCATCGGAAGGTGGGCTTTTTTTTAATTTATAAATTTCCATAGAAAATTCACTTATATTGTATATTTTTCAATCAATTATAATAAATTAAGTAAAATTAATATATTGTTTTATAATGCTTTTTGTCGGAAAATTTTACCAAAAGTTAAAAAAATCTTTATTTTAAATGAAGAGGTTAATGGAAACCTCTTAAATAAAATAAAGGAAATAAAATGGATATTTTAAAATTAATAGGCGGAAACCTGCTCGCCGTGGCTTTTGTAACGGGAACTCAAACAGCACATGCAGAATTTAAACGGTTTTCTGTATCTGCTGGGTGGTTGCATGTCATGCCACAAGGGAAAGCAAATCCATTCAACATAAATACTGCTGTAGCAAATGGAACCACTGCCAAAGTCGGAACTATTTCTACTTCAGCATTTATGAAATCAATAGACCCTAATGCAACATTATCAACTGGGGAAAATGCCAAAGAAGTTCTCGATATGGTATTTAGTCATCCAGTCGATGAAAACGGCAATCAACAACAATCTGTTGGTCAGTTATTAGGGCTTGTAGATGAAAATGACATGGTTTCGCCAGATATCACGGGTACAGCAACCATTAAAGGACTAGAACAATGGGAAGGTAAAGGCACAGGGCTTGAAGCAGAAGACGTAGACACTCTAGGTTTAATGTTTAATTACTATGTGAATGAGAACGTGTCCTTACAGTTAATCGGTGGGATTCCTCCAAAAGTTGATATTAAGGGGAAAGGAGAAATCAACGCGCCGTTATCTGGTTTTGCAAATCCTGAAGGATTAGCTGCTTTGGTTATAGGGGATAAGCTTGATTTATTACAAGACATTCCAATCACTAATCTTGGTAATAAATCGAAAGCTGCTACGGTACGTGCATGGACTCCAGCATTAGAGGCTCAGTATCAGTTCGGAAAGGCAGGAGTAAATAAATTTCGTCCATATGTTGGTGCTGGAATTATGTATTCACGCTTCTCTAACATTAAGTTAAACGACCAAATTAATTCTGACTTAATTGCTGCGGGGCATATGATTCAGAATGTACTAGATAACAATGCAGGTGCAGCGTTAGATGGCAAAACTTCAAGTGCAAACCCTTATGTTCGAGTTAAAACGACTGATGCGATTGCACCAATTGTGAGTCTAGGAGCTACTTATGACATCACGCCAAATTGGTATGCTGTTGGTTCAGTGTCCTATGCAAAGTTAAATAACCGTGCAAATATTGATGTGATTGATAGCAAAACAGGTAAACAGTTAATTCATGCCTCAACCAAAGTTGATATTGATCCCTTAATTACATATCTAGGTGTAGGTTATCGCTTTTAATATCCTCATTTAAATATAATTTATCGTTTAGGAAACTTTACGATTTACTCTAACCTATTTGCTGAAATAGAAAAGCCCTGCTAAATATTTATTATTGGTGGGGTTTTTACTTTTAAAAATGATATTAAACCTATAAGATATATCTTCTGAAAAATAAAGAAAATATTATATTATGAAAGCTATTTTACTATTTTTAGTTTTTGCTATTTCAAATACTGTTGTGCTTGCAGATAATAAAAATGATTTAAAGTCAGAGCCTAAATATGCCTATGCTGAAGTTTTGATTAAACTTTATCAAGATGGACGACATGAAGAGTATTTAAAAAAAAGTAGTGGATTTCAACATTTAGATGAAAAAATACTTAAGGCTGTAAAGGAAGCTAAGTTCAAGCCATTAACAAATAAAAATATAGATCATCTCTATCTAACACAGCCTTTTAACATTGAACTTAGCGATACTGAAATAAAAAAAGATTAAAGTATTGTTTTAGGTAAGAATTTGTTAATAATAATCGCTTTATAAATTTTTAAGTGTTTGAACTTTGAAAAATATTTACTCCTGAAGATTGATAAAAATACATGTTTATAGAATTTAAAGATTTAAAGAAAAAACGGTACATTGCTTTACTAACTATAGTTTTTCTTATTTTTAGTGGTGGGTATTTAGTTGTTAACAATAAGGGAAATATTCAAAGAGTTGAATCAGTGATATATACTGATAAAGCTATAAGTGAGAAATTTGGACAAATTAAAAGTTATAGTATCCGTAGTTTTGGGTCGGACCATTATTCTAGTCCTAAGCGACCAGCTTACTCTTATAAGGTTGATATAACTGGTGAGAAAGCTGATGGGATAGTTGAAATTGATATGAGAAAAGAGCAAGAACAGCTTAAATATCTATATACGATTAAAATTACGGATGTAAGTCCTCATAGTTTTCGTATAAGAATAGCAAAACATTGATACACCTTAGTCTTTAAGATTTGTTATAAATCAAAAACTAATTCTGCCAATACGGTGTGTCTCCATAGATTTCTGCAAAATAATCTATCACAGCTCTAATGTTGAGTGGTGGATGGCGGACATTGGGATAAATGGCTGCGATATGCTGGGGTTGTGATTTAATCGCGACTTCATATTCAGGTAAAAGCTTGATTAAGTGTCCTTGTTTTAAAGCTTCGCCAATCAGCCAATCAGGAAATAAAACAATCCCCATGCCATGAAGCGCAGCCGTCATTAAACTCTCGGCATTGTTTGAAGACAGCAAGGGAGTAATTGGATAATGTACCCATTCTTCATTGGACTTTCTCACTAACCAGCGGTTAGGACCTTCAAAACCTTTATATACAAGGCATTTGTGCTGATTAAGTTCTGTTGGGTGATCAAGCGTACCGTATTTGGCAACATACTGAGGAGATGCTGCCAAATGGTATTTTTGTGTACCAAAAATACGTGCATGAAATGATGAATCAATCAGTGCACCAATACGAAATATTAAATCTGTGCTTTCGCGTAATGGGTCTATAAATTCATCGGTTTGTATTAGTTCTATTAGAAGCCTTGGATAACGCTCTGATAAACCCGCCAACCATGGTGCAATATGCCGTTGACCAAAAAACACAGGGGCATTAATTCGGACGAGTCCCGATGGTTCTATAGTTTTATCTTGTAAAGCCTTTTGAGCTTCATCAAATTGTTCGGTAATTCTTTTTGCATATTCAAAAAATAATTTGCCCGATTCGGTGGGTGTGATTGCTCGTGTATTTCGGTAGAAAAGTTGCTGTCCCAACGCATCTTCAAGCTGCTGGATGGTTCGAGAAATCATGGAGACAGACACATCTTCTTTACGTGCTACATTTGAGAAGTTTTGAGCATTGTAAACACTAATAAAGAAGCGAAGCGTGCGTATATCAATCGAATTTGTTAAATTCATTTGTGCAATTTCTGCAAAAGTGATTCATGGATTATGCTGTTTTTCTGATGAATTGGCTACCTTAGTATTCGTTGCCTAGATACAGATGAGGCAATGTAGATGCAAATTCTATTACTACTCCTAACCATTTTAGGGGGAATGGGGCTATCGGTCGAAGCAGGGCTTTTAGGACCGTTAGGAAAGGAAGTAGGTGAGTTATGGGCCACCTTTAGTATTTTTGGTGTGGGTGCAGCACTTACCTTTTTACTCATGCTGTTTTTTAGTCCACGTAATAGTCCTTCATTTTTTACACTTCCATCTTGGAAATTACTGGGTGGCGTTTTGGGTCCTGCTTACGTCATTATTTTGACCATTACCACTCCAATTATTGGTATTGCCATGACCATGATTGGCATTTTAGCGGGTCAGGTGTCTAAAAGTCTGATCATCGACCACTATGGTTTGTTGGGGACTCCGCGTCGAAAGGTTGACCGTAAACGAATATTGGCACTCATCTTTATTGTTGCTGCACTTGTACTTGTCGCAAAAGCATAGGAGACCCGCATGACAATTTTAATGATTCTTCTCGCCGTCATCGGTGGTGCTTTATTGAGTGTACAGGCCGCAATTAATGGTCAACTTGGAGCAAAAGTTGGTGTTTTCCGTAGTGCTTTTTTGACTTTCTCGGTCGGTGCTTTAATTACGGCTCTTCTTATTTTTTACTTTGAACCGAAACACACCTTAACCTTGTTAGATGTTCCTAAATGGCAGTTGTTGGGTGCTATGTGTGGAGTGCCTTATATTGTCATTATGGTATTGGCCGTACAAAGAATTGGAGCTGCGGTTGCTACGGTGGCAGTAATTTTTGGGCAACTTTTGATGAGTATCTTGATTGATAACTTTGGCTGGTTTGGTAATGAAATGCTTCCTTTTTCACTGTATCGATTAGGAGCGTTAATTTGCTTAGGGATTGCTTTATATTTTATTTATTCAAGCAGTAAGGATAAAAGGTAGAAGGGTAATAAAAGCTTAAGATTGAAATTAATATAGGTCTCATTGTTAGTCGTAAAGCCCACTAATAATGAGGCTATGCTTCATATTTTAAGTACTTTGATAAATGAAAGAAGTTGCTGTCGAGAGAGAAAGACTCTTTAGTTCTAATCAGTGAAAAAGCATATCTTGAATATAAAAATGCGATATTTGAGCTTAATACATTAAAAAACAAAGATTTTTAACCACCAACAATCCGCTTCTCAAGCATCTCCATAAAGTTGTTTAGTAATTCAGCTTTATATTCAAATGAATTAAATAAAAGTAGAGGTTTGTGAATCTTTTGTAAGAGATTAATTAAAGTAATTGATTTTAAAAATAATTTATATTGTAGCGAAGATTAATAATATTGTAGAAATTTTTCTATCTAAGATCATCTAGATGCTAACAAGATCTTCACCAATTCTAAAGAATATAGCTTAAATAGAAGAAGATTACTTAATTCTGATAAATTTCATATTATTCAAATATAAAGAAAAATTGAATAATATGTTTTTTTGTGTAAAATAAAGTTCTTATATGTACAATTCTGTATATGAGATGTTAACTAGAAATTTTATAACCTCTTCTATTATTCTTTTTGCGGGTTTTCACCAATATGTCTATGCCATCGAAGATGTTTCTTTGCCCAGTCAGGTGCTTCAAGATCAACGTTTAAAAGAGCTTAACCAGCAATTACAAGGCCAGATTTCTCAGCAAACTCCTTACCAAAACACCAAGCCATTACAGGACTTTAAGCGTCTGGTTGTTGAAGAAAGCCCATGTGTAGCGGTTAAAGAAATTACTCTTATCCCTTTAATTGGTCAGTCGGAATCTGACTTACAGCAATTTAACTTTGTGGTTAAAGCCATAAAAAAACACCCACAGAATATTTTGGATAAATGTATTGGTACCCAAAGTTTACATAACATCGTGAACTATGCCCAAAACGAACTTTTAAAAAAGGGTTTTATTACCAGTCAAATTGTCGTGAGTCCGCAAGACTTAAATCAGGGTAATTTAAACCTGAGTGTGCAAATCGGTCGCTTAAATAAGATTGTTATACAAGAAGGGAAAATTTCATCATTACAGATTAAGACAGGCTTGCCCTTTAAAGCGGGCGACATTGTGAATCTAAAAAGGCTCGATCAGGGACTAGAAAACCTGAAACGTGTCTATGTGGTAGATATGCAAATTACTCCCGCAACTGCTCAAGATAAAGAATTAACGGGCCATAGCGATTTAATACTCAAACTTCAACCACTACAAAAAGTTAATTTCAATTTAAGTGTAGATGACTCTGGTAATCAGGACACTGGTATCCATATGGGAAATATGGGGTTAGGTGTCAATAACCCATTTCATTTAAATGATATTTTATCGCTAAACGTGGGTCATTCTTTAGATGACTTCCATGAGGACTTAAACCGAAGTTACTTTATTAGTTATCAGTTGCCTGCTGGTTATTATGATTTAGGTCTTAGCTATAATGACTATCAATACAAGCAAACAGTCTTAGGGGGGAATGGTCCACTGCTTTACCATGGCAACAGTCAGCAAGCCAACCTGAATTTATCTCGTGTCATTAGCCGTAGTGGACAACATAAAACCAGTGTCTATGGAAAGATTTATCATAAGGAAAGCCAAAGTTTTATTGATGATATTGAAATTAATGTCTTACACCGAAGAACCTCAGGCTGGAATTTAGGGTTTCAGCACCGTCAATATTTAGGAAATGCAGTATTAGACGGCAGCATCGATTACCGTCGTGGGATGGGAGTAGGTGCCCGAACTGCACCAGAAGAAAACATTACCGATGTTTATGGAAACCATCTTCCTGTTGAAGGTTACTCCCGTGCTCCACTTTTAAGTGCCGATTTACGCTTTAGCACACCATTCCTTTTGCTCGAAAAACCCGCCCAATACCGTCTTAACTGGCGTGGACAATATGCACCTAAAATTTTAGTACCGAATGACCGCTTCTATATTGGTGGGCGCTATAGCGTGCGAGGTTTTGATGGTGAGCTCATGCTTTCCGGAGATAACGGGCAGTATCTACAGCAAGAAATCAGCTTGAATGCACCAATTCCTAATACCCAGTTTTATATGGCAGTCGATCAGGGCTGGGTCAATGGTCGCAATAGCATACCGGGTCAGCGTTATTTACTCGGAAGCGTTTTAGGGCTACGTACTTATCAAAATAGTTTTTATCTGGATGCCTTTACAGGTCGGGGGCTGATCGCACCTGACAGCATAAAAAAAGACTGGGTTACCGGTTTTAGTATCAACCTTTCTTATTAATTTACTTTAGAAAAGACTTTATTCATGAACAAGAATAGTTATCGCATTATTTATAGCAAAGCACGTCAAATGTTTGTGGCCGTGGCCGAAAATGTACGAAGCCAGACCAAGACATCGGGTCAAAGTGAAGCAAGTGCCCAGAGCAATATTGATAACACTGAATCTCAGGCATTTCATCAACTTTGGCAAGTGAAAGCACTGGTTGCCAGTATAAGTTTGTGGATGCCTTTAGCACCTGTCTATGCGGGTATTGTAGCGGATAGTGCTGCAAATGCTGCGAATAGAGCAGTGATTGGTGCTGGTAAGAACTCAGCTGGTACAGTCGTTCCTGTCGTTAATATTCAAACTCCAAAAAATGGGATATCCCATAATATTTATAAACAGTTTGATGTACTGGCTGAAGGTGCCGTCCTGAATAACAGCCGTCAAGGTGCTACCACAAAAACAGTAGGAAACGTTGCAGCCAACCCATTTTTAGCCACAGGCGAAGCGCGAGTTATTTTAAATGAAGTAAATTCATCAGCCGCTTCACGTTTTGAAGGGAACTTGGAAGTTGCCGGGCAAATGGCAGATGTGATTATTGCCAACCCGTCTGGTATTAGCATTAAAGGTGCTGGCTTTATTAATGCCAACAAGGCAATTTTTACCACAGGTAAACCTCAGTTAAATGTTGATGGCAGTATCAAGCAGTTTACGATTGACCAAGGAAAAATTACGGTTTCAGCGAACCCTAATTCTAAATTTGGTTTGGGGGGAAATAATAATGATGCAAATTATGTAGACCTCTATGCGCGTGCATTAGAGCTTAGTGCTGAACTACGTGCCAAAAATGATATTCAGATCATTGCTGGGGCGAATAATGTCAGTGCAGATCTACAGGATGTTACAGCTAAAACTGGCACAGGAACCGCACCGACATTGGCTGTAGATGTTAAAGCTTTGGGTGGGATGTACGCCAATAATATCTATTTGATGGGAACTGAAAAAGGTTTGGGCGTGACTAACGCAGGGACTATTCAGGCAGTCAACAATCTGGTGATTACCAGTGCCGGAAAAATTGAGCACAGCGGTACAATCAGTTCGACCAGTAAAACTCAAAGTTTAGTGAACATACAAACAACGGGTACTGGTACAGCTGCTGATATCAATTCATCAGGCAGTATCAACAGTAATAGCATGTTAAATATTGATTCAGGTAATAACCTGAATGTAAATGCTAAAGAAATTATTATTAATAACGGCAGTCTGGCTTCATCACCTTTAATCGTTAATGCCAAAGGTAATATCAATCTGGCTGCTGATACCCGCATTATGGATGACTCACAAGGTGGAGATGTCTATATTGATGCAGCGAATATCAATCTTGCCGCTGGGTCAGAACTCAAAAGTAACCGTGGTACAGCAACCATACAAGTACAAAAAGACTTGGTTGCAGCCAAAGGCGCAAAACTGATTGCTGCCAAAGATTTAAATGTTTTAAGTAATGGTAAGTTATCACTTACAGAGAATCATATACAGGCATCTTTAGGTTCAATCAACTTACAAGCAAATTCGGCTAATACCCAAAATATCATTGATCTTCAAGGTGGAACGATTTATGCGGGTAAAGATTTAAACCTTTATAGTTCAGGAGATCTAAACCTAAAGAATCTTGGATTTTCACTTGAAAACGCTGCAACACGTGTTAAAAACATTAAAGCCTATAGTGGACGTGATCTGGTCTGGAACAATGCTGACAAGGCACTTCCACTTATTACGGGCATGGTTCAGCTTGATGCAGCCAATAATTTAATCGTTACGGCAAAAGAAATCTCGAATAAAGACAGTATTCAACTACATGCCAATCAAATAACACTCAATAGTGAACTGACTTCACAAAAGAATATTGATGTGAGTTCTGAAATTGCTGATCTTGTTTTAAGTCAGGCACTCAAGGCTCAAGGTGATATTAATCTAACTGCACTTGCTGGTGGAGTTACTGCAAATAGCTTAAAGGCCACATCTTCGGCTGGAAAGATTTCTATACTCGCAAATAAAAATATAAATTTAAACTCGACCCAGACAACCAAGGCGATACCTTCAGCTGATAAAGATGAACTAACAACTGATCAGTCCGTTATTAGTGGTTTAAAAGGCGTAACGCTTGGCTCGATTGGTGATGGCACTGTTAACTTGCAATCGGTACAAGTTAATGCGAATCAGGGTGATATATTAGTTTCGAGTAATAATGGAATAAATCTAAAGGCGAATACCGATGTAGTCGTTACTGGAGATACGGGTCGATTTAAAACGGTAAATAATGTTCTAAAGGGAAAAACCGTTTCGATAGAAAATAGCAAATCTGATATTAAAATCCAAAATACAGACCTCAGCTCGACTGTTGGTAAACTTGCGATCAATAGTAGAGCAGGTATGAGTACAATTATCGATAGCGTATTAACGTCAAAAGGTAATACGGAACTCTATGCAAAAGATTTACTGACTTTACAGGGCGTGAATGCTACATCCGATCAGCATCTGGCGGTAAGCTCTGGTCGTACAGTTTATAGCAATGCTGAGTATACGCCAGCGACCAAATGGATTGCGGATAAAGTAACAAACTTAACGTCTAAAGGGGTAACCTCTGTAACGGCTACAGGAAACCAAGTATTACAAAATACAAATTTAACCGGTGGGGCTGTTTTATTAGAGGCGGGGGGGTTTTTTTTTTGTCAGACTGGGTTGAACTTGAATGCGGTCGGAAGTGATTTACTTAAGAATGATACAAAGTTAAATAGCCTGAATGGTGACTTAACAATTCAAACCAATTCTAACTTAACCATTGACCCAAAAGTTTATAGCCTAAAGGCGGTAGGTGATATTGAACTTGTTTCTAAAACGGGTACTTTGAGCTTAAAAGGCTATGAAGGAGCTAAAGGAAATGGATCGGAACAAGTTGTTAAGTTGGATACAGCAAATGGCGGTATCAATTTAGAAGGTGCTAAAGTTGATATTCAAGGTTCACAGTTAACAGCACAGAAAGATATTAAGATTGTTAGTACTAAAGAGGACGTTTTCATTAGTGGAATTAAAAATACTTTAAATAAACAATCTTCAACTAAGTACCTTAATAATTTGAAGATTGTTAAAACAGATTTGCAAAAAGAAAATGATAAATTAGCTGCTGATCCAGAATATATCCAACTTCTAGATATTTTAAAAAAACGATTACACAGTGCCAATGAACTGGGGCTCAATGTAAGTGAGGCTAAAAAATTAGCAGAAAGCTTAGAGCGTAAATATTTAGTCAAAATTGAAATTAGCGGAACTACAAACGGACCAATGCTGCCTCAATTAGGTGCATGGGTGTTAGGGAAAATTACAATTCTTTACCCACAAGAAATAAATGATATTGATAAAGCGATAACCCTATATAGTCAATCGCTGACAGGATATGAACATGCGCAACCAATACTAAGATCTAATAATAATGATATTAATATTGCTGCTGCAAAAGGAGTAAGTATTAGCGGGGCAATGATTGATTCAGCAAAAGGCCAAGTTAATATTGAGGCTATGGGTACTTTAAATGGTGAGACATATAATATCCAAGGCATATACAATAGTGATAAAGAAAATAGTGTTAAGCAAGGAACAATTCAAAGTTCAATAATTATTGATGCACTTCAAGATTCATATGAATTTGCTAAACCTACAGATACTAATTATTCATGGCGTAGTCCTGTTAACCCTACCGAAATTAATGGTTATAAAGGAGTAAAAATCAAAGCAACTGGTCAGCAGAAGACAGACAATTTAGTTTTACAAGGGGTAAGGATTGATTCAGCAAATAGTGTTAATATTGAAGCTAATAAAAATATTATTTTTGATGTAGCAATTGATAATAGTTATGACAAAAGTGAACAAACTGAAACTCAAAAGAAATGGTATGGTAAAAAAACACGAATTACCACTGTTAAAACATCAAATAAATCTTTAGGGATATCAGTTGACATCGTAGCTAAGGATATCAATATTCGTAGTGAAGGAAAAAATACTGCGGAAATGAAAGGGAAAGATCGTACTAGTATTGATATGTATTCAAGTAACTTAACGGCTAATGGGGGGAAAGTTACAATTCAAGCTGGTGGTGATTTAAATTTCCTTACAGCCGATGATGTTAGACAGGAAACAACAGATATTACGAAGAAAAAAACTTGGGTTGGCATTAAATATAATGATAGTAAAAGTACAAATACACGTGATATTAAATCAGAAATTCCTGCGGTTTTAACGGCTGATTATATTACAACTAAATCTGGTTTTGATACCCGACTTAAAGGAACTGAGTTTAATTATCTTGAAGGAGCAACCATAGAAGCGGGCGGAACAATTCAGCTCGAAGGAGCTTCCTCTACAGTTAGTGAAACTCTAAAAAAAGAAAAAAACTCTGTAGTCTGGCAGTCAATGCAAGATAAAGGTTCAATTACTGAAACTGCTCAATTACCAAGTTTTAATGGGCCAGTTTTACCTACCTTTAAAGCTACAGGTGGTTTGAGTGTGCAAGTTCCAATTAGTGAAAAAGATGCTAATAAGGTAGAGCTACGTGATGCGATTCTTGATTTATCTAAAAAACCAGGAAACGAATATTTAAAAGAATTAGTAAATCGAAAAGATGTAGATTGGCAAAAAGTTTTACTAACTCAAAAAGACTGGGACTATAAACAAGAAGGTTTAACTGGAGCTGGTGCAGCGATTATTGTAATTATTGTAACTATTCTTACTTCAGGAGTAGGTACAGGGCCAGCAGCTGCAGCAGGTGGTGGTATTAGTTGGGGCTCCATGGGAACAGCAGCCCTCACAAGTTTAAAAACACAAGCAGTAATATCTCTAGTTAATAATAAAGGTGATATTGGTAAGACATTAAAGGATTTAGGTTCTAAAGATACTGTAAAAAACATGGCTGTTGCTGCAGTTACACAATTTGCAATGGATGGGATAAATACTACATGGAGCAATACGTTAAGTTCGACAGGGATTACGCCAAATAAATTTACTAATTTTATTAATGATACTGCACAAGTAGTTGGTAAGTCTTTAGTAGAGACAGGGATACAGGGAGGTAGTTTTTCAGAAGTACTTGAAGGTAATTTCTTAAACTTACTAAGTAAAACTCTTCAAGCAAACTTATCGACTCAGATTAAAGTATTTGAAAGTAATACCCTTGATACAAATTATGTTATTCATAAGGTTTTACATGGTCTAGCTGGTTGTGCTAGCGCCTCAATCCAAAATAAGGATTGCGGAAGTGCTGCATTTGGTTCTGCATTTGGAGAGATAATAGCTGAGCAATTAGAGGCCCCAGACCCTAATTTGACATTAGATGAGTTTCAGAAGCAGCAGGCTAAACTCAGAGAGTTATCCAAATTAGTCGTAGCGGGTGTAGCTGCTTATACTGGTTTAGATACTAATATAGCAACACAATCTGCTGAAATCGCAATAGCTAATAATAGACAGTTACATAATACAGAGAAAGTAATTTTAAGAAATGAAGCTAAAAAATTAATGCAACAAAATACATCAGGTACAGAAGAATACTGGTATCAAATATTACAAATGGTTGCCTTTGCAGAGGTAGATGCGAGAGGACGAAATTTTAAAAATGAAACAATTAAGGGATGGGTATTAGCTAGCGAGAATAATCAATATTTCGGGAGCGGCACACTTGAAAAACAACTTAAAGATCTCGAGACTGCACAGAAAATTGTAAAACAGTATCAAAATTCGAATCTTATATTGAAGAATGGAAAAACTGAAGTAATTGATTTTTCTACTAATAAACCACTAAAAGTGTTTTTATCAACAAATGAACAATTTAATGATCCAACAAAAATAACAGGTAGTGATTATTATATTAATCCAGATTTAATTAAAAATAATCGAATAAAAATTACTGTCCCAGATGAGTTAAAAGCATTTGCTCAAAGCACAACTAATTATATACAGAACCATGGTACAGGAAAAATTGTTCCAGACTATACCGAACAGAACTTTATTGGGGTTGGTGTAGGAAGTGTTGCTTCAAAATTTCTCTCAGTATTTGGTGTGCAAGCTAGTAAAGCTGCTTTACAGCGTTTAGGAGTACAAGATTTAAAAGGAACAGCTTTAACGGAGTTAAATGAAATAAGAAGTTTTCTAGCTAAAAATAAAATTGAAGCTCAACAGCAAGGCATTATTCCTTTTCTAAAATCTTCTGCACAAGCAGAGGATCTATCTATTGCAACGGCTAAAGTTACTAATAGTGGTGGTGTTAAGCACTATCTCGCAGTGAATTCCGATAAATGGCATGGGAATGCGCCAGATCAAGTAACAATTAATAATGTTACTTATCAAGTTATTCGTAAGGACAACCCTGATATTCTGCCTAATATGCCAAATGGTGATCAATTTAATGGAAATCATGCAGAAAAAAAATTAATGGCTTATTTAATGGAGCATAATTCGAAGCAGCCTACAAGTATCGTTCTTAATATTCAAAATACTTCTGCTAGCTCTTTGGGTGCTTGTCAAGGATGTGGTAGCACAATTAACATGTTTGTTGAAAAAAACGCTAACTTTTCAATGTTAGTTAACCATGGTTCGACACGTAGAAATCCATAAGGAATTTTTTATGAATCAATTAATAAAAATGCTGTCTTCAATTAGATCTCAAAGAAATAATTTTATTGAATATTTAGATCGGATTGAAGGTTATTCTGAAAAAGAAATTATTGAAATTGAAAAGTTAAATAATATTTCTGTGCATGGTCAATTGAAAGAGTTGCTAACAACTATGGGTAAATGTTCAGGGGGATTGATTTTTGGTGATAATTTTTACATATATAGATATTATAGAAATGCTGGATTTAATATACAAAGGCAAAAAAATTTAATGGCTGATGAGGAACTTGCTATCAATTATAGAGAGAATGGTGAGAAATTAAATTTAGCTGAAGAACAATATTTTGAGATTTGTGGTGAGAATGAACATGCTAATATTTTCTTCATGTATACAAAGGATATTAATGATATTGTTTATGAGTGGGATGAAAACAATAATACAGTAAAAAAATTTGGAACATTATTTGATTATTTAATAAGATATAGAAAGAAATTAGGTTTTTACTCTAGTCAAGGAACTGTTAGGGGTGATGAAGAGTCAAATTTATTTGCAGAGTTAACAACAGGGCGATTATTATATAAAAATTAATTAATTTAAAATTAAATAAGTATATTAGGAATTAATAATTCCTAATATACTTATTTTTAATATTTTATTTTGAATTAAGTAAGAAAAAATGGAATAAGATAAATTAATTTAATCGTTTTATCATAAAAATAGTAAAGATTTTTAACTCGCAACAATCCGCTTCTCAAGCATCTCCATAAAGGTTTTTAAAATAATATTATGATTTTTGCCCTTGTGAGTAATTAAACAAATAGGTGTGCTGTAATGCATTTTTTTCTTTGAAACAGCTTGCATAAAACCATCTTCAACCCATTTTTTTGCATAGTGGTCGGGTAAAAAACCTAAAAATTTTCCAGTTAAAATCAGAAATGCGATGCCTTCACGGTCACTTGCTGTCGCTTTACAGTCTAAAAGCTGATGCAACTTTGCTGCTTCTGGTGTGATGGCATAATTAGGAAGGACTGCTTGCCATTTTTTCAACTCATCTAGATTCATATTGCTGCACTGGCTAAACAAGGGATGATTTTTGCCACAGTACAAAAATGAACTTTCACTATATAAATCGAAATAGTCTAGACCAGACAAAGGCGTAACAAGTGGAATAACACCTGCATGTAAACGGTTATCGAGCACACGGCATTCAATATCTGACAAAGTACTCATACTGATATTAATAATAACCTCGGCATGTTCCTCTGCAAGTTGGGTCAACGTATTGGTGATATAACCTCTTGGCATCGTCACAAGATTATTAATAATTCCGATATTAAACTCACCCTTAAGACGGTTATGCATTTGGTTAACTTTAGAACGGAAGTCTTCAATCGCTGCCGTAAGTACTTCGATATATTCTAAAATTTCCCGTCCTTCGTCGGTCAGGGCAAAACCTGCGCGACCACGTTGGCATAGTCGAATGCCCAAACGATTTTCTAAATCACTCATATGCAAACTAATTGCAGAACGGCTAATGCCAAGAATGCTTTCTGCAGATGTAAAACTATGACAGTCGCAAACCGTTTTAAATATTTTAAGTAATTTAATATCAAAATCAGTGACTTGATTTAATTTTTTAGGTTTCATTTAGTTTTGTTTTTTTAAATCTAAACTCAAGATAATTTGAATTTATCAAACTTATCACGCTATGTACACTCAAACCATAATTTGAAAATAAACAGGAATGGTTATGTTTGATACGGATAAATTCAGCGACTCTGAACATACTTTGGACGCGGTTCAAACCAATAATAATATGTATATAAATTATCAGGCACACTGGATGCCTTTTTCAGCAAACCGAAACTTTGCTAAAGACCCACGTATGATTGTGGGTGCCAAAGGGTCGTATTTAATTGATGATTCGGGCCGTGAAATTTATGACTCACTCTCAGGCCTATGGACGTGTGGTGCTGGTCATACGCTTCCTGAAATTCAACAAGCTGTAAGTGCTCAATTAGGTCAGCTCGACTACTCACCAGCGTTCCAGTTTGGTCACCCGTTGTCTTTTAAGCTGGCAGATAAAATTGTTCAGCATATGCCTGAAAAACTACAACATGTTTTCTTTACCAACTCGGGCTCAGAGTCGGCAGATACGGCGATCAAAATGGCACGTGCGTATTGGCGTATTAAAGGTAAACCAAGTAAAACCAAATTGATTGGTCGTGCACGTGGCTATCATGGTGTAAACGTTGCGGGAACAAGCTTAGGTGGTATTGGTGGCAACCGTAAAATGTTTGGTCAGCTTATGGATGTAGACCATTTACCGCATACCTTGCAGCCAAATTTAACATTTACCAAAGGCGGTGCAGAAACAGGTGGGGTAGAACTTGCCAATGAAATGCTTAAGTTAATTGAGCTACACGATGCTTCAAATATTGCAGCCGTCATTGTTGAACCTATTTCTGGTTCAGCAGGTTGTATTGTACCGCCAACGGGCTATTTACAACGTTTAAGAGAGATCTGTGATCAGCATGACATCTTGTTAATTTTTGATGAGGTGATTACAGGTTTTGGGCGTTTAGGAACGTGGACAGGGGCAGAATACTTTGGGGTAACACCAGATATTTTGAACTTTGCGAAACAAGTGACCAATGGTGCCATTCCTTTAGGTGGTGTGGTGGCAAGCCATGAAATTTATTCTGCCTTTATGCAGCAAGAGTTACCTGAACATGCTATTGAATTTACCCACGGCTATACCTATTCGGCACATCCAGTTGCTTGTGCGGCTGCTTTAGCTGCGCTTGAAGTTTTAGAAAAGAAAAACCTGTTGGCTCAATCTGCGGCGTTAGCTCCAAGTTTTGAAAAAATGCTGCATGGTTTAAAAGGCGCACCGCACATTTTAGATATTCGCAACTGTGGCTTGATTGGTGCGTTGCAGTTAGCTCCGCGTGATGGCGATGCCACAATCCGAGGTTTTGAGCTTGGTATGAAACTTTGGAAAGAAGGGTTCTATGTTCGCTTTGGAGGCGACACGCTTCAGTTCGGTCCAATGTTTAACGGTACAGAAGCAGATATTGACCGCTTAATGAATGCCGTGGGCGATGCACTTTATCAAGTGAATTAAGGTTTATTAGGTATTTTACCAAGGTCTGTAATGCCAACAGACCCATTTTCTAAATCTAAATGAAAAATACAGTTTGATCTAAAAACTAATTGTAGTAAGGAGTAACAACAATGACAAATGGCCTAGAAGATTTTAGCTATGAAGAAGTTTCAACTGAAAATAGTACGCATAGTGAACAAGCCAAAAAAGTGCTAGGGCATTTCATTCAAGGAAGAATTGTATCTAAAACGGCAAGAAAACAGCCAGTTTACAATCCTGCGACGGGTGAAATTAGTAAAGAGGTTGAAATTGCAGATCCTCAAACGGTAAATGAGGCAGTTCAGGTAGCCGAGCAAGCATTTCCTGCATGGCGCGATACACCAGTCATTAAACGTGCGCGTGTCATGTTTAAGTTCAAACAATTATTAGAGCAAAATGCCGAAAAGATTTGCGCTTTGATTGGACAAGAGCACGGTAAAATTTCTCATGATGCTCAAGGCGAATTACAACGTGGTATTGAAAATGTTGAATATGCTTGTGGCGCACCAGAGCTTTTAAAAGGGGAATATTCAAAAAATGTCGGTCCAGATATCGACTCATGGAGCGAGTTCCAACCGTTAGGTGTTGTGGCTGGCATTACACCGTTTAACTTCCCGGCCATGGTGGCTTTATGGATGTTCCCAATGGCACTGGTCTGCGGTAACTGCTTTATTTTAAAACCTTCTGAAAAAGCGCCTTCTGTGGTTTTATACCTTGCAGAATTATTAAAACAAGCGGGTTTACCTGACGGCGTGTTTAACGTGGTGAATGGTGACAAAGAAGCGGTAGATGCTTTATTACATCATCCTCGTATTCAGGCGGTTAGCTTTGTGGGTTCAACACCAATTGCTGAATATATTTACCGTACAGCCACTTCAACTGGTAAACGCTGCCAAGCATTAGGCGGTGCAAAAAATCATGCGATTATTATGCCTGATGCCGATATTGATAACGTAGTCACTTCATTGTTAGGCGCAGCTTTTGGTTCTTCTGGTGAACGTTGTATGGCATTGTCAGTAGCAGTTGCCATTGGTGATGAAGTTGCCGATGTGGTCATTGATAAGCTGACTCAAGAAATGAAAAAATTGAAGTTCGGCAACTATGCAGATGCAAGCAATGATTTTGGCCCATTGATTACTCAAGCACATAAAGACAAGGTACAAGCCTATATTCAAAGTGCAGAACAGCAAGGCGCAAAAATTGTGGTAGATGGCCGTGATGCAAAACCAGCAGGCTATGAAAAAGGCTTCTTTGTTGGGCCAACTTTAATTGATCAAGTCACACCAAACATGACCAGCTACCAGCAAGAGATTTTTGGTCCTGTGTTACAAGTTATGCGTGTGAATACTATGCAAGAAGCCATGCAACTCATTAATGACCATGAATATGGTAATGGTACTTGTATCTATACCCGTGATGGGGAAGCAGCACGCTATTTTAGTAGCCATATTCAAGTTGGTATGGTCGGTATTAATGTACCTTTACCGGTACCTGTTGCTTACCATAGCTTTGGTGGTTGGAAGCGTTCATTATTCGGTGATTTACATGCGTATGGTCCAGATGGCGTCCGTTTTTACACACGCCGTAAAACTATTACGCAACGTTGGCCATCTGCTCAGGTCCGTGAAGCAAAACAATTTTCAATGCCAACTTTAAATTAATTATTACAACAAGGGGAAAACATCAGGTTTTCCCTTTTCATTACCGTAGGATTTTAAACATGTAATAGATTGTTTTTATAAATATATTTTTAAGGATTGAAATATGAATAATGATACAACAAAAAAATTAGGCGAAGGACTTTCAAATCGCCATATCACAATGATTAGTATTGGTGGTGTTATTGGTGCAGGTTTATTTGTAGGCTCATCTTCTGCAATTGCCAAGGCAGGCCCAGCGGTGATTCTTGCATACCTGATTACCAGCATTATGGTATTTCTGGTGATGCGAATGTTGGGTGAGATGGCCGTTTTAGAGCCGGACACTGGTTCATTTTCTACATATGCCCGTAAAGCGATTGGCCCTTGGGCAGGCTTTACCATTGGTTGGTTATATTGGTGGTTTTGGGTGCTTGCAATTCCAGTTGAAGCCATTGCAGGTGCTGAAATTTTACATTCATGGTTTCCGAACGTTTCAGTTTCTATCTATGCGTTCTGTTTTATTGTGTTCCTAAGCTTGGCCAACTTTTTTAGTACCAAAAGTTTTGGTGAGTTTGAGTTCTGGTTTTCCTTAGTTAAAGTGGTTGCCATTATCGGTTTCATTATTATTGGTATTTTGGCAATTTCAGGTATTTGGCCTTTAGCTAAAAATGTTAGCGGCGTTGCCAATTTATACAATAACGCCGGTTTTATGCCGCACGGTATGGGAGGCATTTTATCGGCAATTTTAATTACGGCATTTTCATTCTTTGGTGTAGAAATTGTCTCGATTGCCGCAGCAGAGTCATCAAACCCTAAACAGAAAATCAGACGTGCCACCAACTTGGTGCTGTACCGTATTATTCTTTTCTTTGTAGTTTCGATGTTCATTGCCGTTTCACTTGTCGATTGGCGTTCACCAGATTTACAGAAGTACGGGACATTCCAATACGTTTTAATGAGCTTAAATGTACCGGGCACTAAACTCATCATTGATACGGTCGTATTTATCGCCGTTGCGAGTTGTATGAATGCCGCAATTTATACGTCTTCTCGTATGCTATTTCTTTTGGGCCCTCGTAGGGAAGCGCCTAAAGCCGTAACTAAAATCAATTATGCGGGTGTACCTGCAATTGCAGTATTTTCTTCAACTTTCATTGGTTTAGTGTGTTGTGTCATTAACTATGTATTCCCTGGAAAAGTATTTGGCTTATTGCTCTCAAGCACAGGGTCAATTGCATTACTGGTGTACTTGGTTATTGCGTTCTCACAACTACGTTTAAGACATAAGTTAGAAGCAGCTGGAGCGGAAATTCCATTTAAAATGTGGTTATTCCCATGGCTGACTTGGTTTGTCATTATTATTATTTTAAGTGTATTGGCTTACATGTTCTTCTCGCCAGCATATAGTTATGAAACCACTTTATCTTTAGGTGTAACTTCGCTTGTGGTTGTTTGTGGGTTGTTCGTCACGCGAAAGCGTAAAGCAACCAGAGCGGTTGCCATGAATTTAGATTAAATTAAAAAAGAGACCGTAAAAGGTCTCTTTTTTTCTCTCATATTCCAAGATCTAGACGAACTATTTAGTCGTATCAATAGAGACTAAAACAGATAAACCTGGGCGTAATAATTTAACGTCTTTTTGATTTTCAATAAGCTTGATTCGTAAAGGAAGACGCTGAACAATCTTGGTAAAATTACCAGTTGCATTGGTCGCAGAGATCGGAGAGAAAAATGCGCCAGTAGAAGGAGAAAAGCTGTCTACCACACCTTTTAATTCAACGTTATAAGCATCTACATAGACTTTAACTGGTTGTCCGATCTTGATCTTTTTTAACTCAATTTCACGGAAGTTGGCTTCTACATAAACCTGATCTAAAGGAACAACCACCATGAGTGGATTACCAGCGCTCACAAAGTTACCTACGTTAGCTGACTTTTGACCAATCATGCCATCAATAGGCGCACGAACCTCTGTATAGCTCAAATTCAGTTTTGCTTTATCAAGTGCGGCTTGTGCTTGTTTAAGAGCAGCTTGTTTGGCTTGTACCTGAATCTTGTATTGGTTGAGCTGATACTGTGCATCAATCACTTTTTCTTTACTACTGTCTAAGTCAGCATATTGTTCAGTCAATGTAGTCTTAGACTGCTGGGTAATTAATCTAGATTCCGCTCCAAGTGCTTGTAGTTGCTCATAACGCGCCGTATTGTCTTTTGTGAGCTTAATTCCAGCTTCTACTTTTCTTAGCTGTGCTTCTGTTTCTCGAATAACAGTCGGTTGTCTCTCAACAGCCAGCATCGCTTCACTCACGTCAGCTTGTGCTTTTGCATAATTAGATTCAGCCTCAGCCAAAGCAGCTTGATAATCACGTGCATCAATTCTTGCTAAAAGTTGGCCTTTTTTTACGGTCTGGTGATCTTTAATATAAATTTCTTCAATATTGCCAGATACTTTAGGGGCAATGGTTGAGTACTCTACATCCACACGCGCATCGTCTGTTTCAACAATTGAAGAGGGTAAAAATATAAGTTTTAAAACCCATAAAATAGATGCTAAGACAATAATAAACGCAATAGCCATAACCCAATGCTTTTTGAGAAATTGCACCTTGGTTAACTTGGGTGGTTCGGTACGGGTGGTGTCTTGGGCTTCGAGAGTACTCATAAAGATTTTCCTGAGTTATGACTATTCATTAACTTAATGAGAGCAATACGTGGCGGATAAGTTCGAACTGGCAAAATCAACATCACAATAAACAAAATAGCGGTAAGGCCAGCTAAGATGAGATATTGATCGCTAATAACTAAAACAGATTGTTGTGCTTGAATCGCAGAATTTAGGGCAGATAAACCACCTGAAACACGATCTGCACCATTTGCGGTGAGCACAGGTGGAGTAAGTGGGTTAATAACAGGGCCTTGAATATTTTGGAAAACAGGTTGGGCTGTATTTTCAATCAGCCGGGTTGAATGATATTCACCGCGAACTCGATTGACCCAGTCTAAAATACAAACACCCAGTACACCGCTAATCGCACGCGGGGTATTAATCATAGGGGATGCATAAATTGCCATAGTTGGGTGAACACTGTTTGTCCCCATCATTAAGAGCGAGAGCACGACACAGGTTTGCCCCAGACATGAGATTGCATGCCAAAAATAAAATTGGTCTTGATTCCATGTGGTATCAAGTTGACTTGCACCTAGGCAACCCGCAATGACCAGAAGTAAACCAAATCCGTGTACATATCGGCTATCCACCCAAGCTTGATTTAAAAGCTTCACAACAATAGGAATATAGATAAATTGCAGGGCCGCAATTTGTAAGCCAATCCACATGGTCTGAGTGGGTTTATAGCCATGTACAGCACTTAAGTAATTGAGTGGTAATGTGCTGGTGGACATACCAATAATGACAAAGCAAAAGAGTGCGAAAACAGCATAAGCAAAATTTCGGATTTCGAGCATTTGCGGTTTAATGAGTGGTGACGGATAACGCCATTCATGTATGAAAAACCAAGGTAAAGTAATCGCACTGATTAAGGCTAATACACAAATGAATTTAGAATGGAACCAATCTAAATGATTGCCATGCAACAACATGGTACTCAGGCTCGCTAAGCTAATAATCGCTAAAATGGCACCCATCCAATCGTAAGTTTTTATTTTTGAATAATTCAATGGATCTTGGGGAATACCAAAATACACCAGAGCAGCACTTAGCGCACAAAAAGGAATGGTTTGAAAAAATATCATTTTCCATCCAATTACATCTAAGTAAAAAGCTGAGAGTGCAGCACTTAAGTTGGGAAAGAACGTCGCAGTTAATGCATAGCAGGCTAAGCCCCATAGTCGAATATCAGGTCCTAAAAATCTAAGCGCACAGGCCATGAGCAAAGGAATGGTTAAACCATTGGCGAGCCCTTGTAAGCCACGTAATAGATAAAAGATTTCGATATTTGGGCTAAAAGGGATTAAAACGCTAGAAAAAAGGCAAAGTCCTATGGCAAAAAGAAGAACTCTGCGCATAGAGAAAATGACTGCCCAACTCGTAGACAGGATCATTCCAATAATCATTGCACTTGCGTAAATACTGTTAACCCAATAACCCGAGTCGACACTAATGCCCATCGCACCTCGAATGTCGACTAAAGTAATGCTGGTAATTCGGTTATTAAATTCAACAGTCATTGCAGCAAATATTGCACCTGCTAAACCGATGAGTGGCTTTGTATTCATCTTTTACCTTAAATCTTAAACATCAATTCATTGCACGGAGTATATATTTACTGTACTGTACCGATCGGTACTCTACTCTTTAATTAAATTTCCGTCAATTCTCGATTTTGAACTTTTCGATGAGTTACACTTAGAACGAAATCGCTAAAATTTTTATAAGGTCAATATGTCTGGTTTAACGAAAGCTCATGAAAAAGATCAAAAAATTCTAGATGCAGCAACAAAGTTTTTTTTGATTCACGGCTTTAGTGGCACAACGACAGACATGATTCAAAAGGAAGCGGGGGTTTCAAAAGCAACGATGTATGGTTGCTATAAGAATAAAGAAGCGATGTTTGCAGCGGTGATTGAACGTCAATGTACCAACATGCAAAAACAAATTATTTTAGTTGAGACAAAAGCTGACAATTTACGCTCAGCTCTAACTGAAATTGGGAAGACCTATCTGTGTTTTATATTATCGCATTCAGGATTGGCTTTTTTTAGGGTCTGTATTGCAGAAGCTGTAAGATTCCCTGAGTTATCTGAAAAATTCTTTGAATTGGGTCCACAGCGTCTAGCAAATATCATTGCAGGATATCTAGAAAAATCCGTTAAACAGGGCGAAATTGAATTAAGCTCTTCTTCAGAAGTTGCTGCGAATATATTTTTATCGTTATTAAGAAGTGATGCTCATCTAAAATGTTTGACGCATCCTGATTATTTAATATCAGAGAATGAAATTAGCACTTGGGTTGAATATGCAGTTGATTTATTTTTAAAAAATATCAATTACAAACCAAGTTAATTTAGAAAATTTTATTCTATCTATAAGCTCTGGATGTAGAAATTAAAAAGAGACCATTTTGTGGTCTCTTTTTTTAATTGATTAGATCGCTTCTCTGGTCATCTCACCATTCACCAATCTTAAAATCTGCAACGGGTTACTGTCTTTTAAAGCCTCTGGCAATAAACTTTGCGGATAGTTTTGATAACACACAGGGCGTAAGTAACGGTCAATGGCCAAGGTTCCAACAGAAGTACCTCGTGCATCTGAAGTGGCTGGGTATGGCCCGCCGGGTACCATGGCATCACATACTTCTACACCCGTTGGGTAGCCATTTATAAGTAATCGACCGGCTTTTTCCTCTAAAACTGGAACTACATCTGCAAACTCGGTTAAGTCTGCTTCATCAGCAATTAAAGTCGCGGTCAGTTGCCCATTCATGCTTTGTAAGGCCTGAATGAGTTGGGCTTTATCTTCAACTTCAATGATGACTGTGGTTGGCCCAAAGATTTCTTCTTGTAAAAGCTGGTCGCCTGCTAGCAATAATTCAACATCAGCTTTAAACAGTTGCGGTTGCGCCTGATTGCCTTGCTGGGTTTTACCTGCCAAATGTTCAATGCCTTGATGTGCAGTTAAGTGCTCAAGACCTGCGGTATAACTTTTTAAGGTGCCGGCATTCAGCATAGTTTGCGCAGGCTTAGCGCCCATAATTTCAGTCAGGTTGCTAATGAGCTGAGTAAATTCGGCTGATTTAATACCTAAAATTAAACCCGGATTGGTACAAAACTGACCACAGCCTAAAACAACTGAGTCGGCTAAGTCCTGTGCAATTTTTTCGCCACGGTTTTTCAAGGCTTCCGGCAACATCAGCATCGGGTTAATACTGCTCATTTCCGCGAAGACTGGAATTGGCTGTGGACGGGCTGCGGCCATGTCACATAAAGCGCGGCCACCACGAAGTGAACCTGTAAAACCTACAGCCTGTATTAAAGGATGTTTCACTAGTGGTTCACCCACGCCATTACCATAGATCATGTTAAATACGCCTTTAGGCATATTTGATTTTTCTACGGCACGTTCAATTGCTTGAGCGACAAAGTCTGCTGTGGCCATATGTCCACTATGGGCTTTTACCACTACAGAACAACCTGCGGCGAGTGCAGAAGCCGTGTCACCTCCTGCAGTTGAAAAAGCGAGCGGAAAGTTACTTGCCCCAAAGACTGCCACAGGGCCAACACCGATTTTAATCTGACGCAAGTCTGGGCGAGGTAAAGGCTGACGCTCAGGCAAGGCTGTATCAATACGCGCACCTAAAAAGTCACCACGACGTAACACTTTGGCAAATAGGCGCATTTGCCCACTGGTACGGCCACGTTCGCCTTGCAAACGTGCCAGCGGTAAAGCGGTTTCTTGTGAGACAATTTCAAGAAAATCTGTACCTAATGCATCGAGCTCATCGGCAATATTTTCTAAAAAGGTAGCGCGCTGTTCAGGTGAAGTATGGCGGTAAGTCTTAAAAGCTTGACTGGCTGCTTCACAGGCCTGATTGACCTCTTGCTCGGTTGCATGGTGAAATTCATAAGGCAAAGTTTCGCCAGTCGTTGCATCTACACTTTTTAGTAAAGTAGAACTTTGTGCGCTACGTGAACCGCCAATAAAGTTGTGTCCGATAATGGTCATAACAAATATCCTGAAATTAATGAGAATGTCTTGGAAGGTTGTCTTGGTTTACGACTCGCATGTATAAAGTTGCGGGTTCCAAACAACCACCAGTAGATAATTGACCTACCATGTTGCGATACATTTCTTGCCAAGGTGTTTGAGATGCAGAGACCGTCGGTTTCCATTCACGGCGGCGTTGTTCTAACTCTTCGTCAGAAATGAGTACGTTGACTGAACGTTTATTTAAATCAATACGTAAACGGTCATTGGTTTTAAGTAAGGCAATTCCACCGCCTACCGCCGCTTCGGGTGACATATTTAAAATAGAAGGGCTGGCAGACGTACCGCTTTGACGGCCATCACCTAAACAAGGCAAAGAGTCAATTCCTTTTTTAATTAACTCTGCGGGTGGGGCCATATTGACGACTTCAGCACTGCCCGGATAACCTACCGTACCTGCGCCACGAATGACCAAAATACAATGTTCATCAATGTTTAAGGCAGGGTCATTGATACGTGCGTGATAGTCTTCGGGACCTTCAAAAACGATTGCACGTGCTTCAAAGCTATTTTCACTATTTGGGTCAGATAAATAGGTTTTCTTAAATGCCTCACCAACGACAGACATTTTCATAATGGCACTGTCAAAGAAATTACCACTCAGCACGATAAAACCAGCGCCATGTTTCAATGGTTGTTCATAAGGGAAGATGACATCTGCATTTGAGGTTTTTGCATTTTTAGCAATTTCCCCAATCGTTTTACCGCTGACTGATGCACAGTCTTCATATAAAACACCTGCTTTTTGTAATTCATGTAATACAGCAGGAACACCACCGGCACGGTGGAAACCTTCACCCAAATATTTACCCGCCGGCATACAGTTCACAATGAGCGGGATGCTTTCCCCAACACGTTGCCAGTCTTCTAAACTCAGCTCAATCCCCATATGACGAGCAATTGCAATGAGGTGAGGAGGGCAATTACTTGATGCACCTAATGCTGAGGCTACAGCAATGGCGTTTTCAAATGATTGTTTATTCATGATTTTAGATGGTCGTAAATCTTCTAGGACCATTTCACATATTCTTTTGCCAGTCATATAGGCCATTTGCCCACGTTCGCGATAAGGCGCTGGAATGCTTGCACATGTCGGTAAAGACATACCTAAAGCTTCTGCTAATGCATTCATTGAAAGTGCAGTACCCATGGTGTTGCAATGCCCGACCGAAGGGGATGCGGAAGTGGTCATTTCCATAAACCCTTCATAGTCAATTTCACCCGTGGCAAGTAAATTTCTTGCATGCCAAAGCACAGTGCCTGAGCCAATTAACTCACCTTTAAAGTGACCATCTAACATTGGCCCACCAGATAACACGATTGCTGGTATATCTGCTGTTGCGGCTGCCATTAAACAGGCAGGGGTAGTTTTGTCACAACCTGTGGTTAGCACCACGCCATCAAGTGGATAACCATGTAAGATTTCAACTAAACCTAAATAGGCTAAGTTGCGGTCAAGTGCAGCAGTTGGACGACGGGTTTGTTCTGCAATCGGGTGGACAGGGAATTCCATGGGAATACCACCCGCATCTCGAATACCCGCTTTAACGCGTTCAGCAAGTTCTTTGTGGTGACGGTTACATGGAGTTAAATCACTGCCAGTTTGTGCAATCCCAATAATCGGGCGGCCGGATTGTAGCTCGGCACGGGTCAGGCCATAATTCATATAACGCTCAACATAAAGTGCTGTCATGTCAGCATGTTCAGGATCATCAAACCATTCTTGGCTACGTAAAAAAATCCGTTTATTTTGATCATTCATTTTTTGATCCTTTCACTCATACTTTTTGAAATTTAGTTTATTCACGAGATGAATTTTGCAATTCAAACGATCGATAATACGTGAAAATTATAGTAATTCACGCTGCTTCAAGTTACGCATCAAAGCATTTATTCCAAAATTCCACGGCGTTGCTTTGTCACTGGTCATGACCGTGTTGTATAGAGTGCCGAGTTTAGGTGAATGAATATGGACCACATCTCCAACTTTATGGGTAAAGCCAGCCCCAGCTTGTTCTCGATCTTGAGTCGGTGCAAATAAAGTACCTAAGAACAAAACAAAACCGTCTGGATATTGGTGATTTTCATTCAGTGTTTGTTGAATTAAATCTTCCGGGTCACGGCTAATTTGAGACATAGAACTCACACCATTAAGCACAAAGTTATCTGTACCTTGAATTTGCAGTTCAACATCGCAAGCACGGATATCATTTAAAGTAAAAGTATGGTCAAAAAGGCGAATAAACGGTCCAATTGCACAAGATGCATTGTTATCTTTGGCTTTACTCAACAGTAAGGCACTACGGCCTTCAAAGTCCCGTAAATTCACATCGTTACCTAAAGTCGCACCTAAAATCTTACCTTGGCTATTTGCAACCAATACAACTTCTGGTTCTGGATTATTCCACTCAGACTTTGGGTGAATACCAATATTTTGGCCTGTTCCCACAGCTGCTAAGACAGGTGCTTTAGTAAAAATTTCAGCGTCGGTACCAATACCCACCTCAAGATATTGAGACCACATTTTTTGTTCAATTAAATATTCTTTAAGTTGAAGTGCTTTTTCAGAACCAGGTTCAATTGTTTTTAAATTATCGCCAATTACGCCTTGCACAACTGCACGGATCGATTGAGCTTTTTGTGCATCGCCGCCCGCTTGTTCTTCAATCACACGCTCTAGCATGCTTGCTGCAAAGGTGACACCAGCTGCTTTAATCACTTGCAGATCAATAGGGGCTAAAAAATATGCCTTATTTGTATCTGGCTCAGCGACTGTATTGGCAAATAACTCATCAATTGAGCCAACTAATTTTCCTTCAATTTCAGCTAAAGCTTTTAAAGGATCTGAACTCTCAAGTAACTGGGAAATAGTGTGGAACTTTTCAGAAATATCAAAAACCTGATCACCTTTTAAAAGAATCGGAGATGGACCAGAAATTTGGTTGGGAATCCATGCGCGACCAATTAAACATCCTTGAGTAGCATCGTCTGGTAATGAGTTCTGGGAATTTAACGTAAAGTTCATTTAAAGCATCCTTCTTTTATTTGAAATCATGATATGTTTCTTATTTAATAAACACCAATCGTAATAATTTAATTATTAATAACGAAAAGTTATCGAAAAGGATTTTTGAAAATGGCGGATTTAACTTACGCAAGTTTAAATAATTGGTTGAAATTCAAACATCTGGTGTTGTTAGAAACTTTGGCGAGAACCAATAACATGCATTTGGCAGCCGAGCAGATGAACCTAAGTCAGCCTGCGGTGAGTAAAATGCTAAAGGAAATAGAAGGTTTACTGGGCTTTCCTGTTTTTGAACGATTACCTCGAAATATGCCAGTAACGGCTTTAGGCGAACATGTAATTCGATATGCCCAGCGTGTATTAAACGATGCAAAGCATTTTGTCGAAGATATTGAAATTTTACGGTTAGGCGGTCACGGGTTTTTAAAAGTAGGTGGTATCTTTGCAGCAACCGCTGTGGTGATTCCAAACTCAATTATTGAGATTAAGAAACAATGGCCACTACTTTCTATCGATGTTGTTGAGCAGACCAGTGACCATTTAATGGAAATGCTAAGTGAGCATACTTTAGATTTAGCTATTGGCCGTTTTACCGATGTGACGCAAAGTCAGTTTTTTGATTTTCAACCTTTAGGCCCGGAGCCGTTTTGCATTGTTGTTAATAATGCTCATCCATGTGCCAAGAAAAAGTTTTGTAAACTAGAAGAATTATTAAATTGGCCGTGGGTACTCTACCCTAAAGGCACGCCAATTCGACAACGTATGGAAGGCGCATTTGCCCGAGCTAAAGTCAAAATTCCTTTAAATACAGTCAATACCATGTCGATGCAGACCTTTTTGCAGATCTTAAAAGGCGCGCCTATGGTAGGAATGTTACCCGAAGCCATGGTGATCGATCAGGTAAAAGAAGGGCAATTGCAGATTTTAGAAACAGATCTAATTTTAGATGCGCAGGATTATGGAATTTTGACGCGTAAAGATGAACCAGTTTCTGATATTGCAGCAGCATTTATAAATATCTTACTTAAAAATGCGAAACGTAAATAAAGTATTCAGCCTTAAGCCATGGAGCGGTTTGAGGTTTTCAAGTTGAAAGACAACTTGCTTTATTGAGTAAATTTATAAACACAAAACTGATATTAAAAAGTTATCAATATTTAGAAATTATTCATTGGAAATTATTGCAGGGACTCCTTATCGTTTAATTCACGACAATTACAAAAGTTTTTAAGTGAATAAAAACTAGGAAAGGACCTCTGTATGAATGTGCTAATCACTGGTGGAACAGGTTTTATTGGAAAACAAATTGCCAAAGAGATCTTAAAATCTGGCAGTTTGAATTTAGATAACAATAAACCTGAGCCCATCGATAAAATTATTCTGTTTGATGCATTTGCAGGCGATGATTTGCCTCAAGACCCGAGAATTGAAGTGATTGTCGGTGATATTACCGATAAAACTACAGTTGCTCATATTACAGAAAATATTGATGTCGTTTGGCATTTGGCTGCTGTGGTGAGCTCGGCAGCGGAGGCTGATTTTGATTTAGGTATGGATGTTAATCTGTATGGACTCTTAAATTTATTAGAAGAATTAAGAAAGAAACAAACCACGCCTCGAGTTATTTTTGCTAGTGGCTGTGCTGTATTTGGCGGTCAATTACCAGAAGTTGTGACAGATGAGACAGTGGTTACACCAAAGTCGTCGTATGGCATGCAAAAAGCAGTAGGAGAATTGCTGGTCTCGGATTACTCAAGAAAAGGTTTTATTGATGGACGTATTTTAAGACTACCGACTATTGTGGTTCGTCCCGGTAAACCTAATAAAGCGGCATCGACATTTTTTAGCTCAATCATCCGAGAACCATTAAAAGGCGAAACGGCCATTTGCCCAGTACCGGCAGATACTCCAGTCTTTGTTACTTCACCGCGACGTTGTGTTGAATCAATGATTAAAGCGGCATCAATTTCTTCAGATGTACTTCAAGATAACCGAATTATTCCGTTACCCGGATTAACAGTCACGGTTAAAGAAATGCTTGAGGCGCTTGAAAAAGTTGCGGGCAAACAAGCAACTGATTTGGTGCAATGGCAAGAAGACAAAACCATTCAACGTATTGTTCAAAGTTGGCCTGTTCAGGTGAAAGCTGAATATGCCGAATCTCTAGGTTTCCAAGCAGATAAAAATTTTGAAAGCGTGATTCAGGCACATATAGAAGATACCCAAAATTAATGGCAGTGATCGCCAGTTGATGTGAGAGTTATTATGGAAGATATCAAAAATGTAACTGCTCTCGAAGAGCAGACAATTAAACGTATTTCGAACCGAATTATCCCGTTTCTCATTATTCTATTCATTATGGCATTTCTAGACAGGACCAATATTGGTTTTGCTGCGCTACATATGAATGATGCACTTGGAATTACTCAAACCATTTTTGGTCTAGGTGCGGGGGTATTTTTTCTAGGTTATTTCATTGCAGAAGTTCCAAGTAATATTTTACTTCATCGGTTTGGCGCACGGATCTGGATTGCCCGAATCATGATTACTTGGGGAATTATTGCCGCACTCATGGGGTTTATTCATAGCGGTACGCAGTTTATTGTTTTACGGTTTTTACTCGGTATTGCTGAAGCAGGTTTCTTTCCCGGTGTGATCTTTTATTTAACCTTATGGTTTCCTGCAAAATATCGTGCCCGAGTTTTTGCCACATTTTATCTTGGATTGCCAATTGCTCAAATTATTGGAGCACCAATTTCAGTCGGCCTTATGCAATGGGGCAATACCATTGGCTATGAAGGTTGGCGTTTGATGTATGTGCTAGAAGGGATTCCTTCCATTATTTTAGGACTAATTTGCCTTAAATATTTAACCAATAACCCAAAAGAAGCAGAGTGGTTAACAGCTGAGCAGCGTCAATGGCTTATGAATACGCTTGAACGTGAAGAAAGAGAAAAAGAGCAATCTGCCGATGCTGCTTTAACTAAAGGTGAACTCATTAAACAAGTATTTAAAAATCCTTTAGTTTGGATTATGGCGGTTGTTTATTTTGGAATTACTTCCGGTTCAAATGCAATGTTCTTCTTCTTACCAAGTGTTTTAGAGTCATTCCGTAACACATTTGGTATGCAGATTAGCCTTATTCAAAATGGTTTACTTACCGCAATTCCATATGCATTTGCAGCTGTTGGAATGGTGCTATGGAGCCGCCGTTCTGACCGTAAACAAGAGCGTTATAAACACGGTGCTTGTGCTGCACTTATGGCAGCGTTAGCTATTGCGATTGCACTGATTGTGAATCAGCCTTGGGCAATTATTGTGGGCTTTATTCTTCTTGCGATTGGTGTATTTAGCGCAATTAACATTTTCTGGACCATTCCTGGGCAAACTCTAACGGGTGTGGGTGCCGCAGCTGGAATTGGGTTAATTAACTCGGTAGGTAATTTAAGTGGTTTTACTGGTCCATATTTAACAGGCTATTTATATACCACCACAGGCACCTATACAGTGGCATTCCTTGCTATTGCTGGCTTTGTAGCAATGGGTGGTTTGGGCTTGTTGTTATTAGCAAAGTTAAAATCGAATAGCTTAAAAGTAGAACAGCAGCAACTTAAAGTTCGAACTGCTACGGAGATGAAATAATGGCGACCATCGGATTTGTGGGTACAGGCATTATGGGACTACCGATGGCTATGCATTTACTAAAAGCAGGCCATCAAATTAAGGTTTGGAATAGAACTTTATCTAAAGCAGATAGTTTAAAAGAAGCTGGTGCCCAAGTTTGCTCTGACCTTAAACAAGTCGGGAAAGATGTAGAGTTTCTAGTCTGTATGCTTAGCGATGGAAAAACCTGTGATGAAATCCTGTTTAAAGAACACGGCGCGACTTCACAGCTAAAACCTGAAAGTACGGTCATTGTCATGAGTTCGATACCCGTTGATGTTGCAAAAGCACAAAGTGAAAAATGCAGAGAAAGAGGATTTAAATATTTAGATGCTCCAGTCTCTGGTGGAGAAAAAGGCGCCCAAAATGCAAGTCTTGCTATTATGGTAGGTGGTGAAGCTAAAACATTTTCACAAGCTGAAACTATTTTAAGTGCAATGGGACGCCCAATTTTAGTGGGCGGGGCTGGCTGTGGAATGCTCGCAAAACTTGTCAATCAAATGATAGTAGCAACTACCATTGCAACTGTAAGCGAGGGCTTATTGCTTGCCAGTAAAGCTGGAGCTGATCCTATTAAGCTCAAACAAGCACTCACAGGAGGTTTTGCAGATTCTCCAATTTTACAGCAACATGGCGAGCGTATGTTAAGTCGAAATTTTAAACCGGGAGGTACTGCTCGAAACCAGCATAAAGATATTCATACAGCCGTTAGTTATGCTAAATCCTTAGAGTTAAATTTACCTGTTGCCCAACAAGTCAGCCAATTATTTGAAAATATGCTGGCTGCCGGAGACGGTGAACTTGATCATTCTGGTTTAATCCTTGAACTTGAGCGAATGAACCCAGTGTGAAATTGCTTTAAATTTAGCGGTACTTGATGAATAGACATAATCAAGTACCGCTTTTTTTATGGTTGATGCTTAGATTTTGTAATAAGAAAAATAATTAGTGGTTATTGAAATTTTATTTACGATTTAGACGGAATATATTTACGCATAGCAAAGATAAACAGTGTAAATAAAATACTAAAACCAAAAACAGGTAAGCTGAGACCTAACACGATCCCCACCAATATTAACCATATTTTTTGTGAGCTAGTTGCACGATTCCAAATCAATAAGCTTTGACCAACAAAATGGGTTGTCATAAGTTTTAAATTCGAGTTTTTAAACGCAGCTCTATATCCGTAAATAATCATAATACACAGTGCGAAAGCATAAAGTGCCAGTACCAATTGATTTATCCAGCCAAATAAAACCCCAATATGCGCATCAACTCCCCAACGAGTGAGTTTTGCCACTAGCGAATAGTCTTTAAACGCAAGTTGATCGATGACTTTGTGTTGTTCCATATCTATGGCGATACTGTCTGCTTGAGTTGGCCATTTACGCTGAATTTCGGCTACAGTCCAAGCTTGATTTCCACTAGTCGGTGGTTTGATTTGTATCTGTGCTGCATCAATGCCATGTGCTCTGGCGATTGAAAGAGCAATATCGTACTCAGTAGAGATAATATTTAAATTAAGATTTTCACTATGAGGCATCTCGTGATGTTCATGGTGCATCACTGTAGGTAAATTATCTGTTTGAAGAGAAGTTGCTAAAGTTGGGGTTTGCCAGTTAAACCACTGACGAGCAACTCGAATATTATCTCCAGCCCATTCAGACCATGTAAGACCTGTAACGGCGATTATTAATAAGAGAGGAAATAAAGTTAAACCCAACGTGCTATGCCATCTTAGTAATCTATTTTTTTGTGTTTGCCTGATTTTAAGATTTTGACGCCGTTTCCACCAATTATACAGTCCAGTTAAAGTCAAAATGGCTAACCAGCTTGCCGCCAGTTCACTATAAAAGCGGCCCCATTTTCCTAGTAATAAATTGCTATGTAACTGGTCGAGCGTAGTGCGAAATGGCAGAACCCCACTGGTACCATAAACCGCTAGATGACCTTTGGCTTTAAGTGTAAAAGGATCAATAAAAACGGCTTCACTTGTAAAATCGTGGATAGAGTCTGAAAAAATTACACGTGTTGTCTGATCAGAGCTTGGGGCTGGCCTAACTTCAATTACCTGTGCAGACTTTGGCATTACTTGCTTTGCAGCTTCAATTTGCTGGCTCAGCTTGTGTGGTGTTTGATTCAGTGGCTCAATATATAGAACATCTTTATAAATGGCTTGTTCAAGTTGTGGTGTAATAGCATAAAGTAAACCAGTGATTGCTGCGAACAAGATAAATGGTGCAATAAAAATACCGGCATAAATATGAATTAAACGGTAAAGACTACGCCAGAAAGATGATTGGGTCAGCATCGGAAGATAATGTCTATCAGATTTTGGGCTGGATTATAACGAGTTATTTATTTTAATGTTGATTGAGTGGTAACCACTATTAAATTATTTGATTAGCCACCTTGTAAACTTTTGGCCTAATAATTAAATAGTTTTTATTACTTGGTAAATTTGGCGTTTTTTTTGCTTACTCTTTAATATCTTAGCTATTACATTTAATTTGACCGCTGTATTAACCATGATTCAAACCGTCTTGCTCCCTTATGGTGTTTTTTTTACATGAAAAATGCACCAAATGGGCACGTCTTTTTATTTTGCACTGTATTTGTGCAAGGCATGCCGTAATGAAGTTATTAGCTTCATTACTCACTTTATTCATCTTATATGGATGTTCTTCATCTGAACAAAGTGGTAAAGCACAAGAAAAGTTAGCAGCCCATTCGATCTGTGTCTTTGATAGTACAAATACAAAAGTCTGTGTAGCCAAACCCGCCCAAAGAATTGTTTCTTTGTTTGAGTCGGGTTTAGATGGCCTCTATATGTTAGGGCAAGGTCATAAAGTGATTGGCATACCAGCCGAAGTATACATCCAACCTTTATTATTCAATGCTTATTCAAAAATAGATAAGCGTATTGCCAATAAACAGCTTGCGGCGCCTTCACAAGGGGCAAATGCAACCAATATTGAAAGTCTTGTGTTGTTAAAACCTGATCTGGTGATTGTAGGGAGCGGGCAGACTCAAACAATTGAACTGTTACGGCAGTTCGGCATTGCTGTATATGTCATGGAGTCCAGTACCTACCAGCAAGTAAAAGAAGAACTTTCTGAAATTGCTATTCTGAGCGGCGCCCAAAAGCGAGCTCAGGAAATTTTAAATTTCTCTGATGAAATTGTGGCGGAGGTCGCAGCCAAAACTGCACGTCAGCCAAATAAGCAATCGATTTACTATGTATGGTCAGGAGGACGTATTTTTTCTACCTCGGGACGTCAGTCGATTACCAATGATTTTATTGAACTGGCGGGTGCGTACAACATTGTTCAGACCAATACGAATCAACCCAATGTAAATCCCGAGACTTTAATTGAATGGAACCCCGACAATATTGTGCTTTGGAATACCAACCCCCAACTGATTTATGAACGAAAAGAATTACAGGGTTTAAGTGCTGTGCAAAACCGAAAGGTATTTAATTTGAGTCCTGCATTTATATATAACCCACACACCATCAAAATTATTATTACGGCGATTTATTTGAATCACAGTATTTATCCCGAACAGTCCGATTTACCTGTAAGTGCTTTACAACAGCGTATTTTAACCAAGTTGTATGGTGAACACCTTGCCAAAGCGATGGTGCAATAAAAATGGAAAAACTGAAATATTATTGGTTTTACCCTTTACCTTTCCTCATGATTTTTATCTCACTGCTTATTGGGCCAACTCAAACATTGAGTGCATGGGATTATTTGCGGTGGGGTGTGCAAGCGGTGTTTGGTACGCCATATTTTGATGCTGAGCAATTTAGACTGATGCAAAACATTCTCGTAAATGTGAGATTACCCAGAATTTTACTGACCTTTATGGTGGGAGCTGCGTTAGCAACTGCGGGAAATGGTTTACAGGCATTGTTTCGTAATCCTTTAGTTGACTCATATGTACTCGGTATTTCATCTGGTGCGGCGTTTGGTGCAGCTTTAGCACTTTCTTTAAGTTGGCTTTCGCCAAATCTATCAGCCTTTATTTTTGGTGTGTGTGCTGTTGGCTTAACATATTTATTTGCGCATCAAAAACACGAAAGCCAGACGTCTTTAGTCATGGTAATTTTATCGGGCATGATTGTTTCGGGGCTGTTTTTAGCAGGTCTCACGATTATTCAATATTTAAGTGATCCATTTAAATTACAAGCGATCGTGCAATGGACGATGGGCAACTTACATCAGGCGTCTTGGCAAAAGGTTCAATATGCCGTGCTGCCTATTTGTATTGGTCTTGCTGGATTATTTGCGATGCGTTGGCGCCTAAACCTAATGGCACTCGGTGCTGAAGAAGCGCAGGCCGTGGGTGTTAACCCAAGGTGGGAACAACTTCTTTTAATTGCGCTAGTGACTGTATGTACATCAACTTCTGTGGCTGCGGCCGGCATTATTAGTTTATATGGGTTATTTATGCCGCATATTGTGAGAATGTTGGTTGGGCCAGATCACCGCTACAGTATTCCTGCCAATATGGTGTTGGGCGGCAGTTTTCTCCTGTTGATTGATAATTTTTCTCGGGTTTTACTAACGTTTGAAATACCAATTGGTATTTTTACCATGTTACTTGGTGCGCCATTTTTCTTATTATTAATGAAAACACAGAGGACTCATTGGGCATGATTCAAATTGATCAGTTAAATTATGCCTATGGGCACAAACAGGTCCTTAAAAATATTCATCTGGAGTTTCCTGAAAATCAGTTTTCAGTGATTTTAGGGCGTAATGGTTGCGGAAAATCGACACTTTTTAAATTGATGGCGGGCCTAGAACCTGTAAAAGATGGGTTGATTCGTTACTCTGGAAAACCACTATCGGACTTTAACGGGAAAGATCGGGCAGCCTTACTCGGCTTTTTACCGCAGTTTCATAAAACCGTATTCCCATTTTTGGTTAAAGATGTGGTGATTACGGGACGTGCCGCTTTTAGCAGATATAGGCCTTCAAAATCAGACTGGGAGCGTGTAGATCAAGCTTTACTTGATTTAGACATCGAGCATTTGCGTGACCGTCCTTATACCGAACTATCGGGAGGTGAACGGCAATTGGTTATGATTGCCCGCATTTTAGTACAAGCACCGAAAGTCATTTTGCTTGATGAGCCAACCAACCATCTCGATGTTTATTACCAGTCTTACTTAATGAAAAAATTGCGTCAGTTGTCGCGGCAAAATTTTACGGTGATTGCGATTATGCATGATCCCAATTTGGCTTTTTTATTTGCAGACCATTTGTTTTTTATGCGCCAACATGAAGTGGTTAAGCCTGAGTCTAAAACACGAATAACCGATCCGAAGTTTTTAAAAAGTGTCTACGATGTTGAGTTTCATGAAGCCATGATTCAAGACAAAACTATTGTTATTCCTGATCATTCGTGGCTATGAATATGTTGAATTATCAGGTGGTTGGAAAAACAGACTATGAGCCTGCGGTAGAGTTTGCGCTTTATACAAGGCAGCTCTTATTTCCAGAAATTTATCATGGGCACATTCCCAGAGATTTAAAAAATTTTGAACAATTTTATGTCCATGACCGATTGGGTTGTTTCATTACAGTAAAAGACCAAAACCGCATTATTGGCACGATTGCATATCGGGCTTATGACCATCGCTTTGATTTAGATTTGCCGCTTAATACGGTTGAGGTGGTTAAATTATTTGTATTGCCTGAATACCGACGTAATGGTATCGCAACTCAGCTATGTAACATGTTGTTTAGCCATGCACAGAAGAATGAAATTATCACTTTGTATTTGCATACCCATCCATTTTTGCCAGCGGCTGAAGAGTTTTGGCGTCTACAAGGCTTTGACGTTATTAAACGTGAGTGGATCGAGACCTATGACACCATTCACATGAGTAAATCTTTATAGTGCTTTATCATGCGCATGAAATCTTTTTTGAAAATGGGTAGGCGGATAACCCATAATTTTACTGAACATTGCAGTAAAAGCTGCCGAGTGTTCATAGCCCAAACTAAAAGCAATTTCAGTAATTGAGATATTCGCTTTTAAGGCATTTAAAGCATAGATGATGCAGACTCGATTACGCCAAGCCTGAAAGGACATGCCAGTTTCAGACTTAAACCAGCGGTGAAAAGTCCGTTCACTTTTATTGTGTTCATGTGCCCAATCCTTAGGGCTGCTATGAATATCGGGATGCTTCATAAACTCAGCACACTGTTTAGATAGTAATGTGTTGTGAGGTAGCGGAATAAATAGAGGCAGGGCTGGGGCAGCTTCTAGTTCATATAACAATAAATCGATAAGAGCGCCGTCACGGCTTGAATGCTGGTAGTCAACAGGTAGCTGATTTGCCTGAATGAGCAGTTGATGTAACAAAGGCGAGACTTGTATAACCTCGCAATACTTTGCCTGTCTTGGGGCATTACTTATTTCTATATACAAACTATAAGTACTAACTTTAGATAGCCATACCTGATGTGGTTTGCCTGCGGGTATCCATACACCACTGTACGGTAACACGAGCCATTGTCCATCTTCAGTTTCAACTTTCATAAGCCCTTCGGGTGCATATAAGAACTGAGCACGGCGATGGCTATGCGTATCTAACAAGGTATCAGCAGGATAGTCCGATCCTAACGCTAAAACTGCTTGTGGTAGATGGTCTACCTCGTTAATTGAAATATTACGCATATATTTTTGGCTGAAAAAAATAAAAAGATGGCTTTTCTACGTTAGTTTGCCACAGAGCTATTTTATATCATGCCTCTATAAACGTGAGGAAGATAACGATGCTATATGAGCTATTTTTATTTGGACTACTTTCAGGCATAACCACTTGGTTATTTGGTTTTGGCGGTGGTTTTGTTGCTGTGCCTTTGCTTTATACAGTCATTATTCAAAAGTGGAGCAATGAAAGTAATGTCGGCATACATGCCATGCAAATCGCCGTAGCTACATCAGCTTTTGTCATGCTGTGTTCGGCAAGTTTTGCAAGCTTTCGACACTATCGGTCTGGACATATAGATTGGCAACAAATCCGCCTTTTATGGGGTGGTATTGCACTTGGTGGAATTGTTGGTGCGGTAATGGCCTCATTGTTTAATGGAAATTGGCTTCGCTGGATATTTATGGGCTATGTGTTCGTAACCATTATTGATTGTTATTACCGACCAGGCTTTATGGTGACATCAAGACAAAAGCAACACTATAGTCAAAATAGTGAACTCATTAAAGGCGGAGTTATCGGTTGGGTTGCAGCACTTTTAGGTGTTGGAGGAAGCGTAATTACAGTTCCTTTGTTACGGCGGCGGGGTAGTTCTATGGTAGAGGCCGCGGCTATTGCAAACATTCTCACGCTGCCTTTGTCTTTAACTGCAACGCTGACCTATTGCGTATTGTCACTTTGGCAATCTACACCCAACGGATTTATCGGTCTAATCTGGTTTGAAGCTGCTTTATTCTTGGTTGCTGGAACATGGATTGGGCTATATTTTTCAGAAAAATTTATTTCAAAACTACCTGATTTATGGCGGGCAAAGTTGTATCCGCTACTTTTAATAATAGTTCTGCTCGTCATGCTTTTAGTAAATTAATTTTTTATTTCAATTGGTTAAAGAATAATTATTTCTTAAATAACAAATCTCTAAATGCTCTAAAACTGAAAATTTTATGTCTTAAATGGCTTTGAAAAAAGTTTGAAAATTAGACTTGAAATATATATTGGCTTTATGCCAATATATATTCATCGAAGGTCATCAGACAAAAAGAGGATGATATGGCTATCCAACTTTTAGATGCGGCAAGAAATGAAATTCCAGTGAAATTCACGCAGTTTTCTGGTGGCGAGCGTCATGTTCAAATTGAAGAGAAAACATTGAACTCACTATCTGGCAACGTATTGGTTCGCGCCAAAATGACCTCAAGTCACGATGTGATGGACTATTTGTTACTTGAAAATATATTGCTGACTCAAGGCTTAACCGTTGACCTAGAAATTCCATATTTTCCATACGCACGTCAGGACCGTATTTGTGCAGTAGGCCAAGCATTCTCACTCGATGTGATGACGAAGCTACTTAATATCAATGCGGATAAGAAAGAAGGCAAACAAGGCAAAATCACTGTGTGGGACTGCCATAGTGAAGTAACCACAGCATTACTCGCTGCAAATACTTCTTTTAGCGAAGTTGTGAATGTCAGTTCAGTCGACATCATCGCAAAGAGTGAGGCACTGAGCACATTGTTAAAAGATGAAAAAACCGTGCTGATTTGCCCAGACAAAGGGGCGAAAGCACGCACACAAATGGTTGCAGACGCTTTTAATGTTGAGCGCAAACAACCAATCACTGTTGTTCAGTGTGATAAAAAACGTGACCCAGTGACTGGCAAAATTTTAGGTACACATGTACATGCAACTGATTTATCAGGTCTAACAGCGGTCATTACCGATGACATTTGTGACGGTGGTGCAACCTTTATTGGTATTGCCAAAGAACTTCGTCGCCTCAATTGCACTAAGGTCGTTCTATATGTGACCCACGGTATTTTTAGTAAAGGAATAGAGGTTTTTGATGGATTGCTTGACCAACTGTTTACCTCAGACAGCTTTCCACAACAACCATCAGACAAAATTTCAGTAATTGCTTTTGCAGCAGAATAAAGAGAACAAAGATGACGATTAAACTTAATCCATTAAATGCTATCGATTTTTATAAAGCTGATCACAGACGTCAGTATCCAGAAGGCACAGAGTACGTGTATGCAAACTTTACACCGCGTTCATCTCGACTCGCCAAGATGTTACCTGACTTCGACGATAAAGTTGTGTTCTTTGGACTTCAGGGTTTTATCAAACACTTTTTAATCGATACATGGAATGAAGGCTTTTTCAAACAACCTAAAGACAAGGTAGTGGCAGCATATAAACGCCGTATGGATAGCTCATTAGGTGAAGGTGCTGTACCTGTTGATCACATTGAAGCGTTACACGACTTGGGTTATTTACCATTGCGCATTAAAGCATTGCCAGAAGGTAGCCGCGTCAATATGCGTGTACCTGTACTTACCGTGATTAACACTGACCCGCGTTTCTTTTGGTTAACTAACTATATTGAAACCGTATTAAGTGCTGAGCTTTGGAAAAGCTGTACTACGGCCACAATTGCCTATGAATACAAACGCTTATTAACACAATATGCCGTAAAAACTGGCGCACCACTCGATTTTGTGCCTGTGCAAGGACACGATTTTAGTAGCCGTGGCATGAGTGGAGTTTATGATGCTGCTCAGTCTGGTGTGGGTCACTTAACTAGTTTTATTGGAACAGACTCGGTTGCTTCAATCGACTATGCCGAAGAATATTACAATGCCACAGGGGTGATTGGGGTATCTGTACCAGCGACCGAACACAGTGTGATGTGTATGGGCACAGAAGACAGTGAGCTAGAAACATTTAAGCGTTTAATTTGCGAGCTTTATCCGTCTGGTGTTGTCAGTATTGTGTCTGATACTTGGGACTTTTGGCGAGTCATTACAGAATTTACGGTGGCTTTAAAACCTGAAATTCTGGCAAGACAACCTAATGCTTTAGGCTTGGCCAAATTGGTTTTCCGACCAGACTCTGGTGACCCAGTTAAAATTATGTGCGGCGACCCAGACGCCGAAGTCGGCAGCCCAGCATATAAAGGTGCAGTTGAATGTTTATGGGAAGTATTTGGCGGTACAATAACTGACCAAGGCTATAAAGTACTCAATGAACGTGTTGGTTTAATTTACGGCGACTCGATTACTCTAGAGCGTGCGCAGCGTATTTTAGAAGGCCTTGAAGCCAAAGGTTTTGCTTCAAACAACTTGGTGTTTGGGATTGGCAGTTTTACCTATAACTACTTAACTCGCGATACTTTTGGATTTGCTGTGAAAGCGACTTGGGGACAAGTGAATGGGGTAGGCCGTGAGTTGTTTAAAGACCCAATTACTGACTCAGGTGTAAAAAAATCTGCGAAAGGTCTTTTACGCATCGAAGAAAGTGAAAATGGTTTTACCTTGTTTGATGAGCAAACAGCCGAACAAGAACAAGGTGGAGCACTTAAAACAGTCTTTGAAAATGGTAAACTTCAATATGAGTGTACTTTGGATCAAATACGTGAGCGTTTATCCATCGCATAACTGAGTTTAGATGAGCCGTTGCATGAATATCGGCTCATCATTTTCATTGAGAGACTGAACGTGACTATTCAAACTGAACAAGAATTCCTTGCCAGTTATGATCGCCGAGATTATGACGCACCTTTACTCACTGTCGATATGGCTATTTTCTCGGTATTTAATGGTCAGTTACAGGTATTACTCATTAAGCGGCCCAACTTTCCAGCCAAAGACCAATGGGCCTTACCGGGTGGTTTTGCCGATTTAAAGCACGATCAAGATTTGATGGCCACGGCTTATAGTAAGCTGGTCGAAAAAACAGGAATTAGTTCACCTTACTTGGAACAAGTTGCCTCTGTCGGCAATGCTAAACGTGACCCGCGTGGTTGGGCCGTAACCATTTTGTATTTTGCATTAATTGATTTTAATGCATATCAACATCAAGCATTAGCTGAATACAGCGAATGGGTGCCTGTAGCAAAAGCAAAAGATTTGGCATTGGCGTTTGATCATAATGAATTGCTTAACTTGGCATTAGAGCGTCTCACCAATAAAACTCGCTATACCGCTTTGCCAGCTAGTCTCATGCCTGAGTTGTTTACGCTGACTGAGCTACAAACTATTTATGAAATTATTCTTGGGCAATCGTTAGATAAAAAAGCGTTTAGGCGCCGTATGATAGAGGCAGGTGCAGTTGAAGAAACCAATCAAAGTAAAATTGTGGGCAAACGACCAGCTCAGCTTTATCGCTATGCACTCGATTCTTTCGATTTTATATTTCCTCGCTCACTCGAATTACCCAGAAATAAAGAGGGTGAAGATAAGCAAAACAATGAGCTTTCTGACTAGCGCATATTTATGCGCTTTTGATTTATAATGCCGCGCTTATGATTGATGTCATGTTTTGATCAGCACTTTGCCTATGTCACACCTTTCTCCCTGCTTCCAGCAAAACCAGTTTTTTGTGTTGGTGGAGTACCTCACTTCACTACATGAAATTTATCCTGTAAGACATGAGTTTGCAGGGTATCCGGCTGCAATGACATTGGCAGATCGTGTACATTCAGATCATGATATTGCGCCGCTTGAAGCCAGCAAAAGTTACTCTGACTCAATAGAGAAAGTCTTACACTTTTCAGGTAAGGCGCGAGACATACAAGACTTTGAGCGCTTTTTACAACAAGCTCAAACAGCCAATATTCAAAACTTGTTATTGCTTACAGGCGATAAACTCAAAGAACACCATAATGGTCGAGATGGACAGCCGCGTAGCCGATACCTAGAGTCGGTAAACGCCGTAATGGCAGCTAAGCAACACGGCGGATTTCGCATTGGGGTTGCTTTTAACCCATTTAAATATGTCGAAGCTGAGCGTGATGCACAGTACTTAAAACTGCATAAGAAGATTAAAGCAGGCGCTGACTTTATCATTACCCAATTGGGCTATGACATTGAAGCCTTAAAACAAGTCAAATCATTTTTAACAAAGAACAATTATTCGCAGCAAATACTGGCTTGTGTAATGCCACTGACTTTGGGCCGAGCCAATTTTATGGTGAAGCATAAAGTCGCTGGTATTGTAATTACGCCACACATGTTAAAAGTCTTGGCAGATGAAAAACAGGCAGGACATACAGAGCGAGTTTATTTGCGCTGTGCTTTACAGATTTTGATATGTAAACATTTGGGTTTTGCAGGAATTCACTTATCTGCTTGTCATAAACCAGAAGAGCAAATGCTGCTTGAAAGCTACATTGAGCAATACAGACATCTTAGTCTTAAAGCCTTAGAAGAGCTTTGGAATTCACTTTGGCAAATCACGTCAGGCAAAGAGTTTTCGCCTGAAATTGCTCGGTTTTCGCGTCAGCCAACGTCTAAACAATTAATTAAATATCGTCAGCTACATGTTATGCATGAAGCAATGTTTGGATCAAAAATTGCTAAAGGCGTTGGGCGGTTTATTTTTAAAGCATCCTTTTGGGAAAATGCTTTAGTCGCTAAGGTATTAATTAAAACAGAAGTGCTGAGTAAACATAGCCTAGTGGGCTGTGAAAGCTGTGGTCAGTGTCGTTTAAGTGATACCTTATATATTTGCCCTGAAACGTGTCCAAAAGGTTTAGCCAACGGGCCTTGTGGCGGTACGACTTTAGACCGCTGTGAATTTGGTGACCGTGAATGTATTCACTCAGTAAAAGCAAGACTTGCCAAAGCGGTTAAACAAACCGAAATATTAAAAGAGAAACTGATTCCAACGGTGCCTCTTGAAACGAGAGGAACCAGTTCTTGGAAAAACTGGTATTTAGCGACTGAGGCTTAAGTTTTGTATTAACCGTTGATTTGATCTTGCTAAAAAAATCAAATGATATGCTAAAGCACGGTGATAATTTAAAAATAACAATTGTTTGCCTTAATTATGTCCAATCAAAACGCCTATCGAGGAGTATACTTAAAGCAAATCTTTTGCGTTAAAGGAAAGGCTGTCTCAATGAAAAAATTGGTTGCTGTACTTACTGTAATTGTTGTTTTAACTGGATGCGTTTACGACCCTGTTAATTACAACAAAATACACGACCAAGAGTTCCAAGATCACCTCAGGCAAAACGGTTAGTAATAAAAAGCCCACTCAATGAGTGGGTTTTCATTTGGAATAACTTTAGAAGAAATTTTTAAGGGTTTATATAAGTAAAAGATCACTTAAACCACTATTTTTAAAGGTTTGTTCGGCTTTTAAATAAAGAGTTTGAAATTATTTTTATCTGGAAAATATAAGTTATTTTAGTCATCAGGATGGCTTATTTATCAAAAATATCGTTTATTTGTTTTATGGATATTGTTATTTTTGAAAAATATAATATTTATAACTTATATATATTTTATATTTATAAGTATAACAACTTTGATTGTTAACTCATTTTTAAATTAAATATTGTTTTAATTAATAATACTTAATGATTACACAATAAAACTTATTCTTAATGTTAGTGAAATAAATCACTCTATTCAAACATATATCTCTATTTGTTACTATTCTTATAAATTATTTATTAACAAATACTTATCTTTGTTTTTTTTGGATTTTTTTAACAAAGAATCTCCACAAATTAGAATTACATAATTTTTTAATATAGTTTATATAATATGTTTTATTGACATAAATAGAAAAAATATCTGGCAAATAGGTCAATGATATTTAATTCACTTAAGAACCATAATTTGCACCAAATTTTACGCTGTCACGATTCATTGTATAAAACCAAGTGAAAAGTTACGTAAAAAAGAAACCAATAATTTTATTGGTTTAAATAAAAAATCGAATATTACAAATAAGCGGAATGAATATGGATAACGTAGCTCAGCTAGAAACTGATACTAATTTCCAAAGCCGAAAGAAAATAACTTGGGGTGTTTTTAGTGTCCTACTGTTATTTTTATTTGCTGGCATATTATATTATTTTTTTGTATATCGTTTCTATCAATCTACTGATAATGCTTATGTGCAAGCCGATGTCACTTGGGTGATGCCAAAGATTTCGGGCGAAGTAATGGAGTTATTAATTAACGATAATCAGGTGGTAAAAAAAGGGGAAACTTTAGCGCTATTAGATCACCGCGATTATCAAGCTCGTTATGACCAAGCCCGCTCAGTAGTCAGCTTGAAAGAAGCTGCACTGGGTGTACAACAACAAAATGAAAAGTCTGCACGCTCTTCAATTACTGAAGCTCATAGTGGCGTAGTGGCAGCACAAGCTGATTTAACTCGTTTAAGAAAAGAGTTTGAGCGTTATCAAGATTTATTAAAAGATGGGGTGATTACCCGACAAAACTTTGAAGGCGTTCAGTCTCAATATTTAACGGCCCAAGCTCAACTCAGCAAAGCGCAAGCCGCCGTAAATGCGGCAGAAGCTCAGTTGGGGAGTTTACAAGCGAGTCGAGCACAGCTTCTAGCAGATATTCAAAGTGCCAATGCAAACTTAAACCTGTATCAGGTCGATTTGGCTTCATCAAAAGTGGTCAGTCCTGTAAACGGTAAAATCGGTAGCCTTGCAATCCAGAAAGGCTCACGTGTTTCTCCGCAAACCCGCTTAATGGCGATCATTCCTGAAAATAGTTTGTATGTACAAGCGAACTTCAAAGAAACCCAAATTGAAAAAATGCATATTGGTCAGAAAGTTAAATTAAAACTTGATGCCTACCCAAGCCTGACCTATACCGGAAAAATTGAGAGCTTTTCACCAGCTTCAGGCGCGACTTTCTCACTTATGCCACCAGACAATGCCACAGGCAACTTTAACAAGGTTGTTCAGCGTATTCCTGTGCGTATTGCCATAGATTCAAGCCCACATATTGATTTGATAAAACCTGGAATGTCGGTGAGTGCCACCGTTGACCTAAGAACTTAATAATAAAATTTTAGGTAATAACCAATGAATAAGCACCTTGAGGCCGAGTGGAGATTCCCAGCAAAAACTGCATGGGCAATTTTTGCCGCCATGATTTTTGGCAACTTCATGGCGATTCTTGATATTCAGATTGTGGCGAGTTCTCTAAACGAAGTTCAAGCTGGTATGAGTGCAAGTCGTTATGAAGTCACTTGGGTGCAAACGGTTTATTTAATTGCCGAGATTATTGCAATTCCCATGTCGAGTATTGTCTCGCGGGTACTTTCAACACGGGTGTATTACACCATCTGTGCAATTGGTTTTACGGTCAGTTCTTTACTTTGTGCCTTGGCATGGAACTTAGAAAGTTTATTGGTTTTTCGTGGCATTCAAGGTTTTATGGGCGGTGGAATGATTCCGACCTCCATGACGGCGTTGTACTTACTTTTTCCAGAACCAAAACGTTCATTGCCTTTGGTCATGTTTGGCATGATCAGTACCTTGGGTCCGGCTATTGGCCCAACCATTGGCGGTTGGCTCACTAATAATTTCTCATGGCACTGGATGTTCCTGATCAATATTATTCCGGGCATCATCATTGCTACGGTTATTTACTCAGGCCCCAATATCGACCGTGCCAACTATTCACTCATTAAAAGCATGGACTGGTTTAGTTTGGTCGGTATGGCGATGTTTTTGGGTGGGCTTGAGTATTTCCTTGATGAAGGCGCACGGCATGACTGGCTTGCAGACACAGGCGTTCGGATTGCGTTTATAATCTGCGTTGTGGGGGGCATGATTTTCTTTTCTAGAAGTTTTACCCAGCCTAAGCCTTTGCTCGATTTATCCGTATTTAAAAACAAAAATTTTACCTTAAGTGCCATCACAACTTTTGTGATTGGCATGGCGCTCTATGGCTTGGGCTACATGATTCCCGTGTTTCTTGGGCAAGTCCGTGAAATGAATAGTAGCCAAATTGGTCACGTCATGATGGTGACAGGCATTGTCATGTTCTGCTTTGCACCGTTTCTTGCGTGGCTCATTCCCAATTTTGATACCCGAAAAACCGTATTTGTCGGAATGATTTTGGCGGGCTTTGGTGTTTGGCTCAATTCACATTTGAGCATTCATAGCGATTATGACTTTATGTTTTGGCCGCAAATTTACCGTGGTATTGGTCTCATGATTTGCCTGATTGTGGTGTCGCATTTAGCCATGAGCACTTTGCCACTCAGCAAAGTAGCCGATGCTAGCGGTATTTATAACCTGATGCGTAATATTGGCGGCGCGGTTGGACTAGCTCTCATTAACTCATCTTTAGATTGGCTGACTGCGCTTCATGTTACCCAGATTAATCAGGGGATGACACCACAAAACTGGATTTTTACAGAAAGACTCGATCAACTCACGGCGCAATATCAAGAAGTCGGCTCAAATGCCCAGCAAATCGCGCTCAGTGTGATTTACCGCGACATTCATTTTCAGGCACTAACATCGAGTTTTAATGATTTATTACGCATGCTCGCAATCATCATGTTTGTGACCGCATTTTTAACCATCTTTATGGATCGGGGGAAGAAAATGAATATGTAGATTTTTAAAAATAAAGGCAGCTTTCAAAGAATGAAAAACAATAGGGCATATCAAAACGTATCCCTTCATAGAAAAAGAACATTGATCTGAGTTTTCTAAAAATCGGTTGATGAGATCGGGGAACTCACAAATTAGAGGTGGAAGGTTAAAGGATTATGATTAATACAACGTATAAACTAATTTCAAAATTGAACCTGAAAAACACGACTTATGGTCAATATTTTGAAAAAGAGCAAATCGATACTGAGCGATTAAAAGTGATGTATTCCATTTACGAACAGTATTATGAAAATACGAGATTTTCTATTTTCGTAGATGATTTCCAAAATAAAAGCGGTGCGATCTTAATTTTTGACTCTGAAACAGATGAGATTGTCGGTTTCTCGACTGTGGTGGTGCAGCATTTCTACTTAAACGGTAAAGACTACACAGTGTTATTTAGCGGTGATACGGTTATTTTGAAGAAGTTTTGGGGCACGCGTAGTCTACAAAGTACCATGCTCAAACTTATGATTAAGCTTAGAATCAAATATCCATTTAACGAACTCTATTGGCTCCTCATTTCTAAGGGCTATAAGACCTATCTTTTACTTGCCAATAACTACTATGTCTATTACCCAAATATTAAAGACGAAAACCAGCATCTTTCGGAAGTGGTTGAGCACTATTGTGAAAAATTCTTTGGGGAGTACTACGACCGTGAAGCTGGCCTTTTAAATTTTGGCGATGACTATCAGCCATTAAAAGGTGAAGTCGCACCAATTACTCCCGAAATGAGAGAAAAGAACCCAAATATTCATTTCTTTGAACAAAAAAATCCGACATGGAAAGCTGGTACAGAACTGCCGTGTATTGGTCGTCTTGGTTGGAAAGACATAGCCCGTTTCCCTGTGAAGCTGATGACTAAACCGACCAGTAAAGGAAAGTTTGAAGCTTGCGTAACACATAAAACAAAACGTAGAGAGGCCATCCAATGAAATCTAATGAATGGCTGACGCTTGGCTCACATCTAATTTTAAAAAAATGGTGTGATGCATCTGACCGTAATTTTCAAAAACAGTTTAATGCTTTAGAGACCACGCAACGTCAAATTTTGCATTCGATATTACAGACCTCGACCTTTGCCAAAGATAAAAAGGTTCAAAACTATGAACAGTTTATAAAATCATTTCCTGCGACACGTTACGGCGCATGGCGAGAAGACATTCAGCTTTACCGTGAACAAAAACTTTCACTCTCTAGCAGTAAGCTAGTTCGTTTCCAGCCAACCAGTGGTTCGAGCGAACAAATTAAGTTTATTCCATACACCAAGCTGTTTTTAGATGAACTTGACCATGCGATTGCGCCGTGGATGGCGAGTTTATACCGCAAATGCCCACAGTTGAGTTCGGGCACACATTATTGGTCGGTGTCATGGTTGCCTGAAAGCCAGCGTGAAGTTTTAAAAGACAAAAACCTAAATGATGACAGTGCGCTACTTGGTGTAGGTAAGCGAATTTTGTCTAAGTTTACTCAAGCGGTTCCAAGTAATGTTGCCTTTGCCGCCAATGCCGATGATGCACTGTTTGCCACCATTTGCTATTTGGTCGCAAACCGTAACTTAGCCATGATTTCGGTGTGGAGTCCAACTTTTGCGTTGCAATTGCTCGAACGTTTAGAGTTGCTACAACAAGACGTGATTGAGGTTTTACAAAGTGGTTCATGGGGTAACCGTCAGGCTTCATTAAAAGAAGTGACTGCACCGCGTAGCTCTGAAAGTGCTCAAGCCTTAATTGCAAGTTCAAACGGCACACAGATCGACTTTAAAAAGCTCTGGCCAAAGTTAAGTCTGGTGTCGAGTTGGGACACCGCAGGTTCAAAAGCTTGGGCCGAAAAATTAAAAGAGAAGTTACCCAGTGTTCAGTTTGAAGGTAAAGGACTATGGGCGACGGAAGGTGTAGTCACCATTCCCTATAACGACCAATACCCGCTGGCCTACCAAAGTCATTTCTATGAATTTGAATATTTAGAGGGTGAGAAACAAGGGCAAATCATTCCGTCGTGGCAACTTAAACAAGGTGATGTGGTCAGCCCGCTGATTACCTCTGGCAATGGCTTACTTCGCTACAGTTTGGATGATTGCTTACGGGTAACAGGTTTTATAGAGCAAATTCCATGTTTTGAGTTCCAAGGCCGACGTTTTGGAGTCGATCTGGTCGGTGAAAAACTCGCACCTGAAACTGCCCAACAGTTGTTGTCTCAGTTAAATGAAACCGAATCGAAAGCGATTTCTTTACTTGCGATTGATACCCAACAACAGGTTAAACCATTTTATTGCGTACTTTTTGAAGGTGATATTCATCACAGCATTAGTAATGAATATATCGACAGTATCTTGCGTCAAAACTTCCACTACGAACTTGCTCGAAACTTGGGGCAGCTCGACCAACCTCAAATCCGCCAAGCCAATAATGGTTGGAATGCCTATAAAAAACTGGTCATGTTTGATGGCATTATCGAAGGCAATATCAAGCCTGAGCCACTCAAAAAAGTCACTCTGAATAGTTTGGAACAACTATGAAAGGGATGAAGCCATTTAATACTCGGTTTTTAACACTTCGACACGCCTTGTATCTAGGCGTGTTGGTTGTGTCGAACACACATGCCATGACTTTAGAGGAGGCTTTATCTGCCAGCTTAAGACATGAAAGTCAGCTTGAGGTCAGCCGTTTAAGCGTAAACCAATCCACTGCTATGCTTGAGCAAGCCAAACAGCGTGACGGACTCAAAGTCAATTTAGTCGGGCAACTTGACTATGAAAGAATAGATACGCCTTCACACGTCCTGTTTCCAACCGAAGGAAACCGTAAAGGTCGAAGTTTGCAATTACAGGCAGATTATCCGATTTATACCTCTGGTCGACACCGTTTAGGAATAGATGTTGCCGAAAGTCAGCTTTCTGCACAAAATCAAGGTTTGTCAGATCAACGATCTGAAACCATTTTAAATACCGTAATGGTCTATACCGATGTACTAAAAAAGAAAGCCATTTTAGAACTCAGACAAAAGACCATGGCAAATCTGCAACGGTCTTTATATGAGTCAAAGCGCCGTTTTGACGTGGGAATGATTACCCGTGCGGACTTGGCTCAGGTTTTGGCGCAAGTTGCTCAAGGCCAAGCCGATATCACACAAGCTCAATCTAACTTAACTGTAAGTGAAGCACAGTTTTACCAAGTAACGGGTACAACACCTGATAACCTTGTTGCGATTAAACAGCTACCCGCTATTCCCGCGAGCTTAGATGAAATTTTGGCGCAAACCAAAAACCATCCAGCGTTAATGCGTAGTAAATACGAAAAGCAGGCTGCCGAGAAACAATATGCTTTAACTAAGCGTGAACTGTGGCCAACGGTCATGCTCACTAGCCGTGCCGGAAAACAAGATGAAGCAAGCTATATTGGTTCTGAAAGTAATAACTACATGGTTGGGGTGCAGCTCAATGTACCGCTCTATGACGATGGTTTAAATCGCGCCAACGTTAAAAAAGCACAGGCCGATATCGATTTGGCTCATCAGAAAATACGAAGTCTTGAACTGGATTTGAATAAGCGTACACGCACGACCTATGCACAGCTTCAAACCATTCGACAAAATAAAGAAGCTCTGGCAAATGCCATAGAGGCTGCATCTATTGCCTTTGTCTACACACGTAAAGAGTTTAATGTCGGCACCAAAACGACATTTGATTTGCTCAATACCGAGCAAAAGCTACTCGATGCACAAACCCAAAAAACCGTGAATGACCAAGACGAAGTGGTATTTGTCTATCAGCTACTCGACCAAATGGGACGTTTAAATAGTTTGGTTCCTACACAGACCGCACAACAGGTGAATAATGAATAAAACAAATACACCACTTGCTGACAGCACTCTCATTACCCGTGAAGCAACTTTGGCAGATGACGAAGCTTTACGAGACTTAATTGCGGTGCCAATGACCACTAAAGGCATACAAATTAGCTTTCAGCGCGAACCGAGTTATTTTAGAGCGTCTGACATTGTCTATCGAAATAAACTACATGTTGTGATTGAAGACACCGAGAGTCAAAAGAATGTCGCTTGTTATAGCAATGGTTACCGCCCATGTTATGTCGATCGAAACGTTCAAAACTTACGGTACGCGGGTGATTTACGGGTAGATCACAACTATCGTGGTAAATCACTGGTGAAGGTTCTAGCAAAGCATGTAAAACAAACCATGCATGAACCGAACTATAGCCAAATGATTATTTTTGATGATAACCATGCTGCGCGGGCAGCCATTCAAACAGGTAAAACAGGAATGCCCGATTATTATGATGAAGGGCTTATCGAGACATTAAGCCTGACTGACTTAGGCGCAAAAAGAAAAATCACGGCTTTTTTAAAGCAAGTTGATAAACAGAGTGATCTTCAAGAGATTCGTAGCTGTGTTGCAGAAGCTCAGCACGTGGAAGCTATGAACCAGTTTATTGCCGACATGGCAGAGTTTTATAACTTTATTCCAGCCTATAACTTTGAAGAACTGGCTCATGGTCATCAGTATTTTTCAGGAATGAAACTATCGGACTTTTCACTCTATTTTAAGGGTGAAAAACTGGTGGGCATGTTTGGTTTATGGGATCAGCACAGTATTAAGCAAACCAAAATTTTGCATTACAGTTCAACCATTGGCGTGTTTAGACCTATTTACAACTTATTGACTCCAATTACTAAAGGTATGCGTTTGCCTAAACTTGGTGATTCAATAAAGTACCATGTGCTACATACGCTTATGTGCCATCCCGAAGATTTAGCTTTGCATCATAAAATGCTTGAAGATGCCTATAACAAGTCAAAACAACAGGGCGTTGGTGTGGTGAGTTTTACGCTTTCCCATAAAGACCCGCGTTATCAGTTAAACCAGTTTTATAAAGGCGAACGTTTAACAGGAATGCATGGTTTTATTAGTTATGAGGGCGACCCAAGACCACATTTTGATAAAAACCTAATTCCGTACTTAGAAGTCGGGCGTATTTAACCCTTATATAGCTTCGCTGTAGGTCATTAATGCGCAAAAATTTGCTCAATTCTTATGAATGTTAAATAGGGTTGAGCAAACATATGCGCAAAATGGTGAATGTTCGTTAGAGCAAGAGACTTTTCTCAGGGTGATTTTGATTGCGTTACAAAATCAAGATAACTCGTTTGGGATTTAATAAACCTAGCGAATTTGACCCTTTAGCCCAACCTATCTTGCGCCGTTGAGACAGCTAACATGGTTTGAAGGTAATAATCGACACGTGAGTGATTATTGTCCTTATGTGAGTTATGCGCATTAAAGGCTGCATCATGAAGTTTCACCACTCGAGCAATTGGATTTAAACCACAACGGAATAAATATTCTTCGCGTGTTTCATCTTCTCGTTTAGTTAATGCATCTACAGCATCGCGGATTTCTTTTCCAAATAAGCTTTCGATTTTGTCTAGCGTAAGAGGCGTGTCTTCAACACTATCGTGTAGAAGGGCGGTAATAATGTAGATTTCTGAAAATTGATGCTCGATTAATGAATTGACCACACCTTTAATATGGTACTCAAAGTAATCATGAGGGCCATACTTTTGACCTTGATGAGATTCTTTAGACAATGTCTCTGCGAGTTCAACTTGATTTTGAGTCATTTTTTGCTCTTATCACTTTAAGTATATGAGGCGGCCTAATTTTAAGATGGTCGCTTAGGTCATAATTTTATACTGAATAGTGACTGTTAAAAACACTTCTTAATAAGAGTAGTCACTCACTTTTATTAATTTATTCTTTGCTGATGTGAGCCAAACCAGCCCTTAAGTTTTTGAAATTTTAAACTTTAACTTAATGATATAAAAGATGATTGTAAATATTACTTAAGAGTTTCCTTAATTATCTAATTAAATGAAAAATAATAACTATTTAAATAATTTCTAGCCAATTTCACATTGACACCTCAAATATTGAAGATTACCATTTGCGGGCTGGCCTACATCGCTAGCCGGTTTTAGCAGACCGTATTAGACCGCATCAGGATTATTTCTTCTGAGGAATAGTTTTGTGCGAAAACTCCCAGTTCCCTCCCGTAGCGGTAGGACGGGAGAGGGACACCCTCGGGTGTGCTGGAGTCTAACCAGTCTGCTAACCCTCTTTCGTTCTGCCACCATAAATCTTATGCTCTGGCAGAACTCCATATATAAGGAGTTGGCTTTGCACATCCAGTATTTCTTGGCAACCTTTGCCAAAAGCTATAACAACACAGCTTAAAACATTTAACGCAGCTTGATCGCCGTAAGGCTTTTTCAGGCTTTAGCTCGTTATTACTTAAAACTTTCATCAACAACTAAAACTTGAGATGTGCTCGGCACAGTCTTTATGGCTTTGCTACGCCTTTTTTCACCTTTAGAAAAGTGGAAGGCTTTTATATCTCATTTATATACAACAATAATTTTTTATAACGGTAAAAATATGCAAAATTTAACTCTCCCAACACGTGCTTTTAACGTCGTAAATAAATCAATTGAGCTGTTTCATTACCACGGGTTTCATTTGGTCGGTATCGACAGACTTACAAGTGAGTCCGAAATAACTAAAATGACGTTTTATCGCTACTTTCACTCTAAAGAACGCTTTATTGATATTTGCTTAGTCGTACAAAAAGAACGTCTCCAAGAAAAAGTAGTGTCTATGGTCGAATACGACGAATACCCCAGCGCAGCCGATAAACTCAAAAAGCTCTATGATTTACACGCAGACATAGACGGGCTGTATTACCTGTTATTTAAAGCCATTTTTGAAACGAAAAATAACTACCCAAATGCGTACACAACCGCCGTGAGATATAGAACATGGCTCACCAACGAAATATATAGCCAACTTAGAGCACTTAACTCCGATGTTTCCTTTACCGATGCCAAACTCTTTCTATATATGATTGAAGGTGCCATTATTCAGCGTTTAAGCTCGGATGAGGTTGATGAAAGAATGGTTGAGGTGTTTTTGAGGGGGATGGGGTGAGGGGGAAATTCGGTTTTGTGATTTTATAATATTAACTATTGATCAAATTTAATTTTGATCAATAGTTAATGCAATTACTAAACACTATTAATGCTATCTAATGAAGTGCTGGAATAATTTAACTATCTAAACGTATTGTTGAGCTGCGATTTTCAAGTTTAATATTTTTATCCTTTATATCAAAAATATCTTTCAAATATAGAGCGGTACTTGCTTTACCACCAAAGTATGATGCTCCTAAGATCAGACCGACATATACTACACATGAAAGAATTTTATAAAATGAATATGCATTATTATCTATGCGTTTACTTAAAATTAAATCTTGAAGGAAAAAAACTTCAAATATTATTAAACCTAAATAAACTAATACCGCAAAAATAAGTATTGTTATTGCGGTTGATTTGATTTTCTCAATTGTTTTTTCTTTAAAAGTATATTCTAAATATGCCTGATCATTTACTATATTTTGTTTGATAAAGAAATAACTAAAATTTAAGTCTGAAAAAAGCTTATTGAAATTCCATAGATTATTAATTCTTTTATTGAACAAACTATAGTGATATCTATTGGTTCCTAAAAATTGATTAGTGATATATTGGAATTGGATAGGTTGCAATGAATTTTCACCTTGGTTAAATTTTTCACATGCATCCAAGTAATTATCCAACTCTACCTTATCTTCTTTGAAATTTTTCTTTTTTAATTCAATACGAAATCTTGGTAAAAAAAACCATTTAATAACTGTGCCTAAAAAGCCAAGACTTAATAAGACTTCAACAATTAGTTTAACCCACTCCATATGTAATCTCCAATTTATTAATGGACCTTTATCTAAACAAAAAAATTAAAAATTATCCATATAGAAAGGTCTGTATTGCGTCACAAATTGACGTACCCCGTCTGGGTGCATAACTTTTCTTTTACTTTTTTAAATACATAAAAGGCTTGTTTGAGGGTTTATATAAGATATCTACAGAACAACCCATTTCTCACTTAATTTTTATATTCAAAGTATTTTCTAAAAATGAATCACTTTTAGTTTTCCATACATTAGCAGGCACTGGATGTTTAGCATCTTGAATAAGTTCTAAAGTGTTTGGAATGCTTTTACTATCAAGTACTTGATGTAGCTGAATACTTTGCTTTGGGTCAACAATAGGGTCTTTAGTGCCAACTAATATAAGAGTAGGTGGATATTGAAACGAAATTGGTAATGATGATCTAGCAGCGGACGCCTTTTCTATATTTTTATCTGTAGCAATAGTTTGGTTTATTTCATTCATTACATTTGATGGTAGTGTTCTAGCGTTAGAACTCCACTGGGCATACATACCTTTAAAGTCATAAAACCCAGATACCAAAATTAAAGCATTTATCTTTGCAGAGTTAGCTACAACATTCGCTATAGACGCACCACAACTAATCCCAACTACGGCAACCTTGTTTGGATTGCGATCGAGCAAAATTAATGGCTTGTACAAGATTGTTTTGTGAAGCTTTACCACAAAAATCTGATTTTCCAGATGACTCACCATATCCACTCATAGATACAGCAAAACTAAAAAAGTTCTTTTTAGCATATTCATTTAACAAGCCTGAGCGTACAAAGGCTTTAGCACCTTGTTTGTCTTTCTGAATACCATGTAAGAAGATAATTGCTGGATACTTTTTATCGGCTAAGAGGTCTGGCTCTTTCCAATAAATTTCAGTTGTTTGATTATTTGCTGTTAAAAGTTGATGCTGTGCTTGCTGGGTATAAATATAAGGAAGAATAGATACACGAAAAAAGGCATAAAAGCCAATAACTAAAATTAAAGGAAGAATGTAGGAAAGGGCTATATTCTTTTTCTGCTTAGGAAGCATAAGAACTCTTATAGTTATGTATGATTGCGAGTGATTTTCTATCTGTTGAAATTTAAAATCAATATATAAATTTCTTAATTAAATAAACACGGATATCTCGACAACATCCGTGTCTTAAAAGACCTAAAATTAATGATGCTTTTTCTCTGCCAATTGCATGGTCTGTTTAAGCTGTTTACGGTTAAACCCTAGAAACTCAATCACATTTCTAAACAGTGCTGGTGCTTTGGCAATTGGAGTATTTACTTTAGGTACAACCGTCATATCTTTACGCCGTTCTATGCTCTCAACTACACCCGAAACAACTTCTTCAATAGATACATACTTCCAAATACCAGAGTTACCTTTCCATACAGCTTTACCCGCTGGGTCATTTTGAATAGTGTCCATTAATGGTGTTTTAAAGAAAGTTGGATGAAGGCTGCCAACACCTATATTTGAATATTTTAATTCCAGACGAAGGCTATCGCATAAAGCCCAAACGCCAGCTTTACTCGAAGTATAGTGAGTGTTTAATGGGGAGTGGACGAAAGCCGCCATTGAAGACACTGCCAGTAAATATCCCTGAGTTTGTTTTACATACGGTATAGCTGCGCGGAAAGTACGAAATACTCCAGTCAGGTTAATATCGATAGTTCGTTCAAAGGTTTCAGGAGTCATATGTTCTAGTGCTTCCGTTGAGCCTATGCCTGCATTTGCAATTACCACCTCAATTTTACCGAAGTGTTTAGCTGCATTTGCCATAGCAGTTTCTAGGCTTTCCAAAGAACGGACATCGGCAACCCAACCTGCGGCAATGCTTTTTCCACCTAGCTGTTTTGCCAGACTTTCAACTTTGCTCAGGTCTAAGTCTAATAATGCGAGTTTTGCACCTTTGGCCTGTAATGCCTGAGCAATCTCAAGACCAAGACCACCTGTTGAGCCTGTAATTACCACAACTTTATCTTTTAATTCATACTTCGCCATTTTTAAAGTCCTTTAACTTAAGCTTGAGCTACTGGAACAGTACGTTTAAGAAAATCAATTTGATCTTTCACCACATGTTCAAAGGCTTGACCTGTGTAAATGTTAAAATGACCGTATGAATAGGTTTTTATTTCTTTGTGAGGTGTGCGCTTGGCATGACGCAGTGTGGCTTTTGCAGGAGCAACAGTATCCGTTTCACAAATACAAAATAGAACTGGGGCTTTAATTTTTGGAGTCTTACGTCCCGGGTAATAACGGATAATGTCTAATGTAAAACGTGCTGCCACATAGTTTTTGTAGTTAGGTTCGTCTTTAATTATGGACATAATTCCTGAATAGGCATCTGGAGCAGTCATTAACGCCGTTTCATGCTCTAGTCCTGCAAGTTTAACCATAAGTGGTTGTTTGCCTAATGTCACTCCAATACGGTCACGCACAGCCAAAGCCGTAAGTTTTGCTGAAGTTAAAGGACTCATGGCTAAACTAGAAGAAAGGCCATCGGTAAATGGACATTGTGAAACTACTGCGCAAATGTTGGCATCCTGAGCGGCAGTAGCCAACACATGACCGCCAGAAAAAGAACTTCCCCATAAAATAATCTTGTTTTTATCAATATTTGGTAGACTACGCGCATAGGCAATAGCTGCTTTCCAGTCTTCAAGCTGACTTTTTATGTCTAGTAATTGTCGAGGTTGACCTTCGCTATTCCCAAAATAGCGATAATCAAACACTAAACAAGCATAACCCTCTGCCACAAAACGGTCTGCAAAAGCTGTTAAACGCATTCTTCGAGTACCACCCAGACCGTGCGCCATCACAATCATTGGAGTAGCAGCCTCGGCCGCTGGACGATATAAATAGGCACTGCATTTCACGCCGTTTGAATCAAACTGAACATCTAGTGGTGTTTGTGGCCCATTCTTTAGATTTTTATTCATCGTGTTTCTCTCAATATTTGCTATGACTCTATCATCTGAAAAATAATGAGATAGGGCTTGATGAAAGCCGCCATATTACTTGACACTTTGCGCCAAAATTTGGATTGAGCAGGTGTTTTAGTTATTTGCTTTTGCTTAAAAGCTTTAAGTACACTACTTGATATTTGACGCCAAATTAGAACTATACGAAATGAATGGATTGAATAAGTCGTTGTATAGAAGAAGGATTCCTGAAACCTATGTTCAGTTATTGTTTGAATATCTCGAAAAGCTAGGACATGAGCCAGAAAAGGTTCTTGGTGAACCATGGCCTAAAGCAGATTCAAATCATTTGGAAGGCGTAGATATTGATCATTGGGAAAGTCTTCTTGTTATCGCTAAAGATTATTTAAATGACCCTTTCATTGGCTTACATGTGGGCCAAACAATTACAGCTCAACATCTAGGCGTTTTAGGTTCTGTATTTCTTGCGTGTGAAAATTTGGGAGCGGTTTTAGAAAGATTTGAACGCTACCAAAGGCTCGTATATGACGTGGTACCCGCATCTGTACATATTTACCCAGAGTATGTAGAGCTTTCATGGGATACCACGGACGATCAAACAGTCGGGGGCTTATCTGATGAAACTGGCCGTACCGTTATAGTTCAGTTTTGCCGTAGTCTCATTAGAGGAAAAGAAAGACTTAAAGAAATACATTTTATTCATGAACGGCCTGAAAATGTTCAGCCTTATGAGGAGTATTTTGGTTGTCCTGTGCTTTTTGAGCAACCCGTGGCACTGATGCGTTTCGATAAGGAAATCTTAAGTCTACCGCTTAAAAACTCCGACGCGGCTTTAGTTGCCATACTAGAAAAGCATGCCGACAAGTTACTGGCAAGTCTGCCACATATTGATGAAATTACAGATCAAGTTCGTAAACAGATTGCTTACTTACTTCATCAAGGCGAACCAACTATTGAACAACTTGCAGAGCGATTAAATTATTCACGTAGAACCTTGCAACGCCGTTTAACCGATGCAGGTACGAATTTTCGGAAAGAATTAAATATTGTCCGTTACGAATTAGCAAAGTCGTATTTAAAAGATCCAAGACTACAAATTGTAGAAATAGCCTTACTGTTAGGTTATGCCGAGCACAGCCCATTTACACGGGCTTATAAAGAGTGGTCAGGTAAAACGCCACAACAAGCCCGTGAGGAAATGAATAACTGAGGGTAGAACTTCTTAAAATAAGATGTGCATATGTTTTGAGTGTTTATTCATCATTTAATGCACATTCAAAATTACTTGGGTTTTCTTTACATCTTACTTTTTTCAAAAAGTTCATCATTTTGGGATCATAAATACCAGCCTTGGTGAGTTGTATACGTGCCTCGCGCATCATTTTCATATAGTTTAATTGTTCATTTTTAGGAATATCCATCCAATATTTTGAAGGAATATCACTTTCATATTTAGCAATAATGCTAAACGTTCTGTTTAGTTGGCTGGCTACCCAAGTCCGCGACTTTTGCCCAAAACCTGCTGGAAATTGGTCTTTACGAATAATGAAATTGGCAGAAATTTGAGTCAAAGGAAAACGAACGATAGCGCCTTTCTCACCTAAACCTTTGTGTAGTTCAAAAGGTTTAAATGCCACAATAGGAGCGGGCACAATATCAATTTCATGGTTATTAAACTTCGCACCGGCATTGGTAACGTCTACAGATACAGCCTGACCTCCAACATGTTGGACAAGCTTTGGTTGCGCCTCATCGTATTTAAATACCCCAATTTTTTTTCCGGCAGCTTTAGCGAGTGTATTGATACTTCTATCATTTACAAATAAATATGCAGGGCCAATAGTCCCTAAACCTGCAATTTCGTAAGGGCCTACCACCATGTTTTTTGCGGCCATTGGTGAAGACAATAGCTTATAGGCATTAATTGCCGTTTTCATATTTGTTAATGCCCCAACTGCATCTAAAGATCCTGTATATTTATTAAACTGACGGCCACGTAAACCACTAATAATAGCGCCATCACACTTACCGACTTTTAAATCTTCAGCCGCAATGCGTTCATCTACATATGCTTTTAAAGATAGATCAGCACCCCAATTTTTAGCTTCAAGCGCATAATCTTTGGCTAAAGCGAAAGCATCTCCCGATTTACCAATTGGGTCATACACACAAACGACTTGTTGTTTGGCATAAATAGTTGTTGTTAAACATGTGCTTGCAACAAGTAAAATAGTTTTAAAACGATCCATATTTAATTATCCATTATTTAAATTATAAAAATTATTTTATAAATCTAGGTTAGATTAGATATGACATTTAAATAAGAATTTAAAGAGAAAAGGTCAAAAGGTAGCCTTAATTAGCACCTTATTTTTTTAATTGTATGGCTATGTTGTATATGAATTGAGATCTACCAGTGAGCTAAATTTAAAGAACAGCTGTATACACGTACTATACCTTTTTTTTCAAGCATGCAAAGAGGTTTTAATATATTTTATTTAAATTTCAATAATATACGCAATAATTTGAGTTTCGGTTTTTTAATTTTAACAGGCTAAAAGTTTTGAGGCTTAAAAGGAGATTTAGAAAAAGAAATCTGTATAGCAGCCAGTAGTCGCAAATACATCTTGTAAGTAGCTCAGCTCACTAGGGTAAATATAAAAGTGTAATGACAACTTACAGGAAGTTGTCTAGAAAATTATTCTGGTTAAGATTAGAAATAGGGTTTAATACATAAACATCCAATAGAACCAGCTTAGGCGTTTAGTAATTTGCTAGAACAACACATACAGTTAACCAAGCTAAGTATTCATCACAGTAAAGAATTAGTAGTGAAGCAACAACAACATAGAGAAGCGAAGTCTGATATATCGTAGGTTTCCAAATCTTTTATTTAACATAATATACATTATGCGAATAGTTGTATAATTTATTATTGACCCATAGCTTGGCAGCTATCCTTCATTTGTTCATTTGTTCATTTGTTCATTTGTTCATTTGTTCATTTGTTTGTAGTGCTTATTTCTTTCTAGCTATTGCGGTACTTTTAGCTCAGCACTAGCATCTTCTGACGTTGCTATTGATGGATAATAAATAGGATTCATAAAATCTAATTAAATAGAAATTATGATTAGGTTTGGCTAATAATCGCTTGTTTGATTTTTATTGAGCTTTTTCTCTACCTAGAGCTCCTTGAAATTAGAACTACATTTCGCTAATCCATTTTAATAAAACGTTTAAAGTGTGCTGTAAACTTTAATTCACTAAATCTGATGTGATCAAATTCTCAATATAAAATAAATTTAATTACATATTATTAAAATAATGTATATTTAGTCACATTTTTATTAAAATCTATATTTTATTTCTCAGTAGTAATTTTGGAGCATAAATTTAAAATAAATAAATTGCATTTTTATTAAATATTTTAATGTATATCATGTTGTTTTAATTTTTAGTTTGTTTTTTATTAATAATTTTTTTAATTTCTATAAATAACAATAACTTAATTTGATTTTTTGGGTTTTGTTATTAATAAGGTTTTAGAAATTTTAACTATTACATTATTTAAAGTGTTTAATGTGATTTATATCACGTACAAATTAATAATTTTTTATTATTTAAAGCTTAATGATTGTTTTTAAATTAAAAATAAGGTATCAAATATATATAAACTATTTTATAAATAGGTATATAAAATGAAAAATAATATATTTAAACTTCTTATTTTGATGGTGCTTTCCTCTTCCCCACTATTTTGTTATGCAAGTAACACAATAATGATAAGAGGAAATATTGTTGAAGATACATGTTCAAGAGAACATAGCGAGATAGAATGTGTTGAGGTAAATAATTTAAATATTAAACTTGATAGTGAATATTTAAATAAAGATAGTCTTTTTAAATTAGCTCAACATACTGAGAAAATGGACACAAGCATTGAGAGCATAAGTTCTAACCACAAAGTCGTGCTTATTAATTACCATTAATATCCAAACTTATTTTTGCAGTAAGTTTGATGAAAGAGTGATTTGTCGAATTCATCGCATATTTTGATAAATTGATTGATGAGTCACTCTTTTTTCATAAAAAATGACTATTTGTATATTTTTTCTGTATACATATGCATAATTTATTCTATATAATTGTATTCTAAGAATTTAAACTTATTTTTCACATAATTTGTTTAATTCTTTTTTTATTTACATCGTGTTCTTATGTAACTTGCTTCTTTTCATAGCTTTTCTTTTTTATAAAACAAAAAAATGTTCATAAACAATGGTATAGGCTATTGATAGCGGCTATACATCTCAAATAATAAATGTGGTTGAATTAAAATTATGAAAAAATAATGTGATCTAGTTTGCATTTTGTTTAATAAGTGTTAAGATCGCCGCATTACTTTTCAAGATGTCAAACACTGGAAAAGTAAGGAAATAAACTTTTATCCAGACTTTTGAGAAAACACTATGAAAAAACTTGCTTTGATCGCTGCTCTTTCGGTTGTAGGGATTGCTAATGCTCAAGCTGCTGATGGTACAATTACAATTAATGGTTTAGTTACAGACAAAACTTGTGACATCGTTACCCCTGCTGGTAAAGACTTCACAGTTACTCTTCCAACTGTTTCTAAACAAACTTTAGCTGTTGCTGGGGATGTTGCTGGTCGTACTCCTTTCCAAATCAACCTAGCTAACTGTTCACAAGGTAAAGTAGCTACTTACTTCGAACCAGGTGCAACTGTTGACTTTAATACTGGTCGTTTACTTAACCAAGACGCTACTGGTGCTAAAAACGTTAACGTTCAACTTTTAGGTAGCAACAACAACTTCATCCCAGTACTTGCTGCGGGTGCAAACGGTGCTCAAGCTAACTCTCAATGGGTTGACGTAGCTGATGGCGCAGGTGCTGACCTTAACTACTACGCTGAATACTATGCAACTGGCGCTTCTACTGCTGGTAAAGTAACTACTTCTGTTCAATACACAATTATCTATCAATAATTAATTGGTAGCGGGGTTTCTATGTCCGCATGGAACCCCTGTTTTGTGTAACGCTTTCCTGAATCTTTCTTGGTTGAGAACTCGAAAATGAAATTGAACAGTTATAATTTTTTGTTAGGTTTAGCATTTGCTTCAGCAGTTATTGCACCTGCTACTCAAGCAGAAATTGTAATTCATGGCACTCGTGTAATTTACCCGTCAGATGCTAGAGAAGTTACGCTACAAGTTAGCAATAACGGTTCAAAGCCCGCACTTGTCCAAGCTTGGATTGACGAAGGTGACCCAAAAAGTACACCGGACCAATCAAAAGTTCCTTTTATGATTGCTCCTCCTATTTCTCGTGTTGAAGCAACGAAAAGTCAGACTCTTCGTATTACAGCTTTACCAAATGCTTCTCAGTTAAATCAGAAGCAAGAAACAGTTCTGTGGTTGAATATTTTAGATATTCCACCAAGACCTACTTCAAAAAGTGAAGATACGACGCCTGATAATTTCTTACAACTTGCAATTCGTTCACGTATTAAATTCTTCTATCGTCCTTCATCGATTAAAGAAGATGCGAATTTAGCATCAGATAAGCTTCAATGGATTAAATCTGGTCAAAGCTTAACGGTAAAGAATCCTACCCCTTTTCATATCACAATGACTTCTGTTTACCAAAAGGCAGGTGATAAAAAGGTTGATTTATTACCTCAGGGGCTAATGATTAAGCCTTTCTCTGAAGCGTCAGTTCAGCTTAAGAATGGCAACCTTCAAGATATGAGTTTTATTAACGTCAATGACTACGGTGGTCGCGTTGAGCACCCGATAAAACTTCAGTAATCAGATTTATCTTTTTAATAAATTTAAGCACCTATATGTGTAGGCGGACTTAGCTATGCCAAAAAAAAGGCAAGAATCTTATAAATTATTAAAACGCCATATTTGTTACTACTTGGCTTCTGGTGTTGTCACAATGACAATGCCTGTATTCGTGCATGCTGAAGAAACAACTACGAGTGCTCCAGTAGAGGCTGAATTTGATTCTGCTTTTTTAATTGGGGATGCTCAGAAAGTTGATATTTCTCGTTTTAAATATGGAAACCCTGTTTTACCAGGCGAATATAACGTTGACGTATATGTAAACGGTCAATGGTTTGGTAAACGTCGTATGGTCTTTAAAGCCTTAGACCCTAATAAAAATGCAGTAACCTGTTTTACAGGGATGAACCTGCTTGAGTACGGCGTTAAACAAGACATTTTGTCTAAACACACTACCCTTCAAAAAGAAAATAATAGTTGTTATAAAATTGAAGAGTGGGTTGAAAATGCATTCTATGAATTTGATACCTCTCGTTTACGTGTAGATATTTCTATTCCGCAAGTTGCTTTGCAAAAAAATGCGCAAGGCTATGTCGACCCAAGCGTATGGGATCGCGGTATTAATGCTGGTTTTCTGTCTTATAGTGGTAGTGCCTATAAAACATTTAATCAGTCGAATGATCAAAGTGAAACAACAAACGCATTTATGGGCGTTACGGCTGGGTTAAATATTGCTGGCTGGCAATTACGTCATAATGGCCAGTGGCAGTGGCAAGATACACCTGCTGAAAACCAATCTAAATCAGATTATCAAGAAACAAGTACATACTTGCAAAGAGCCTTCCCTAAATACCGTGGTGTTTTAACGCTAGGTGATAGTTTTACAAACGGCGAAGTATTTGACTCTATCGGTTATCGTGGTATCGATTTCTCAAGTGATGACCGAATGCTACCAAATAGTATGTTAGGTTACGCCCCGCGTATTCGTGGTAACGCAAAAACCAATGCAAAAGTTGAAGTTCGTCAACAAGGCCAACTTATCTATCAAACAACTGTTGCACCAGGTAATTTTGAGATTAATGACCTTTACCCTACTGGTTTTGGTGGGGAAATTGAAGTTTCTATTATTGAAGCAAATGGTCAAGTACAAAAATTTTCGGTTCCATATGCTTCAGTTGTACAAATGTTGCGTCCAGGTGTAAACCGTTACTCTTTGACTGTAGGTCAGTTCCGAGATCAAGATATTGACCTTAATCCTTGGGTAGTTCAGGGTAAATACCAACAAGGTATTAACAACTACCTAACAGGTTATACAGGCATACAAGCTACAGAAAATTATGCTGCTGTATTGTTAGGTGCTGCTTTTGCTACACCAATTGGTGCTGTTGCGTTAGATGTGACCCACTCTGAAGCCGACTTTGAAAAACAGTCATCACAATCTGGGCAAAGTTTCCGTTTAAGCTATAGTAAGTTAATTTCTCCGACTAACACAAACTTAACTCTTGCTGCATATCGTTACTCGACAGAAAACTTCTATAAATTACGTGATGCTCTACTTATTCGTGATTTAGAAGAAAAAGGTGTAAACACTTATGCGGCTGCGGGCCACCAGCGTAGTGAATTCCAAATTACTTTAAACCAAGGACTTCCTGAAGGTTGGGGTAACTTCTATGTAGTAGGTTCGTGGGTTGACTATTGGAACCGTAGCGAAAGTACTAAACAGTACCAAATTGGTTATAGCAATAACTACCATGGTTTAACTTATGGTTTATCTGCAATTAACCGTAAGGTTGAGTACGGTTCAAATGATGCGACGCATGATACTGAATATCTAATGACGCTTTCATTCCCAATTAACTTTAAAAAGAATTCAGTCAACGTCAACGTTACTGCTTCTGAAGATAGCCGTACTGTTGGCGCAAGCGGAATGGTTGGCGATCGCTTTAGTTATGGTGCCTCTGTTTCACATCAAGACTATGCAAATCCAACATTTAACGCTAATGGTCGTTATCGTACGAACTATGCAACTGTTGGTGGTTCTTATAGTATTGCTGACTCTTACCAACAAGCAATGGTTAGCTTAAGTGGTAGTGTGGTTGCACATTCAGATGGTATTTTATTTGGACCTGAGCAAGGCCAAACAATGGTACTTGTACATGCACCTGATGCAGCTGGAGCAAAAGTTAATAATACCGTTGGTTTAAGCGTAAATAAAGCTGGTTATGCGGTTATCCCGTATGTTACACCTTATCGCCTAAACGATATTACGCTTGACCCACAAGAAATGTCGAGCCAAGTAGAGCTTGAAGAAACAAGTCAACGTATCGCACCTTTTGCTGGCGCAATTGCGAAAGTGGATTTTGCGACTAAGACAGGTTATGCAGTCTACATTAATAGTAAAACTGCTGATGGCAACAGTTTACCGTTTGGCGCTCAAGTCTTTAATCAAAAAGATGAAGCTGTAGGTATTGTTGCACAAGGTAGTATGATTTACTTACGTACCCCACTTGCTCAAGATCGTCTATATGTGAAATGGGGCGACGAAAGCAATGAGCGTTGTTCGGTTGAGTACAACATCAGTAATCAGTTGCAAAATAAGCAACAAAGCATGGTAATGACTGAGGCTGTCTGCAAATGAAAAAATTACTCTTAAATAGTGGTGCTTTAGTTGTATTAGGTTTTTGTATTAATACAGGTGCTCAAGCGGCCTGTACGACTAGTCCCGGTTTCAGAACAATTGATGTTGCGATGCAAGTTGGACGAGTTGTAGTTCGACCGAGTGACCCTGTAGGTAAAGTTTTGGTTAAATCACTTTTTGAGATCAGACCAGATCCTTATACTACATATACCTGTAGTCTTTCTGATATGTTGACGGCAAAGTTATTACAAAGTTATCCACTTAGCGTACTTGGTGATAGCATCTATTCAACTAATATTCCAGGGATAGGTATCCGACTCTACCGAGAAGCGTTTAATGCTGGAAATTTCTCTGGTTATTACCCTTATACTCGTCGTGTTCCATCAACCAACTTTCGTCTTGCGGAAGGCTATTTTGTTGTAGAAATTGTAAAAACAGCTGAAAATACTGGATCTGGAACTTTAGTCCCAGGTGTTTATAGTAGTTATTATGCCGGAAACCGAAGTGATCGACCTTTTTTAACCAGTACGGTTAATGCTAATGCGATTACTATTGCCTCTTCATCTTGTGAATGGCGTGGTGCTATTAATAAGCAGGTACAGCTACCAACAGTTACAAAAGCTGGGTTTAAAGGTGTTGGTTCAACTCAAGGAGATCAATCCTTTGAACTCAATATTCTGTGTAATGGTGGTATCAACCCAACGGGTTATGAAGAGAAAAACCTCATTAGCTTGAGTTTTGATTATCAACAAGACGGTACTAATACCCAAGTTTTAAAAAATCTTGAACCAAATGCAACTAAAGCAAATGGTGTTGGGGTTCAACTTATATGGAATTATCAAAATAAAAATCAAGTTATTGACTTAGGTAATAAACTAGAATTGGGAACTGTGAAATCAAATCAAACCATTCAATATGATGTTCCTTTAACAGCGCGTTACTATCAAACTGCAGCAAATGTTACACCTGGTAAAGTTCGCGCCATGGCTACTGTAACTATTGAATATGATTAATCATATTCAATAGTTTTTAAACCTAATAATTTCAAATATTTAAATATTAATAATAAATTTTACTTTAACACTACTTTCTAAGAATTTCATACTTAACTAGATAGGAATGTTTATGAAAAAAATAGGTATATTTGCTGTTAGTGCAATTACATTATGCTGGGCCATGTATGAAGTATCTTCTGATAATACCAATACAGTAACGCATAGCGAGTCAAGCCAAAAAGTAGCATCTAAAAAATTTTCATCAACTGCAAAGGATGAAAAATTAACGTCTCAAACCCTTTTGGCAAAAACAAATTCCCTTAATTCTGCCCCAGTGTGCCAATACAATTTTGATGTGACTCAGGAAGATCTCGATCTATGGAATAATGAACATCCTGATTTTCCTAAAAAAATATTCCCTTCGATAAATGAGCAAAAATTTGGTTTTAAAGTAGAACCTACGCCAGAAAGTCAGTATGGCTACGTAGATTATGTAGCTACAAGTAAAGTAGATAGTCTGAATTCGGTTAATGAAATTGGTGATTTAACGATACCTCACACAAGTATTATTGCATTTGAAATGGAACTTAAAATTCCAACATCCACTCTTGGGAGTTCATCACTTGGAAATTCTACTTATTACTCCTCTAGCATTGGATTTAGTGGGGTAACAAATAATGGTTATACAATTAGATCCAACTATTGGTTTGATATGGGGGGTATGATCCAGATTTTGGTGAGAATCCTGCTAGATTAAACTATTATGTAGCTTATCGACTTAGTGATAATAGTGGGCCTAACAATCCATATTATAAAGGTCAAAACATGACAAATAATTCAAATGAATACCAAAGATTAGGGATGTATATTAATCAGAATACTAAGCAGGTTGGCTTGATAGTAAATGGTGTTGATCAGGGGTATCAATCTACTTTACCTGCTCCACTAGAGAATATACGTTTTTCTGTCTCAAGCAGTATAGGAATATACTCTAATCAATTATTTGGACAAGAATTATCTAATGAACTGATTACTGACCGTAATGCGCTACAGTTTAGCTACCCTCAAGGCACAACAGATATGTGTGGTAATGCCATTTAAGATATAAAACTATAAGTCATAAAGAAGGGCTGAATTACAGCCCTTCTTTATTCCATTTAGAAATGAATGACAGTACGAATTGATTTACCTTCATGCATTAAATCAAAAGCAGTATTAATATCTTGTAAAGGCATGGTATGTGTTACAAAAGGCTCAAGTTGAATCTCACCTTTCATAGCATCTTCGACCATTTTAGGAAGTTGTGTACGACCTTTTACTCCACCAAACGCAGTACCTAACCATTTACGGCCCGTCACTAGCTGGAATGGGCGTGTCGAAATTTCTTGGCCTGCACCAGCAACACCAATAATAACAGATTGCCCCCAACCACGATGTGCACACTCTAGAGCCGAGCGCATAACATTAACGTTACCAATACATTCAAATGAATGATCTACACCCCAACCTGTCATTTCTACAATCACTTGCTGAATAGGTTGGTCATAATCTTTTGGATTTAAGAAATCTGTAGCGCCAAACTGTTTAGCAAGTTCAAATTTATCTGGGTTGGTATCTACGACAATAATGCGTCCTGCTTTTGCTTGACGTGCGCCTTGTACAACAGCTAAACCAATACCGCCTAGACCAAATACAGCAACAGAATCACCTTCTTGTACTTTTGCTGTGTTATGCACGGCGCCAATACCAGTTGTCACACCACATCCAAGTAAACAAACTTGTTCGTGATTCGCTTCAGGATTGATTTTAGCCAAAGAGACTTCTGCAACTACGGTATATTCACTAAAGGTTGAACAGCCCATGTAGTGGTAAATTGGTTCGCCGTTATATGAAAAACGTGTGGTGCCATCTGGCATTACACCTTTACCTTGAGTAGCACGTACCGCAACACACAAGTTGGTTTTTCCAGATTTACAGAATAAGCATTCTTTACATTCAGCCGTGTAAAGTGGAATCACGTGATCACCTGGTTGAACGCTTGTTACGCCCTCACCTACTTCAACCACAACACCTGCGCCTTCATGACCTAAGATAGCAGGAAAAACACCTTCTGGGTCATCGCCAGATAATGTAAAAGCATCGGTATGACATACCCCTGTATGGGTAATTTTTATTAAAACTTCACCCGCTTGAGGTGGTGCAACATCAACTTCAACAATTTCTAAAGGTTTTCCTGGGGCAAAGGCGACAGCTGCACGAGATTTCATCTTTGGGTTTCCTTTAAATCATTCGGTATTTATAGTCGAGCAAAATAGATTATATATTGATAATACAAGAGCTTAATTTTGCTTAAATTAAAATTGGCTTTCATGACAATCCATCACAGCATAGCCAGTCAGATACATCTAAGCAAGCCTACATTTAAAAAAGAAGAAAACCTCTTGCTTGAAGAGGTTTCTTATCAAATCATTAGCTTATAAGCAGCTTATTTTTACTTAGAGGTAAATATCTGGTGGATATGGTGTGTTATCACTAATTGGAGAATAAAGCGTATTTTCAACAAAGAAGCCATTTGGGGCTTGAGTGGTATCAATCGTAATTGAATCAAACATAACTTGTGGATATGCCCAGATAAATTGCTTCATTAAACCTAAAGAAACATTGTTTTTCATGTCACCAAAAATTCGTTGCCAAATAGGTGTTCGATAAGGTTTGGTTTTATCAAATCCATAAATATAGGCAATAGATGCATCGGGAACAAAACCAGATAAATAAATGACTTTATTGGCAGGATAGCCTAACCCTTGTATAGGGATTTGGGAAACTGCCTGATGTGCCAAGTCTAAGCGAGCTTCTAATAGCCAATCATAAGCTTCTGTCATCATGTAATCAAAATTAGGATATGAATAATGTTGGCTTGGATAGTTAATATAAGTGGCTAAAGTCTGAATTGGGGACTGAATGGAAGGAAAGAAAATGAGCGGACTAACTTTGGCACTGGAATATTTTGCTTTGATCACGGTACGAATATTTTGACAGGTTTGTCCTAATTTATTTCTAAGCCATGTTTTAAACTCATCATAAGGCGTTCCTGTTTTATTCATTGCCTCATAAATTGTACCCAAATCTGGTGCATATAATCCTGTATCTGCATTAAAAGCCAATTTTGTTGGGTAGTCATACACACAAGGTAGATTGGTGTCAGTGTTATACCACCACCAAGGTTCACCAATCTGCATATTTACATCGCATCCACCCACTACCATTGTATCTGCGAACTCAATAAAGACTTTATGTAGATATGCCAAAGCATTCTGATGACTTAAACTAAAAAAATAGCTCGGTGGTTGGTAGCCTGTTTTACCTAAATTACTGTTCCAGTCACGCTGTGCCCAATATTCATTGGCGCCCAAGGAATACATTTCAAAGCTGACCCCAAAAATGGGTTGCAAACTGGCGTTATGTAAAGCCTGGGCATATTTCTCATGCCATTTACGCGTACATGAGTTAACGACCGCCTCGCCTGTCACCAACGTATCAGGTATTTGCCATTTATTAATATCGCTTTTCCATGTCATTTCTGGATAATGCGACATTCCACAATAGTGGTTAACGAAACCTTGGTATCCCAAAGCGACCATATTGTTGACTAGGCGCTGCGGGTTTAAGTCATAGTGGTCATCATAGCTGGTGCAGATGCCATAATTGTGCTGTGGCACAACTACGCGGCTCAAATTTAACTTTGCATTTGTTCCAGTTACAACGGAGTTAGTGAGGCGAATGTAGCCATCTTTTGGTTGACTTAAAGGTGTAGCAGTTTGGCCATTATAGTCACTGGTAAAGCCAGAAAATGAGATTCGCTGAATATTGGTTACCGGAAAGCTATCTGTAGCAGAGAAGCCTGCTTTTACTGTATCCCAATTAATACGAATATGCGCCGTTCGCGAGGAAGGATTATTTGCGTAATTAAATAGAACAATATATGCAATTTTATTTACGCCATTTTCATTGTAGTACACCGTTAAAGTGGGCGTTAAACTTGGATTGTTCAGCACTGGCATCGTGGCAGATAGTTCAATATCGAAGTCCCAAACCACCCCTGCATAGCTATATTTGGTTTGATACGCTAAAAATTTATGATCTTTAGTGTCATAAGAATCCCAAGTAATTCCTACCAAATCATTAGTCATACGTGATCTAAAAGTTGCTTCAAAACCATTTCCATAGTTCGTAATGGCGAAAGACATCGTTTGCGGGCCGTCTATTCTCCAATAAATAGGGCTAAACCGATCAATAAGTGTATTTTGAGTGATTGGGCGAGGTGATGTATTAGTATTATTTTGTACATTCTGTGAGTTATTTATCATGTCTACATTCTCTTAATGTATTAAGAGGTTTTATATTAAATAATAATTCTTATTTTATTGTTCAGATAAGTCACAATGACGTTTAAATTATTTACAGTTTATATTTTTCATAAAGTTCAAAATAAAATTAAACATGAAATCTTAATATTATTCTAAAATATTTTTACACTGAGGAGTTAATAAATGGAAACTTTTATACAGCCTATAAGTTTTAAGGGTTTGTTTTTATTTACTCCTCTTGTATTTGCATTATCAGGTTGTACAGAAACTTTATATTCCAACACAACGTCGACCACAAAGATCTCTTCGGAAAGTAACGTTTATCCAGAGATCGACGCAGTATTAGGAGAAAAGTTACAGCCTAACGAAGAGTTGCTCGCTCAAAACATAGCTCAAGTCATTGAAAAGTCAATTCGGGAACAGTATACGGCTGGAAATGCTTTACGTGATGCACATCCTAAGGCGCATGGTTGTGTTCGTGCCGATTTTCATGTCTCAAAAAATATACCTGCCCAGTTTGCTAAAGGAATGTTTATTCCAGATCGAAGTTATCAAGCCTGGATTCGTTTTTCTAATGCTTCAAATGACGCCTCTAATGCCGACCTTAAAAAAGATGCACGTGGCATAGCAATAAAAATTTTAGGTGTGTCTGGACAGAAAATTTTAGAAAGTGAAAAGCAAGCAACCACTCAAGATTTTATTATGATTAATCATCCAGTCTTTTTTGCGAATGATGCTAAACGATATCTTTCTTTTATGAATGACGTGAATAGCCATAATATGGTCAGAAAACTTCACATTCCATTTGCGTTAGGTTTTAAGGGAACAATGAATGCTCTTGGAGCACGTAATTCACAAATTGCAAATCCATTATACGCACGTTATTGGTCTATGGTTCCCTATCAGTTAGGACTTGGCAATGATCGACAAGCAGTTAAATATTCAGTACGTGCTTGTTCAATGCAGCCAAACAATCTACCCAAGAATCCTAGTCATGATTTTTTAAGAGAAGCTTTAAAGAAAACTTTGCAAAGTACAGATGCTTGTATGGAATTTCTTATTCAACCACGAACTTCAAATCAAATGTTGGTAGAGGACTCAATGACAGAATGGGATGAAAAAGCAGCTCCTTTCTATCAAGTAGCAACTATTCATATTCCCAAGCAGAACTTTGACACACCCGAGCAAAATAAGTTTTGTGAGAATCTGTCTTTTACACCGTGGCATGCCCTACCTGAGCATAAACCATTAGGTGCAGTAAACCGAATGCGTAAAGTCATTTATGAAAACATCAGCAGAGTTCGACATGATATGAATTCAGCTCTTAGACAAGAACCTTAAATACTTTAGCCATTGTAGTTTGGTGTAAAAATTTTTCTAAAGATGAGCGTTTGCAATTGTTTCTTTTTAAGCAAGATTTTTGCTTGTATCGATAGTGATTCGATCAATAAAATCTGCCAACCATAAAATGAAGTCATCTTCGCTTTTATGCTTTGGAATCAAACTCATATCTAGCTTAATAGGGATTTCATTTTTTACACTAATAACAACACCTTCGAAGTTCACAAAGTTATATAAAAACTTTAGTTCAGTGCCTGCAATAGCTTTTTTTATTTCTACAATAAGATTATTTAAATTTCTAAAATGATTGTTTGAATAAGAACTTTTAATATTTTTATTAATTTTTTCTGCTAATAGTAAGTATTTTGGCATTTCTATCTCCTTATTAATTATTTGTAAAATATAAGTATAAGTTAAAAGCTATAAAAATAAGTTTTTAATTTTTATTAAATTGTTTCTGTATTTTTAATTTTTATTGATAAGTTATGTGTAATATAACTATTTTATTGTTTTAAAATGTGATTTATTTGGGATTTTATTCTGATTAAATTGGTAGGTATTCTTTAATCTCATTTAAGGGTAATTAATTAAATTTTATATTAAATAGGCTCAATATTTAAAATTTTGAGCCTATTTAATTTTTAATATTCACTTAAGACTAAAAGTAAAAATTTATATCTTAAGTTAATTTGGGGAAACTTTTGATTTTATGAATTTTCCCACATTTTCTGCATTCTTTAATTTCGTCATGAGTAATATCAAAGTCATATTCCCAGACATGAATACAAAAAACTTGTCTAAGGTTGTGGAGCATAGACACCTCCTTATAAAAAACCAACTCAGTAGTAGTTCTTTATGAATGCACTTTACTTATTTTGATGAGTTCTCCTCTTTAGCTTTATCCTCTTTGTGTTTACAGCAGTAACCGAAAACAGCCCCAGCACCAAAGAAAAACATAGCCTTGAACATACTTATCTCCAAACGATAATTAAGTAAATTTAAAATTAACATTGAAGGTTGTATCTGTTTTTAGGCCAATGAGAATGATTCTGTGCGTTATGCAAACTTTTGTGAAAAGTTATAACAATATATTTTTTATGAATAAGGTGGATAAAATTAAAAAACCGCCCCAGTAGGCGGTTGCTGAATTTACAGCGAGATATAGAAGTGTAGTGGACGATCACTTCTATATTTTTTATGTACTTATTTTTCTTGGCTTATAATTTTATTAAAGGCATCTGATTTGAAATAATTAATGATCATCTCTCCACCATCTTGTGTAGAGGATGATACTTTGGGTGGTTCCTCATAATTAAACTTATAGTCTGGAGGAATAAATTTTGAGATTGGTGGAAGCTTTGCCTCACCTCCTGTTGTAATTCTTTCAATAAAACCTGCAAGCCAGAGTATATATTCATCTTTATTTTTATAGTTAGGCATAAGGCTCATGTCTAACTTAATGGCACACTGCTCTAAGGGCTTAGTTAGGCATTCCTCAAAATCTATAAAATTGTATTTAAGTTTAAATTTGGTGCCTTTAATTTCATTACGAATTACACCAACTAATTGATTTAAGTTTTCTGCCGAGCTTTCTGAAAATAGATTTTTGTCCTCAATCTTTTTATATGCATTCTCAGCGATGATTAAATATTGTGGCATCTCTATTTTCTCCCTTTTATTATTAAGCTACTCACTCAGCTCTTTAAGGAAGTATGATAGATATCATGTTTTCTAATGTAATTGTTGTACTGCTAATTGTAATTAGTGTGTTTTTGTGAAACCTGCAAGCATAACCATCCGAAAAAAACTAAATTTAATGCAAACTAAGTCTCATTTTTTAAAATTCTTTACTCAAACAATATGTCTAGTTCATTTAAAGTTGGAAGTTCATCGTAAGATTCATCTGCATCTACTGTGTTTACCCAATGTGACTTTGAAACGATACAAAAATTAAGCTTTTTTAGCACAACAATATCTTGGTCTAACAGGCCTAATGGAATCCACATAAAATTAGTAGAGCCTACTAAGTTAGGTACTGGTGATCCACATTGACTGCAAAATGAAGATGTGAAGCCTGTTTCTTTTTTATAGGTACGGACAAGTTCTAAACCTGATAACCACTCAAATTTATCCTTATTTACTAATGTTGCTGCATTTGCCCCGGTTCCGGTTTGTTTACGGCAGAGACTACAGTGGCAATGATAGACCGTGTTTATTTTCTTAGTAACTGAAAATTTGACTTCATTGCATAGACAAGAACCCACGTGACTCATCTCAAGCATCCTTAAAAAATAATGTTGAATATAGCATTAGGTATAAAAGGGTTAAATTTAACTTTATATTTTTAAATAGATATATCTCTATAAAAATAAAGAATTGCTAGCGTTGAGGCTTGGCAGAATGTATTTATAACGTTTAATATGAATTTTGACATATAAATTGAATATAAAAATGCTGTGATGTGCTTATCTTGGATGCGACTTTAAAAGCTTACATGATTAATCAAATTTATCAGCAGTATAGTAGTATGGCATTAAATGCTTGGGGCTTTACACATACACCTTCGTATAACGGTACATACGACCCTGATGAGAATGATATAGTGACGAATAGCTTTAATTGGTTGAATGATGAGCAAGCTACAAAAAAAACAGAACAAGGACTGACTGCTTTTGTGGCATTAGATGATGCCTTTATCAGTATCGCTTCTCGTATGTATCTGATTAGAAATGCAAAAGAAAAAATCGATTTACAATATTATATTTGGACAAATGATTTTGTTGGAAACTTAATGCTGCACGAGTTACTAACGGCGGCAGATCGTGGTGTAAAAATCCGCTTACTTATTGATGATCAAAATGGAATAAAGCTGGATGGAGTTCTTAGAAGCCTTCTCCACCACCCCAATTTTGAAATTCGATTGTTTAATCCATATAAGTTTAGATATTTAAGAATTTTAGACTATATTTTTCGGTTCAAAAAAGTAAACCATCGCATGCATAATAAGTTAATTATTGCAGATGGCGTGATTGCGGTAACAGGCGGTCGAAATATTAGTAGTGAGTATTTTGATGCAAGTAGTAAATTTCAGTTTACAGATCTAGATATTTTATTTTATGGACATACCGTACAACATGCACAGTCTGTCTTTAATGATTTTTGGCAAAGTGATTTAAGTCAAAATGCTACTGAGCTGGTGGGAACATGTGCTGTTCACCATTTGCAAACGCTAAGGCAGCACTACCATGATTTAATTCATGAAAGTGAAAATCATACTCAAACCGAAGATAAGCTTTACGATGCTCAAAGCTATTTAAAAGAACTTTTAGAGCACTATCCAATCCAGTGGTCAAAAGCATATTTTGTTGCTGATTCACCTAAAAAAATCTTAGGACTGGCCGCTAAAGAAGAAATGCTTTATGGGCAAGTCCTAAAGATTATGGGTGAACCAAAGCAGCATATTGAATTAGCTTCTGCTTATTTTGTTCCTACCCAACAAGGCACTTATTATTTAAAACAACTCAAGGTACAAGGTGTTAAAGTCAGGGTTTTAACCAACTCATTTGCTGCAAATGACGTAGCAATTGTGCATGCCTTTTATAGTCAATATCGAGTTGAGATGCTCAAAAGTGGTGTAGAACTATTTGAGTTTAAGCCCTTTTTAGAACGCAGACGCAGAACTTGGTATGAAGTGGTGACTGGAAGTGTGATCCCTGCAAAAGGTAAAAATAAATCGAGCTTACATGCCAAGTTTTTTGATGTAGACGGTAAAGTATTTATTGGTTCGTTTAACTTTGATCCGCGTTCGACTTACTTAAATACTGAGGTCGGTCTGGTTATTGAATCGAGTCAATTACAAGCGCAAATTTCAGTCATGCTCGATCAGCACTTACCTCAAGTTGCTTACCAGCTTAAGTTAAATAGTGAAGGCAAAATTGTTTGGTTAGATTATCAGTCGGATGGAAAGATTATTGAATATGAAAAAGATCCAGATACGAGCCTTTTCCAACGTACCATGATTAAAGCTGTTTCATATTTACCAGTTGAATGGATGATGTAACAGCATTTCAAGTTTACTTATAAAATGCCTATCTCTTTAAAGAATTTTTGATAAGCCTCTGCTTTCTTCTCTAGCGCTAATGGATATGCTCTAGAAGAAGATGGTAGACGGTATAAATTAATATTTCGTCCAGCAAAGTAAGTCGAGGTAGACATTCCTATAAGCGGTTTATCGGTGTGCTCTGGTAAAACTGAAATTAAAGTATCAGTCGCTTTATCGCCTGTGGTCATAATAGTTTGACATAGAGGAATCTGTTGAAGCAAAACTGCAAGATCTGTTGGCGTTACGATTTCCAGAAATTTATCGGCAGCATTCCCCTTTAGCCGTTTAATTTGGTAAGCCGTGTCAAAGATTGCAATGCCTGTTTCAATCAAGAAGTTTCGAATACGTTCTTCATTAAAATTTTTTTGGCTTTCACTTAAAAAGTAAGTTTTGTCTTGGAAAAAGATTAAACCGAAAATACGCCACATATCATTTTGGAAATTCGGATAGTAAAAATCCATCTTCCATTTATTACGTGGCGGTGGAAAACTGCCTAACATTAATAAACGGGCATTTTCAGGTAAAAATGGCTCAAGTGGATGGGTTTCTATCTCAATTATCATAAAAAATCAGTATTTACTTAAAAATTTTATCAACAAATTAACCTATTTTTTAGTTAATCACGAGTCATGAAATGCAATTTCTCTTGATTAAAGCGTTAAAGGTTGTACAAAGGTGATCATTATTGAGGAATGCCTATTTTAAAAATGCTATGTGAATGTTGATTTAAATAATCGACTTGACCTTTATGGGCAATCACAAGGGCTTGTACAACCGAAAGACCTAATCCAGTGCCTCCTAACTCTTTATTTCTTGATTGTTCTAACCTGAAAAAAGGGTTAAATAAATCTTTAAGATGCTCAGCTGAAATGCCTGGTCCTTCATCTTCTATTTCAAGAATCCAGCTAGTTTGTTCTTGTCTCGTTGAAACAATTAACTTTCCCGGATTTGCATAACGTGTAGCGTTATCCAGTAAAGCAATTAAAATCTGTTCAATTCGCCGTTGATCACACTCAACTTTTGGCGCTTCAATATCGAAAATGACTTTAAGCTGAGCTTTTTCTAATTTTTCTTCAAACATGTGCACGACTTTATGAGCAGTTTCATTAAAACAAATCGTTTCGAGGTTAAGTCTAAGCTGTTGGTTTTCAAAAAGACTCAATGTACGTAAATCTTCGACTAGGTTTGAAAGACCTTCTACTTGATTCAGTAAGTTTTTAAATAAAATAGGGTCAGCTTCAAAAACACCATCAATAATTCCCTGCAACCTACCTTGCAAAATGGTGACTGGCGTTCTCAACTCATGTGCAATTGCGGCATTCCAGACATGAGCATTTTCAACTGAGGTCTCTAGTTTTTGAGCCATATCATTAAAATTATCCATAAGCTCACCAATTTCAGAAGAATGATGCATTGGTTTTTCAACTCGAGCGCTTAAATCCCCATGACTAATTTTCTTTGCTGCATCTGCTAATAGATTAATAGGCACAATAAAACGTTGAGCAAGCTTGATGCCTAAAATAATTGATAATGCTGTGCCAAACAAAAGCACGGCGAATAACCATATACCATCTAGATAGTGGAAAAACTCATCACTTTCTTTCAGCTTTTCGAGAGATATAAGCCCTACTTCAATTGCAACATAGTAGGTGCCATAACCTAAAATTAGCGAACTCAGCGTAACACTTAGGCTGGTAAAGCTCAGTGCAATAATCAGTTGCTTACTAATTCCCGTTTTATTTTTCATGTGGATGATCCAACCTGTAGCCTACACCACGAACATTAATGAGCATATTTCGTAAACCCAGATCTTCTATTTTCTTTCGTAGCTTACTGACATGACTATCGACCGTACGTTCTAATGCATCTCGATCTGGTAGACACTGATTCATGAGTTCTGAACGGGTAAAGACTTTATGAGGATGAGGCAACATCAGTAATAAAATTTTGTACTCAGTTAGAGTTAAATTGAGTGCTTGTTTTTGATCCCCCGAATGGATATAAGCAGTATGAATTTCGGCATTCACCTCAATATTTTTATAAATCAGATTTCGGTTAGGAGTTTGCTGGTTTTGTTGAGTACGTCTTAGTACTGCTTGTACACGTGCGACCACTTCATTTGGGTTAAAGGGTTTTACGACAAAGTCGTCTGCTCCAATTCTTAAAGCCATGACTTTATCAATTTCTTGATCTAAAGCCGTAAGCATAATGACTGGTGTTGCTGCTTTTTGCCGAATTTTATTCAGTACTTCCCACCCGCTCAGTTCCGGCATTTTTATATCGAGAATCACCAGATCAATAGGCTGCGCTGCGTGTATTTCAATTGCCTGCTTACCATTCATGGCCCGTACAACACGCATACCCTCACGCTTAAGATAATGTTCAATAATATCGCCAATATCATATTCATCTTCTACAACAAGAATAAGCTTATCCTGACAATTAAACGTAAAGGTTGACTCGAACATAGCAATAAAACGCGGGAAAAATTTGATTTATCATACTCGTATTTTTTGATAGATCTCCACACTTTTTCCACATATTCGTGATTTTGGTTACACACACATCAAAAATAATGCCAGCATCTAGAAGTCCATTAGGTGTTATAAAAGTGCAAAAGCATTTTTTAGTTCCATTCGTTTTATCTTTCGGTCTTGTATTACATGGCTGTGGCAATGAACAAGTAAGTGATCAAACACAAGTATCTACGGCTAAGGTTACCGTTATTTCAATTCAACCGCAGTCTATTAACTTTAGTGAAAATCTACCGGCGCGCGTTCAAGCTTTCAGAACTGCCGAAATTCGTCCTCAAGTTGGCGGTATTATCGAAAAAGTTTTATTCGCTCAGGGTAGTGAAGTTAAAGCTGGACAACCTCTATACAAAATAAACTCAGAAACATTTGAGGCTGATGTAAATAGTAATCGAGCGGGTTTAAATAAAGCTGAAGCAGAAGTAAACCGCTTAAAAATACAACTTGAGCGCTACCAGCAACTTTTACCAAGTAATGCGATTAGTAAGCAAGAAGTAAGTAATGTCGAAGCGCAATATCGACAAGCGATTGCAGATGTTGCTCAAATGAAAGCGTTATTGGCTCGTCAAAATCTTAATTTACAGTATGCGACAGTGCGAGCACCGATTTCCGGGCGTATTGGTAAATCATTCATAACCGAAGGCGCTTTGGTTAGTCAGGCTGATAGCAATACTATGGCGACCATACAACAAATTGACCGCGTTTATGTCGATGTAAAGCAGTCTATTGGAGAATATGAGCGCCTACAGGCGGCCCTTCAAAGTGGTGAGTTATCTGCCAACAATCAAAAAGCTGTACAGATTTTGAATAGTTTGGGACAGCCCTATAACGTTACAGCAAAAATGCTGTTTGAAGATATTAATGTGGACCCTGAAACTGGGGATGTCACCATCCGTATTGAAGTGACCAATACTGAAAGAAAATTACTGCCGGGTATGTATGTCCGCGTTAATATTGAGCGTGCTTCGGTTCCTCAGGCCTTACTCGTGCCAGAACAAGCTATTCAGCGCAATATGAATGGCGATCCTCAAGTTTATGTAGTGAATGCCAAAGGTGGCGCAGATGTTCGCTCAGTAGAGTTAGGGCAACAATATGAGCAGTTTTATCTCATCAATAGAGGGCTGAAAGCAGGCGAAAAAGTTGTCGTTGAAGGTATAGAGCGTATCCAGCCCAACCAAAAACTAGCAATTTCAGCATGGAAAGCGGCCTCAACAGAAAATACGGTGAAGCAAGGAGATGCTAAATGATGTCTCAATTCTTTATTCGCCGTCCTGTTTTTGCATGGGTAATTGCAATTTTTATTATTCTATTTGGTGTGCTGAGTATTCCAAAGCTACCCATTGCACGCTTTCCGAGTGTCGCTCCACCCGAAGTAAACATTACAGCAAGTTATCCTGGCGCTACTCCCAAAACGATTAATGATAGTGTGATTACCCTCATTGAACGGGAAATGTCAGGAGTAAAAAACTTACTCTACTATAGTGCTACAACGGATTCTTCAGGAACCGCTGAAATTACCGCGACATTTAAACCCGGTACCGATGTGGATATGGCACAAGTCGACGTACAAAACAAAATTAAAGCGGTTGAAGCACGCTTACCCCAAGTCGTCCGCCAACAAGGCTTAGCTGTAGAGGCATCTTCCTCAGGCTTTTTAATGCTTGTTGGTTTAAACTCACCTAACCATCGTTATTCAGAAGTCGATTTGAGTGATTATCTGGTTCGTAATGTGGTCGAAGAGCTTAAACGTGTTGAAGGTGTCGGAAAAATTCAGTCATTTGGTGCTGAAAAAGCGATGCGAATTTGGGTAGATCCAAATAAATTAGTTTCTTATGGTCTATCGATTAGTGATGTAAATAATGCGATTCGTAACAATAATATCGATATTGCACCAGGTAGACTTGGTGACCGTCCTCTAGTTAATGGTCAATTAATTACCATACCTTTATCCGCTCAAGGACAGCTTGAAAATGTAGAGCAGTTCAAAAATATTAGTCTAAAGAGCAATATTAGCGGCGCCAATATTAAGTTGTCGGATGTCGCCGATGTAGAAATGGGAGCTCAGTCATATAATTTTGCGATTTTAGAAAATGGTAAACCTGCAACAGCTGCAGCTATTCAGTTGAGCCCTGGTGCAAATGCAGTAAAAACAGCAGATGCGGTAAAACAGAAACTCGAAGAATTAAAAGTAAATTTACCTGAAGGCATGCAATTTAGCGTTCCTTACGATACTGCTCCTTTTGTTAAAATTTCGATAGAAAAGGTAGTTCATACATTAATTGAAGCCATGGTTTTGGTCTTCATTGTGATGTATCTATTTCTTCATAATGTTCGCTATACCTTAATTCCTGCGATTGTCGCTCCAATTGCCCTGCTTGGCACCTTTACCATCATGCTTTTAACCGGTTACTCAATTAATGTGTTAACTATGTTCGGTATGGTGCTTGCGATCGGGATTATTGTCGATGACGCGATTGTAGTCGTTGAGAATGTAGAACGAATTATGGCAACCGAAGGTCTATCTCCTAAAGAAGCGACTTCTAAAGCCATGACAGAGATTACCAGTCCGATTATTGGTATTACCTTGGTGTTGGCAGCCGTATTTTTACCAATGGCTTTAGCAAGTGGTTCGGTCGGTATTATTTACCGCCAATTTACCATTACGATGTCAGTCTCAATTTTATTCTCGGCATTTTTAGCTTTAACACTCACCCCTGCACTTTGTGCAACCTTATTAAAACCTGTTGATGCAAATCATCAAAAGAAAGGTTTTTATGCATGGTTTGATCGTAGCTTTGATAAAGTCACAAAAAAATATGAAGCGATTTTACTTAAAGTCGTTAAACATACTATTCCGACTTTAATTATTTTTGTGGTGATTACAGGTTTAACTTTTGCAGGTATGAAATATTGGCCAACTGCTTTTATGCCAGAGGAAGATCAAGGCTGGTTTTTAACGTCTTTCCAATTACCTTCAGATGCGACTGCTGAACGTACAACAAAAATTGTGAAAGATTTTGAAGGCCATTTAAATGAGCAGTCGGATGTTAAAAGCAATATTTCAATTATGGGTTGGGGATTTAGTGGCGCTGGCCAAAACGTTGCACTCGCTTTTACAACCTTAAAAGATTTTGGTGAGCGTGATAAATCTACTACTGACTATACCAACTTCATAAATGCAGAAATGGCAAACAGTAAAGAAGGTACAACTATGTCTGTACTTCCTCCGGCCATTGATGAATTGGGTACATCTTCAGGCTTTAGTTTACGTTTACAAGACAAAGCAAACTTAGGAATGCCTGCTTTAATTTCGGCGCAAGAAAAGCTTATGGAAATGGCGGCCCAAAACAAAAAATTTTACATGGTTTACCCAGAAGGTCTACCTCAAGGTGACAATATTAGCTTGAAGATCGACCGCGAAAAACTAAACACTCTAGGAGTAAGCTTTGCTTCTGTTTCAGATATTATTTCGACCTCAATGGGATCGATGTATATCAATGATTTTCCAAATCAAGGCAGAATGCAGCAAGTTATTGTTCAAGCCAATGCAAAATCACGAATGCATTTAAAAGATATCTTGAGTTTGAAGGTTGCAGGCGCAAACGGACAACTGGTGTCTTTATCTGAGGTCGTGATTCCTCAGTGGAATAAGTTGCCGCAGCAATATAATCGCTACAATGGCCGACCATCATTAAGTATCGCTGGCGTGCCTAACATAGGGGTATCTTCAGGTGATGCGATGCGAGAAATGGAAAAGCTGATTGCCAAACTTCCTCAAGGTATTGGTTATGAGTGGACAGGTATTTCACTGCAAGAAAAGCAATCTGAATCTCAAATGGTATTCCTTATTGCTTTATCAATGTTAGTCGTGTTTTTAGTTTTAGCTGCACTTTATGAAAGTTGGTCAATTCCGTTATCTGTCATGCTTGTTGTTCCTTTAGGCATCTTTGGTGCGGTAATGGCCATTATGTTAAGAGGAATGCCAAACGATATTTTCTTCAAAATTGGTCTTATCACTATTATTGGTTTATCTGCCAAAAATGCGATTTTAATTGTTGAGTTCGCAAAGATGCTCAAAGAAGAAGGCATGACTTTAATTGAAGCAGCCGTTGCAGCAGCAAAGTTACGCCTACGCCCAATTTTGATGACTTCCCTTGCCTTTACTTGTGGTGTTATCCCATTGGTCATTGCAACTGGAGCAAGTTCGGAAACTCAGCATGCATTAGGTACAGGAGTATTTGGAGGCATGATATCTGCCACCATCTTGGCCATCTTTTTTGTTCCCGTGTTCTTTATTTTTGTGTTGGGAGCCGCAGAGAAACTATTTTCCAAAAAGAAAATTAATTCTTAGTTAAATACATTGAGGCGAAACGTATCTATGTTTCGCCTCAATGACTTAGAAATATGAAAAATGTACTTACAGAAAAACGATTAAGAATTAAGGACTTTAAAGACTTTACCTGTTCTAGGATGAGCAAAGCTATTATCTGGATCTAAATTGATGACTTTATCCGAAATCACAATTTTAGAAAGTGGTAACCAGCTCTGTTCCAGTTCAACGTCTACAAAGTTTTTTTCATTGATATTTTCATAAATTTGTTCGACAACGATTTCCATACCACACATGCTTTTAGCATTCACTTCTTTTAAGATATGGCGTTTTGACATACTAGTCTCCATTTTTTTATTATCCGCATCGACAATAATAAAGATTGCACTGATACAATATGTAAATTTTAATAATGAAAGTGTTTTCTTTGTTCTAATCATATTTTTGTAATAATTAAATGAATAGTTGAGTGATTATTTAATTTAAATATTATTTTTAAGTTAATCTATTCAATGTAGATATTACTTATTAAAAAATTTACTTTTAATCAAAATTAAAGGGTTCATTAACTGAACCCTTTTTATTTAATTCTAAACTTGTACTGCGTTATCCAGCGAACCATCATCTTTATTTTTAGCAGTGTCTTTACTAATCAATGAGTCTGTATCACTATCTGTGGTAAAGCTTTTGCTATTTTTTTGCTTTTTCTTGTACATACACATCCCAATCGCGATACCTGTTCCCAATACTATAATTGACTTTAACATTTTGCACCTCTTCGATTAACGGAGTAACTTTTGAGAAATTAGCTTAAATTAATAGCATAAAATTTGTTATTTAACGGCTTTGATTTGCTCCGCTTTTGTAAGGTGTTTATTTTTTATGTTAATTGAAGAGAAAAATAATCCCGAAAAATAAATTTTGATACAAAGCAAAAAGCCTATTCTAAAAAAGAATAGGCTTTTCACTGTATTTCAGGATTAAGCAGTATTATGAATCGCTTTAGGCAATCTTATTATCTTTAAAAATACATTACAAATGTATTTAATGCTGAACTTTTAGTCAAGATGGGATTGAGGGTTTTTACCAATAATTAGCGATTATTGTGATGACTGTCACGTTTATATAATTAGGATAAGAAAAAACCCATTTCTACTTCTCATAAAGAAATGGGTGATGTGAAAACCACAAAAGACCTGAAATACCAAATGTTCTTACATTCAGTAAGGTTGAGTGTAGTGAATATACCGAATGGTTGACAATTAAACTATTTGTATTTTTTTTAGTCATTTCGGCCAATAAAAAAATAGTTATGATTCTGTAGATTAACTCTGTTTAGTCATTCATTATTGACCAAAAATTCTATAAAGCACCCTCACCCAATTATTAAGACATATATTTTCAATCAGTGTTTTAGAATAACCACGCTGTTGCATACGTTCAATTAAGCGATGTAGGCCTGTCACATCTTCAAGTTCAGTACCTATAAGTGCACCATCGAAGTCCGAACCAAAGCCCACATATTCTTCGCCCAAATGATCCATTAAATATTCTAAATGTTCCAAAATTACATCAATCGATGTATCTGCATTTCGTTGTCCATCCGACCGTAAAAAAGCGACATCGAAATTTACCCCCACCATCCCTTTACTTTCCCGTATTGCTTTAAGCTGTGGGTCAGTTAAGTTGCGAGCTTGAGGGCATAAAGCATGTGAATTAGAGTGTGTTGCTACAATTGGCTGCTGCAATATATCTACAGTATTCCAAAAAGCTTTCTCATTCATGTGTGAAACATCAATCACCATCTTTTTATCGGCACAGCGTTTTATAAAGTCTTTGCCATCGCTGGTAAGACCCGCTCCGGTGTCGGGTGAATGGGGAAACTTAGCATTTAAACCATGTCCAAAGCGGCTCGGTCTATTCCAGAGTGGACCAATACTACGCAGACCTCTTGCATAAAATACATCGAGTAAATCAGGATTTTGTTGTAGAGCTTCTGCACCTTCCATATGCAACACAATTGCTAGCTTTTGCTCTGCTAAGCAATCCTGAATATTTTGAACTGATGTACAAATTTTAATATTTTTAGAATGCTGAGCGAGTTGATGAGCTAAATCGAGTTGTTCCAAGCAAATCTGTTCAATTTGCTGTTGCGTAAAATCAGAAGCATTCTGATCAAATAATTTATTGGAATGATGCTGTTGCACATAGCTATATGGTGGTAAAAAAATCGCAAACATTCCACCAATAAAATCAGCTTCTTGACAGCGTTTTAAATCAAGATGGCCCACTAAACGCTCATGAATAAAAGCATGTACAGGATCTGGATGGTCACTTAGCCATAAACGTGTTAATGCGTCATTATGTCCATCAAAAACTGGAATATGGCAAGGCTTCATAAGTATTCCTGTTAATTGCTATATATCTGTAATCATGTGGACTGGAATATTTTGTGTGGCGCTTAAAGATTTAGAGTTTCTACTATTACGGAATACTAAATTTTGCAAAGGTACAGCCAATTGACTTTCTGCCCGCGCTTGTTCAATCATTTGATGATACGGCGATTTCCCACATACAGGATCAGCATTAGCCGCATCTCCAGTCAACATATAGGCCTGACAACGACATCCGCCAAAGTCACGATCTTTATCGGGACAGCTACGGCACCCTTCTGGCATCCATGCATCGCCACGGAAATGATTGAATCCGGTTGATTTGTACCAAATATCTGACAATTTATGTTCGAGGACGTTTGGAAACGAAATGGGCAGTTGTCGTGCTGCATGGCAAGGTAGCGCCATACCATCTGGAGCAACTGTAAAGAAGATTTTACCCCAGCCATTCATACAGGCTTTTGGTCGTTCTTCATAATAATCAGGCACTACAAAAATAAGTTTGCAAGGATGATTTTGCGCTTTTAATTTTTCTCGATATTCATTGGTAATCCGTTCTGCACGTGTCAGTTGCTCTTGTGTAGGTAATAAACCTTGGCGGTTTAAAAAAGCCCAACCATAAAACTGACAAATTGCTAGCTCGACTGTATCTGCATTCAGCTCAAGGCAAAGTTCAATAATTTGTTCAATCTGGTCAATGTTATGTCGATGAATAACAAAATTAAGTACCATTGGATAATCGTATTTCTTAACCAGTCGGCACATTTCATACTTTTGTTCGAAAGCATGCTTTGAACCTGCCAAGGCATCATTTACAACAGGATCACTCGCTTGGAAGCTCACTTGAATGTGGTCTAAACCCGCTTGTTTTAAATCAGCAATACGTTGTTCGGTAAGACCCATGCCTGAGGTAATTAAGTTGGTATAAAACCCTTGCTGATGAGCATGTGCAACGAGTTGTTCTAAATCTTGACGTACCAGTGGTTCACCGCCAGAGAAACCAAGTTGAACAGCACCCATTTGACGCGCCTGATCAAAAACGTCAAACCACTCTTGGGTGGTTAGTTCATTTTTATGCTGAGCGTAGTCTAATGGGTTTGAGCAATATGGGCATTGTAGCGGACAACGATAAGTTAACTCCGCTAATAACCATAAAGGCAGGCCAACACCTTCAGTCATACTAAATCAATCCAGTGTTGCTGCTTTGCAACCAGCATGTAATCCACGACATCTTGATCTATCTCAGCAATATCACCAAATTTTTGCTTTAACTGAGCAATAATTGCAGAAACATTTTGCTGCCCATCAATATATTGTCCAATTGCCCCTGCACTTTCATTTAATTTGATCATGCCTTCAGGATATAAAATCACAAAACCATTTTGAGCTGGCTCGAACTGAAAACGGTAACCTTGTCGCCATGTTGGTACAAGGTTTAAATCAAACTGCTCTTTATTCATTTAAATAGTCCTTTGTGCCAAACTCGTTTGCTTGTCACGCTGTGATATGGTGCTTCATTGTGAACATATGCCAAAGTTAAAGCATCTAAAATGCTCCATAAAATATCCAGCTTAAACTGCAATATTTCAAGCATTCGTTCTTGTTGCTCAAAAGTTGTAAATGAATCAAGCGTAATCGTTAAACCATGTTCAACATCACGGCGTGCCTGACTCAAACGAGAACGGAAATATTCATAGCCTTTATCATCAATCCATGGGTAGTGTTGTGGCCATGAATCAAGTCGTGACTGATGAATCTGTGGCGCAAAAATTTCGGTTAAAGAACTGCTTGCTGCTTCACGCCATGAAGCACGACGTGCAAAGTTCACATATGCATCTACTGCGAAACGTACACCCGGCAAAACTAATTCTTCCGAAATAACTTGTTCACGACTCAAGCCCACAGCTTCAGCTAACCGTAACCATGCTTCTCGGCCACCGCCATCTGGATATTCACCATCTTGATCGATCATGCGTTGAATCCATTCTTGACGGACTCGTTGATCAGGGCAATTTGCCATAATCGCCGCATCTTTAAGCGGAATATTAATTTGATAGTAATATCGGTTTGCAACCCAAGCCTGAATTTGTTGCTGGGTGGCTTTACCTTCATACATCATCACGTGAAATGGGTGATAAATATGATAATACTGGCCTTTATCGATAATGGCTTGTTTGAATTGTTCAGTCGTTAAAGCTTCAGGTGTTTGAGTCATGTTTCACCTTAGAGTTCAATCTGCATGCCATCATAGGCAACTTCTACACCATTTGCCTTAAGCTCAGCAAACTGGCTAGAGTTTTCATTTAAAATCGGATTTGTATTGTTAATATGAATCAGCACTTTTTTAGGTGTACTCAGCCGGTTTAAATAAGACAGTGAACCACCTTCGCCACTAATATATAAATGCCCCATTTCACGGCCAGTTTTAGTTCCAACCCCTGTTTGTTGCATTTCATCGTCTGTCCAAAGTGTACCATCAATCATGACGCAGTCTGAACTCTGCATAATCTGCATGATTTGATCGTCAATTTTTCCAAGACCCGGTGCATAGAATAACTGCTTTTGTGTTTTATGATCTTTGATAATTAAAGCAATATTGTCGCCGTCATGTGGGTCATTTCGATGCGGTGAATATGGTGGAGCTGCACTTTTAATAATTAAAGGTAAAAATTCTAAATTTTCGAAACCATCAATTTTAAAAGCTTGTTTAGGGTTAATCTCATGATATTGAAGACCACCATTCCAGTGTTTAAGCATATTAAATACTGGAAAACCGCTCGTTAAATCTTGATGGACCATTTCTGTACACCATACATTCATTGGACAACCTTCACGTAAGGTTAAAAGCCCAGTGGTATGGTCTAACTGACTATCCATTAAAATAACGCTTGTTATTCCTGTATCACGCAATTTACGCGCTGGTTGAGCTGCTTTAAATTCGAAGAGTTGCTGGCGGATATCAGGTGATGCGTTTAATAAAACCCAGTCTGTTCCATTTTCAGAAACCGAAATAGATGATTGAGTACGAGCTTTGGCTTGGATTGAACCTGTGCGTACACCATGACAGTTCGGGCAATTACAATTCCACTGCGGGAACCCGCCTCCGGCAGCTGAACCTAAAACATAAATATACATAAAATTAATATCTTATTAGAAAGAGATAAGCCCTAGAACAAGACTAGGGCTTATGACATATTTGATGAAACTGATTAACGTGCTTCAAAGTACATTGTAACTTCAAAACCAATGCGTAAATCAGTAAAAGCTGGTTTAGTCCATTGCATAAATTATCTCCGGTTCATATTAATCTTATGAAATGAATCACTTGATTAAGATTTATAAGGCAATTAAAAATTTATTCTAAATAAAAAAATTGGGTTTGTAGACCACCCCTAGCTAAGATATTGTTCGATAATTGTGTTTTTTGTCCAAATTTTAATATTTCGAACATATTTGCCTATTGGGTGTTTCATCAAACATTCATACTAAAAGCGTATTTTTTATCCGTCTTAATTGATCAAATGATAAAAAAATGAAAAATTTAACAATACTTTTTAAAGTAACAACACTTTCTCTGGCTGTAGCATTATTGGTGGGATGTAATGAAGATGATGATAATGACACAGCATCACCTGCCCAAAGAACCAATCAAACCGTAAATATTTTAGCTTTTAATGACTTTCATGGAAATCTTGAGCCACCTAAGCGTTATGTCGAGGCACCAAATCCAAATGATGCTGCTCAATCTGTTCGTATTCCTGTGGGAGGAGTGAGTTACTTCGCCGATGCGATTAAAAAACTTAAAGCAGAAAATCCAAATAATGCTGTGGTTTCGGCAGGTGATTTAATTAGCGCCTCTCCTCTCACCTCTTCTTTATTTTTAGATGAACCAACCATTGAAGTCATGAATGATATTCAGATTGACTTTAATGCTGTAGGTAACCATGAATTTGATCGGGGTACAGACGAATTACGCCGTTTAAAAAATGGTGGATGTCAGCAATATACCAGCACTGCACCTTGTCAAATTAATAAAAATTTTAGCGGTGCAAAATTTGATTTCCTTGCTGCTAACGTCGCAATGAAAAATGACACCAGTAAAACGATCTTCCCAGCCTATAAAGTCAAAACTTATGGCGGAATTCCAGTCGCATTTATTGGTTTAACTCTTAAAGCGACGCCAAGTATTGTTTCTGCGGCAGGTATTAAAGATGTTGAATTCCGTGATGAAGCAGATACAGTAAATGCCCTGATTCCTGAATTAAAAAAACAAGGAATTGAAGCTATTGTAGTCGTTGTCCATGAAGGTGCAGCGCCAAGTACGAAGCTCAATCAAAAAACATGTGATGGTTTAAGTGGTCCGATTTTAGGAATTTTGGATAAGCTTAATCCAGCAGTTGATATTGTTGTTTCAGGTCACACACATCAATCTTATATTTGTGACTATGCAACAAAAAATCCGGCTAAACCATTCTTACTTACTTCAGCTGGACAATATGGCACGCTTATTACTGACATCAAGATTGAATTAGATGGTAAAACTGGTGATGTAATTAAAAAAGATGCGAAACAGGTTCCTGTACAAAGTGAAGCATATACGTCTGGTACAACCACAGTAAGTCTTACAGATCTCTATCAAAAATTTAGTAAAACCCCAAGCATTGAAGCAATTTTAGATAAATACCGCCAAGCTGTGACCACCATTTCAAGTCGTGTGGTTGGTACATCTACTGCAGTTGTGAGCCGTACTCAAGTCGAAAGTGGTGAAAGTCCGCTAGGTATTATGATTGCAGATGCTCAGCAAGCGGCTGCCTTAAAAGCAAGTAATCAAGGCTCAGACTTTACGCTAATGAACCCAGGTGGTGTGCGTGCTGATCTATTTATTAATAGTAATAACCAGATTACCTTTGGCGATGTTTTTGCGGTTCAACCATTCGGTAACTCTATTGTGACGTTGAGCTTAACCGGTAAACAGATTAGAGATGTGCTTGAACAGCAATGGTCTGGTGCAAATGCAAATTCGCCTAGAATTTTACAACCGTCTAAGGAGTTGAGTTACCAATATGCGGCAAATACATCTGTTTCACCACGAGCAAGTAATATTATGATTGCAGGTTCGCCGTTGGTTGACACTAAAGTGTATCGCGTGACGGTAAATAGCTTCTTGGCAGATGGTGGTGACAACTTTACGGTATTAAAAGAAGGCCAAAACCGTGTCGGTGGTGGTCAAGATATTGATGCGCTTGAAAACTATGTTGCTGAAAATTCTAAAGATTCACCTTTAACTATTCCAGCTACGACTCGAATTAAAGTTATCAAGTAACTGATTTAATGACAATAAAGGACACTATGATGCTGTCCTTTATTTTTATGGCAGTTTAAAAGATTTTTATTCGGTATATAGATTGAGCTCAACACTACTGATATCGACTCCGGTATTTGCAAAAATAATATCAGTAACCTCATGAAGTAATTCTTTAACTTTGTCATGTTCAAAGTTCAAGGCTTCAGAGGTTTTGAGCGAAATGAGGTTACAACTCATCTTGTCTTTTCTAAGCTTATAAATACTTTTGCTTTTTCCTAGAAATACTCTTTTGATGAGTTTACGGTTTTCAAATTCTGACAAGATTCGATAAATCGTTCCTAGCGTTATTTTATGTTCATTTTTAATTTGCGCATAAATACTCACGGCACTTAAGCCTTGTGGATTTTGATTTAAAATTTCAAAAACCTGTATTCTCGATTTTTTTATGGGTAGTCCATTTAATAATGATTTTGAAGTTGCTGTCATGATTAATTAACCTTAATGTTGAAAAAATATAGAAATTTTTTAAAATTATTTTGTCTATACTTACTTGAAAATTATGGAAATGATTTGATGTATAAATCAGAGCTTATTACCCTATAAATAAGCTTTGATCTGATTATAAGTTTCTGAATAATTTAATATTATTCCTACCTCACTATCTACATGTACGCGCTTGGTGAATAAAAGCATTCTTGAGCTGAACCATATGGCGCCCCCTCTTCATTAAGTCATTTTCCGACCTTATTCTATATAATGATTAACATATGATAAATATTATCATTTATGTTTAGCGGTGTATCATATACATATAAGTTTTAATATTCAATATTAAGTAATTATCAAATACATAATGATAACCATTATATCTTACTGATTAAATGATGATGAGTTGCATCAATTCTCTATTATAAGGATTCATTTCCACCTATATAAAAAGCAGATCGATGATCTGCTTTTTATATTTTAAGTAGAATAAGTTAAATGACTATTATGCTAAAGATAGTGCATCTTGTTCTTGCATCCATGCATGAATCACTTGTTGTGTTGTCATGACTTGAGCACATCGTGTACTGGCATATTTTAATGCCATATCGTGCTCTTCTCTGCTAAAGTCAGCCAACGCATCACCACATAAAAATGGCTGTATGTTTAGCATAAATGCTTCCGCAGCACTCATTAAACAACCAATATGTGCATATACACCACAGATAATGAGTTGATCGCGACCAGAGTCCCGCATGAGTTGTTCGAGCGGAGAAAATTTAAAAACACTATATCTCCACTTGGTAAGAACCGTATCGTTTTTTTGAGGTGAAATTTTTGGCAAAATCTGCGTAAAGCTCGGCTCGTTCTTTAAACCAGGTCCCCAAAAATCAGTTAATAACTGTCGATGTTCAGGTGATTGATTACCCGGTTGTGCTGTATAAACAACGGGAATATTAGACTGATGAGCGGCATCAATTAATGCTTTGGTGTTTTTAATGAGTTCTGGAATAGGTTCCTGAGTTAAGTCATAGAAATCTAAAAAATATTGCTGCATATCATGAACCAATAAAACAGCTCGATTGGTATGCAATGGCCAATTTGTTTTGTTGGGAGTAAATTCATGGGCTTGGGGCATACTGTAACTTGCAATCTTTGGAATACTCATTAGTATTTTCCTTTTCTATCTTTCAAAATATTTTTAATTTCAGATGGTTGTAGTGCTGAAGTAGTCTTTAAACCCCAAGTGTGGCCCCTCCATCTACCACTATTTCTTGCATCGTAATTTGGGTGGCTTGGTCCGAAAGTAAAAAGCTCACGGTATTGGCAATATCATCTGGTTGGGCGAGTTTTCTTAAGGGAATACCTGTTCGGTACTGACTCAAATCACCATCAATTACTGCAGGTGGAGGTGTATTATCAGTCCAGAGTTGTTGCTGCATTTGAGTGAGAGTAGATCCAGGTGAAACAATATTTAGCCTGACTTGATAAGGTGCAATTTCAAGTGCCAGATTGCGACAAAAATGGCTCAGTGCAGCCTTAGTGGTGGCGTACATACCAAGTTGCATACGCGGCATGCGTGCACTATTTGAACTAATAGTGACAATGCTACCCCGCCTTTTTGCACAAAAATGTTTAGCAACTTGTTGGCTGATCGCGATAGGTGCCATGACATTGACCGCAAAAAGTGTTTCCCAATCTTCCGTTTTGGCTTCAAGCATGGAGCGCATAATTAATACTCCTGCTGCATTTACTAAACCCGTAATTTCGTATCTTTCTAAAAGCTCTGAAATTAAAGTTTGTGTTTCTTGTTGATGGGTAATGTCTTGTGAGATGCCTTGCCATTGTGAAGTTTGATCTGGCGTTATTGTTTTGCTGATATCCCATTGTTTAGGATTTTCTTGTCGGTCAATACCAATAACGTGATAGCCCTGATCTAGTAGTTGCTTGGCAATAGCCGCTCCTATTCCTCTTGCAGCACCTGTGACCACGATGGTAGAGCGCATGTGGATACTCCAATTTATATTATAAAGAAATCTATAAACATAATTGCAAATAATTATCATTCTTATCAATAGCAAATTAAGATAAAAGATTAATTTATGATCTTATACAAATGAGTTACAGCTTAGAATTATAAAATAAAATATTGTTTTATATGTATTTTATTAAATTAGAAGGTTGGAAATATTTTATTATTAATAATCATTTTCAATAAGGTGGCTTTTGATTTATTCGGCTAAAATCAGATTTATGGTTTATCAAACCTAGTAACTTTTTAGGGTTCAATCTCCCGCAGGCTCAGAATGAGTTCTCTATAACTCCGACTCTCGTAAGTTTGGAAATGCGTATAAAAAATGAAAAATTATAAAATCCACATAGTTTCGGTCAGTTGTTTAATCTCTTGAATATCATGACTTACATAAATCATCGGGATTTTTAGTTCCTCTTTTACCTTTTGAAAAAAAGGAATAATTTCAGCTTTATGGTTCGCATCTAATGCTGATAATGGCTCATCAAGCAGTAACAGCTTAGGCGAATATAATAATGCTCGACCTAGTGCCACGCGCTGCTTTTCCCCACCCGAGAGTTTGATAGGCATACGTTGTAATAAATGCCCTAACTTTAATAACTCAATAATGTAATCTGCTTCAAAGTGACGTTCTTGTTGGGAAAGATGCTTAAAACTAAACAATAAATTTTGCTTGACTGTTTTATGCGGAAAAAGCTGAGCATCTTGAAAAACCAATCCAACATGCCGCTTTTGCGTGCTGACATTAATTTTTTGATTTGAATCAAACCACGTTTGATCCTGTATTTTAATGAGCCCACTACGCGGAGTGTTCAGCCCTGCAATGGCATGTAAAATGGACGTTTTACCTGACCCAGAGGCACCAAATAAGCCAATAACAGAAGCATCTGACTGGAAACTAGGCTCAATATGAAATTGGCCCATGTGTAGCTCAAAACGGCAATCAATCAACATAATTTTACCGCCCTAAACGCTTCTTTTGATAACGATGAAACCACTGCGCAAACCATAATGCCAGAAAAGCTACACTTAACGATAAAACAATAAGCCTTTGAATAGCTGCTTCTGTATCGGGCTGTTGCATTAAGCTATACATGGCTAGAGGCAAAGTCCGTGTTTCATTTGAAATATTACCCACAAAGGTAATGGTGGCCCCAAACTCCCCTAAACTGCGGCAAAAACATAAAATAGCACCAATTAAAATGCCACTGCTGGCAAGAGGCAAAGTGACATGAAAAAATGCCCCTAAAGATGAAGCTCCTAATGTCTTTGCTGCCATTTCTAAACGCTGATCGACCAGTTCAATCGCTAATCGAATAGATTGCACCAACAGTGGAAAACCCATCACTGCCGAAGCAAGAACGGCGCCTTTCCAGTTAAATGCAAAATCAATTCCGAGTGGGGCCAAATATTGCCCAATAATGCCGCGGCTCCCAAAAACTTGTAAAAGCAAATAACCAGGAACTACTGGCGGTAGTACTAAAGGTAAAAACACCAATGTTTCAATGAATGACTTCCCCCAAAACTCTTTACGTGCCAAAAACCATCCCACACAAATTGCAGGAATAATACTGACCACAAGACAACTTGCTGCCACCTTACAAGAAAGTTGCAGCACACTGAGCTCTTCTGGGGTTAAAGAAAACATCATGGCTTGACTGGAGCCAACACGCTAAAGCCATATTTTTTAAAGACAGCTTTGGCTTGGTTGCTTTGTAAAAATTGATAGAACTTTGCTGAGTTTGAGTTCTTTTTAATCATCCCTACAGGATAAATAATTGGTGAATGGGTATTTTCCGGAAATATGCCAGCTACCTTCACGTCTTTACTAATCGTAGCATCGGTTGCATAGACAATACCGACCTGACATTCACCTCGCGCAACAAAGTTTAATGCAGCTCGAACATCTTCTGTTTCAACTAACTTTGGCTCAATACGACTCCACCAACCTAAGTTAGTAAAAGCTTGTTTAGCATATTTGCCTACAGGCACACTTTTGGTATCTCCTGTACAAATCTTGCCTGTAAACACTTTATTAGGATCTGTGGCTTTATCTAATTTTATGTTTAATGATTGCCCTTTTGGGGTAATTAGCACCAAACGGTTACCTAATAAATTTATACGGTCATTTGCTGCAACTCGTTTTTTGTTTTGCAGATATTCCATCCACTGGGTATCTGCTGAAATAAAAATATCAGTTGGTGCTCCAGCTTCAATTTGTTTAGCTAAGGTCGATGAACCTGCATACGAAGTTTTAACTTCTACTTTATTTTGTTTTTCATAAATTTTTTCTAAATCGTTAATCGCATTGGTTAAGCTCGCTGCTGCATAAACGGTAACCGATTCAGCCTTGGCTGGAACATTAAAGACCAATCCTATGCTGAAGACTGAATAGGCTAAAGCTAACTTTTTTATCTTCGTATCACTTACCATTATTTTTACCTTTTTGTCGTTTTTGCAGCGATATATACCCAAGAATATAGCGCTACATGAAGATTATGAAAAGCATAATTCATTAACTATAGATGTCTGGAATGCAGCAGTGCTTTTTCAGCACGTAATTTGAATTAAGCAAAAGCTATACCAAATTAAAAGATTTCATGCCTAAACAATCTTTTATCTTAACCTTTTAAATAGCTACTCATGATTTGATAATCATGTTCTAAGGCTTGTCGAGCATTGATTTCCATTTGGCGGTAATGCTGTAAGATTTTCTGGCCCAAAGGTGTAACGGCTGCCCCACCACCATGTGTTCCACCTGTTTGTGTTTCCACTAACGCTGTTTCAAAGCACTGATTCATGGTGTCGACTAACTGCCATGCACGGCGGTAGCTCATATTCATAGATTTTGCAGCTTGTGAGATCGATCCCGTTCTCTCAATTGCTTCAAGTAAGTCTGCCTTACCCGGACCAAATGCGATGTTTTGCTCTAAAAGAATTCTAATTTGTAATTTTAAGTTTTGTTCTTTCATAGACTTAGTTCACAAAAGTTTATTTTATGCTCGCTAACATTATAGGGAAGTTTAACAAGCTAAGACATATACAAATTTAAATCTCAATTAGCTCTTAAAAAGAGTCTTATTAAAAAAATCAAAACTGCACAAAGTGGATAAAGATCTGGAAAAAACGGATAGAGGCAAAGGCTTAATCGCGGTTCAATCATTTAAAAGCTGATTGATTGGAGGATTGAGCAATGACCTCATCTAATTTAAAACAATGGAATGATTTTATAGATGGATGTATCGACTTCCGTCCTAATGATGGCGTGTTTCGTATTGCACGTAATATGTTTACTGAGCCTGAACTATTTGACTTGGAAATGGAACTTATTTTTGAAAAGGTTTGGATTTATGCATGCCACGAAAGTGAGATTCCAAACAATCATGATTTCCTAACCGTTCAAATTGGCCGTCAGCCGATTATTGTGAGCCGTGATGGTAAAGGCGAACTACATGCCATGGTCAATGCTTGTGAACACCGCGGTGCGACCTTAACACGTGTTGCAAAAGGCAATCAATCTACATTTACCTGTCCATTCCATGCTTGGTGCTATAAGTCAGATGGTCGTTTGGTTAAAGTCAAAGCGCCTAGCGAGTACTGTGAAGATTTTGATAAATCAAGCCGTGGCTTAAAACAAGGCCGTATTGCCAGCTATCGTGGATTTGTATTTGTAAGCCTTGATACTCAAGCAACAGATACGCTAGAAGACTTTTTAGGTGATGCAAAACTGTTCCTTGATTTAATGGTTAACCAGTCGCCAACCGGTGAGCTCGAAGTATTACAAGGCAAGTCATCTTATACTTTTGCAGGTAACTGGAAGCTACAAAATGAAAATGGCTTAGATGGCTACCATGTCAGCACTGTTCACTATAACTATGTCTCTACGGTCCAACACCGTCAACAAGTCAATGCATCAAAAGGTGCGGAACTCGACACGCTCGACTATAGCAAGTTGGGTGCGGGTGACTCAGAAACTGACGATGGCTGGTTCAGTTTTAAGAATGGCCATAGTGTTTTATTTAGTGACATGCCAAACCCAACAGTTCGTCCGGGCTACAGTACAGTTATGCCGTATATGGTCGAAAAATATGGCGACAAATATGCTGAGTGGGCAATGCATCGTTTAAGAAACTTAAACTTGTACCCTAGCCTATTCTTTATGGACCAAATTAGTTCACAGCTTCGTATTGTTCGTCCAGTGGCATGGAACAAAACCGAAGTCATTAGTCAATGTATTGGGGTTAAAGGTGAATCTGCTGAAGCACGCCGTAACCGTATTCGTCAGTTTGAAGATTTCTTTAATGTGTCGGGCCTTGGTACACCAGATGATTTAGTTGAATTCCGTGAACAGCAAAAAGGTTTCCAAGCACGTCTTGAACGTTGGAGCGATATTTCGCGTGGTTGTCAGTCTTGGGAATATGGCGCGACCAAAAACTCGCAAGACTTAGGCATTCAACCCGTCATTACTGGCCGTGAATTTACCCATGAAGGACTCTATGTAAATCAACATGGGCACTGGCAACGCCTAATGCTCGACGGCTTAAACAAGAAAGCCTTGAAAATGCAGGATATTACTTTTGAAAATAATGCCGTAATGGATGAGGTGTAACCATGTCACAAGAACTACATTTTGCTGTATCTCAGTTTTTGTACAAAAAGGCAGAGCTTTGTGATGCTTATGACTGGGATGCCTATCTAGAGCTTTACGATGAAGATAGCGAATATCATATTCCACAGTGGATTGATGACCATAACTATGTTCAAGATCCAAATCAGGGTTTGTCTTATATTTATTATGCTGACCGTACAGGCCTTGAAGACCGAGTATTCCGTATTCGTACAGGTAAAGCAGCATCTGCAACACCGTTACCACGTACTTTGCATAGCATAAACAACATCCGAGTTAAAACATTGGATGATGGATTAATTGAAGCAAAAGTTGCATGGCAAACGCTTTATAACCGTCAAGGTTTAGAAGGCTGTTTTTACGGACACGCTACTTATCTTTTACGCCAAACAGCAGATGGTTTCCGCATTCGTCGTCAGCATAGCATTTTGCTGAATGACAAAATTGATTCCGTTTTAGACTTCTATCACGTTTAAGGGGAATGAAAATGGGACATTCAGTTGCACTTAACTTTGCCGATGGCAAAACCTTTTTCATTTCGGTAAATAACGATGAATTGCTGCTTGATGCAGCAGTTCGCCAAGGAATTAACCTCCCGCTAGATTGCCGTGAAGGTGTTTGTGGTACCTGTCAGGGTCAGTGTGAAACCGGCATTTATGAACAAGAATATGTTGATGAAGATGCATTAAGTGAACGTGATTTGGCTGAGCGTAAAATGTTAGCTTGCCAGACGCGTGTGAAATCAGATGCAGCTTTTTATTTCGATCATGATTCTGCTATCTGTAACGCTGGTGATACCTTAAAAATTGAAACCAAAGTGACTGCGGTTGAGCTAGTTTCTGAAACGACAGCAATCTTACATCTTGATGCAAGCAGTCACGCTGAACAACTTCAGTTTTTACCGGGTCAATATGCTCGTTTGCAAATTCCAGATACTGAAGATTGGCGTTCTTATTCTTTTGCAAATAGACCAAATGCAACCAATCAATTGCAATTTTTAATTCGTCTCTTGCCAGATGGTGTTATGAGTAACTACTTGCGTGATCGCTGTAAAGTTGGACAGACCCTACTCATCGAAGCGCCACTTGGTAGTTTCTACTTACGTGAAGTAGAACGACCACTGGTTTTTGTGGCGGGTGGAACAGGTTTATCAGCTTTCTTGGGAATGCTAGATAACTTGGTCGAACAACCTAACTCACCTGCAGTTCAGTTGTATTACGGCGTAAATAATGAAACTGACTTGTGTGAACAACAGCGTTTACATGCCTATGCTGAACAGCTACCAAACTTTAGTTATCACCCGATTGTGACTAAAGCAACCGAAGCTTGGCAAGGCAAAGCGGGTTATATTCATGAGCACTTAAATAAAGAACAATTGGCCGAGCAGGCTTTTGATATGTATTTATGTGGTCCACCGCCAATGATTGAAGCTGTTAAAAATTGGTTAGATGAACAATCTTTGCAAAACTACCGTATTTATAGCGAGAAGTTTTTACAGAGTAATACATCACGTTGAAGTATAAATAATTTAAAAACCACTAAAACCTGAAATGATTCAATATACTCTGTAGGGGGTATATTGAATTTTTGCATAAAAATTAAAAGTTAATATATATCAACAATATAAAACAATAAATTCCGACAAAATAAATTGACCAATTCACTCGGATTTGCTATAAATTTTGATAGATCTTAAGGAATAAGATCATGATGAGATTAACTTATAGCGCCTTTTATATCCCCCTATTCTATTTCTCGAATGTATTAAATTGATGGACAAAATCCGAATTAAAAATTTGAGGAAATCACATTAATTAACGGATAAATTGGTCTGTATTTTGCTTATATCTCATTGTAATTTGCGAGTAACTTAATTTTTTAAGTACCGTATTTACTTGCTGTGCAGTGAAAGTTTAAAGCTTTTGCAATACAGGTAAATACAGGAGTGAGCCAAAAGGGATATATATGAGCCAAGCCAACTCCCCCGAACTCAGTGGACGTCATTTTCAAAATGAGTCTATCTTTACCAATCATAATCTGGTGTTTGATCATCACGATTTAAGCGAAACTTGCCGAAATGTAGGCCAAATTTTTAAACCGCATGATCTTAAAATCTCTCAGCAGAAGCGAGATTTCAGTGCAACCATGCACCATGTTAAAACAGGCGCACTGTCTATTAGTCGCTTGGAATATGGTGCGGATGTCATTATTGAACCAGATCACCTTGATAGCTTTTACTTAATTCAAATTCCAACTCAAGGCTACGCAGAAATCGAGTTTGGTTCTCAAAAGTTTATTTCTTATTCTCAAGTTGCATCTCTTATTTCTCCTCAGCAATCTTTACGTATGCGCTGGCACGCAAACTCACCACAGCTCATTCTAAAAGTTTCAAAGGATGATTTTACTTACCACTGCCGTCAGCACATTGCCGATTCAGAAAATAACTTACTCGTTTTCGACCCAAAATTAGACTTTTCTACACAAAGTGGAGCCTACTTTTTACAGCTCGTTAGAACATTAATGGATGCTTTAGCATGTGAGCAACATCCACTCCATCATCCTTTAGCTTTTAAACAGTTTGAGTCAAATTTGTTTAATGCGCTCATTTATGGTCAACCCAATAACGCATTACATAAGTTTGATCATTATAAAGAAAAAACAATCTCTCCTTATTTCGTGAAGCGTACAGAAGCCTATATTAAAGAACATTTACATGAGCCGCTTAATGTCGAAATTTTGGCTGAACATGCAGGCGTGAGCGTAAGAACCCTATTTACTGGTTTTAAAAACTATTTGGGTACTACCCCAATGTCTTATCTTAAAGAATTACGCTTTGAACAAGCTCATTTAGAGCTGATGCATAATGAAAATCTATCGGTCACAGACGTTGCATTTAAATGGGGATTTACTCACTTAGGTCGTTTTTCTCAAGAATATAAACGTCGTTATGGTGAATTACCTTCTTCGACTCGCCGCTCTGGGCACAGTGAAGGCTTAGGCTTAATTACTTCAATTTTTTCGTAAACTAAAAATAGATAAAGCCTTTTATATCAATAAACATAAAAGGCTTTTTTTATGACTCAAAAATGATGAACATAGCGAACTTGTAGTCGTGTTCCCTCTGGACGATTTTCTGCATCTTGCTCAAAATAAGCATTTGCAACCAAATGATCATTTTTAGAAAAACTATACATCGCACCAGGGCCAATTGCCCAGACTTGCTCACGTCTACCTTTGACTTTTTCACCATCGACTTCAGTGTCAGTGACTTGTTTTAGCCAATAACCATTTAGTCCTAAACGGAACTGTTCAGTAATAGCATAGTCTGTTGCGAAGTTTGCATGAATTGCTTGCCCAGCTTGCATATCATTTGCTCCAGCAAACGCATAGCTCGGGTCATCATTTTTAAAGTTGTAGAGATAATGGATGCGTGTTGAAGCAGTCCATTTGGGATTAAACCAATATGTGGCAGCCCAATAAGGATCAAATGAAACAGCATTATTACTTGGGTTAATATCTTTTTGTTGATCGTATTCGCCCGTAGGTAAATTCACCTGAAACTCAAAACGATGTACAAACTTCGGCCCTTGCGCGCCCATGACTGGATCGAACTGAATAAAAGGTCCGATCATGATATCCCCAAAGCCGCTTTGGGCCTTAATTGCAGCATTATTCAAGCCATCATCCATGTCCATTTTGCTGACAAAAGGAATTAAAAAATTTATGCCTAGACTGGCTTTATCTTTTACTCGAACATTCGATAAATAACTAACCTGTTCAACCAGTACTTGATAATTTAAATCTGTTTTAGGTAAACCAAGTTTTTGTCCATTGGCATCAACCAGTTTATTGCTATCATAATTTTGAAAATAGGTTTGAGCATACCAGCCGGACCCTGCAGGTAATCCACCATCGAGAAAGCTGGTCATGCCTAAATTTACGGTCGGTAAATCATAGGCATGTGTAACCCACGGCAAACCTAATAATGTCCCTGCTAAAAAGCCATGTTTAATTAAAGTACTTTTCATCTTCTTATTTCCTATAAAAAATCACGACCGGATTGATCGTGATTGTGGTGAATTAATGTGCTAATTCTGGATGCTCTGCGGCAATCCGATACTTTCCTGCGTGGAATACCAATGGTTCACCTTGGCGTTGTTGGTATTGTTCAATCTGACCAATAAAAATCAGGTGATCGCCGCCTTCATACTGATTTACATTGCGGCAAACTAAGGTTGCGAGTGCATCGGACAAAATTGGAACGCCTGCATTGCATTGTTGATGGGCAATACCTGCAAATTTATCTTCAGCACCCCGAGCAAAATGTCCAGAAAGCTGATGATGCTCTTGTGCCAACATGTGAATGGCAAAATATTCAGCTTCTACAAAATCAGACAAACTTGGCGCTGTTTTTGAAAGACTCCACAAAATTAATGGTGGGTCTAAAGACAGCGACGAAAATGAATTGGCTGTCATTCCTATTTTTCGACCATCTTTACCACGAGTTGTAATCACGGTAACGCCAGTTGCAAACTGTCCAAGCAAATTACGGATTTCTCTTGGGTTTTCAGCATTAATCGCTTGTAAAGCTAAAGTTTCAATTGTGTCCATTTTTCATATCTCCCTTTGACTATGACCTAGGCTAGTTTTGCTGCGGTTTTTGAGGTCATGAATGCTTGAGCCTGATTTGCATCAAACCACCAAGGAGCAAAAGCACGCGGATCATCAAAGTTATTGGCCATAATGGAAGCAATGCTCTGGTTTTGGCTTGCGGCTGCTAATAGCTCAACAACATGGGGTTGCGGTGGTACTAACAGGCTATTGGTCCAAGCCACCACTTTTTCTGCATAAGCCCAATAACGTTCAAAGGTTTGAACCATCCATTGTTCGCTAAAGCTTTGATTATCATTGGCTAAAATGGCATCGAAATAGATTTTGCTACACTTAGCAGCGTTGTTTGAGCCTTGACCAGTAATTGGGTCATTCACCACCAAGGCATCTGCCATACCAAAAATTTTCTTGCCAGATGGTAAGGTTAAAACGGGTTTACGTACTGTCGGCGGGAAACGTCCTGCTAAATATCCACCAGCATCGGTTAACTCAACATTCGCGCAGCGTTCATATTCCCAAGGCACAAATTTTTTGAGTAAATCCAAACTGCATTGCAGATGCTGTTCAGGTGTTTTGACATCTTGCCAGCAATCCATTGGCCCATTTGGAATACCTTCAAACACCATAATGTCGCAAGGACCATTTACTGTAAGTGCTGGAAATGAAAAGTATTCGCCCACTTCTGGAATAATATTAAAAGTCACACGAGAGTATGGCGAAATTGGCTTCATGTTTTTGACATAGGTCAATGCCAAAGCGCGCTGCGGTTTATCGAAAACACTTCGTACATCATCACGCTCAAACTGTTTAACGACTTCACCTTTACCAGCCGCGAGTAATACAAGTTCGTAGTCGTTTGCGAGTTGTTCTAACTCTTCTATTCCCACATCCTGAATTACCAATCGACCACCACGGCGTTCAAACTCTTCCATCCAATATGGCATTTTGACGCGTTGATCGACCGATTGAGCGTAGCGCTCAAGACGAGCACTCCATTCAAATGCTTTACCACCATTTTCAGGATTGACTAAAGCCATCCCAATACCTTCTACCGCTGGACATTGTTCTTCCCAAAAATTCAGTCCCAAGTCACGTTCAGTTTGTAAAGCGGTATGAAACATACACTGGCTTGACATGACTTTGCCTTGGCGGATTTCATCGGCAGTTCGGTTGGTGATCATTGTCACGTCATAGCCTGTATCTAATAAGCCTAAACCAAGCTGTAAACCAGACTGTCCTGCTCCAACAATTGCAATACGGCGCATAATATTCTCCATAATTTTCTAAATGTGCTTTTAAAACGCTGTGCTATTCGGCTAAACGTGGAATAGCGGGCTGTGATCCTTCAGGGCCCATCACTGAATAGCCACCGTCGACTGCATAATCTGCTCCGGTGACAAAACTCGCAGCGGGTGACAATAAAAACAAAACCACGTTGGCGACTTCTTCGGGATGACCCAATCGGCCTAGTAAGTGATAATCGGCTGCCACGCTATCGGCTTTTTCACGGTTATTACCGCTGACTTCTGCAATGACACGAGACCATGTCCAACCCGGAGAAACCGAATTGACGCGAATACCATCGGCAGCAAAATCCATTGCCATGCTTTGTGTGAGTTGACCTATCGCGGCTTTAGACACTGGATATAACCAGCGCCCTGTTTGTGCCACTTTGGCCGAGATTGAAGTAAAATTAACGATTGAACCTTGCTGCTTTTTTAGGTCAGTGTATAAAGCACGGCTCAGCTCAACTGTGGAGACCAAATTAATATCGAGTGCTTGTAACCAGTCCTGACGTGAAGATTTAAAACCATCATCTAAGTAGGTACATGCCAAATTTACCAAGTAACTCACTTCACCTAAATGTTGGTGAATATCGGCCACAGCTTGTTGAATAGCCGCATCGCTGGTTAAATCGGTTTGAATAAACATCACATCATGATTAAAGCTTTCTGCAATTGCCTTGCCTTTGGCATTGATATCTAAAATAGCGACATGAGCACCTGCACTCACCAAGGCTTGCACAACGGCTTTGCCAATGAGTGTTGCACCACCACTCACCACAGCAACTTTTCCTTTTAAATTTATATTCATTGCAAATACTCCTTAATTGACTGGCTTGCCTTCACTACTTGACCAAGATGGCATCAACGTATTTGAAGGAAGATCTTCATCAAGAAGTTTTCGAGCTGTCTCGACACCTGCAACTGGTAAGCCTGTTGGGTCTAATAAACCAATTTGAACAAGTACAGACGCTTGGTCCCAGTAAATATGCTCATGGCACAACTTTGCCCCTCTAAACTGGATCACACCTAACATTGGAATTTCGACATATTTACCAGTCGGTTTTACACCTGGTAATAACCAGTCAATTTCAGCGTCGTGGGTAAAGCTCATAATGAATTCGTCAACCACTTGCGTTGAGCCAACCGTACGAGAGATCGAAGTGATCTTCATATCTTTCGGGTTTTGATGCACAAAGTGATATTGATAAAAACGGGCAAGCTGGCTTTGGCCTACACCGCCAGTTAAGGTTGGAATATGGTTGACATAAGGTTCAGCAACCATCGTTGCCATGGTAGCTGGTACGTCACGCGTATCGAACTCATGCCGAATATGCTCTTCCCATAGTGCAACTAGGTCATATTTCGGCCCAATCGTTTCATGTAGAGCTGTTACTGTACGTTCATGGGCAAAGCGCGCTGAAGGTTTGTGGTAATGGTTGCTTTTTGGTCGTGCAAAAGCATGATCAACACCTTCATAAACATAAGCTTGTACATTTGAATATTGGTTGGCTGCATCGACAATCGTTTGTCTCGCATCTGGCGGTGTAAATTGGTCCAGTTTTGCAATATGTAAAACCAAACGTCCTTTTACGTTGGCTAACTCATCTAACGCCTTTTCAATGCCTACACCGTAATAACCTACAGCACATGCCACTTCCGAAAGTCGACAACCCGCAAGATAAGCAAGCTTTCCACCCAAACAGTACCCCACCACACCGAGGCCTGTAGTGGTATCACATTCTGGTCGTGTCTTTAAAAAAACTAAGCTGTCCTGAATATCTTCAACACCTAGGTTTTCATCATATTGCTGATAAAGTTCAAAAGCTTTTTGAAAATCATCTGGTGTATAACCCAGTTCGATATTAGGTGCTACACGCCAAAATAGATCAGGAACTAAAACGGTATAGCCTTCTTCTGCAAGAAATTCTGCTTTTTCTCGCATAGCTGCATTCACCCCAAAGATTTCCTGACAAAGCACCACTCCAGGCCCTTTTCCTATTTCTGGTGTTGCTAGATATGCACTGAACTGCTTTCCAGATGCTGTTTTAATTTGAACGGTTTGCCCAGCCATAGTGTCAACTCCTGACATTGTTATGGCTTTATCTTCTATCCGAATATTTTTTTAGGCTGTCCAAAAGCTGCAAGCACTATCCAATCTCTGCGCAATTATCAAAATTCATCAAACTGGATAAAAACTTTAAAAACAAGAAACATCTATATTTCAAAATCTTAAACTAAAAAATTAAATTAATGCTTTTTATCTAATTTGGAAAAAATGGATGAAGATTAGGACTTATTGGATAGTGACGATTGGCTAAAAATAGTTCAATCAAGTCATGTAATTCGTTTGATTACATAAAAAAAGCCCAGTCATTTTCTAAATTAAGGCGTTTATTTATGCATCGACCATGGCCACTTTATGGACAACAAAAAACGTTAATGCTCATCAATATTTTATGTTGTAGTGCATTTTCTACTCAGGCTTATTCAGCGGATGAAGAATGGAAATTTACATCAAAAAATGCATATATAGACAGAAATTATGACAATCCAGATGTAAAAGATACAGGTAGCTGGTCACAATCGGTTTCTCTATTTTACAACTCAAATATGCATGATACGCCGTTAGAAATTGGAGGAACCCCGATTCAAATTGGCGCAAATGCTTCAGCACAATATGCGGTTCGTTTAAGCCAAGATAAACATGTTGCAGATACAGTATTACCTTTTGATAAAGCCACACAGTCCCAAACACCTGATTATCTAAAATATGGCGCGACTTTAAAGTTAGGCTATAACAAGACACTACTCAGCATTGGTGAATTATGGCTGGATTTACCCGTAACCACTGTAGATGCAAGTCGACAACTTCTAACGTCTTATTGGGGAACTAATCTTAAAAGTCAGCTAAACGATAAGCTTTTTGCAGAAATTGGCCGTATTGAAAAAGTATCACCGCGAAATGAAGAAGATTTCCATCGATTTTCTTTTACTTCAAAAGGTGTGACTGGCTACTCTGATGGCCTTAACTATATAGATCTTCGCTATCAATTTACGCCTACGTTGAAGGGTGAATATTACTTTGGAAATATGGAGGATTTATATAACAAACACTATGTCGGCGTTGATCATATATGGAAAAATTCTAATTTTTCAGTTAATTCAAAATTCAAATATTTCAATGCTAAAGATAATGGAAATCTTTTTGACATCGACGCACAAAATGTAGGGTTATTAGAAACACTTAAAGTAAAAAATCACAGCTTTGGTGTGGGTTATCAGCAAATTATTGGTGAGTCTGCTTACCCATTACCAGATGGTTTCTTGCCTGAAACTTATTTCATTAACTGGAACACGACTGGTTTCTTCAAACAAGATGAAAAGTCTTATCACTTCATCTATGGCTATGACTTTAAAGATTATGTGCCTGGTTTAAATACCACTTTCAAATATGTATATGGCAATCACTTTAAGACAGCAGATGGCTTAAAAAATAAAGAAAGTGAAGCAAACGTTATTGTCAATTATGCCCTTCAACAGCCATTCCTCAAAGGCTTAGCTCTTCAGTACATCTTCATCAATTACGACGTTAAGCATGGAAACGATTTCTCTGAAAACCGTTTCTTCGTCAATTACAGCAAAAAATTTTAATGAATAAGGAATACATATGAAAACGATAGACGCAAACACGATTATCAACCGCGAGAAACTGTCTCCATTACAGTGGATGGTTTTTATCCTAGGCTTTTTTGTCTTTTTCTGTGATGGTCTAGACACAGGAATTATTGGTTTTATTGCTCCAGCATTGCTGGATGATTGGGGAATTACCAAGCCTCAACTCGCTCCTGTTTTAAGTGCTGCCTTAGTCGGGATGTCGATCGGTGCAATCATTTCTGGGCCTTTGTCCGATAAATTTGGACGTAAAGGTGTCATTGTTTTTACAAGCCTTTTATTTTCAATATTTACAATTTTGTGTGGCATTGCCGACTCGACCCAAGATTTAATGATTTATCGTTTTATTACAGGTGTTGGTTTAGGTGCAGCCATGCCAAACATCAGTACGATTGTCTCTGAATATATGCCTGTAAAACGTAAAGCATTCCTCACAGGCCTTGCTGGCTGTGGTTTCATGCTCGGTATTTCTTGCGGCGGTGTGCTATCAGCTTATCTATTAGAAAGTTATGGCTGGGCTAAGGTGATTATTATTGGTGGAAGCATTCCGCTTATTTTAGTGGTTGCTTTATTGCTTAAATTACCTGAATCAACGCAATACTTAATTACACGTCATCAACAAGACAAAGCTCAGCGTATATTAGAAAATATTCAAGGCCATTCTTTTCAAGAACCTGTAAAACTTGTTTTAACTCAAGCAGAAACTGTATCAGATGAAAATCCGGTTAAAGTGGTTTTAGGAAAATACCTGTGGGGTTCAAGCATGCTTTGGCTCTGCTGCTTTACTAGTCTGTTGGTATTCTATCTTTTAACAAGCTGGATGCCAACGATTTTAAAAACAGCAGGTTTCAGTACCCAACAGTTTAGTTTAATTGCCGCGATTTTCCCTTTTGGTGGTGTAATTGGCGCCACCATTATGGGATGGTACATGGATAAACTGAACCCAACCACAGTGATTAAATATTCATATCTCATTGCTTTCGGCCTATTCATTGTTGCAGGTCTAGTAAGCTCAAATATTTTCTTGTTAGGTCTTACTATTTTCTTAATTGGTGCTTTACTCGCTGGTGCTCAGTCCTCATTACTGCCACTTGCAGCTATGTTCTATCCAGCAGTGTGCCGTGCAGTTGGTGTTTCATGGATGCATGGTATTGGCCGTATCGGTGCAATTTTAGGTGCTTTCTTTGGCTCACTCATTTTTACTTTTAACCTAAGCTTAAGCGGTATTTTCTTTATTCTTGCGCTACCAACCTTCATCTCATTTATTGCACTTAGCCTGAAAGTAATTTATGAGAAATCTAAAAACAAACAAGTGTTAAAGCTCGAAGAAAGTCTATAAATATTAGGCAATAAATAAAAAACTGATTTAGTTGCCTAAATCGGTTTTTTATTGCGAAAAATTAAATATTAGAAAATTTTCCCTTTAGTCTCACTTGGATTTTCTCCAAATTCTTCACGATACTCTTGAGAAAAACGACTTAAATGGTTAAAGCCCCAGTCATAGGCAAGCTTTGAAATAGAAACCTTTCTATCTGCTCCGGTAGTGCTCAAAATCTTATAAATTTGTTGGAGACGATATTTTTTTAAATACGACATTGGGCTGGTGCCATAGTATTGTTGAAATTCATCATACAATTTTGATTTTGAAACTCCTGCAAGACGCTGCAAGTCTTCTGCACAGATTTCTTCATGCGCATGTTCAATAATAAAATTACGAACCTTACGGATATAAGCTGGTTCATCTTGATGTGAGAGTGACTTTAAGGCTTCAGAGTAGTTATTTTCTTGAGACAATAGTAAGGCTTTAATTACAAAATTTTCATAGTCTTCAGATAACATCTGCAAACCATAAAAATTACTATATTGCGATTTTAGCTGTAAAAAATTCTGAATATTCTTCCACCATGCACCAATCAGTTGCTCCGAGTCCAGATGCATTTCAGGGTTAAAAATGATAGGCGTTTCTATAGGTTTATTCAGTAGATCTGCAAGGACAATCTGCATACTTCGCTCAGGAATAACCACCTGAAATTTTCTGCAATCTTTATCAATAATCAAATCTTGTTGATCGTTATTTGAAACAATAAGGCCTCTGTTTTCATCAGACTGATAATGAGCGCCACGAATGTTGAGAGCTTGTCGACCTTGTATAGGCAAACTAATGCTATACGCTTTTAAATTTGAGATGTTAATGGCAACGTTTGCACCATAACTGATTGTACCGATTGCCATTTTTTTATTAGGCAAACGCATTCCGTCATAGTGAAAATCGAGAGTGTCTTTGTAAATTGTATCTAAACGGTGTTCACCACAAATTGTGGACATCAGATTCTGCGCAAATTCAGCCTTGCGTGAATAATGATTGAGTTCCGTCTGTTGGCTGAGTGATATCATATCCTTTTCACCTAGCTAAATAACTTATTGCTTAAAAAGCAACTTGTATGCCAATTAATATCCTTTAATTGACGAATTTTCCTGAAAATACCGAATCAAGAAAGAGAGTAAAGATTACTTTCTCATACTCTATTAGATTTTAAAAATGGAAATAAGTTAAATACCTTTAAAGTATAATTTCATACTTTAATAAACTTATTTTATTAGATTTTTTATAAGCAAATAGAGTAGAGATAAATCATTATTTTGAACAGCAGACTATCATAAATTTTTAACGAATAAAAAAACCGCCTATTTTAAATAAGCGGCTTTTATAAAATACTTAAATTATTGAGCGGTGTAACCACCATCCATAACCACAGCTTGGCCTGTTACCCCACCTGCTTTGCTACTCGCAAGGAAAATCGCATAGTCAGCAATTTCTTCAACAGAGAGCAAACGCTTTTGAGGAACCATTGCCAAAATCACATCTTCAAGTGCGCTGTCTAAACTTACATTACGGGTTTTAGCCAAATCTGCAATTTGCCCACGAACCAACGGTGTATCTACATAACCCGGGCATAGAGCATTTACCGTAACACCATCGCGTGCACATTCTAATGCCGCAACTTTTGTTAGGCCAATTACGCCGTGTTTAGCACTGTTATACCCTGCCTTTCCAGCGAAACCAATCAAGCCATTAATTGAGGCCATATTAATAATACGACCATATTTTTGAGCTTTCATAATTGGAAAAACATGTTTAATACCAATAAACGCACCAGTTAACATGACTTGAACTAACTTTTGAAAAACAGCCGTTGGAAATTCTTCAATAGGTGCAACATGTTGGAAACCAGCATTATTAATTAAGATATCAACCGTACCAAAGGTCTTTTGAGTAAGCTCAATGGCTTGTTTATAAGCGTCTTCATCGGTCACATCGCATGGTGCAGATAATGCGTCAAAACCTTGCTCTTTAAGTGAGTGCGCCGTTTCTTGACACTTTTCAGCATTCATATCAGAAATAACAACTTTGGCACCTTCTTGAGCAAATTTCTTAGCAATCTCTAGACCGATACCACTTGCAGAACCTGTAATAAAAGCGACCTTACCGTCTAAAAGTTTTGTCATTTATTTACTCCTTAATACTTATAACGCGCTGATTTAAACAATACCCGTTACGGTAAAGACTGTAATTACCACAAATACCGCTAACGTTTTGATTACCGTGACTGCAAAAATATCTTTATACGACTGTTTATGAGTTAACCCAGTAACAGCGAGTAAAGTAATAACAGCACCATTATGCGGAAGTGTATCCATACCACCCGATGCCATCGCAACCACACGGTGCATGACTTCTGGTGGAATACCCGCAGCTAAAATCGCGGCGTTATATTGTTCAGCCATCGCACTTAAAGCGATACTCATACCACCTGAAGCTGAACCGGTAATACCCGCTAAAACGGTTGTGGTCACAGCCCCATTGACTAATGGATTTGTGAAGGTACTACTCATTGCATGGCTAATCAGTGCAAAGCCCGGTAATGACGCAATAATTGCACCGAAACCATACTCAGAAGCCGTATTCATCACCGCTAAAAGTGAACCACCAATACTGGCATTAATGCCCTCTTTGAAGTTCGTCACTACACGCTGATAATCAAACAAAATTGCAGAAATAATCCCAACAATCAGCGCAAGGCCCACCGCCCAGATCGCACCAGTTTTCGCAACATCCACTGTGTAATCCGCTAATCCAACTGCGGCAAAATCAAAACCATTTGGATACCACTCTTTGATTGCTTTAGACAAATATTTGTTCATTACAGCAACAAGAATAAGAGGTACAAAAGCTAAAAACTGACGCGCCGTACTTCCGTTATTTTGTAAGTTCATATCGGCTTCAATTTCTTGAGGCTGTGTATTGTCTGCGCCAAAACCAGAGTACCCTTCGCCTGCTTTTGCAGCAGCTCGGCGACGCCATTCTAAGTAAGCCAAACCCATGCATAAAACAAAAATAGCGCCAATAATTCCTAGAAATGGTGCAGCATAAATATTGGTGCCAAAGAATGTAGTTGGAATTACGTTCTGGATTTGTGGCGTACCCGGTAATGCATCCATGGTAAATGTAAATGCACCAAGCGCGATGGTCCCCGGAATTAAACGTTTTGGAATATTGGCTTGTCTAAATAGCTGGTTTGCAAAAGGATAAATGGCAAATACAGCAACAAATAAACTTACACCGCTATAGGTTAAAATTGCACCTAACAATATAACGGTTAAAATTGCTTTTTTTGCTCCAATCCATCTCACAATAGTTCGTGCAATAGACTCAGCAATTCCTGACATTTCAACGACTTTACCGAAAATTGCCCCGAGTAAAAATACAAGAAAGTAATCTTTAATAAAGTTCACCATTTTGGGCATAAATACACCCGAATAAAACGGTAAGACATTGGCAGGGTTAATGAGAAGAACAGCGAGTAAGGCACAAATTGGTGCCATGAGAATGACTGAAAAGCCCTTGTAAGCTGTATACATCAACAGCCCAAGCGAAAGTAGAATTACAAATAATTCCCACATATATTCCTTCTCCCTAAAGAATAGATATTAGGTTCAATAAAATTACCAAAAGATATTTAGGTTATCCCAAACCTAAAATGATAAAAATCACAGTATCTATGAGTGGTAATAGGTAAATGAGCTTAAAAATAAAATATCACTAAAATATTTAAAAACAATGCAATTTATTTAAATTTTAAAATATACATGCAATACAAATAGTTAAGTTGCTTCATTAGAAAAATTCAATTATTTAGAAACTATTATTATTTAATAAAACTTATTAATTATTGAGTAAATTAAATTAATATCTCTATATTATTTAATAAAGATAATTAAATAATATATTTTTTAAATTAATTTGATAAATATAATTCATCTTATTCTTTTGAAATATTGCGCAGATAATTTTTTATCTTTATTTGAATAAAGCAATTTGAAGCTTAATCATCAAAAGATTAGAACAGAAATATAGAGTCGTGGTTTTTAATATTCTCATCTTTACTCGAAAACGGCGCTTGTTTATTAAAGATAACTTCTACTTCTGTCACTAGAGTTAGACAATGTAATGAATACTATTACATGTCTACTGATAGAATTTATAATTTAGACTTTTCACTAGTATATAAGTTATGAATAAAAGAAATATTTTGTTCACTCTTCAAACTGGATTGATCATCCTACTTAATGGATGTACCGATACTTCTCTGGCTCAAAATAAGGTTATTGTTCCAAAAATTGGTTACTCTGGTAATGCTGATAATGCAAGCTATAGTGAGGCAAAAATCAAGATTGAAGGCTCTTGTGTTTATTTAATGAATACAAATGATCGAGTGATTCCTATTTTTGCAACTAAAGATGCTCATTGGGATAGCAATAAGTATCTTTTAATTGTTGACTCAAAAGAATATAAAGATGGGGATACGATTGCTTACGGCAGCGGAGAAGCTTATCCCATTAATTTGAACAACTACAAATGGATAATTAAACCTGATACTACATGTGATCTAAGTAAAGGCGTTATTATCAATCAATTTATAGAACCTCTTACTAAAAAGTAAATAAAAAAAGCCCTATATGAAAATTCAACTCTTAGCTTCTTTAACTGCTTTTAGCCTAACATCTTGCATGGTAAAGCCTACTATAACTAACCATGAAGAGGTTTCTATTCAACCGATACTTATTACAAGCAATATGAAAAGTAATATTTCAATGATGGCTTCAGCACATGGAAAGCTTATAGCAGATAAAAATGGATGTATCAGACTGGGCGATGAAAAAGGTCCGTTGATTATTTGGCCTTATGGCAGCAAATTTATAAAGTGGTATCTATATTTCTTTAACACATTTTAGTGAAGCTGCCTTTAAGTCGTTATCAGCTTTATAAATCATATTCGAATTAGAGGCACTTAAAATTGTTCTAGCTTCGAGTATATCTTTGTTAAGAAACTTAACTTCTAAAACCATACCATTTTGAAGATAAATTATATTATTAAAATACTTAACTTTATTGAATACTACATGTCCACTAGTATCGTCGCAAAGTATTCCATTACCATCTGCGTCAAGTTTTATGGTTGATATGCTTGGGCCGATTGAAATCGTCCATACCCCTGACACTAAAGGTATAGAAGGCTGTATTTCGCTAAATTTATTATTAGTCATTTGGGTAGTTGGGCTTACACATCCACTTAATGAAAAAATTAAGCTTAATGAAATTATCTTTTTCATGAAATTACTCCTTTTAATTATGACTAAAACTTAACAGTTCAGAAAATAAAAAACTATCAGTTCATATAGCACCCTACCCCATACACACTAGACCTGATTGAACCAATATGAGATGTTTGATATGCATCAATACCTACAATAGAGACCACAAAAGATTGCACAACCTCCATAGTGATTTTCTTTACCTTATCTTCTACTTATTTTGCCACACCAAGACTAGAACTAATCGGCTTATCCTTTTCAAGCCCATATACATCTCTGCAAACTTTAATATTTAATTGATATCCATATTCCGGAAACAAAACTAAAAATTAGATAAATAAATGCAGCAATAATTATGGAAAAAAGGACTATGATGACTCCGTTAGTGATATGGTCTCCATTGGTACCATTCTCAGTGTTTTCCTTGGGATTAATTATCATTGGGGTATTTAAAGATTTTTTTGCCTCATAGAATCCCCAGCCTATACCCAGCAAAACAATTAGTACCGCAAAACCAACTCCAATATCATAAATAACTTCCTCAGCAGCATATTTATCATTTGAAGCTGAAACACACTTTTCAAAGTATTTTTTTTCAATTTCAGACAGTGTGGAGATTGATTTTTGATCTTTAAACATATCTTTAAAACGGATATTGCATGTCTCAATAAATTCTTCTTTATCGTCAGTTCCATCTCCCTCGTAATTACTTGGACGTGAAATATATATTGAACTATGTGTAGTTGTAGCCATCTAATTACAGTAATTTATATACAAAATGATAGTTTAATTGATAGTAAAAAATATTCAATTTAGGCCTTACTCAAATGAATCAAAAACCAATGGCAATGACATGTTCAAACCTTTCATATGATTTTTATAAAGCCTTATCTCAAAATAGTAAAAATTAATATATTCTTTTGGATACTTACTAATTAAATTATAAAAGTGCCGTTCACTCATTAAGGATGCACATTTAATTTTTTGACGTCTAATTTTTAGCTTTATTCATCTTTTTATCTTTATGGGGGGGGACAAATTTATACTCTTTATTTTTAAAAATAGCATTTATTTAATTTAGATTATTCAATAGAATAACAATATAAAATCTTGATAAGAAAACAAAATATGATATGGATTAAATTTATAATATACCCTTTGGGGATGTTTGTACTGTGGCAAATTATTTTCATAATTACGCAACTCTCTTTAACATACCTAAATACGCCACAAGTCATTGTAGCTATACTTTCATTGATCATAAATTGCGGTATGCAAATTTTGATTGGTTATAAAATCCCTCAATTAGCACCAAAATATAAATTTGTAGCGAGTGCTACATACATTATTCTCTTCACCTTTTTGTTAGCAATCTATTCAACAACTATTTTATTAGAAGGCTTAAAAGTTGCTCCTCAAGCAATTTGGCTAGGTTATTTGTTTTTCCATGTAGTTGGAATGGCTCTATTCTTTGCTAATAACACAGATGAGTTTTGTTGGGAAAATTTACTGAAGTAGCTCAGCCTATTGTCCCCTGCTTTATTTTTATTTTTTTGTCAAAAAAACATCATATTAGACAAATTTTCGTATAAATTACCCTTCTAGATGAGTTGGGCAATCTAAAGGATAGAAATGACGCTTAAACAATTAAAAGCTTTTTTAGCCCTTGCGCGTACACTCAACTATGCTAATGCATCATTAGAGCTACATCTCAGCCAGTCTGCTTTAAGTCTTACTATCAAAAGCTTAGAAGAAGAATTAGGCGGAAAACTATTTAACCGTAATACTCGCCGTGTTGAGCTTACCCAAGAAGGTAAATCCCTTATTCCCTACGCTAAAAAATTACTCGCCAATTGGGATGAAATGGAAAACGATGTTAAACAACGTTTTAAGCTCAATCGTGGAACCTTAAGTATCGCTTCAATGCCCTTCGTGACTCATGCGATTCTGCCTGAAGTAATTCATCAATTTTTAGAACTTCATCCCAACTTGAACTTTTCAATTCAAGATATTCCAAATGAGACCATTATAGAAAAAGTACAAGACGGTATTTTTGAGCTTGGTATCTGCTTTGAACCTGATCTCACCGAAGGCCTAGAGTTCAAACCACTATTTGAAGAAGATTTCTTAGCTCTATTACCAAAGACTCACCCACTTGCTCAATCATCTTCTATTACATGGCAAGAGCTTTGTTCAAATCCATTCGTGACATTGCAAAAACCTTCAATTGTTCGATATTTGGTTGAGCAGAATTGTTTGCGAAATAATATAACGCTCGATTTGAAAGTTGAATGTCATCAAATTTCATCACTCTCAAGCTTTGTGGCTTATGGAATTGGGGTGAGTGCAATTCCAAGGCATTTTGCTAAACACATTGATAAAGAACATAACGTACTCATTGAGTTAAAGGATGAATCTATTCATAAGACTGTAGGAATTGTTTATAAAAAGAACTTTGAAATTTCAAATATTTCGACTCAATTTATTGAAGCTTTGATTCAATATAAATTTTAAAAAATTAAAGACTGCTTTTTAGGATGAGCTAAGCACACGCTTAAGCTAAAATTATTAATTATTATAATTTTCAATGATATGAGGTGATTTTTTAAAGTATTTTTCTTTATGTTCGTCTGATCTTTTGTAGACGATTTGAAACTATTCATTGATTATACTTATTAATCATTTAAAAAAATTAACTTCTATAACGCAAAATGTGATGCTAAAACTAAGATTACTAAGGGATATAGGATAACAATAGAATGAATAAAGTTTATGCCAATGCTGAGGCAGCATTAAAAGACGTTATTGCAGATAATCAAACACTTGCCGTAGGTGGTTTTGGTCTATGTGGAATTCCAGAAAAACTGATTGTTGCAGTTAAGCAAAGTGGTGTGACTGGTCTCACATGTATTTCAAATAACGCTGGTGTAGATGATTTTGGTTTAGGTATTTTGCTTCAAACAAAACAGATCAAAAAAATGATCTCTTCTTATGTTGGTGAAAACAAAGAATTTGAGCGCCAATATTTAAATGGTGAACTTGATGTAGAACTTACTCCACAAGGTACATTAGCTGAAAAGTTACGTGCTGGCGGTGCTGGTATTCCGGCGTTCTATACTCAGACTGGCGTCGGTACACTCATTGCCGAAGGTAAAGAAGAACGTACCTTTAATGGCAAAAACTACATTTTAGAAGAATCTTTAACAGCAGACGTGGCTCTTGTTAAAGCCTATAAGGCAGACAAGGCTGGTAACTTAGTGTTCCGTAAAACTGCTCAGAATTTTAACCCTGAATGTGCAATGGCTGGAAAAATTACAATCGCCGAAGTTGAACAGGTTGTTGAAATTGGTGAATTAGATCCGGATGAGATCCATTTAGCGGGTATCTATGTAAACCGCATTGTACTTAATGCGTCACCTGAAAAACGTATTGAGCATAAAACTTTAAGCACGGAGGCAGTATAAAATGGCTTGGTCACGCAATGAAATGGCACAACGTGCTGCAAAAGAACTTGAAGACGGTTTTTATGTCAATTTAGGTATTGGCTTACCTACTCTAGTTGCTAACTATATTCCTGAAAATATTAATGTTTGGCTTCAGTCTGAAAATGGCCTATTAGGTATTGGTGAGTTTCCAACCGAAGAAACTGTCGATGCCGATTTAATTAATGCCGGTAAACAAACGGTTACTGCTCGTCCTGGCGCAGCATTTTTCTCAAGCTCAGAATCTTTTGCCATGATCCGCGGTGGCCATGTCAACATTGCAATTTTAGGCGCAATGGAAGTTTCCGAAAATGGTGACTTAGCGAACTGGATGATTCCTGGCAAGAAAGTCAAAGGTATGGGCGGTGCCATGGATTTGGTTGTTGGTGTCCAAAAAGTTGTAGTGCTTATGGAACACTGCGCAAAAGATGGTACGCCAAAAATTGTGAAAAACTGTAGTTTACCTTTAACAGGTAAAGGCGTGGTTCATCGCGTCATTACTGACTTAGGTGTAATGGACATTACACCACAAGGCGTAGAGCTGATTGAGCTTGCTAAAGATGTCACGCTTGAACAGATTCAAGCTGCTACTGGCGTTGAGTTTTATAAAACCTTAGTCGCGTAAATTCTAAGATTTAGTTAGCTGTACAAGACTCAAGTTAGTAAGTGAGCTTGAGTCTTAGCCCTTTTAAGCACCGGATGTGCTGTTTATAAATAAGAACGAGAAGGATTTTTCAGCTATGGAAAAACAGCAAGGAATTTTTGAAAGATTTGCTCTTCGGATTAGTGACTGGTCTGAAAAATGGTTTCCTGATTCATATATTTTTGCATTACTTGGCGTCATTATTGTGTCTATTGCCGCTTTAGGTATTGGTGCGCCTATTCACGATGTTGCGACTTCCTTCGGTAACGGTTTCTGGAGTCTTATTCCCTTTACCCTGCAAATGACGATGCTCATTATTGTAGGTTATGTCGTTTCTGTATCTAAGCCCGTAAAGTTCCTAATCCAAAAAATGGCACGTATTCCAAATTCGGGACGTGGTGCTATTGTTTTAGTTGCAACCGTTAGTTTATTAATTTCACTGGTCAATTGGGCAGTAAGCACGATTCTTACTGCACTTTTAGTGATTGCATTAGCAAAACGTAAAGAGCTGAATATGGATTACCGTGCAGCGGCAGCGGCTGCAATTATTGGTATGGGGGCAACTTGGGCACTTGGAATCAGCTCTTCGGCAGCACAGCTTCAAGCGAATAAAACCAGTTTACCTGAGTCAATTTACAACCTAACTGGCGTTATTCCATTTACTGAAACGATTTTCCTTTGGCAATCAATTGCGATGACCATTATTTTGGTGATTGTTTCAATCGCAATCGCTTACTGGTCAGCTCCAAAAGGTAATAATGTTAAAACGATTGATAGTTTTGATGTTCAATTTGAAGAAGACAAACCCCATGATGAGAAATCTAATCGTCCAGGTGACTGGTTAGAAAACTCGCCTATCTTAACGATTATTGTGGTCGCATTAGGGTTAATCTGGATGTTTTTTGAGTTTTCAAAAAGTAATCCAATCATTGCCATTTCAAGCCTTAACACCTATAACTTTGTGTTTTTAATGCTTGGTTTAGCGTTACATGGCACACCACGAAACTTCTTAAATGCTGTTTCAAAGGCAGTTCCGGCTGTCTCAGGAATCTTAATTCAGTTTCCACTTTACGGAAGCATCGCTTTTATTATGACGCAAGCTTTAAACAGTCAAGATTTATCGCTGTCGCATTATATAGCTGAGTTTTTCGTTTCAATCGCCTCAAAAGAAACCTTTGCAATTGTGATGGGAATTTACTCTGCCATCCTTGGGTTCTTTGTGCCATCTGGCGGTGGAAAATGGATTATTGAAGCCCCATATGTCATGCAGGCAGCAAATGATTTGAAAGTTCATTTAGGCTGGTCTGTACAAATTTATAATGCAGCCGAAGCTTTACCGAACTTAATCAATCCGTTCTTTATGCTTCCAATGTTAGGCATTCTAAAACTAAAAGCAAAAGATGTGATTGGTTTTACAGTCACTCAGCTCGTTGTGCATTTTCCATTAGTTTTATTTTTATTATGGTTCTTTGGAAGAACACTTAGCTACACCCCACCTACTTTTTAATTTACTGGCGCCTTTAGTTTCGGCTAAAGGCAAATTTAGCAAATACATCAATAAGAGATATTAAGATGAGTTCAATTGTTATAGTTTCAGGTAGCCGTACTGCAATGGGCGGTTTTCAAGGCAGTCTATCGGCTTTAACTGCACCAGAACTTGGCGCTGCTGTTATCCGTGAATCGATCCAACGTGCAGGTGTTGCACCTGAACAAGTAGATGAAATTATTTTTGGTTGTGTATTGAGTGCAGGCATAGGCCAAGGTCCTGCTCGTCAGGCGATGCGTAAAGCTGGTGTACCTGATCATGTCGGTGCAGTTACCATTAATAAACTATGTGGCTCTGCCATGAAAGCGGTGTTAATGGCATCAGATACTTTAAAAGCAGGCAGTGCCAATATTATTGTAGCTGGCGGTATGGAATCTATGACCAATGCGCCTTATATTTTACCTAAAGCTCGCGGTGGTTACCGTATGGGTCACGGTGAGATTAAGGACCATATGTTTTTAGATGGCCTTGAAGATGCAGAAACAGGCCGCTTAATGGGTTCTTTTGCTCAAGACATGGCAAATACCAAAGGCTTTACCCGTGAGCAAATGGATAACTTTGCGATTTCTTCACTTAAAAAAGCGCAAACTGCGATTACGGAAGGTTACTTCAAAGAAGAAATTGTTCCTGTTGAAGTAAAAACACGTAAAGGTGTTGAAGTTATCGATCAAGATGAGCAACCACTAAAAGCGAATCTTGAGAAGATCCCAACATTACGTCCAGCTTTTACTAAAGATGGGACAATTACAGCTGCTAACTCAAGCTCAATTTCTGATGGTGCTGCTGCTTTAGTACTCACCACTGAAGAATATGCTCAAAGTCATGGTTTAAATACTTTGGCAAAAATTGTTGCAACTTCTACTCACTCACAACATCCAAGCGAATTTACCATTGCTCCGATTAGTGCAATTCAAAAAGTACTTGAGCGCGCTGGCTGGTCTGTTGATGAAGTAGATGCTTGGGAAATTAATGAAGCTTTTGCAATGGTGGCAATGGCGCCAATTCATGAACTCGGCATTGATGAAGCAAAAGTAAATGTACATGGCGGTGCTTGTGCTTTAGGCCATCCAATTGGCGCAACTGGTTCAAGAATTATTCTTTCTCTTATCTATGCTTTAAAACGCCTTGGTAAAAAGAAAGGTGTTGCTGCATTATGTATCGGTGGTGGTGAAGCTACAGCTGTCGCGATTGAAATCTAAAAATCAAACTACCAAGAAGATGTAAGCATTTTTCTTACATCTTCTTTTTTTAGACTTTAAAAAGTTCATAGCAGGTTTGACGGAACCATTTATGACTACTTTTATGATGGCAAGACATATGCCAATGTTGTTTAACATCATAAGTTGGAAAGTCTAGAGGTGCAGGTAAAATCTGTAAATTTTCTCTCACCAATAAGACTTGGCTTAAATAATACGGTACCGTTGCGATCGCATCTGTTTCTTGTACGACTAATCCCACTCCAAGATAGCTCGGTAATCGAATTAAAATATTTCGATCCAATCCTTTATTCTGTAATTCATTTTTAATATGGTAATGCCCAATTCCCGCGTCAATATCGATATGATACTCGCGCATATAATCATCTAAAGTAAAATTATTTGGGTCTAAACGAGGATGGCTCTTAGAGCTAATCACCACATAATGCTGTTTAAAAAACTTTTGTTGATAAAAGCCTTCTTCTAACTGCGGTAAAAAGCCAATTGCAAGATCAATCTCACCATTTGCCATTTGATAGCTGGTTTCTGGTGTAATCGGCCTAATATTCAAGCGAATTAAAGGGGCTTTTTCTTTTAAATAGTTTGTTAATTGCGGTAATAAAACCAGATGAGATACATCTGTCATGGCAATTGTAAAAAGCTGATCTGAAGTTAGCGGATCAAAATTCACGCTAAAATTATTAATGCTTTCTACTTTATCAATAACTTCACTAATGAGTGGAAAAATCTCTTTTGCTAATTCGGTTGGGATCATCTCATTCCCAACACGAATAAAAAGTGGATCATTAAAATGCTGACGGATTTTGTTCAGTCCATTACTAACACTCGGTTGTGTAAGGCCAATAGCATCAGCAGCCATTGAAACACTTTTAAACCGATAAATATGATAAAAAATATTTAGTAATCTACTATCTAGATCAAACAAAATTGTCTCCGTCTGGATCAAATAATCCATTCAAAAGGAATAAAATCAGGCACAGCATGTCTAAAAATGCTCACTAGATTTCTGAATTATTGATATATGGTCTAAATTAACAAAGAATCTAGACCATGAGCAATGCTTTATAAAGCCTTTCATCATAAAGACAAAGGTATGAGCTCTTTAATTGATTACTTTGTATGTAAATATCTTGAGGACATCACATATCATTATAAATTTTAATCATGCTGAGTTTGGAAGCCCTTCCAGATTTGCTGAACTGATTTGTTATCACTCAAGTTATTTTTAAAAATATAAATATCTTGTGGCAGACAATATTCGTTATGGTCCAACATGACCAATTTTCCAGTAGCGAGATCTTCCTCTACATTAATTTTTGGAATCCATGCTACACCTAAACCTTGTAATACAAGCTCTTTCAAGTTGGTGGCATTGTCAGTTTCATATAAGGTTTTATAGATCAGTTTACCTTCAATCAATTGATCGACCAATTTGCGCAAATAAGCATGTTTACTATAAGCAAGTAATGAAAAATTACTCTGAATTGTATGCTTAGGCGTATGATCTGCTTCGGTAGCTGACACTGGAACAATCTCTGTTTCAGCGATCTTGATGCCACTTAAAATATCATCACCAACTCGATTAATATTAGATCGATCTGCATAACAAATCATAAAATCGCAGGCACCTTCTTTTAAAAGAGATAAGCCTTCACCACTATTCGTCGCGACAATTTCGATTTTTAAATCACGCATAAATGTTGGGAATTTTTTTAAAAAAGTGGTTAAAAAACCTGATGCTAATGAGTGGACAACACAGAAACGAATCGTAGATTCGGTTTCATTTTTGATGTTTTTAATCAGCTTTGCTGTTTCTTCTACCTGCTTCTCAATATTTTTAGACATCACCAGCATAATCCGCCCAATGTCTGTAAATTCAATATTATTTTTATTATTTCGAATAATAACTTCAGCTCCGATCATCTCTTCTATTTGCTGAATTCTACGCGTAAATGCGGATTGACTAATAAATCGTTTTTCGGCTGCTTTTGAAATAGAACGCTCACGCTCAAGTGTCAAAAGGTCTTCTACCCAACGTACTTCTAAGTTCATTTTATGCATTCCCTTTTTATATTTATGTCCTTAATCTGTCTGGTTGGGAAGCTGAATAAATAGCTGAATAGATGAATAAAAACTATAAAACATGGGAGTACCTGCAAAAATGCGATGGAGGGTTGGCAAAGCCAAACAATAAAAGTAAGTATTTAAATAATTTTGACATAGAAAAGAGCGTAAGAGAATAAAAGACTTTGATTTAACTCAATAACTCATACAAATATAAAATTATTACTCTAAAAATTATTTTAAATCAAAAAGTAAGGAGCATATAACGCAAGTAAATAACAAATTTTAAGGTAATAAAAAATAGAAATAATCCTATGCTTTACTCATGTTTTATTTTTTATAAAAAAAGTCCGCACCTTGGGGAAGAATACGGACTGTAAAACTGAAAATGACTATCTTGCTTATTTCAGGAATTAAACTCTCTGACTCAATAAATTCATTTAAATCAGAAGATATACTTGTAGTATAGCTCAGTCCATAAAACCTGACTATTCTACTAAAGTATTTAACTTAAGATTGAATAAAAACCGAATTTCTAATATTCACCAATGAGGTAATATAACTTTCTTGAAATTTCAACCATCATATTAGAAGTATATTGAGTAATTTCAAAAACTTGCTTTTTCTGTGGATTGAACACCATATTGTCATTTTCATCACTAAAAAAGATATAAGTGGTGTATTTATCCATATGGTGGATATGCTCTTTTAAGCTTAATTTTTCCCCAGAATTGGGATCATAGGCGATAAACTTCATTCTCATGAATTTTGTCTCTATACATACAGTCTTTTACCCAAATTTTAAGAAAATCTAGATAAAACAATATTTTGATGGATAATATGGAATGGTTAACCTAAGAACTAAGGCTACTTGTAAGATATGGGCACAATACTATTAGCCTTGTTTACCGAGGTTTCAGCAGAAGCGATTGATTGCTCTGCTTCTTTAAGCAGACGAGAAGTTTTAGACTCACTTTTCTCTTCACCGTGGAAAAGCACATAGTATGTAAAACTTCCCAAAATAATTAATGCGGCTGTGACTTTTAACATAAACTTAAAACTAAGATTTTTTCGTATTATAGTGTTTTTTATGTGAAATGCATCACATTTTTATATGAATTTGTTAGATAGGCTTCACTTTAAAAGCTAATAATAAAGATAATTAAGTTGATATTTCACTTAAATTAACTAGTCTTAATTTTTGCAATGGGTTGCTTTTAAAAATTAGATGACCATTCACTGTATCAAGCAAATTTTTAAAATAACTTCATCTAATTATTAAGTTATTAATTTATATAGTTAAACTAATAGTTTAAAATGAACTCTCCTAGTTAGTTGACTATAAAATTAAAAAACTGATATGCAAAAAATGCATAATTAACTTGATAAATGCATTAGAAGTGAAGCATTTCGAAATCTAATATGAATTATCTTCTTTACTAATTCGAAGTTTAATGATGAACGCTGAAATTACCACCCGTATTGAGAAGGATCTTATTGGTTATAGAGAGATCAATAATAACGACTACTACGGAGTTCAAACATTACGTGCTCTAGAAAACTTTAATTTAACTCAAAGCAAGGTCGGAAATTTCCCTCACCTTATTAAAGCTTTAGCAATGGTAAAGCTTGCTTGTGCTGAAGCGAACTATAATCTTAAAAGCTTAGATCAGACTAAATTTGAAGCGATTGAATATAGCTGTAATCAACTTATTCGTGGTAATTTTCACGATCAGTTCCCAATTGATATGATGCAAGGCGGTGCTGGTACTTCAACCAATATGAATGCAAATGAAGTATTAGCAAACGTCGCTTTAGAATATATGGGACACGCAAAAGGCCAATATCAATATTTGCATCCTAATAATGACATTAACATGTCACAGTCAACAAATGACGTGTACCCTACTGCGATTCGCTTAGGTTTGTTATTAAGCTTAGATGAACTAAATCTTCCTTTTAACAATTTAATCTTAAGTTTCCGCAATAAATCTCAAGAATTTGCTCACATCCTAAAAATGGGCCGTACACAGTTACAAGACGCTGTGCCAATGACATTAGGTCAAGAGTTTGGTGCTTTTGCAGTAACTTTACAAAAAGACCTTGAGCAAATTAATACGCTTATTCCAAATGTTTTAGCGTATATGAACCTTGGTGGTACGGCGATTGGTACGGGAATTACTACTGAATATAGTTACCGTGAACTTGCGATTCAAGCGCTTGCAAAAATTTCTGGTAAGAAAATTAAGTCTGCTCCTGATCTAATCGAAGCAACTTCAGATATGGGTGACTTTGTTCTTTTATCTGGTTTATTAAAGCGTACCGCAACTAAACTTTCAAAAATTGCTAATGACTTACGTTTACTTTCAAGTGGTCCACGTACTGGCATTAATGAAATTAATTTAGAAGCTCGCCAACCAGGTAGCTCGATCATGCCGGGTAAAGTAAACCCAGTTATACCTGAAGCAATGAACCTTGCTTGTTTCCAGATCATTGCAAATGACTTGGCTGTAACTTTAGCTGCTGAAGCGGGCCAATTACAGTTAAATGCAATGGAACCACTTATTGCATTCAAACTGTTTGAATCTATGGATTTGCTTGGTAAGGCAATGGCAATGTTCCAAAGTAAGTGTATTGATACAATTACGGCGAACCCTGAGCATTGTAAGGCTTTGGTTGAAAACTCGATTGGTATCGTGACTGCACTTAACCCATATCTAGGTTATGAAACTACAACTCGTATTGCTAAAACTGCAAACGAAACTGGACAAAGCGTATTGGCTTTAGTTCAAAATGAAGGTTTATTATCGGCACAAGTGCTTGATGATATCTTGTCGATTAATAATATGGTTAAACCAAAAATGTCGGCTTAATTCCTGAAAATAAAAAAGGAGCTTTTATAAGCTCCTTTTTTATTTGTTCTATATTCTAAAAACTGAAAGTTGTAGAGAACTGGGCTGTACGTGGATTACCTAAGAATAAATAGTCATCACCCATAAATGCACCTACATCACGCCAATATTTCTTATTAAACAAGTTATCAATATTGAATCTAAAAGTTGTGTCATGCCCAGCAAAATTTGTTTTATAGGCCGCACCAATATTAAAAACGCTGTAACCGCCTACTTTTGCAGTTCCCTCTTTGTTTGCATATTTACTGCTACTGTATTGCATGCCACTCAATAATCTTAATCCTTCAACTGACGGAACTTTATAAGATAACTGTGCAGTTGCGCGTACTTTCGGTACATTTTGAGTTTGATGACCTTTATAGCTGTCACTATCAATATCAACTAGACGAGATTTGGTATAGGTAATGCCAGAGCTTACGTCAACTGTATCGGTTAATGCACCAGTTAAACCTAATTCAATACCTTGATTGTGCTGTTTACCTTGTTCAATAAAATCGAAAGTTCCATCAGCATTTACTTTGCTATATTGATTGTCTTGTTTTAAATCAAAAATAGCTGCTGTTAATAAGAAGTTTCGTATTTGTTGCTTAACACCAATTTCATATTGTTCAGAATTTCTAGGTGATAATATCTGGGGACCAGTGCCATACATGACATTTTTTGTATACCAAGGTGCTTCACCACCATCCGATAATCCTTTGGCATATGAAGCATAAAGATTAGTCTTAGCAGTTGGGCTATACATAAGCGCTAATTGTGGTAAGAACTTATTTAAATCTGTGTCTCGGCTTTGCTGGCCATCTGGCTTATAGGCTTGTTCGTCAAGATGAATAAGTTTTCCACCCAATAAAGTTGACCATTGATCGTTAAACTGAACTCGGTCAGATATGGTAAAAGCAGTCTGATCGCTTTCTAGAGCTTTAAAGCGATTGCCTAATTTTTCAGGTGGCATTTTAAAATCTGATGAATCAGTATAAATATTGCCAATTTCATTCTCAATAAGTTGATTACTCGGATCATAACGCTTCAGGTTTTTACGTGTATTTTGCAATTCAAAAGCTACCTGATGCTCAATATTCCCAGTATTGAATTGACCCTCTAACCCAGCAGAAAACTGATTAGTTATACGTGTGTCATCTGGGCTACGATAGTCATAAAGATCATAGTTTCCATCTTTGTCAAATACTGCAAGTGGATTACCCGATGAATAATAACTTCCATAAGGAAACACAATATAATCATCAATCACAACACGGCTTTGCGATGCACTTAAGCTAGCATTCCATTGATCATTAAATGCATATTGATATTTCAAACTTGCATTTACACTGTTATTTACAACAGGTTTACTCCAAGACTGATAACCCAATAAACGGTCTTGATCTACATTTGTTGGTACTTCTTGCCCATCAAGCAGTTGATAACCTGGTACTGAACGTTGACTTTGATGCTGAGCTTCAATATCAAACAATAATTTAGAACGATCATTAATTTTCCAGTCTAAAGCAACTGAACCAAACTCTCGTTTACCATTTGCATGATCAACATTTGGATGGATGCTTTCATGGGCTAAATTGATTCGATAACCAAAACTATTATTAACAAAGCCGCCAACATCTGTTGCCAGCGTATAGCCACCTTCTGAATTTGCATCTACAGTAATGTTTTTAACATCGGCTGGTCTTTTGGTTACATAGTTAACCACACCACCCGGCGTCGACATTCCAGATTGAATTGCAGAAATGCCTTTTAAGATTTCAACTTGTTCTTTATTTTCTAAAGCCACGTTTTGTTCGCCACGTATAGTATGGCCATTAATGAGATAACTTGAGCCTAAATCAAGCGCAAAACCACGTGCTACAAAATTTGGATAGTAGCCAATTGCAGCGTAGCCATCCCCTAAAGAAGGATCGTTTTTAATAACATCAGTTAAAGTTTTTGCGTGTTGGTCTGCTATACGCTCAGAGGTAATGGTTGTAATAGATGCAGGAACTTTCTTTAAATCATCAGTTTGAAAACCAGATAAAATAACTTTTTTAGACGTATATAGTGCATCATTATTTTGTGTAGCATTCACAGTAATGGTTGGGAGCTGCGAAACCTCCGCTTCATTTGCATAGACGACAGATGTTATGAGTGCAATAGATGAAGCCAATGCTGTTTTAGAGCATGTCATGAAGTGAAGATTTATCGAACGTCTTTCCATTGAATAACTCCCTGCCATACCGTGCATAATTCTAAAGCGCTAGAAATGAGTGCGGAGTCTATTTTTAGCCACGCAAGAATACAGCTACATATATTGAGAAACAATACATTCTGTACTTTTTCGATTAAGTGTATTTGATACAAATTTTATGAACTTATCATTATATAAATTTCATTTATTTTATTAGGAATTGACGCTATAACTTTTTAAGTATTACCAAATATTCGAAATAAACTTAAGCTCGAAATGAAACTTAAAAGGAGAAATAAAATAGAAAAGTACCGTTGTAAATTAGCTCACTGATTTTAAATAGAATTAATTATTAAGTTAAATGAAAGGAAGTGTTCGATCATTGGTAAAATTATCTTTAAATCGAACAAAAGGACGTAATTTTACTAGAAACGAATTTTAAAATTAGAAAAAATGAATGGTTAGGAATTTAAGGAAGTGCTCAGGATTGAGTGATATTTAAAGTTTCATTCTATTTTCTATCCAGCATATCTAAAAATTCCTCATTTTTGTCTGCAAAATGATGGAAGAAATATGACATACACTCAGGAAGAAAAACGTAGCAGAATACGTGGGATTGTAGGCGCAGCCTCTGGTAATTTAGTTGAATGGTTCGACTTTTATATCTATGCAGTATTTGCTGCCTACTTTACTCAAGCATTAACAGCACCTGATATGGATAGTACGACTAAATCTATCTATGTTTGGGGCGTATTCGCTGCAAGCTTTTTTATGCGTCCTATTGGTAGTTGGGTATTTGGACGAATTGCAGACCGGCATGGTCGAAAAAAGTCGATGGTCATCTCAATTTGTCTGATGGCTTTGAGTTCTTTTCTATTTGCAGCCCTACCTACTTATGACCAAGTTGGCTTATTTGCCCCTTTTCTTTTACTGGTAGTGCGCTTACTTCAAGGCTTATCGGTTGGTGGTGAATATGGTGCAGTAGCAACATATATGAGTGAATTAGGATTAAAAGGCCAACGTGGTTTTTACTCATCTTTCCAATATGTCACTCTCTCTGGTGGTCAGTTACTCGCAAGCTTACTTGGTGTAATTTTATTAACGTTCTTAAGTGAACAACAATTACATGATGGTGGATGGCGTATTCCGTTTGTTATTGGTGGTATTGCAGCAATTTTATCTTTGCTTGCACGTAGTCGTTTAGAAGAAACGCTTTCTCATCAAGACAGCGAACGAAAAGAGTCTGGTAGCTTAAGAGAACTCTTTAAAAAGCACTGGAAAACCTTTTTATTGGTGGTTGGATACACTTCTGCTGGTTCATTAACGTTTTATGTAGAGACCGTTTATTCAAAAACCTATTTAACCAATTTAGGGATGGATGGAAAAACCGTTGGTTATATCATGACCTTCGCCCTATTTGTCTATATGTGTGCTCAACCTGTATTTGGTGCTATTTCCGACCGTATTGGGCGACGCTCTTCAATGCTGGCCTTTAGCTTATTGTCTGCGATTTTTATCTACCCAGTCATGGTGATCGGGATGCGTGCCTATATTGATTCGCCGATCATTATTGCCTTGCTACTTATTTTTATGATGATGTTACTCAGTTTCTATACATCTATCAGTGGCTTGGTAAAAGCTGAAATGTTCCCACCTCATGTGCGAGCTTTAGGTGTAGGATTTTCTTATGCGGTAGGTAATGCGCTGTTTGGTGGTTCTGCACCTTCAGTTGCCTTACAGTTTAAAGCTGCCGGAATTGAAAATACCTTCTTTATATATGTCATTGTCATGCTGATTATCTGTTTCTTATGTAGCCTTGCGCTTCCGAAAAAACCAGATTATTTAGAACATGATCATTAAAAAGTAAAAGATAGATATTCTTCTAGAGATTTTTTAGAAGAATATCTTTTTAAAATAATAAGAAAGTCATTTTTGTTCTGTATGCTATAGCTGCCTAGCACATCTAACTTATTCAATTAACTAAAAGTTACTAGTTTTTGATGTTCTTGATCCGTATGAATCAATTTTTTGATGGGATAAAAAATGGAAAACGAAAAATCCCCTTTACCTGAAAGTATTATTCAAGTCACCTTCTGGCAAGCCTTCTTATTTTGGCTCAAGCTTGGCTTTATTAGCTTTGGGGGGCCCGCTGGACAAATCGCTGTGATGCATCAGGAACTGGTTGAACAAAAGCGCTGGATATCTGAAAAAAGATTTTTGCATGCCCTGAACTACTGCATGTTGTTACCCGGCCCTGAAGCACAGCAATTAGCAACCTATATTGGTTGGCTCATGCATAGAACTGCTGGAGGATTAGTTGCAGGTATTCTATTTGTATTACCCTCCTTATTTATTTTAATTGGGCTGTCTTGGGTTTACATAAAATTTGGAGATGTTCCCGTTATTGCAGGTATTTTCTATGGAATTAAGCCTGCCGTTACCGCAATTGTTTTCCATGCAACGTACCGTATAGGTAGTCGTTCGCTTAAAAATAAGTTTTTATGGATCGTCGCGATTGCGGCGTTCTTTGCCATCTTTGTCTTAAAGCTTCCTTTCCCGCTTATCGTTTTATCCGCTGGTATTGCTGGCTATTTAGCGAGTAAAAAGTACCCAGAACTATTTTCCTCCGCGGCTGGACATAAAGCCAGTCAAAAAGATTATGGTCCGGCATTTATTGATGATGAGACTCCAACACCAGAGCACGCTAAATTCCATTGGTTGCGTTTAGCTAAACTTATTTTTGTAGCAATCGCTTTATGGCTATTGCCAATTTTAGCTTTAGGCGCATATTTTGGATGGCATCATTCTTATACTCAAATGGCATGGTTCTTCACCAAGGCTGCTTTACTTACGTTTGGGGGGGCTTATGCGGTTTTACCTTATGTCTATCAAGGGGCTGTAAATCATTTTGGATGGCTTTCACCTACGCAAATGATTGATGGACTCGCTTTAGGTGAAACTACACCAGGTCCACTGATTATGATAGTTGCCTTTGTTGGCTTTTTAGGAGGCGTTAATCATTCACTACTTGGCTCTGAGCATCTATTTTTTGCTGGAGCACTTGGTGCGGTCATTGTGACTTGGTTTACCTTTCTCTTTTCATTTGTCTTTATTTTTGCGGGTGCACCCATTATTGAATCTACACATAATGAAATTAAATTTACTGCGCCACTCACTGCAATTACCGCGGCTGTGGTGGGTGTAATCTTAAATCTCGCACTATTTTTTAGTTATCACGTGTTATGGCCACAAGGCTTTTCAGGGCATTTTGATATAGTTGCAGCCCTCATTACTGTGGCTGCATTTATTGCTTTATTTCGCTTTAACGTGAACGTGCTATATGTGATTTTTGCATCAGCGCTGGTTGGACTCGCTGTCACTTTCTTTTAGTTATTTATTGATTTAACTTTTTTAATTACTCATAAACACAGCCGAACAGTTTCTTTACTGTTCGGCTGCTTATATTTTTAACCCGCTAGTTGTGCGATTTGCGCTGCTGCATTATCTAAGGCTGCTTGACGTGCTTCTGGGCCGAAAGCAATCCCTTCCGCGCGCACAAAAGTAATATCAGTCACCCCAATAAAATTGAAAAACGCTTTGATATAAGTTTCTTGATAGTCTAAAGCTTCGGCTGGTGAACCTTCTGAGTACACACCACCACGCGAAGAAGCAATAATGACACGTTTACCTTCTACTAAACCTTGAGGGCCGTTTTCCGTATAACGGAATGTTTTTCCAGCAACAGATAGTCGGTCAAGCCACGCTTTTAACTGTGATGGAAAGCTAAAGTTGTACATAGGTGCGCCAATTACAACGATATCTGACGATAAGAACTCGTCCAAATATTGGGTGTTTCGTGCAACACGTTGCTGCGCTGTTTCATTATTAGGTTCAATTCCTTGCCATGCCAAAAATTCCGCATCAGACAAATGAGGAATTGGCTCTAAAGCAAAATCGTGATGAATAATTTCTGCATCTGGATAAGCTGCGCTGAGCTTTTCAATAACAGATGAGGTGAGTTGGCGGCTAACAGAATGCTCACCTAAAATACTTGTGTCAATTTGAAGTAGTTTCATCGTTTATACCCACAGTATAAAATTGTTACTTGAACTAATTATGTTACTACTATTATGCTTATGCACAAGAAGGCACATTTAGGGAACCAAGTAATATGACTGTAACCATACCTCACGATATCCAGAGTTCAGATTGTCAAAGAGTCAGTCAAGTGTTGGCTAGAGTTGGCGAGAAATGGAGTATACTCATTGTAATGACACTTGCATCACGTTCTCATCGCTTTTCTGAAATTAAAAGAAGTATCAATGGAATATCACAGCGTATGCTTACCTTATGTTTGCGTGGTTTAGAGAGAGATGGGTTGGTTAAACGTACGGTTTATCCTGTAGTTCCCCCTCATGTTGAATATGAATTAACTCCACTCGGTCATTCACTTACAGAACCTGTAATTGCTTTAGGCCAATGGGCTCAGCAGCACATTGCGGATATTGATGCGGCAAGAGCTGCGTTTGATGCAGCTCAAGATAAACCAATTACATTAGACACTTAACGTAACTGCGAAGGACTTATGCCATAAAATTGTTTAAAGCGATGACTTAAATGGCTTGCTGAACTAAACCCACATACTAGGGCAATATCTTGCAAAGAAAGCTGAGATGACTGAATTAGCCCCTTGGCCTTGGTTAAGCGTCTTTGCATGACATATTGGTGAGGCGCCATATTCATGGACTGTTTAAACATATGAGCAAAATGGTATTCGCTTAAATTTACAACATTTGCCAAATCAGACAAGGTAAGTGCTTGATCTAGATGCCCTTCAATCCAGTCTTGAATATATTTGAGTTTATGAGGAGCGAGCCCACCTTTAATGATAGGTTGCTGCCACTTAACATTGCTATATCTTCGAATTAAATGGTTCAGCAATAAACTGGCAGTTGTACTCATTTGTAAATGGTTTGCTGAATCTTTCCAATCACAATCTAGCAAGAAAAACTGATAAAGCGCTCGAATCTTTTCGTCATCGTTAAAAACAACTTCGTTTAGTTCAATTTGGTTCGGCTCTTTGTCCCATATTTTTTCGGCAACATCACGCAAATGTTGATCTGTATAATATAAGTGAACGAATTTAAGCCCACCACGTATATCCCAAGTCGACTCCTGATGTTCAGGCAATAAGCAAAAACGCCCCGGCCCACCGCCGTTTTTCCAGCCTGCAGGGGTTTTTTGATAGCTTTCATAGCCATCTTGAATATAAAGACTTAGAGTGTGGTGATCGCTACAGACACTTACACGATCTTGCTGATTAGACCAAAATGCAAGTTGCATATTTTCATCAAGCACCACAGTTTCGTGAAGCTTGGCTTTAGATTGCTGTAGCTGTTCTAAAGTTTGATAGGCCATGCAAAATTAAAACGAATATCATTGAGCTTAAGTTAACCATATTCAGCAAAATTCAGCTAGTTCAGTCATATAAAAAACGCAAGATCTTGCATGTACAACACAAGAATATATACGTGAAAAATGAAGCATTCCTAGATACTTAAGCTTGGTAATCGAGGATGAAGTTATGAATATTTTACTCTATGTTGCGGTGGTGTTGATTTGGGGAACAACATGGATTGGAATTGCCGTTCAAAGCCATTATGCAACACCCGTTGTCGCGATTTTATGGCGTTTTGCCATTTCAGCCTTATTACTTTGGGTGGTTTTACTATTTTCAGGAAAATTACAGCGAATTGCTTTAAAAGATCATTTGTTTTGTATGCTGCAAGGCCTTTGCGTTTTTGGTCTAAACTTTATTTGTTTTTATACCGCAGTTAAATATGTAAATAGCGGTTTAGAGTCTGTTATTTTTTCGATGGCCGTTTTCTTTAATGCCATTAATGCGCTTATCTTTTTTAAGCAAAAACCATCGCCAAACTTTGCCCCGGCTGCACTTTTGGGCCTAAGTGGTATTGTTTTACTGTTTTGGCATGACCTGATTAATAGTCAGTTTAATGCGCAGTTATTGATGGGTATTGGGCTATGTGCAGTAGGCACTTACGGTTTTTCTTTAGGGAACATGATTAGTGTTAGACACCAAAAACGTGGTCTAAATATCTTTTCAACAAACTGTTATGCCATGACGTATGGCGCACTGGTAATGTTAAGTCTAGCTTTATTTACTGGCCAAGATTTAATGCCGCCAATGAATTTCCCATTTTTAAGTTCGGTACTTTACTTGGCTGTATTTGGTACGGTTATTGGGTTCTCTGCTTACTTTTCTCTTGTTGGACGAATTGGTGCAGCCAAAGCAGCATATAGCACGTTGCTCTTCCCTTTAGTTGCTTTAACAGTTTCTACTTTCTTTGAAGGATATGTATGGACTTTAAATGCTGTCTTTGGAATTTTGTTAATTTTACTCGGCAACTACTTAATGTTTAGTAAGTTGGAAATTGGAAAGAAGCTATTTAATAGTCAAAAAAGTTGTGAGAAGCAGGCATAAAAGCCTGCTTTTTTTATAAATCATAATTAATTTTAGCAGCCCGTTTTTAGCATCAACTCGAAATCTTTTAAAGCCGCGGCTGCTGTGGCTAAAGGCGCAGATGCCCCTCCACTTACAACAAGCTCACCCATTTCTTGAGTTAACACCCGAATACATTTATTAGAACCTTGCAGATGAGCAAAAGGATGATTTGCTGGGACTAACCTTAATTCGACACCTGTGTGAATTTGCTGATTTTTCAGATGAATAAAACCGACCAGACGAGGAGCTACATTTTCTTTTTTCCAACCACGAATATGTTCAACCGTAACGTGACTGATTCCTTGTCTTGGAATATCTTGAATTTTTACATCAGCCCCCAAAACAGTATTTGCCAATATCGTAATTTTAGCAGCGGTATCCCATCCATCTACATCGAAAGAGCTGTCAGGTTCTGCAATACCTTTTGCTCGAGCTTTTTCAAGAGATTCTGCAAACGCACATTCATGTTGCAACATATCATTCAAAATAAAATTCGTGGTGCCTGTAAACACACCTTCTATTTCTAAAATTTGGCAGCCAGCTAAGTTATATTCAAACAAATCAACAGTTGGTAAGGCAGCAGCTGTCGCACCGCTAAAAAATAGTTTTTTATTGTGCTGATGTGCCAAGTTAACTAATTTTTTACCATCTACGACTAAAGCACCTTTAGATACCGCAATCGCATTCATGCTATGTGTTAAAGCATAATCTAAATAAAATAGGCCTTTTCCACCTGTCACATATTCACTTGGCCCTGTCTCAATAATGACATCTGCTTGAACCTGTTCTAAAAACTTTTGCTCTGTTAAGCCTGCTTGAAATTGTGTTTTATCTAGCCACTTTGAAGCCTGCAAACCTTCTTGGTCAATTAAACCTGATGATGAGTTACAGACACCCACTAAACGGGCATCAATTTGATATTTTTGTTTATAGTAGGTCGTTCGATTTAAAAGGAGCTCTGCAATTTGTTGCCCAATCCGTCCAAAACCACAAATTGCCACGTTAACTCGCTTCATTTCACTTTCTCAAAAATTTATATCGTTTAAATCAAATTTCCCAAGATAATTTTAACCTCTTGTCTTTGGAAAATTGCTAACTACAGAGATAGTTAAGATACTATATTACTTAGATATTTGTTAGATTAACTATCTTAATGACCATATAAATTGCGACAGCAAAAACCATTAAAGCAAAGACTTTTTGCACAATTGCAGACGGAATAAAACGTATGGCTCTGCGCCCTAATAACATACCAACTGCACATGCGAGCGCAAACGCACTAGTAATGCCTACTGGATAGTGAAAGCCCTCTGCAATATGCATCACAATACTCATTCCACTGATGAGAAAAATAATCATAAGTGAAGTTGCAACAATGCTATGCATATCCAAATTTGTGACTTTTCTAAGCGCTGGCACTATTACAAAGCCGCCACCCACACCAAGCATCCCAGTTAAAAGCCCCGCAATAATTCCAATGCCGGCAAGTACACCACCAGTTTTAAAATTCCAGATAAAGCGTCCCGTACTTGGGTTAACCTGACACGGCGGGGTATGAAAATCTGAAACTCGGTTACTAATAAGTCGATAACCCACTGTAAACATGACCAAGCTAAACATTAACATGAGCCAAATAGGTGAAATCGTGTTAGCTATTAAAATGCCGATATGTGCCATAGGAGCACCAATTAAGGCAATCCAGATCGCAGCACGATAACGAACTATCTTTTTAAATAAGCCTTCAATGGTTCCAATGAGTGTAGATAGCGCAACCGCCAATAACCCAATCGGCGCAGCTTGAGCCACGCTCCAGCCTTGACTGGTCATAAGCGCGGGTACAGCAAGAATACCGCCACCTGCACCAGTAAGACCAAGTAAAAAGCCAATCACGATGCCTTCAACGACAAGTAATAACATATCAAAAGCCTAAAATTGCATATACATCATTTGCAGTAGACTGCTGGTTAATGAGTGAATAGATCTCGTCTTCTTGCGGAGCTTTAGCCGCTTCTCAGGGCAAAGCATTGCTTTGTTTATCCTCTTCCACTCGAACATAGTTCTCGTCTTGCGCTCGGGTAAAGCGTTGCTTTACTTATCCTCGCTCAGGTTTGACCATCCACTCGCGGCCCTTGAGCATGCCTTGCCAGTAAATCGGTGGCAAAATCTGCTCCTTAAGCAGCCAAGCCAAACGAGATGGCTTTTGCCCATCAATCACCCATTTTGGAAAACTTGGAAGTAATTTACCGCCGTAGCCAAACTCAGCCAGAACGATTTTTCCACGTTCTACGGTCAGTGGACATGAGCCATAGCCGTTGTATTCACATAAATTTTGCTCACCGTTCAGTTGTGCGAGAACATTTACTGCAACGATCGGAGCTTGTGCTCGTGCCGCAGCAGCAGTTTTGGCATTAGGCGCATTCATCACATCACCTAAAGCAAAAATATTGGCATGTTGTGTATGTTGTAAGGTTTGAGGATTCACGCTCACCCAGCCTGCTTCATCAGTGAGTGTGCTTGCACGAATAAAATCAGGCGCTTGTTGCGGTGGAACAACATGTAATATATCGAAATCAGTCTCGACCAATGCTGCATTTTCATCATTCACGACTTTGAACCATGCTTTCTTTGCAGGCCCGTCTACTTTAACAAGTTGATGATTAAAATGAAGTTCAGTGCCATATTTTTCAACGTATTGCATTAGTGCAGGTATATATTCCTTCACGCCAAATAAGACAGCACCAGTGTTATAAAAATGGATAGAGATATCTTTAAGTTTGCCTTGCTTTAACCAGTAGTCGGCTGAAAGATACATCGCTTTTTGTGGGGCTCCGGCACATTTAATCGGCATAGGCGGTTGGGTAAAGATTGCCTTTCCACCGTTTAATTGTTGCACCAGTTCCCATGTATACGGCGCTAAATCATAACGATAGTTAGACGTCACCCCATTTTTACCTAAGGTTTCAACTAAACCTTCAATTCCATGCCAATTCAGTTTTAAACCAGGACAGACGACCAAAGCTTTATATTGAATAGGTTGGCATCCTTCCAAAATAACCTGATTATGCTCTGGGTCGAATCCAGCAACCGCAGCTTTCATCCATTTTACTTTTGAAGGTATCACACTTGTCATTGAGCGTGCGGTTACTTGTGGTTTGAAAATACCGCCACCAACCATGGTCCAGCCCGGTTGATAATAATGTGTATCTGCGGGATCAATAATGACAATATCTAAATGAGGTTCACGACATAAAAGACTCGACGCTACAGAAATTCCTGCTGCCCCAGCGCCAACAATCACAACGCTATAACAAGGAATTGTGGCTGGTTCATGATCACGTTTTAAAATGCGTGGCACCAAGCCTTTTAAGTTAAACCCAAGCTTATTACCCGACTCAACTAACAGTGCTGCATCTTGTGGAGCAACTTCAGTCAAAGCCCACAAACTGATTGCACGCATACCAGAGCGACAATATGCTAAAACGGGCTTCTGAGCATTCTGATAAAGCTGCTTAAACTCGGTAACTTGTTGATCAGTAATTTTGCCACTGATAACGGGCTGGTAGATTACGTTTAGGCCGTGTCGCTGAGCTGCTTCTTCAATTTCAATCACATTGGGTTGATCTGCACCTTCTCCATCTGGACGGTTACATATCAGAGTTTTTATTCCTTGGTCTGCAATTTTTGCAATATCGTTGGCAGTAATCTGGCCAGCAACATAAAAATCTTGATTAACTCGTTTAAGTTCCATATTGCCACCTTATAATTGTGAAATTGAGCCGCAGGCCTGATTAGCAGGAAGTGCTTTATCGATTTGTTTTGGATATGGCAGATTTAAGTTATTCATTAATTCAATAAAATCTTCACGCGAGCGATTCTGACCTAGACGTGAGTTATTTAAGCGTTCATAACCAATTGTTGAAGACAAACGACCTTTATAATCGTGTCCCGGATATACAATAGTCTCGTCAGGCAGGCTGAAAAGTTGTTTATGAATACTGTCATAAAGTGTGCCCGCACTACCTTGCTGGAAGTCAGTTCGACCGCAGCCGTCAATTAATAATGCATCACCAGTGAAAATCATGTTTCCAACTAGGTAACTCGTACAAGCATTGGTATGACCTGGTGTGTAACGCGCTTCAATACTGAGGTTGCCAACTTTAAGCATGCAACCATCAGTAATTAAAATATCTCCGCAACTTACATCTGAGTTTCGATGTAAAACTGATTTGCAATGAAACCGTTCACGAAGCAAATTCGCAGCAGTAATATGGTCTGCATGGACATGGGTATCTAAGGTATAGATGAGCGTAAATTGATGCTGCTCTAATTCTTTTGCATAAATCTCAATATCTGATGCGACTGGATCAATTAAAACAGCCTCTCGTGTTTCTTCACATCCAAGCATATATGTATAAGTCGAACTTTCTTTTTCAAAAAACTGCTTAAAGAACATGATTTATACCCTAATAATTTATTTCTTTCCTATATTTTGCAAATAAGATGCCAATTATTTAAAATTAAATAATAAATATAAAAATCAAATATTTATAATAATAAGTAAATTTTAAGCTAGAAAACAAACTCAGCTTGATGTTCCTATGAAACTCAAGTATGTTTCAATGAAACGATTGTGAAACACATGAAATGGCAAAGTTAAATTTTGAGTCAGAACAAGATTTTTTTACTTTATTTGAGCAATTAAAAGCTTTACTCCCAAATGCGAGTCTGTTTCTCGCTGACACAACGACTCAAGCAATTCACTATAAATTTAATACAGATGACATTTCTGTTGAGAGTATGGCAGCGCTTACTCAAGACCATCACAATCAATATCTCGAAATCAATACTCCTAAAATGAGAAAGCGATTTATCTATCAAGAACATGATATTTATATTGCCGAGCATCGCATTATCGGGAAATTGCATATTCTACAGCCCATTAGCATAGAGAATGATATTGCTGATCAAGTAGAGCTAACAGAACAATTGCAAGACTTGGCTAAAGTTTTCAATAGTTGTTCACCAGAAATGACTCGTATGTTTTCAATTATTCAAAGAGTGGCAATTACTGAGTTTCCAGTGCTCGTCCGCGGCGAATCTGGTAGTGGTAAAGAACTTGTGGCAAAAGCAATTCATGATTATAGCCAACGTAAAAATAAGATCTTTGTTGCCATTAACTGTGCAGCTTTAAATTCTAATATTTTAGAGAGTGAACTATTTGGGCATGTGAAAGGTGCTTTTACAGGAGCAATTCGTGACCATAAAGGCGTGTTTGAACGTGCCGCAGGTGGAACTCTGTTTCTGGATGAAATTGCTGAGATTCCTTTAGAGCTACAAGCTAAATTATTACGGGTGTTAGAAACAGGTGAATTTACGCCGGTAGGTGGTGAAAAACCGATTCAAGCCAATGTCCGAATTATTACCGCAACACATAAAGCTTTACGCGAAGAGGCTAAGGCTGGGCGTTTCCGTCATGATTTACTCTACCGTTTACGCGTAATTCCAATTTTTATACCACCACTCAGAGAGCGGAAAGTCGATATTCCTCTTATTGTTGATCAAATTTTAAAAGAAAGCTCAACTCAACTCGACACGATGCCTCGTCACGTCAATCAAAAAGCTATGCAGATTTTGCTTAACTATGACTGGCCTGGAAATGTTCGTGAGCTTAAAAACACCCTACTTTATGCTTTAACCATGGCAAATGGTAAGGACGAAATTGAAGTCGAAGACTTACCAAATGAGCTCTTAAATGCAGATGATTACGTTAAATTACCCGAAACAAATACAGAGCTTAGTCCTGAAAATGTACAAGCCGCTTTAGAAAAATATAACCATAACCTGAATATGGTCGCGTGTATTTTTGGAATTAGCCGCACTACTCTTTGGAGATACAGACAAAAGCATAAGCTTTAGCTAGGTATTTGGCTCGTCTAAGGCGTATCATATTGCATTTGGTTAGGTTCGTTAGTTCAAAGGCTTTATATGATTGTTCGTGATAAAAGCAATGTATTTAAACTCTTATTTGCTTGGAAAGGAACAATTTTGCCAAAGGTGTTGCCTGCACTGAGTTTTGTTGTACTTATTTCAGCCTGTGTGGTCTGGCTCTCTTATTATCATTGGATTCAAATTCCTACCGTACCCGCGATTGGATTTACAATATTTGGTGTGATTCTTTCGATTTGTACGGGTTTTCGAAATAATGCGTGTTATGACCGATGGTGGGAAGGTCGCAAACTTTGGGGCGCACTAATTGCCAATGCTAGACATATTGTTAGAGATAGTTATGTTCTAACCAATGAACAACGTGAACATTTAATTCATCAGGTCTTAATTTTTAGTAACTTGTTGCGTGATCGACTGCGTCAACAAACAGTCGAACCCACAAAATTTCTTGAACATGCCTATTTAAATAATTCTTCACTTAATTATTTAAATGAGCATATTAATGCCCCTCAGTTTGTACTCGAAAATATTCAAAAAGATTTAGTCAAAGCTCTAAAAGACGGCGAAATTAGTGACATTATCTATAGCACCTTAAATCGACATATTGTTGAGCTAGGCAATATTCAAGCAGGTTGTGACCGTATTGCTGGAACACCTTTACCCTACTCATATTCAGTACTTTTACATCGTGCTGTTTACTGTTTCTGTTTCATCTTACCTTTTAGCCTTGAAGCGGCTTTAGGTATGTGGACACCGCTTATTGTGGGTTTAATCGCTTATATGTTTTTAGGACTAGATGCATTAAGCGCTCAAATTGAAGAACCTTTTGGTTTGCAAGAAAATGATTTACCGCTCGATTCAATTGTACGTTTGATTGAACGTGAGTCTCTAAGTTCTTTAGGACAGCCATTACCCCCTATTATTGAAGCTCAAAACAACAACTTACTTTAATAAAAAAGAGCGAATCATCGCTCTTTTTTATAGGCTTAAGTGTCTATTTATGGATGTACAATAATCTTAACGGCTGATTCATTGTTATGAATTAAGGTTTCAAAACCTTGTGAAATCAAATCATCAAGTTGAATGCGCTGCGTAATAAAAGGTTCTAGATTTATTTTACCCTCTTCAACCAGTTTAATGGTTTCTTGATGGTCATTTACATAGGCAATTGTGCCTCGTACATCAAGCTCTTTCATTACTACACTATGCACATTAATTGATGCTGGATGGCTCCAAATCGAAACAATAACAATAACACCTGTTGGTTTCACTGCCGCAACCAAAGTATCTAATACCTTGTTAACGCTACTACATTCAAATGCAACATCAACACCATCGCCATTAGTAATTTTCATGACCTCAGAAACAACATCAACTTCTGACGGGTCTAAAATATAATCTGCAACACCCGACTCTTTGGCTTTTTCTTTACGTTTTGCACTTAACTCGGTAATGATGACCTTAAGCCCTTTCGCTTTTAAAATTGCCGAAAGCAATAAACCAATTGGGCCGGCTCCGCCAACCAGTGCAATGTCACCAGCCTTTGCACCACTGCGCACATAGGCATGATGACCTACCGATAACGGTTCAATTAAGGCCGCCTGATCCAGTGGAATTTTATTGGAAATTGGATGCACCCAACGGCGCTTAACCGCAATTTTCTCCGATAAGCCACCGCCACGACCGCCTAAACCAATGAAGTTCATATTTTTGGAAAGATGATAATTATCGCCCGGTCCGGTCGGTACATCATCGGCCACAATATAAGGCTCTACGACTACATGCTGACCAATTTCAATATCATCAACACCTTCACCAACTGCATAGACTACACCTGAAAATTCATGTCCCATGGTAATCGGCGCAGATTCACCTGAAATAGGATGTGGATGTCCACACGGTGGAATAAAAATTGGCCCTTCCATAAACTCATGCAAATCTGTACCACAGATTCCACACCAAGTTACCTTAATGCCTACAGTGCCGGGAGTCACTTCTGGTTCAGGGATATCTTCAATACGAATATCGCCTCTGTCATAAAAACGCGCTGCTTTCATTATTATCTCCCTCAAATCAGGATGTTGTTTTAGCGATAGACAATTCCGCCGTCCGTTAAAATGGATTGACCCGTAATATAGTCCGAATCTTCACTTGCCAGAAAAGCAACTAATGCGGCTACATCGTCTGGTGTTTGAGCTCTACCTAAAGCAATGCCTTCCACATATTTTTTATAAGTTTCACCGATTGCTGCACCCGTAATTTCAGCAAAACGTTTATCGATTTCAACCCACATGTCCGTTCCGACAATTCCGGGGCAATATCCATTTACCGTAATACCGTGACTGGCATATTCTTTTGCCGCAGCTTGGGTAAGTGCTCGTACCGCAAATTTGGTTGCCGAGTAAATACCGAGTAAAGCAAACCCATCGTGGCCTGCAATTGAGCAAGCATTAATGATTTTTCCTTTATGTTGACGTTGCTTAAATTTTGCAGCAGCAGCCTGTATTCCCCACAGCACGCCACCAATATTAATATCAACAATTTTTTGGAATTCATCAGGTGTGATATCCGCAATCGCTTGTACTTGTGCAATTCCAGCGTTATTAATCATGACATCAAACCCACCAAGTGTCTGCTCAGCATGATTTATAGCGGCATACACTTGCTCGCGGTCACTTACATTAGCAATAAAAGTGCTCGCATTTACACCTAAAGCCTGAATTTCCTGCTGCACATCATTCAGTTGATCTTGTTTCATATCAACTAATGCAGTATGTGCCCCTTCTTGCGCCAAGCGCAGGGCAATCCCACGGCCAATGCCTTGAGCTGCCCCAGTCACTAAAACGACTTTATTTTTTAATCCCTTAACCATGTTCAACTCCTGTAAATTTAGAATTTCTACATATGAATCGCTCGTTGCATTGAAGCCAAAATGGATTCATGCATGGCTTCTGATAAGGTTGGATGTGGGAAAATCACTTGAGCTAAACTTTCATCAGTTGCTTCTAGATATTTCGCAATCGCAAAGCCTTGAATATGTTCGGTCACTTCATGACCCACCATATGTGCACCAAGTAATTCACCCGTTTCTGCATGTATCACCGTTTTAACGAAACCTGACGCATCTCCAATTGCCAAAGCTTTACCATTTGCAGTTAAAGAAAACTTGCCGATTCGTATAGGTAGATTCTTAGCTTTTGCTGTATTTTCTGTTAGACCAATACTCGCCACTTGTGGATGTGTAAAAATACAACCGGGTATCTGGCTACGGTCGAGTGAATGGACGTTTGCTACACCAGCGATTTTCTCGACACATATCATGGCTTCATGGCTTGCTTTATGGGCAAGACACGGTGCTCCAGCCACATCACCAATCGCATAAAGCCCTGCTACGTTGGTTTTACAATAGTCATCAATTGCCACAAAACCTTGTGGATTGAGTTCTACACCTAAACGTTCTAGTCCTAGCCCCGTGGTATTCGGCTGTACACCAATTGCCGAAAGTACACGGTCAAAAACAAGCGTTTGAACATCATTTGCCGTTTCAACCACACAGTGGACTTGCTCATTTTCAATTTGAATACTTTGAACAACAGCATCGGTTAAGACTTTCATTCCTTTTTGTTCAAATTGCTTTCTGACAAATTGAGCAACTTCCGCATCTTCAGTCGGTAAAATCTGCTTGGCTAAATCAATAAGCGTGACCTGACAACCCAAGTCTTGATAAAGACTAGCAAACTCACTGCCAATTGCACCTGAGCCTACAACCAATAAGCTTTTTGGTAACTTTTCTGGAACCAGTGCTTCTTTATAGCTCCAGACGTACGTTCCATCGACAGGAAGTTGAGGAACATGTCGAGCTTTAGCTCCAGTTGCCAAAATAATATGTGGCGCACTCAAAGCCTGACTGTTACCTTGAGCATCGGTCACTTCAATTTTTTCTTTAGCTGTAAGTTGAGCGCGACCATTAAAAACAGTCACCTGATTCTTTTTCAGCAAGTAATCAATACCTTGTACCAGCTGAGCTGACACTTGTCTGCTATGTTGCACAAGCTTTTGAATATCAAAATCGAGTTGCGATACCTGAAAACCAAACTGTCCTGCATGTTTAAACTGGGTTGCGAGCTCTGCACCTGCAAGCAAAGCTTTAGTTGGAATACAGCCCCAGTTTAGGCAAATTCCGCCTAAATGTTGCTCTTCTACAATTGCGGTTTTTAACCCGAGCTGGGCTGCACGAATTGCAGCCACATACCCACCCGGTCCCGCGCCAATCACAATTAAATCAAATTGAGCTTCTGACATGCGGGTTCTCCTACACCAAAATTAAAGCAGGGTTTTCAACAAACTGCTTAAAGCTGGCCAAGAATTTCGCCCCAACTGCGCCATCAATGACTCTGTGATCACATGACAATGTCGCTGTGACAATCTCACGAACCACTACATTGCCATTTTCAACAACAGCACGTGATTCAGAAGCACCTAAGGCCATAATTGCACCTTGCGGTGGATTAATAATGGCATCGAACTGTTTAATGCCTAACATGCCTAAATTTGAAATGCTAAAACTGCCGCCCTGAAACTCATCAGGTTGTAACTTGCCAGTCTTGGCACGCGTTGCCAAATCACGCATGTCATCGGAAATCTGTGCTAAAGACTTCTGATTTGCAGCTTTCACAATGGGTGTAATTAAACCGTTTGGAATCGCTACAGCCACCGAAATATCCGCTTGAGAGAACTGTAAAATTGATTGAGTCGCCTCATCAAATTGAACATTCACTTCAGGTACTTTAATCAGTGCCGCAGCAGCTGCTTTAATTAGCATGTCATTAATAGAAAGTTTGACTTGAGGAACCGTTTCATTAATCTGCTTACGTAATTTTTGCAAAGCCTCTACGTTGAGATCGACCACTAAGCGGAAATGCGGTGCATTACGTTTTGCAGCCTGTAACCGTGAAGCAATCGCTTTACGCATCCCATTCATCGCCACCGTCGTAACGGTCGATTGTGGTTGAGCTGCACATTGCACAGGTTGTTCATTTACCGACGTTGGGTTATTACGATAGTAAACTGCCTCAACATCTTCTTTACAGACACGGCCACGAGTACCTGAAACACGACAGTCATTTAGGTTAATGCCCCATTGTTTTGCTAAACGACGTGCTACAGGTGTCGCTAAAACTTGGCTATCATCGGCTGTAGATTTAACCACTTTAGCTTGAGTTTGCTGCTTAACATCAGGCCACTGACCACCAGCAGCTTGTACAGCTTTCTGGATGTCTTGAACACTAATACGTCCTTCACGGCCAGAACCTGTGACTTTCGCTAAGTTAACATTGTGCTTTTCTGCAAGCTTTAACGCATGCGGTGTTGTAAACAATTCATTAGATGTTTGATAGCCTTGTAATGACTCGGGTACAGCGTAGTCACCTTTAGCTACCTTTACAGGAACTGGAGCGCTAGCTGTTGAAGTCTGTGGCTGTTCTGCTTTTTCAGCAACAGGTGCAGATGTTTCTGCTTTACTTTGCTCCGAAGGTGTTTCAGGGGCTTTAGCTGCTGAACCACCTAGTGATGCAATAAACTGCTCAATTTCTGCATCAGAAACTTGGCTTTCAGCACATATAGCAATAAGACCACCAACAGGTAAAGTATCACCATCTTTCGCTAAAATTTTACGGAGAGTTCCCGCAAAAGGCGCTTCTAATACATTGACGATTTTTGTGGTTTCAATTTCACAAATTTCATCGCCCTTATTAAAGCTATCATCCTCTTTAATCAACCATTGGGCGATCGTGCCTTCTTCCATGGATAATCCCCATTTCGGGATCTCCAGCGTTTTAATTTCGCTCATCCTAAGCCTCCAATGTTTTTCGCACAGCTTGCTCAATACGCTCTACACTTGGAATCCATTCTTTTTCTAAAACCGGAGAGAATGGAACAGGCGTATGTGGTGGCGTTACGAGTTCAACAGGTGCTTTTAAATAGTGGAAACCTTTTTGGGCGATCAGTGCAGCAACATCATGACCAAAGCCACAGCGTGCCGCTGATTCATCCACAATAACCACATGCCCAGTCGATGCAACAGACTCTAAAATTCCTTCCTCATCCAGAGGTGAAATTGTGCGAGGGTCGACCACTTCAACCGAAATGCCATCTTTTGCCAATTTGTCTGCCACTTCATTAGCACGATGTACCATCAAGCCTAAAGCAATAATGGTCACGTCTGTCCCTTCACGGGTGTAATTTGCTACACCAAAAGGAATGGTGTAGGCATCATCTGGAACTTCACCTTTAATGTCATAGAGCATTTTATGCTCACAGAACACCACAGGGTCATCATCACGAATAGCCTGAATTAATAGCCCTTTCACATCATATGGGCTAGATGGAACCACAACTTTTAAGCCCGGAACCGCTGCGAATACGTTATATGGCGACTGAGAATGCTGAGCTGCTGCAGAAAAACCTGCGCCAATCATGCCACGTACAACCATTGGCGCTTTTGCTTTTCCACCGAACATATAACGGAATTTAGCGGCTTGGTTATAAAGCATGTCATGACACACGCCATAGAAATCCATAAACATTAAGTCAGCAACAGGACGTAAACCTGTTGCAGCAGCACCAGCGGCCATACCGATAATTGCAGACTCGGTAATTGGTGTATCAATCACACGTTCTGAACCAAACTCCGTCCATAAACCTTTGGTTACACCAAGTACCCCACCGAAGCCTTCAAGTTCGTTCTCTTCGGTATTTTTACCGCCGTGCCCACCACGAACATCTTCACCAACAACAAATACGGTTGGATCACGACGCATTTCTGATTCAATGGCTTCTTTAATTGCATTACGAAAACTTTTATTTGGCATCTTTACTATTCCTTTAGTAAGAGACATAGACGTCAGTAAGGAGTTGTTCTGGTTTTGGATAAGCCGCAGCACGAGCTTTAGCAACGGCATCATCAACATTTGCCTTAGAAGCTGCATCAATCTCGTCTAGTTTGGCTTCATCAATTTTGCCTTTGACTTTTTCGCGGAAAATTTTCAAAGGATCTTTATTTTCTTTGATGAACTCGACTTCTTCTTTAGAACGAATCAAGCCAGGATCACCTTCGAAGTGGCCATAAAAACGGTTTGTAATGGTTTCAATAACACTCGGACCTTCACCACGACGTGCACGTTCAATGGCAGTTTGAGAGGCTTCATAGACGGCAAAGAAATCGGTACCATCAACTTTAACTGCAGGTAAACCAAAACCTGCGGCACGACCAGCAATGTCTTTGCTTCCTACTGCGTAATCATGCCCTGTTCCTTCACCAAAGCCGTTATTTTCGAAAACGAAAATTACTGGAAGTTTAAGTACAACAGCCATATTCATCGCTTCAAAAGTAAGGCCTTGGTTTGAGCCACCGTCACCTGTAAAAGACAGTCCGACCCCACCAGTCTTTAAGGTTTTCGCTGTCAACGCCGCACCAATTGCTAAAGGAGGTCCACCACCCACAATCCCGTTGGCACCGAGCATACCTTTATCTAAATCGGCAATATGCATAGAACCGCCTTTTCCACGGCATAGCCCGTCATCTTTACCGAAAATTTCCAGCATCATGGCGTGAATGTCACAACCTTTTGCAATACAGTGTCCATGTCCACGGTGTGTTGAAGTGATATAGTCTTTGTCGGTTAAATTTTCGCAAATCCCGACTGCTACAGCTTCTTCACCACTGTATAAGTGAATAAAGCCAGGAATATCACCATTGGTATTTTCTTCGTGAAGTCGATCCTCAAATTCACGAATATCGCGCATGCGTTTATATGCTGCGAGTAATTGCTCTTCCGTTAATTGCATATCCTTTTCCTTTATTATCTTGATTATTAAAAATCAACCAAGTTTCAGCGAGAGTTATATATTTCGCTATAAATAATAAAGCTCAATTTAATTTAATATGCTATTAGACTAAAAAGTTTTAAATGGTTTTTATGGATATTATTTTTTATTTTTCAAAAACTTGTATAGCAAAAATAAAATTAAAAAATTTTAATACATTTCATTGACTTGTGAAACAAACCTTTAACCAACCTTTATTAATTTATAATGTTGGCTGTGTACTACGCTTATTAATAAACTCTATGTCCTTTATTTAAATTATAAGGATTTTTATTATATAGAGTCTAGTTAAATATTATTTAATATAAAATGGAATTTTATATATGGACTTAAAAAGGCAAATAGAAACTGGTATTAAATTAAGAGGAGCGGATAAAGTTGCTCGCATTCCGATTAAAATTTTACCTACAGAAGAGTTACCGACTAAACCTGACTGGATTAGAGCCAAAATAACCGATTTTGAAGAAATTAACCGTATAAAAAATTTGCTACGCCAACAGAAGTTACACAGTGTTTGCGAAGAAGCGGCGTGTCCCAATTTACCGGAATGTTTTGGTGGAGGTACGGCAACATTTATGATTATGGGCGATATTTGTACTCGTCGCTGCCCATTTTGTGATGTCGCTCATGGTCGCCCAAAACCGCTAGATGAAGATGAACCTAAGCATTTGGCAGAAACAGTCGCAAATCTAAACTTAAAGTATGTCGTGATTACCTCTGTAGACCGCGACGATCTACATGATGGCGGTGCTGCACATTTTGTAAAGTGTATTGAAGAAATTAGGAAACGTTGTCCAGAAACATTGATTGAGATTTTAGTACCAGATTTTCGCGGTCGTTTAGAGACAGCGCTTTCGACTTTGAGTTTATCTCCTCCAGATGTGTTTAATCATAATATTGAGACGGTTCCTCGTTTATATAAAGCGATGCGCCCCGGTTCAGATTATCAACATTCACTAGAGTTACTTAAACGTTTTAAAGCATATTGTCCCGATATCAAAACCAAGTCTGGCCTGATGGTTGGATTAGGAGAAATTGAGGCCGAAGTGCTTGCCCTACTCAACGATTTAAAAGACTATCAAGTAGATCTTGTCACGATTGGTCAATATCTTCAGCCTTCAAAATCACATGCGCCTATTCATCGGTTTGTAAATTTACAAGAATTTGAACGATATACCCGACACGGTAAGCGATTAGGTTTTAAAAATATTTGGAGTGCACCTATGGTTCGTTCTAGCTATTTTGCTGATCGACAATATTTTGGAGAAGAAGTGCCAAAGCCTTTCAGCCGACAAGATGTCTTATCTTAATAATTAGGCAATTAACAAAACTTATCCAATAGGATAATGGTCAAGACTTATAAAATTATTTAAGGTAAGGAGATAACTAGGAAATAGTCACAATAAGAAAGTTATAACTGTTAAGCGGCTACGGATACGCCATTTCAATGATAAAGGAATTTCGATATGGATATGTCAGAACAATTATCATCGCCTTTAATAGACACTAGTCCGTCCTTATTTCGGCCGGAATCCTCATCTCATTCTAAACAATTAGGAAAAAAGCCGTCACTTGACCTTGAAGCAGCACCTTTGTTTGATCTGGGTGAGGAATGGGAACACTCATTATTTGGTCGTTCGATTCACGAGTGCCATCGCAACTTAATGCATATTGCCGAAGATGCCGATATGGCCATTGGTGTGACTGATCCTCATGGTACTCTACTTTGGACATGGAGTAGTCACCCTATGCGCTCATCGGCAGAGCAAGTACACTTTGTCGAAGGTGGCCAGTGGTCTACTCAGGCTGTAGGCCAAAATGCCATTGGTTTAGCATTAAATACACATTCTGCAAGCTGTGTTTACTCACATGAAAACCAAATGAATAGTGTCAGAGACTGGGTCTGTTATGCTGCCCCAATAACTGATGCAAATACAGGTCAGTTTTATGGAATTATGAATTTATCGACTAAATATCAAAAACATAATTCACTGGGAGTTTTAGCAGTAGAGCGTTGTGCTGACATTGTTAAACAAGCAATTCAACTTCATCAGAAAAATATCCTATATATTAAAGCTTTCGGCACTCCTAAAGTTCAATATAACCAACACAGCCTTACATTGACTCAACGTCAAATTGAGATTCTGTGTATTTTAACTCTTTGTCCCGAAGGGATTAATCTTGAAGAACTTCACTATGCTTTATATGGTGATCGGCCTGTAAGTACCACCACTTTAAAAGCAGAACTTTCTCAACTCAGAAACTTAATCCCCGACGTTATCGAGTCACGACCATATAGACTTAACTGCGAAATTCAATGTGATTTTTTAATGGCCGAACAAGCCTTAAACCTAGGTTTTACATCAACTACACTTACACTCTATAGAGGAAGTTTCTTAGCTAAATCAGAAAGTCCTTTTTTATGCGCATGGAGAGATTGTTTTGACGCTCGTTTGAGTCATGTGATTTATCAAATTGAAGATATTGATCAATTATTGCGAGTAGTCAGTCGTGTACCAGACCGTGTAGATGCTGTTGAACGTTTACTTGAATTATTACCCGAAGAAACACCTTATCGAACTAAACTCTTAAAGTTGCTCGAATAAAATAAAAGGGAGAATATCCATACGATATTCTCCCTTTTTAAGGCTAGATCAAGCAGTAGCTTGAAGCTGTACCCTATAGCAGTCGTCCAAAGCTAATTCATAATATCGCAGCCCTTCTTCAGCAGCATGAAATGCTTTTTGCTGCCAGTCAGGACGGTCATTACATAAGCGCTTAATCAACTCCATAGCTTCATATGGATGAAGATCATCATAATGTGCATGCGCGCGTAACCAAGCTAAAGAACGTTTATCAATCGTAACTTCAGGATGATCTGTATAAGTATGAATCCCTTTATACACCTGAATTGACCAATCTCCGGTTGCCCATTCAATTGCCAAATTTGTTGCAGCAAGACATTCTGCCAAATTTCCACGATAACTCATATTCCATAGAAAATGGTTTACCGCATTCATTGCAGCTGGTGGACGTACATGATCAAGCTCATCGACAGTTAAACCAAAACCTCCAGCCCAATCGCGATACCATTTTAAGTGCCGCTCTTCTACCTTGATATTTTGGATTAACCAATCTCGCGCTTCAGTAACTCCCGGTTCAGAAAACCCAGTCGCTTTCCCCAATGCTCCAGCCATATATGACGGGAAATGGGCGACTAATGGATAGAAATTAAGTAGAGCATAACGGAAACTATCTAGGCTCAATCCCCCATTGGCCATTTCCGTAAAAAACGGATGTTTACTCACCCGTTCTTTAGCTGGTAACAGGTCGTCCCAGAACCGTTGTGACCATCCATTATGCGGCGTAATTTCTAAATTCATTCCATATTGATTTAGAGCAGTCATTGCTAATTTTCCTATTTATATGACAGCAATCATCTGTATTTCACGCTATAAGTCTATCCGAAAATGATAAAGATACAATCGTTAATCGACCATTTGTAACTTTTTTCGATGGATTGGGGAACTTTAGATAATTATTAGGCTAATCATTGAAATGTCGTGATTTTTATCACATTTAACATAGATAAAAATCATTACTTTTTTAAAAAATCTGTATTATTATTTTGAATAAACCACACATTATATAATCAATATTTTTAGATGGAACTTTACTTAAAATAAGTCTCATTTTATGACAACTTCCAATATAGAGAGCATTAATTATGAAGTTGCAGGGTTCCAATATATTGGGACAGGAACAAATAGATTTATTAACCACACGAGGATTAAACTTTGTATGGTTTCCAAAGCAGCTTGAAACGATTTATCGTTTTCAATACCAAAATGGTGCTGCCTATGAGTTCCGCTATAGAGCGCCTATTATTTTAATATTATATATATTTTTAAGCTTTGGTATATATCAAGTTTTACCAAGTGAACAAGTTTTATCCTGGTTTAGCTATTATTCTTGGGTTGGTGTAATTGTTCTTATCGCTTGGATTTTATCATTTATTAAAAAATTAAATCAGTATTTTGATTATTATGTAGGAGTTGGCTCGGCTTTAGCGGTAGCAATTACTTTTATTTTAATTAACGTTATTGAGAATGGACAAGATAATGTTCTTTTTCATGCTGCGATGATGTATGCAATCGTTATTATTTATGGTGCTGTTGGTATGCGCTTCTATACAGCCATATTTGCTGGATGGATGGGAGGACTAGTTGGAATTTTAGTAAGTAACTACTTAAATGGTGTGATCGACTGGACGTTCTTAAACCGAACTTACACTTTTAGTAGTTTTTTGGGAATGACCCTCGCCTATGCAACGGACCGTCAACATCGAGAAAACTATCTACAAAACTGTATGATTGAGCTGAACCGTATTGAGCTCATGCAACAAGCGCAGCAGTTATCCTTACTTTCTCAGCAAGATGCACTTACTGGTTTAGCCAATCGACGTTATCTAGATGAAACTTTGGATAATGAATGGCGCCGTGCATTACGACATGAAACCCCACTCACTATTATGATGGTCGATATCGATTATTTTAAAGCCTACAATGATACGCTAGGACATCTCAAAGGTGATGAATGTTTAAAGGAAATCGCTATTGCTATTTCTTCTATTGCTGCTCGTAGTGGAGATTTAGTTGCTCGTTATGGTGGTGAAGAGTTTTTACTACTATTCCCAATGACAAATTCTCAGCAAGCTTTGATACAAGTCGAACGTTTAATGAATGCGATTAATAAAATTGCGATTAAACACCCATGTAGTGATGTTTCACCACATGTCACTATTAGTGTAGGAGTCGCAACCACAATTCCACGTCTAAACGATTCTATTTCTGCTTTTGTGGCACGAGCTGATCATGCATTATATAAAGCAAAAACCAATGGACGTAATCAATATAAGATTGCTGTAAACGAAGAACAAATTGTAGATTTAACTTAATAATGTCAAATAACAATTGAGGATAACTTTTGGCTAGTGATTACATTATTTGTTTTTGATATTATCATTTTGAATTAAAATAATGAAAGAATTCTCTATTTAGCTTTTCCATCCGTGGTAAAGCTAAAATGTAATCTAGATTTAATATGTACTAAATATTGTTGTTTAGTTCTTAATATTAAATTAAGAATGGTTTAGTTAAGATTAATACATACCTGCTCTAACCTAAAAAATTCCAGTTCATCAGAATTCTCCTTTTAACTTCTTCCAAAGTTTATTTATAAGATAGAGCAATAAGTTTTGCTCCATCCTTGGAGGTGTTGTCTGAACAACTTCATTTGAAAACGGCAATATCGAGACAATATTCTCATGTATCGTTTCATAGTTCGGATGAGCCTCTTTTTTAATAATCTCTATAATTTTTTGTATTTCATCTACAGATAAGTTCAAGAATTTTTTAATTTCTTGGACTGTCTTTGATTCAATAGATAATAAAGCACAAACTCTAGTGACATTAACAATCTGCTCTGCATGAATATTTTTAAAGTTTGGATAACAAACAAGTTTATATAGAATTTTTGTCTCAAATGGATCTGTAGCAGTTATATTTTCTATTCGTTCTCGATAAGATTTTTTAAAATATTCATTATTTTCAATTTCTAATAAAATTTTTAATAGTTCCTGATACCTTAAGGGCCTCTTTAACCCATATTGATAACCTTTTAAAAGCTCAGGATTATTACTTAATACAATTTTAATTTTTTTAGGAATAAGAATATTTGTATAGCCACTGTCTAAATCAATAATATATATATCTGGATTATCATCACTATATATCCAGTTTTCAGATAGCTGAGAGGATAAAGATAAGTCATGAATAACTTTTATCATTGCCTCTAAGTTTTTAGGCAATAGTTTATCCTTTGACATACAGCCAATTCTATATGTACATTGATTCATTGATATTTCCCCAATTTCAATGATGACTTTGAAAATTATTTGTTTAAAGTAATAAAATTTAAATATGTAATAAACTTATATAAAACTAATCTGAATAAAATTAGTTTTAAGATATAAATATCTTGAGTAAGTATAAAATTAATAAGACTTTAATTTCTTACTTAAGCAGATAAATATATTCAGAAATAAATCGCGGGTATTATATTTATATAGAGATTATAAGACAAGGAAATAATTTAAAATTTAATAGAGCCGAATATGATAAAAAAATTAAAGCCCCCAAGTTTAAGTTAAATATGGGGGCTTAATTTACTATAGTCAAAATTATGACTATGGTTCAATTGGTGCAAACGGTGGAACAACATCTGCATTTTGTGCACGATGGCGTAGGAAGTGATCCATTAGGACAATAGCCAACATTGCTTCTGCAATTGGAGTTGCTCGTACACCTACACATGGGTCATGACGACCTTTAGTTAACACATCAGTATCTTCACGGCTTAAATTAATCGTTTTACCTAGTGTTGTAATACTTGCAGTAGGTTTTAATGCAATGGCAACTCGAATCGTCTGACCACTCGAAATACCGCCTAAAATACCACCTGCATGGTTCGCTAAGAAGCCATTACTCGTCAACTCATCACGTGTTTCATGACCAAACTGCCCAGCAACTGCGAAACCATCCCCGATTTCAACACCTTTAACCGCATTAATGCTCATCATGGCATGAGCAATGTCAGCATCTAGCCGGTCAAAAACAGGTTCACCCCAACCTACAGGAACTTTTTCAGCTAAAATTTCTAGCTTAGCCCCGCAGCTTGTGCCTTGTTCACGTAAAGACGTAACCAATGCTTCAAAACGAGGAACAGCATCTACATCACCACAGAAAAATGGATTATTTGGAACTTCATTCCAATCCAGTTTTTCAGCAACTTCATTACCAATTTGTGTGACGTGACCGCGAATCAATACACCAAATTTTTCTGCTAAATATTTTTTAGCAATAGCACCCGCTGCAACACGCATAGCAGTTTCACGTGCACTCGAACGACCGCCACCACGATAATCACGGAAACCATACTTTTGTGTATAGGTGTAGTCCGCATGACCCGGTCTAAAAGTCTGAGCAATATTGCCGTAATCTTTCGATTTTTGGTCAGTATTACGAATGAGTAAACCAATTGGCGTACCAGTAGTTTTGCCCTCAAACACACCAGAAATAATTTCAACCTGATCAGGTTCTTTGCGCTGAGTCGCAAATTTTGATGTACCCGGCTTACGGCGGTCCAGATCTTTTTGTAGATCTTCTTCGGTTAACTCAAGACCAGGTGGCACACCATCAACAATTGCCATTAAGCCAACGCCATGAGACTCGCCACATGTCGTTACACGAAAGAGTTGTCCAATACTGTTCCCTGCCATATGTACAACTCCTTATGCTTGTTGCTGTTCAAATAATTTTCTATAACGACGACATTGTTCTGCGGTTAAAGCAAAAATGCCAGAACCACCTTTTTGGAAAGTAAGCCAGTTGAAATCAATAGTATTGAAGTTTTGGCGCATAGCCCATTCAGAGTTACCCACTTCAATGACAATTAAACCATCTTCAGTTAAATAATCTGCCGCTTGAGCAAGCATTTTACGCACGAGATCTAAACCGTCTTGGCCTGCTGCCAATGCAAGCTCAGGTTCATGTAAAAACTCTTCCGGTAAGTCAGCCATGTCTTCAGCATCAACATATGGAGGGTTACTTACAATTAAATCGTACTGGTTTTCAGCTGGAATCTTGGCAAATAAATCAGATTCAAGTAAAGCAACTTGATATTGTTTATTGTGGTGTTCAACATTAATCGATGCTACTTCTAAGGCTTCTTTAGAGATGTCCGTTGCATCTACTTCAGCATCTGGATATGCATAAGCCAAAGCTACAGCAATACAACCAGAACCTGTACACATATCTAAAATACGTTGTGGAGTTTTAGGTTTTGCATTTTCTGGCAGGTTGTTAAGTGCTTCACGCATTTGACCATTTTCATCTAAGCAATATGGTGCAAAACGTTGCTCAATTAACTCTGCAATTGGTGAACGCGGAATAAGTACACGCTCATCCACATAAAATGGCTTATTAAAGAAGTAAGCTAAATTTAATAAATAAGAAGTCGGAATACGGTCATTAATACGACGTTCTAACAAACTTAAGAATTCTGCTTTTTCACTTGGCAAAAGCTTAGCATCTAAAATCTCTGAGTCTGCTGACCATTCAAGAGATAAGGTTTGTAAAACTAATGCAGAACTTTCTGCAAAATAATCTTCAGTACCTTGTCCTAAATGTGCATCATGTTGACGTAATGCTGATACCCCAAAGCGAATAAAATCTCGAATTGTAGATAAATTTTCAGCAGCTTCCTGTAAATGTTCAGGGCTAATCGTCGGTCGCTCCACTTAGGCGTCTCCAAAGGCAAATTTTGCAAAGTGACTATTCTACTGAGTGAGACAAAGCAACGCAACGCTTTGCCTTGTGAAGCAGTGTTTTACACACCTATCTCTAACAATCACAGCTTGAAATCAGAATACTTTGTTTTAATTAAGAAATAATGAACTTTTAAGAAAGGATAGATTTAGTCTATGAAATGAAAAAGCGGTCTTTGAAGTTCGACCGCTTTTTGTGTTTAGTCGGTTTAAAGCTTAAGCTTTTCTGCCACATAATCCGAATCTTTGTCTCCACGACCAGAAAGATTAACCACAATCATGGTTTCTTTCGACAGCTTTGGTGCTTCTCGTATTGCCCATGCGACAGCGTGTGAACTTTCAAGTGCGGGAACAATTCCCTCTACACGAGATAAGGTCATAAAAGCATCCAAACATTCTTGGTCAGTTGCAGTGCTATATTCCACACGGCCTAAATCTTTTAAGAAACTATGCTGTGGCCCAACACCAGGATAGTCCAATCCTGATGCGATAGAATGCACGGGTAACGGTTCACCAGCTTCATTTTCAAGCACGTAACACGCCATACCATGAATTTGACTTGGTTTACCTAAGTTTAAAGTTGCCGAATGCATGTGAGTTTCTAAACCATGTCCTGCTGGTTCAACCCCAACCAATTTCACATCCGAATCATTTAAAAATGCTGTAAAGGCACCGATTGCATTTGAACCGCCACCAACACATGCGACAACATAATCTGGGTTTTTACCAAAACGATGATGCGTCTGCTCTTTAATTTCATTGCCAATAATGGATTGAAAATCTCGAACCATTTTTGGAAATGGATGTGGTCCAACCACAGAACCAATTGCATAAATAAAGTTTTTAGGGTCTTTTAAATATTCTTCAAACGCGCTATCTACAGCATCTTTTAAGGTGGCTGTACCACGTGTTACTGAAACTAAATGAGCACCCAAAATTTTCATTTTGACCACATTAGGGTGTTCTTTTTCAATATCTACTTGTCCCATGTGAATTTCACATGGAATACCAACTAAAGCACAAGCGGTTGCCAAAGCGACCCCATGCTGACCAGCACCTGTTTCAGCAATAACTTTCTTTTTGCCCATATATTTAGCAAGTAAAGCTTCACCTAAGCAGTGATTAATTTTGTGGGCGCCCGTGTGGTTCAAATCTTCACGTTTTAAGTAAATTTGTGCGCCACCTAACTGTTCAGAAAGACGTTTTGCGTGAAATAAAGGACTTGGACGACCTACATAATTTGAAAAGAGGTCTGATAATTCATTTTGAAATTCTGGTGTATGGCGAATTTCTTCATAAGCAACATTAATTTCATCCATTGCTTCTTTTAAATGCGGAGGAATAAATTGGCCTCCATATTCACCAAAAAATCCCTGTTCATTTGGCAAAGCAATACCATTAATTTGATGTTGCATATCATCCCTCTTTTTAAATTATTAAAGTTATCAAGTTTATCGAGAAAGGTAACGCGTCAGATCCTCAATACCTTTTAGGGTCATTGGATACATATGGTTTTCAAAAATCTCTTTAATCCAACCAATGGTTTGAGTGTAATGCCAATACCCTTCAGTTTCAGGGTTTAACCATGCTGTTTTATCAAAATGTTGACGTAGGCGACGTAACCAAACCTCACCTGTTTCATCATTCATATATTCAACCGAGCCACCTACCGATTTCAACTCATACGGTGCCATACTGGCATCGCCCACTACAATTACACGATAGTCGCGTCCATAGGTGTGAAATAGATCCCATGTATTCATACGGGTGGCTGTTCTGCGGTAGTTATCTTTCCAGACATAGTCATAGAGACAATTATGGAAATAGAAGTATTCGAGTGTCTTAAACTCACTTTTAGCAGCACTAAAGAGTTTTTCACACTGGGCAATGTGCGCATCCATCGAACCACCCACATCAAACAACATGAGTACTTTTATTCGATTACGACGCTCTGGCACCATTTGAACATCAAGAATACCTTGTTTGGCTGTTTCTCGAATAGTTCCATCAACGTCTAACTCTTCAGCTGCGCCTTGGCGAGCAAATTTGCGTAAACGTCGTAACGCAATTTGCATCTGACGAGTTCCAAGAACTTGGTCATCATCTAGATTTTGGTATTTCCGCTGTTCCCAGACTTTAACCGCCGAACGTTTACGCCCTGGCCCACCAATTCTGACGCCTTCTGGATGGTCACCAAAAGCTCCAAAAGGTGAAGTTCCACCTGTGCCAACCATACGGTTACCACCTTGGTGTTTCTTATGCTGTTCGCGTAAACGCTCTTCTAGCATTTTCATCAGTTCTTCTAAAGAACCTGCTTTTTGAAGTTCAGCTCTTTGCTCTGGTGTTAAATGCTTTTCGAGAAGTTCTAAATCGAACCAGTCTTTTGGTAATTTATGAACTTGCTTAAGCAACTCATCGATATCAAAAGTTTCAATGCCATCAAAATAATCTTTCATGGCACGATCAAACTTATCAAAAAATCGCTCATCTTTAACTAAAATAGTTTTAGCAAGCTGATAGAACTCTTCTTGGTCAGCAAAAACCAAACCTTCACTCACCGCACGGTTTAGATCAATGAGTTCACGAGTGGTAACTGGAACACCATATTTACGTAAGGTGTAAAATAACCGCACAAACATGGGTTACTCCCTCCCTTAACGTCGAGACATGAAAGCCAAGCGTTCGAGAAGTTGTACATCTTGCTCGTTTTTGATGAGAGCACCATATAAAGGTGGAATAGCTTTAGAGGTATCTCGATTACGTAATACATCTTCAGGCATATCATCTGCCATGAGTAAGCTTAACCAATCAATTAACTCAGAGGTTGATGGTGGTTTCTTTAAATTAGGAATTTCACGTAGTTTAAAGAAAACCTGTAAAGCTTCGTTTACTAGTGTTGCAGAGATATTTGGGAAATGAACCGCAATGATTTCTCGCATTGTGGCCTCATCTGGAAACTCAATATAGTGGAAGAAGCAACGACGCAAGAATGCATCCGGTAATTCTTTTTCATTATTTGAAGTAATAATTACAATTGGGCGTTGCGTTGCCGTAATTGTTTCACTCGTTTCATAAACATAAAAAGACATTTTATCGAGTTCATGCAACAAGTCATTTGGAAACTCGATATCGGCCTTATCAATTTCATCAATTAATAATACGCAACGCTCTTCACTGGTGAAAGCTTCCCACAATTTACCAGGTTTAATATAGTTCTTAATATCGTAAACTCGGTCATCACCTAACTGGCTGTCTCTTAAACGAGAAACTGCATCATATTCATACAATCCTTGCTGCGCTTTAGTTGTAGATTTGATATGCCAAGTAATCAGTTTTAAACCTAAACTTTGTGATACTTGTTCAGCAAGTAAAGTTTTACCCGTGCCCGGTTCACCCTTAATTAGTAAAGGCTTTTGCAAAGCACGAGCTGCTTTTACAGCAAGCTTAAGACTATCAGTCGCGATATATTGATCTGTACCGGTAAAATGTTGGGTATCAGCAGACATGTAAAGACCTTATTTTTCTATTTCAATGGTTAGATGGAACGCATGTTTTTGTTTGTTGAATATTTTGACCAACAATATCCAATCACCAAACCTAGACCAACTACAAACAGAATTAAAGATAAATTTAACCAAATTAACGGACTATCTTTAGTTAAAACACCAAAAAGAAGTCCAAAAATAGCAGGTGCTACAGATGCATTCGGTCCTTCAGACACTGTTGGTGTAACTAAAATAGCAAATACAATCAACCAGCTAATTGCACCAAAAGTGGTAGGAAGACGGCGCATTAATCGCCACCAACACCACAAAGCAATAATAGCGCCTATTCCATAAGCTGTTAACGCAATAACACCTTCAGGAATAACATCCAAAAAAGAGAATAATTGATTCATTATTCCAGTTTGATCTTCACGCACCACGTAAGCCCTCTGGTTCAACTGCATTCGGGTTAATTAACCCTTCTGGCGGCATCTGAATAAAGAAACCTTTTGTTTGTAATGAGTCTAAAACATGTAAAACATTAACACGCGCCAATTTACGTGTTGGAGCCAACTCTAAATGCATGACAAACGTTGCACGACCAAACGCTTGTAAAACAGCTTCAGGAACATTTTCAAACGGATCAGCTTGTTCCGTATTGTCAGGATAGTTTGGACGAGCAATATACATGTACATTTCATCTTTTTTGCTCGATCTATAAATATCACAGTGCATTTCAAATCAACTCTTGAACTAAGGACAGCATACATGAAAAAAAACGACACACACACGCAGGTTTGTTTACGCATCAGTCGTTTTTTTAATTCTTGAGAAATATTAACCTACAACATTGATTAAGGTCGATAATAACTTTGTTCCAAACATGAGTTATATTTTACAAAAACAATATAAGTTTTTGATTTTAAATATTAAAATACAAAATCTATTTTATTAAAATAAAAGCAGTTCTTCGATTTTAAAAAAGTATTCATCATCAAAGATTTGATAATAGTGTTCTTGCAAGATTTATACTTAATCTATCAAAATAATAAATTTCTTTTTCACCTATTTAAGAATACACACTTGAGTAAAACTTTTAACTACTTCACTACACATCACCAGACGTTACTTAACTCGTTTAATAGCGAGATATGTTTCAATAATAAGTATCTTGTTCATAGATATGGTGGAGGATGAACTTATGCCTCGTGGTGATAAAACTGCTTATACAGCAAAGCAAAAACGTCAGGCCAAACATATTGTTGAGAGTGAAGTTGATAGAGGCCATTCTCAAGAAGAAGCCGAACGAATTGCATGGTCTACCGTCAACAAACAAGATGGTGGCGGTAAGAAAAAGTCCCATTAATATATAAAAATAAATACTTCTTTAGCTCAAACTAAAGAAGTATTTCTTATTTAAGAACGTGTTAAATTTTTTCTAAAAGACGCGAGTGCTTTTTATATAGTCATCGCTTACTTGATTTAAGGCACTCAAAATAGCGCTATCATCTTGACTTAATAAAGCTTCATTAAGACTTTCCATATAAGCAATGAGTTGGGTTTTAGAAGTATGGGCGAATTCGGTCGTTACAGCTTCATCTTCATATAAGATTACATAACTACGTGCAAAACCGTAGATTAGGTAAACTGCTGCTTTTTCTTTTGTATCTTGAGATTCTTTAAGAGACTGCTCACATGCATTTTTTAAGTCTTTAAATGCATCTGTACCAGTAGATTGATTTTTGAAAGATAAAAGTATTGTTTGGAAGTTCATATCCATATTCCACTTAAAAAGTAAAGCTACAGAAGAAGATAGAACCTGTCAAATAATATCCTGATTAATATAAATTTAATTGTAAATAAATTTATATTTAGTTTCTTTTAACTCGCAATAAATCATGCAATAAAAAACCACTCCTTTTTAAGAGTGGTTTAGTTAAAACTATCATTCATTAGAAGCTTATTTCAATTGTAATCGTGGTACCAGAGTGTTCAATATCAGTTGAGACATTAAAACCTCTGCTTCTAAGCTCCCCTTCAACCAGTGTAAGATGATCAGGACTTATAGCATCAACAGGAAACCAGAAAGTTGCTTTTCGTTTCCCCTCCTTAGATTCAGACTCAGTACCAGTCAAAATTTTTTCCAATATGACGTCTTGATTTATTTTAAAGTTTTTAGCATTTTGACGAGCTTGTTCAGCATTAAAGTTGTTAAGCATATTTATCTCTCTAATTATTAATTTATCTAATTTTATATCATAAAAACGCTATATAAGTTTTAGTGTTGTGTAGTTAAAACCAATCAGAGATATAGGTTTATTGATTAAATAAACTTTCAACCCATTCGATAAATTTTCTAGCATTTCTATTTTTAAGATCTTCCTTATTTGGAATGTAGTAACACAGCTTTGATTGAACGGCTTTAGTTTTAAACTCCTGTAAAAGATTCGCCTTAACAAACCTTTGGGTAAGTGTAGTAGAGCAAAATACTAATCCATTGGCAGATAAAGCCTCGTGTATCCCAAAAATTTCCTGATCAAATTTCTTAATCGTCATCCTTTGGGGATTCCATTCATTTTCCTCAAGCCAAGCCTCTAGTGGTGGGCTTGGTAATGCCTTATTTTTCCATTCTGTCGTAAATAAAGTTATTGGTTCACTAGAACATTTAAGCAGATCAAGTTTGGATGAACCAAATACATTAAAAGACTCATATTTAACGATATCTTGAGACTGGACCAAAGATACGTCGCCATATCGAATAGGTAATGTATATAAGTGATTATCTAAAGTTTCACCTGTAGAAAACTCAACAGAGATATCGGGGTACAATTGATAAAATTCATTTATTGAAGGAATTAGCAGCATTGCAGCTAGTGAAGAGGTACTAGCGACTCTCACTACGTTTCCATTTACTGTTATTTCATCTAGTGCATCTTCAATCTTACGAAACCCCTCAGAAATTGCTGCAGCAAGTCTTTGCCCTGTCGTTGTAAGCGTTATTTTCCTTACCTGTCGATGAAATAAATCAATATTTAATCTGCTTTCTAGATTCGCAACATGATGTGAAATTGCAGTCGGTGTAAGCGAAAGTTCTTCAGCAGCCAACTTAAAACTACCCAATCGAGCGGCTGATTCAAATGCTTTAAGTGCTTGCAAAGAAACTTGCATGCTTCCTCCCCATTTACATTTATGAATGAATTAAAATCATCTATAATTGTAGTTTTCTCGTTTGTCTACTTATGTTTTAAAACTCAAAATAAATTAAATCCTAACCTTTCTGGAATTAATGATGAGTAAAATATTACATATAGATGCTAGTGTCAGAGCTGCGATTAACGCTAATCCAAATCATAATTCTATTTCAAGAAATATTGCCAGTCGTTTGATCAACTCTTGGAAACAACAATTGCCTATAGATGAGTATATCTATCGTGACGTAGGAATGAATCCACCACCCTTTATTAATCAAGACTGGATTGATGCTGTATTCACACCTGACAATAAAAGGACCGAAGCTCAACGTGATGTTTTATCTATATCAGATCAATTAATAACAGAAGTTTCGAGCTCAGATATTCTTGTAATTTCTTCACCTATGTACAATTACGGCATGCCTGCTCAACTGAAAGCATGGTTTGATCAAATTATTCGTATCAATAAAACCTTTGATTTTGACCTAGCTCGTGGAGACTTTCCCTTACAACCTCTTTTAGCTGGAAAAATTTTAATTATTATTACTTCCAGCGGTGAATTTGGGTTTGAGAAAGATGGGATTCGGCATGATATGAGTCATCTTGTACCCCACATTCGCACACTGAGCAAATATTTAGGCGTAGAAAAAATTTATGAAATTACTTGTGAGTATCAAGAGTTTGGAGATCAAAGGTATAGAGAGTCATTGGAAAATGCTTTTCGAAAAACTGAAGAAGTTGTGTCTAAACTTGCTGATTCATTGAGATAATATCTATAGATTTTAATACTCATTTTTAAATTTCATAAATTAAGTCACTTTAACTGATCCATATCATTAAAAATAAAAAAGCCTACCCAATTGGGTAGGCTTTTCATTTCTGCACCGAAACAAACTTATAGTTATATATTATATAAAATGAAGTTGTTTTTCTTAAATCCAAGAATATACAGACCTGTATGTTTAATCAATTGAATTTTTCTCATTATATAAGTTAATTTAATTCATTATTGAAATTTCAAATTATATTTACTTTATTACATTATTTTATGAATTTTATCAGGCTAAATAATTATTTAGATAAACTACAGAAAATCTATTTTTTGTATACTTAGATATTATAATTAGCTCATTTTAATAATTAATTAAAAATTTAACAGAATGATTATGCTTTAGTTAAAAAGGCTCATCATATGATGAGCCTTTAAATTTCTAATTATTTATTCATTTTAAATAGATAAACTTTGTTTTTCCTCTTGAAACAACTGGATTAATGGTTGCGTTAATAACTCATAACGCCATCCTAACAGATAGTCGGGTAAATCCTGTTCATCCCCTTGACATAGAACATGTTGATGAATGGCGTTTAACCATTTTTTTCTCAACAACACTTCTTTAGGAATAGAAGTCTCATTTATTGCATGAGCAAGCACCATATCCATTTTATTTAAAGTCTCTTTAGACGTAATCTTAAATGGTTTTGCAATCTTTGATGGCCATCTGCTTTCGACTGGCAAATCTTTAAGAAGTTCTAAAATCGTTTTGCCGTACTCGCGAACCACATTTGGACGAATATCTTTAACTTGCGAAAGTTGAAAGCTATTGCGAGGGTTCTTTTCAACCATATCAATCATGGTTGAATTTCTAAGAATAAAACTACGTGGCTGATTCGTTGCTTTCACAATGTATTCACGCCATTCGCTTAAATTTTGTAGCTGCATTAGTTGACGACGTGAGTGACGATAATTTCCCACATCGGTATATAGTAATTCGTTAGGGGTTTCACTAATGATTTCTTTAGTTAGACTACTACAGTCCTCAAGAACATAATTATAAAGCCCTTTCTGCTTAAGCTGCTCTTGAATATGATGAGCTAACTTCATTAGATACAAAACATCGTTAGCAGCATAACAAAGTTGTTGAGGCGATAAAGGTCTAGCTAACCAATCAGATCTGGTTTGATCTTTTTCAATATCAATATCAAGACAAAGTTTTAAAGCACCTTGATAACTCACTTGCAGGCCATGACCTAAAAAAGAAAGCCCCACTTGAGTATCAAACACATTAAGCAAATCTTCTTGATCAGCATAATGATAGATTAAATCAATATCTTCTCCACATGCATGAAAAATGTTTTGCTGTGCGAGGAAGATCTTTTTCCAAAACTGGCTTAGATCTAATGAAACACCATCCAACAGATAGACATCACCATTTACATTGACTTGGCATACTCCAAGTTTAGGCCAGAGTGTGTCAACCTTAATAAATTCTGTATCAAGTCCATATATTGAACATTGATCCATTTTTTGTAGAACATCAACCAATTCGGTTTGCTGTTGGATAAACTGAAACATGCTTTCTCAAGTATTGCAAAGAGTGCTTTAAACTCTGGTATATATAACATAGAAGCAGAAAAATGCCACTTAAACCTTTATGAATACTCTATTTTTGAACAATTTTTCGAAAATAGATAATTTTTTGATCTTTTATTTGTACTTTTTAAATTTATCTCCAAATGTTCTTTATTTAAAATTTATAAGATCTTTTTCATGCTTATATTCATATTTTATTTAAACTATCTTTAATAATAAAAGACAGAATAATATTTATGTTTAATAACTGAATTTAATTAATAAATTTAATCAAATTGATAGTACATTCATTAATGAAATAAGCATCGGAATGCTTATTTCATTCTCATGCGGTTATGCACTGCCTGACTTAAAGTATGGCTATCTACGTATTCGAGTTCACCACCCTGAGGTACACCTTGAGCAATACGCGTCATTTGTATTGGTAAATGTTTAGTCGCCTCTACCAAATAATGGGCTGTCGCTTGTCCTTCTACAGTCGCATTAGTTGCCAAAATGACTTCTTCAATAGTACCTTGGCTTAGACGCTGAATGAGATAAGGAATACCAATTTCTTCTGGACCAATACCATCTAATGGAGAAAGATGGCCACCTAAAACATGGTATTTTCCACGAAAGCTACCGCTTTGCTCAATCGCCATCACATCCGCTGGTGATTCAACCACACACAATAACTGATCATCTCTGTCAGTTGAGGCGCAAATATCACAAATTTCATGTTCAGTCAGAGAATGGCAGACACTACATTCATGTATATAACTTGAAGCCTCATGTAAAGCATGCGCTAATGCAAATGCCCCTTCTCGGTTTTTCATCAAAAGATGTAAAGCCATACGTTGAGCCGACTTCGGACCAACGCTTGGCAATATACGTAAAGCTTGAACGAGTTGTTCAAATCTATCGCTAAACACTGAATTTCCTTAGAACATGCCCGCTAAGCCAGGTGGTAAACCCATACCAGAATTTGCTTTTTGCATTTTTTCTTCAGAAATCACTTCTGCTTGACGCACAGCATCATTTACTGCAGCAGCAATTAAGTCTTCAATCATGTCTGGTTCATCTTGAAGTAATTCTGGATTAATTTCGATACGTTTTACGATATAACGGCCAGTCATTGTGACTTTAACTAAACCACCGCCCGCTTCAGCGTGTACTTCAGTTTGAGCAAGCTCTTCTTTAGCCTTTTTTATATTTGATTCCATATCTTTTTGCATGCGCTGCGCTTGCTGCATAAGCATATTGATATTCATAAACCTAACTCCGTATCTCTATCAAATATTTCAAGTATTATTGATAGTCACATAACACTGCAAAACTTAAACTCTTTCTATTCCCCTATAGATCATCAAGATCATTGAGGTTAGTACGTTTAAATCAAAATTAATCCGTAATTCTGACACAATAAATCAATGTTTTCTATTGGTATCTATGAAACTATTTTCTATGGTCAATCCACTATAAAGCTTTTATATAAAAAACTTTTGATGAGTAGAAAAAAGTAAAATTTAGAAAAGTTACTGTGCAGCCTGTAGACTTTTATTGTTTGTTTTATATTCACTTAAGGGAACTTCCTTGAAAGAGGTATTGGCTTTTTCTATTGAAAGATCAGCATCTTGAACAGATTTGTTTGCATCATTAATTAATAATACAGTTTCACTGATCTGTGTCGGTTCATCTTTTTGGGCAAATACTTTGTATCCAACCAGACCAATTGCCCCTATCGCAACTAAAATAATTATTGGTTTAAGCATGACTAAAGACTCTCTTTGTTATTTTTATTAAATTTAGAACTTTTATACGTTGAAATTTTAGACTGATTTATAACAAAACGTAGACTTTTTATTGCTATTGTTGCTTATTAGTAACAAAAAAAGCCACATTAAAATAAATGTGACTTTTCCCTAACTAACAAAATTTAATTAGATTAAATCTAACCCACGTGAGATATCACCAATAATGTCATTAATATCTTCTAGACCAACAGAAACACGAATTAGACCTTCTTGAATACCAGCTGCTTCTTTTGCTTCAACAGAAAGTTTGCCATGAGTTGTGGTTGCTGGATGGGTAATCGTCGATTTCACATCACCTAGATTACCTGTAATCGAGATAAACTTAGTATTATCAATAACCTTCCACGCACCTTCACGCTCGCCTTTAACAACGAAGGATACAATACCGCCAAAGCCATTTTGTTGTTTAGCAGCAAGTTCATGACCTTCATGAGCAGGTAAACCAGCGTAGTAAACCTTCTCTACCTTTTCATGAGTAGATAACCATTCTGCAAGAATTTGAGCACTCTCACAGTGTGCTTTCATACGTAAACGTAAAGTTTCTAGACCTTTTAAGAAAACCCATGCATTAAATGGGCTCATTGATGGTCCAAGCGTACGAACAACACCAAAAACTTCTTCTAACAACTGATGATTACCAACAACAGCACCACCTAATGCACGGCCTTGGCCATCTAAGTATTTAGTCGCAGAGTAAATCACAAGATCCGCACCAAACTTGAGTGGTTGCTGCAAAACAGGTGTACAGAAACTGTTATCAACCGCAAGTAATGCACCATTCGCATGGGCGATATCTGCTAACGCTTGTATATCTGCAATCTCAGCTAAAGGGTTAGACGGTGACTCAACAAAGAAAAGTTTGGTTTCAGGACGTACAGCATTTTTCCATTCGTCTAAATCACATAAATCAACAAATGTAATGTCTACACCAAACTTGGCAATATATTTTTCAAACAAAGCAACAACTGAACCAAAAACTGCTCTTGAGCAAATAACATGATCACCCGCTTTTAGGTATGCCATAGCAACTGACAAAATCGCGCCCATTCCAGAGCTTGTAGCCACGGCACGTTCAGCACCATCTAAAGCTGCTAAACGTTTTTCGAACATCGATACAGTCGGATTAGTAAAACGAGAATAGATATTTCCTTGAACCTGACCAGAAAATTTTGCTGCAGCTTCAGCCGCATTTTCATATACAAATGATGAAGTCAAAAAAATCGGTTCGCCATGTTCGCCTTCAAAACTACGAGTATGTCCGGTACGAATGGCTAAAGTATCAAGTTGGTATTCTAAATCATCAGACTGGTTCATTAAATGTTCGCCTTTACTGGTCATGTACTAAAAAACTATCATCATTTTGAGTGTCTAGGGTATTTAAGGTCAAGGTAAACCTTAAAATTATCGCTTAGACTTTATTCAACTTTAGTAAATAGTTGGTAAAAGCAAGATGAAACGCTTAAAGTCCCTTGTCTCTGAACAAAGTCAAATCAAGCACCTCTCTACCCGACTATTTCGCCCTCAAACATTAGTATTGTCACAAAGCACTCCGTTCGAAGTGATTGGTGAATTTAATCAAACCCGTATACGTTATTACGCAGCTACTCAAAAACAATTCAAAGAACCTTTAGTATTCGTTGCTCCACTCGCTATTAATATGGCGATATATGATTTATACCCTTATCGTTCTCTTATTAAATACTTCCAAAATGCTGGTTTTGATGTTTATTTGGTAGATTGGGGCCGTTTAAAGTTTAAGGACAGACATCTTAACTTTTTATCATTTATTGAAGATTTTATTCCTAAAGCCATACAACTTGTCAGAACACACTCCGGAAGTGAAAAAATCTCGCTTCACGGATGGAGTATGGCAGGTATATTCGTCACTTTATATACAGCGCATAATCATCCAAATTATGTTAAAAACCTTATAGTACTTGGTAGTCCAATAGACAGTTATGCTTCTGGCTATATTGGGAAACTCTATCGAACCATAAACAACGCGATTGGTCGCAATAAAAAAATTCAAGAACGTATTTATTCCGGATTACCAAAACGTCTGATTCATAGCCCAGGAATTTTAAATTCTTTAGGTTTCAAAATTCTCGACCCTAAAGGCTGGCTCGATGGTCATATTCAATTACTTAAAAACCTTAATGATCTTCAGTTCGTACAAGAGCATGCCACTCTAAGTAGCTTTTTAAATAATATGATTGATTACCCGGGTGGAATTAATCAGGACATGTTGTTCAATGTTTGGTTGCAAAATCCATTGAAGCGCGGCTTTATTGAGTTAAAAGATAAAAAAATTGAATTAAAAAATATCGACTGCTCTCTCTTAGTGGGCGCGGGTCGTAGTGATCAACTGGTTACCGCTGATGCAGCTCAACCATTAAGCCAGTTAACCAGTAGCCAAGATGTTACGTTTACTCTCATCCCTGGCGGACATTTGGGTCTCATGTCGAGTCAGTCAAGTGCATTGGAGTTCTGGCCACAACTAGCAAAATGGCTCACCGAACGATCAACGCAAATTTAAGAATGAGGTCATAATTCAATCCATTACTTTTATTGGCTTGGCTACAATAAGCCCTCGTGTAATGATGCATTTACCAATAATATTATTGTTTTAATAGAAAATTATTATTTTCACTATGAAGGCACTTTATTAACTTTTTTATAATCGGATGATTTAAAGTAATTTACAATCATCTGTGCACTTTTTTCAGAAGAGGCCTTGGCCTGCTCCAGTTTTGTTACATAAGGATTGGTCACTATACAGCTCGGAAGTAAACTATTTGTAAGCGGTGGAAACTTTTCTCTTCCACCTAGAGTAATTTTTTCGATAAAACTCGCTAACCACATAATGTATTCACTTTTATTCTTATAAATTGGCATTAAGCTGATATCGAGTTTAACTGAACATTCCTTTGCAGGTTTATTTAAACATTCTTCAAAATCAATAAAGTTATATTTTAGTTTGTATGAAGTATCTTTTATCTCTTGCCGTATAATACTAACTAAGCTATTCAAGTGCCCAATTACATCCTCGGAGAAAAGCTTTTCTTCTTCGAACTTTTTATAAACTTTTTCAGCAATTAGTAAAAATTGTGACATCACCTATTCCTTTAATATTTAGTCTTAACGAACGACTGATCCTTTAAGGAAGTATGATGAATATACTATTACTATGTGTAAGGGTATGAGGGTAGAAAGTAACTATCAGGGCAATTATGAAAGCAACATTTATACTATGTCACAAAATCAAAATATAAGGCGAAATTATTCTCAATATAAAATACTAAATTTTAATGATTCGAAATAACTTTAATAAAAAAAGCCCATTTCATTTGGAGAAATGGGCTATAAAAAACAAAAACTATCAAACGCAGCAATTATGGGGCATATAATAAGACTTTAAATATGTAAAATCAATGCATCTTTCAGGTGAATTTTAATCTTAAATAAAAGTCGAAAATAATTTTATCTCTGTTTCAATAAGAGAAGCCCATTTCCGTCTAAAATAAATGGGCCTAGTGAATTCCACCTAATCCTAAAATACAAAATGTGATAATTATCACGCTTTGTTCTTTGATCATGGCATTAATATCTTTCTTTTCCATTGACCAAAATTCAAACTAAAACTGTCTTTTCAGCAAAAGATGAGTCATAAATATGGCTTTTCTACGAACTTTTTGATTTTTTATTTAATAGAAGCAAGTCCCCTATTTCATTCATTATGAGCAATTACAAGGTATTAGATAGTAGTTAAATTATGGAAAGATATATAAAAATTTAGTTAAGTTTTTGTTTTTATTTTTTATTTTTTATTTTTAAAACATTGATATATAAAGATTTTATTAATTTTTTGCCCAAAATACAAACCAAAATGACACCTGAGTAATTAATAGTCATTGAAATATTGGTAAGAAACCTTATATTGAGTACAGGTTCATACCTTTAACTGAGGAAAAGCTCATGAATAAATTTATGGTTGCAGTCTTTACTGGCATGGTGAGCATTGCTAGTTTAGGCGTACAAGCTGCAACACCTGAGCAAGAATGCCAAAAATTGCAAGATGATTACAATTTGATTTATGCGTCAAAAGGCTTTTGTTTTAAAGATCCTGATGCTAAAGAAAAATATGGTAATGAAAACTGTCATACGACAAAACCAAAGTTTTCTGACAAAGAGCAACAACGTCTTGACGCTATTAAAGAACGTCAAAAAGAATTGAAATGTAAATAATTTTAAAGGAATAATACATGGCATATGATGATCAAAATATCTTCGCAAAAATTTTACGTGGAGAACTTCCAGCGATAAAAGTCTATGAAGATGATCAAGTTCTAGCTTTTATGGATATTATGCCTCAAGCCGATGGTCATACATTAGTTATTCCAAAAACACCTGCTGTAACACTGCTGGACTTACCTGCTGAAGCAGCAGCCTATACTATACAAATTGTTCAAAAGATTGCTAAGGCAATGGAAAAAGCGCTCAATTTGGAAGGTATTGTATTGATGCAACTTTCTGGAGCAGCAGCAGGACAAACTGTTCCACATGTTCATTTTCACCTAATTCCAACAAATGTGCATCATCTTGGACGCCATGCTGTTGAGTTAGGAGATCAAGAAAAAATTAAAGAATTAGCTGAAAAAATTAAAGCAGCTCTTTGATTTTTAGATGGTTAAAGCGGAGTTTAGGCTCCGCTTTTTTTCGTCTAAAAACTATAAAAAATGAAAATAACTAATTTATTTCTAAATTTTAAACGTCATAAAACTGTCATTTATTCTTCACTTCCCTGTCACAAAATTTGCCGATACTGCTTAGCAAGTTGGTGAGCTTTTGTAACTTTTTGTACATAAGTCAACTACAAAATAAATAGTTAGCTAGGCATACGCCATTTTTAAATACCTTTTGGAGAAATCTCAATGAAGAAATTGCTACTCGCTGCCGCAGTTGCAACTTTGAGCGTAAACGCGGTGCAAGCAGCGCCAACTTTGTATGGCAAACTAAATGTTTCTATTAACCAAGTTGATAATAAAAATTTCGATGGTAAAAGTGACGTTACCGAAGTTAACTCAAACTCTTCTCGTATTGGGGTAAAAGGCGAAGAGAAATTAACTGACAAGTTATCTGCTGTTTATTTAGCTGAATGGGCAATTTCTACTGATGGTTCAGGTTCTGATACTGACCTTAGTGCTCGTAACCGTTTTATCGGTTTAAAAACTGAAGGTGTTGGTACATTAAAAGTAGGTAAGTATGATTCTTACTTCAAAACAGCTGCTGGTGGTAACCAAGACATCTTTAATGACGATACACGTTTAGATATTACTAATATCATGTACGGTGAAAACCGTTTAGACAACGTGATCGGTTTTGAATTAGACCCTAAATTATTAGCTGGTTTAACATTCAATATCATGGCTCAAACTGGCGAAAGCACCTCTGATAGCAAACCGGGTGAAACTGGTAAAGATAGCAAAAATGATAGCTTTGACTCTGTATCAACATCGCTTGGTTACGAAAACAAAGATATCGGTTTAGCAATTGCTGCTGCTGGTGACTTTGGTATTAAAGGTAAATATGCAGCTTACGGTCTAAAAGATGTTTATACCGATGCTTACCGTGTAACTGGTTCTTATGATATTGCTAAATCTGGTTTTGTTGTAGGTGCTTTATGGCAACACGCTGAACCTACTGATGACTTGACTGCATATGGTCAATCATATAAATCAGATGGTTCAATCGATAAAGCTGGTAAAGCTTACCGTGGTTTAGAAGAAGAAGCATATGCAGTAACAGCTGCTTATAAAATTCCTAACACTAAACTTAAAGTGAAAGCAGAATATGCTTCAGCTGAAACACAAGTAAGTGGCCAATCAGATCGTAAAATCGACTTGTACGGTTTAGGTCTTGATTACCAAATCAACAAACAAGCTCGCTTCTACGGTATCGTTGCTCAACAAAAACGCGACTGGATTAAAGAAGACGACAAACAAACTGTTGTAGGTACTGGTATCGAATATAACTTCTAATCAGTTATGTTTGATTCAGATCTAAAATAAAAGGGCTTATGCCCTTTTATTTTTTGTCCTGAGTAAAAAAAGCCGATATAAAACTTATCAGCTTTTTTAAGATTTATATCTTATTTTAAAAAACCACTTACAAGATTAATGACATTTTGAATATCTTGGTTTGCTTCTTGATGATCGGTACTGTCACCTTGAGGTGTTAAAGAGTCAATGACCTGAGGTAAGACAGAAGCGATTGCACCATAAACTTGTTCTTTGGGCGCTTGAGCTTGCTCGGCAACTTGTTCAATGTCAGACGGATTAAATAGGCTCTGTAACTGTTGGGTCGGAACTTCGCTATTACTTTGATTTGGATCAACCCAACTTTGAACCTGACTTCCTAAACCAGCCCCTTTCAACTTTTCTAATGCAGCTTGTAAACCACCTTGTTGCTGTACCCAACCTAAAATTAAAGGCACAACTGCAATTAATAAACTTTGTACGCCGCCACCTGTTTGAGGTGTATTGTTATTGCCAGTCACTTGCCCTAATACAGAACCTAATACTCCTCCAAGGCCACTTTGAGCGCCAGAAGAAGTATTGCCCCCCATTTGTCCGAGTACTGAACCTAAAATTCCACCTAAACCACCTTGACCTGACGCTTGCTGATTCCCACCTAAAGCCTGCTTAGCCAAAACTTCTACAATATTGCTTAAATTAGTCATGTGTAACTCTTATGTATGGTTTATACATGAGCATACGCGGATTCTTGTTAAGACAGCAAAAACCAAATTGTTAAATTTTGAAAGAGATTTAAGGCCCTTTTACCAGCGGAATTTATTCCAGTTTTCCGGGTTCGCCCAGAACTTTGAATTAAACCAGTCTGGAACATGTTTATAAGTCAATATATTAAATTGCCATAAAGCAAAATCACTATCATGTGAAGTTTTATCAATAAGTTGAGTAAAACCTAAAGAACGTAATAACTGCTCATCACTGCGTTTACTTACCACTACAATTCGTTTCGCTAATAAATCTCTTAGCTTTACTAATAATTGTGATTTTTGCACATCGCTGATGTTCTGCATTTCGTCAGTATCAAACAATACAAAACCCAAATCATAACGCTGAGTAAAAGGCAGACTTAAAAGCTCAGTTACGGTAAAATAGTGCCATTGAATTGCGTTATTCTGGTCAATTTTCTGGCCAATACAAAGTGCAGTATGAATGGGCTGTTCGTTTGATAAATCGTCTAGCATAGAAGTGATGACATTTTGTTCAGCCATAACTGCAACCCTTAATTGAAAGATGTGAGTTTAAACTTTATGGAACTACAAGGCATTTGCCATAAAATGCATGCAGGCCTAAAAGATGCTAGTGTAACTGATCAACAGACAACCAAGGCAAATGTTGAATACAAATTTGTATTAGACCGTTCAGAAATTGATCTTCCTTTTAATTTAGGACAAGAACTAGAAATCGAATGGACAGGTAATATTTATTGCACCTCTTGTGGCGCTAAAACACCGAAGTCTTATTCTCAAGGCCACTGCTTTAAATGTTTTAAAACCAAAGCAGAATGTGATCTTTGCATTATGAAACCTGAAACATGTCACTATCATTTAGGTACATGTCGTGAAGATGACTTTGCCCATAGTGTTTGTTTCCAACCACATATTGTCTATTTGGCAAACTCTAGTGCTTTAAAAGTGGGTATTACGCGTGTTAGCCATATGCCAGGTCGTTGGTTAGATCAAGGTGCAACTCAAGCCTTACCTATTTTAAAAGTTGGATCACGTCGTTTATCTGGTCAGCTTGAAACCATGTTTGGTTCTTTAATTGCTGATAAAACAGATTGGCGAAAACTCCTCAAGGGTGAAGCTGAACCTTTAAATATGGTTGAACAACGTGATCAATTAATCGAAGAGTTCGCCCCTAAAATTCAAACTATTCGTGAAGAATTTAGTCAAAACCTTGAATTTAACGAAACGGTTGAACTACTAGAAAATGAATTGCCACGTGAGTTTGTTTACCCAGTTGAACAATATCCTGAAAAAATTAAGTCTCTAAACTTAGATAAAACACCAAAAATTCGTGGTGTCTTACAAGGGATTAAAGGCCAATATTTAATTTTTGATATCGGTGTTATCAACATTCGTAAATATACAGGGTACGAGCTGATTGTACGTGCATAAATAGAAAAGGCATTCTTATATGAATGCCTTTTTTTTACTTCTCTAGTACATTTAGGATGACTTGAACTGGGTCTTCCGTATTTCCAGAAATAAGCTGTTTATGCATGGTTAAGTGCTGCATCACCTGAATTTGAGCGGTTTCAACATTCATTAGTTTTTCTATTTCCGCTGCTAAATTTTCAGGTGTGGCATCAGCTTGAATTAGCTCTTCAATTACTTTTTTACCGGCAATAATATTAGGCAAAGAGTAATAAGGAATTTTGACCAAGAATTTAGCAATTAAATAAGTTAACCAATGCAATTTATAGAATGTGACCATTGGTCGATGCATCAGCATGGCTTCTAATGTCGCCGTTCCTGATGCTAAAGCAATAACGTCACTCGCGTTCATGACCATACGGCCAACTTTAGACTCACTATCTGTATTTTCTAAAATATGAATTTTTGCTTTTAATTGAGGCGCTAATTGCTCAACACCCTGCTCAATCTGTTGTTTTCGTGCATCGTTAATTGCGGGAATTAAAAATTGAATGTCTGGATGTTTGGTATGCAAAATATTGGCAGCTCCCAGTAACATAGGAAGAAGACGCTCTACTTCACCTTTGCGGCTACCCGGTAACAAGGCAATATGCTTCTGATTTTCATTAAGACCTAATTGCTGTTTGGCAATTTGAATTGGATTCTCAAGTGGCAATTGTTTAGCTAGCGGATGTCCTACAAATGCTGCTGGAACTTCATATTGTTCATAAAAAACTTTTTCAAAAGGAAATAAGCAAAGTACTAAATCTATACTTTGTTTGATGCCATGAACACGTCCTTGGCGCCACGCCCAAACTGATGGGCTCACATATTGAACTGTTTTTATTGGAAGATTCTTTTCTTTAATACTTTTCGAAAGTCTAAGGTTAAAGTCTGGTGCATCAATACCTATAAAAATATCAACCGGATGTTGAGTCCATTGATTGATTAGACCATCACGCACGGCGAATAATTTTTTTAAATCTTTTAAGACCTCAACAATCCCCATCACAGATAGAGTTTCCATTGGGTAATAACTGTTAAAACCTTCAGCAATCATTTGAGGACCACCGATTCCCTCAAATTCGGCATCGATTCCTTGTTCTCGAAAACTACGCATAAGTTTTACACCAAGCGTATCTCCAGAAACTTCCCCAACTACAATGCCTATTTTAAGTTTTCGGTTTGCCAAGGTCATTTACCCAAGAATTTGAAATAATGCATTCTAGCATAGAGGTTTATCAATCTTGAACTTGATCTATATGTACTAACCAAGAGCAGCCACAGCACAAACTATCTAAAATTACACTCATTCACCATCTTTTAATCTAAATTAACAATGCAATTTGAATTGTAGCTTACATTTACAAACAATAAAATAAATGAGAATTATTTACATTATCTTTAATCTTATGAATATCCCACCTCGACCATTTAAGCTTACCGTAATCGCCTGCGCAATTTGTTATGCAAACCTCACCTATGCCCAAGATGCACAGGTACAAGCTTTACAGACGATTCAAGTTAAAGCATCAAATGCTGAGCAGTCTTCTGAACAAACCAAAGCATATAATGTTAAGAACTCGAGTAGCGCAACCAAGCTTAATATTGAGGCTAAAGAAACTCCTCAAACCATTAACGTCGTTACTCGTCAGCAAATTGAAGATTTCGGACTTACCAGTACCCGAGATATTTTAAGTAATACACCAGGTGTTACTGTAACCGGATTAGAAACCAACCGAACAACTTATACGGCTCGTGGTTTTGATATTTCAAATATTTTGGTTGATGGAATCGGTATCCCTCAAGTTGACAGCTATAATTATAACAATAGTGATGCAGATAGTTATTTCTATGATCGTGTTGAAATTGTCAAAGGTGCTGATGCCTTAACAAATGCTCTGGGAGATCCTGGCGCTACAATTAACTATATCCGTAAACGTCCCACTAAAGAATTCCAAGCAAATGCTGGGGTGAGCTATGGTTCATGGGATACACAACGTTATGAAGCGGATATCTCTGGTTCTCTTACACAAGATGGACGAGTACGAGGACGTCTTGTAGGTTATGAGAAAGTAGGAGATTCTTATCTAGACCGCTATTCAGAAGAAAAAAATGGATTTCAAGGAATTTTAGAAGCTGACGTTACAGACACCACTAATGTTTCAGCAGGATATTCGAAAACTCGTCAATATGCTAATGGTTCTCAATGGGGTGCTCTACCCTTGGTTAATTCCAAAGGTGAACCATTAAGTTATTCTCGTAACTATAATTATGCACCGTCATGGATATACTACGATTGGGAAATAGATAATTATTTTGCCAATATTGAACAAAAATTATGGGGAGACTGGAAGTTAAGATTAGGCTATAACCTTAAGAAATCAGATGTTAAAGATAAAATGCTTTATCTCAATGGATTTCCTTCTGCTACTGACAATACATCTGGTATTTCACTATTACCAGAGATTTATAATCAAAAATTTAAAGAAACTACTGCGAATGCAGACATTCAAGGTACTTTTAATTTATTAGGGCAGCAACACGAAGCAAATATTGGTTATAACTGGTCAAAATATAGTGCTCAAAGTGTTTATTCGTATGGCAGTAGTTTAGGTGTTATTACCACAGACTTACCAAGCTGGACACCTGATGAACCGACTTGGGGAGACTTTACCTATGCTGATCCAGAAGAAAGAACCATGAAGTCCGTTTACGGTGCTACTCGTCTTCATTTAGGTGAGGATCTGAAATTTATCTTAGGTGCCAACTACACTGAAATCGATACTTTAGAATATAAAAAGAATAAAGTTTCTCCATATGCAGGTATTACATATAACTTTACTCCTGAATACACAGGTTATATGAGTTACACCTCTATTTTTAGACCACAAACTGTTATCGATCTTTCTACTAAACAAACAGCTGTACCAGTAGAGGGTGAAAGCTATGAATTAGGTGTAAAAAGCGCTTGGTTAGATGGGGCTTTAACAGGAAATATCGCAATCTTTAGAACAGATGAAGATAATTTTGCACTAAACCCATTATGGGATCCGCTTTATAACAAATACTCATCTCCAATCGGAACAATTAGATCGCAAGGTGTTGAGGTCGGATTAACTGGAAAATTAACTGATAACTTAGATTTAGTTTTTGGTTTTTCAACATTTAGTCTAAAAAATATGGAAACGGGTGAAAGAGGCAGACCTAATATCCCGACTCAAACACTTAATGTTTTAGCTTCTTATACTGTTCCACAGATTCCAAAATTAAAAGTTGGTGCAAGCATTAAGTGGCAGGACGATATACATGACACCTCTTACTCAACTGTAAAACAAGATGCGTATGCATTACTTAACGTTATGGCTAGTTATGATTTAAACGAACACGTACTGTTCCAAGTAAATGGTAACAACCTGACAAATGAAAAATATTTGACAGGTTTATCTGGTGGCCAAGGTTACTATGGCGCTCCAGCAAATTATACAGTTGCTGTAAAGTTTAAATATTAATACCGTAGCCAATCCCAATTTAGGGATTGGCTTTACTTATTATTCTTTGTTTATGTGTCAGTAAAGATGTCCAAAACTGTAAATCTCCCTGTGTCATATCGTATAAAAGTTTTCTATCGATTCTTGCTAGTTTTCGGTATGGGCTTTGCCTGTATGACGTATTTAAGTCTTGGACTCACTGGAATTTTCCTTTTGAATCTGGACAAAGCTGAGGCTATCTATCTTTCAGCATTTATATCGATTTTATTTTACGTAGTCTTTGTAATTGTTGGTTTCTGCATTCAATCATTAGTACGACTGACCATTTTATCAATCGCACTATTTGCCCTTTTCTTTATTGTGACACGGACGGTGGGTTATGCATAAAGGTATACGTCAATCTATGGCATGGCTACACTCATGGACTGGCTTAATTTTTGGATGGCTCGTGTTTGCCATTTTCTTAATGGGTAGCCTATCTTATTACCGCCACGAAATTAATTTATGGATGCAGCCTGCACTTGCGCAATATGAGGTAAAGCAAGATATTGCTATTAAAACAGCATATCAATATTTACAAGAAAACGCTCCAGACGCCAAATCTTGGTACTTAACTGTGGCTACACCAGAAAGTCCCGTCAACACCATGTATTGGGAAAAAGCTGACGGCGGTTATGGTAATGCCACACTTGATGCTAACACGGGAAAAGAACTTCAACTTTCGGCAACCCTAGGCGGAGATTTTTTTTACCGCTTCCATTACCAACTTTTTGGCATTCCAATAATAGTTGGGCGATTAGTCGTATGTCTTGCCGCATTTATTATGCTGATTGCTTTGGTTTCAGGCATTATTACCCATAAAAAAATATTCACTGACTTTTTTACTTTACGTACATTTAAGTCTCAGCGTTCGTGGCTAGACTTTCACAATATTTCTTCAGTCGTTGCACTGCCCTTCTTTTTAACCATTACATTTACAGGCTTAGCTATTTTCTTTTATTTATATCTGCCTTGGGGAATGCAAAAGATTTACCCTGAAAACCCTTATCAATATTTTACCGAAATACGTACAAAGACTGTACTTGAGGATCAATCGATTCAACCTGCTCAAAACTTAGCGATTGAGAAACTGCTGAGCCAAGTTCAACAAAGTTGGGGCAACCAACCCTTATCAACAATGAGTGTAAAAAACCCGAATACCAATCAAGCTCAAATTACATTTATTCAAAAAGAAGATCGCACTATTACTCGTAATCAACCTCAAATTACATTAAATGCTTCAACTGGCAAAGTCTTGGCAGATACACGTAATCATAGTCCTATTGCCACGCTAAATGCGGGTGTTTATGGCCTGCACATGGCAACATTTGCTCAGCCTTTACTTCGTTTAGGATTCTTTTTCTCAGGCATTTTAGGCTGTGTAATGATTGCCTCTGGTTTGTTACTTTGGAGTCTTAAACGACAAATTCAAAATAAAAGTAGTCAGTTTCATTTCGGGCACTATTTAGTTGACCGTTTAAATGTTGCAGCGTTTGTTGGCTTACCTTGTGCAACTGTCGCCTATTTAAGCGCCAATCGATTGTTTACAGTCACTTCAACCACGATCAATTATGAAATTTATAGCTTTTTCTTGGTTTGGTTAGTCAGCTTGATCATTGCATTAATCACTAAAAAGCAGCATTTGTGGCGAACTCAACTTAGCGTTTTTATTATGCTGTGTCTTGCACTTCCAATCTTAAATCTAATTTATTTACTTAAACATGAGTATGCTCAAAGCCTCAGTGATTATTGGATCTTTGCACGTGTAGATGTATTTTTGTGGCTATTTGCAGCTTTAGCCATTTTTATATTTTGCAAAATTCAACCTATCCAGCATAAAGCCGTAGAAAAAATTCAAAAAAAACTGAATAAATTAAATACTGAGGTGAGCTCATGATTCTTATAGCTTTCATCTTAATTTTATTAGGGATGTATATGTTGTTTATGGCGAGCGAGAAATATCGATCGCCGAAATCAACAGGTCATTTCAAATCATTAGCTCAAAAATATTACCGGCACTTTAAAATAGTTGCGTTCATGCTATTTGGTTTATGTGCATTTATTCTTATTCAACAATATAAATTTTCAATTGGTTTTGTCAGTTGGTGGATCTTTGCAACGCCATTAACTTTTATTCTAATACTTTTAATTAACCCACTAAAGTCATCAAAATAATCATTTTCTTTAAAAAATGATGAAAAATAGTACAAGCTAAGCAAAATTTTCGTTGCTTAGCTTTTTTTTGCATAAGTAAATCATTATTCATGACAACTGTTTATCTCTAAAAGGAATAAGATATCTGCGTTTCGTGATAAGTGGCGATAAAGATGTCTGGTGCTTTTGAATTTATCTTAGCGGGTATGTTAGTTGGTTTCTGTGTAGGGATTACAGGAGTTGGTGGTGGATCATTAATGACACCAATTTTAATTAGCCTTTTTAGAATTGAACCTCATATCGCGATTGGTACCGATTTACTTTATGCTGCAATCTCAAAATTTTGTGGATCAATGGTTCACGCTCGAAAGCTCAATATTGTCTGGCCAATTGTTTTATGGCTAGCAGTAGGGAGTATCCCTGCATCTTTCATTACTTCATGGGTACTTGAGCATTATTTAAGCCAGTCAACACACTATAAAGCTGTACTCACCATGGTATTAGGCTTTATGTTGACCTTAACTGGTGTTTCCATCATTTTCCGTACGCGTATTGAGAAATTCTTTAATAAATTCAGAACTAAAGAAGTCACTCAAACTGAAAATGAGCAGTTGGCAATCCATAAAAAACGTAGCTTTATCGTGATTATGGGCATCATTTTAGGTGTATTCGTAACACTTTCATCAGTTGGTGCGGGTGCATTTGGGATCATGGCACTTGTGATTATGTTCCCGAACTTGCCAATGATCCGAATTATCGGGTCGGATGTTGTACATGCGGTATTACTTACCTTGGTGGCTGGCCTTGGACACATGAGTGCTGGTAACGTCGACTTTACTCTTCTGATGTGGTTATTGGTGGGTTCGATTCCAGCAATTATTATTGGAACATTAATTAGTTCTCGTATGCCTGAACGTTTAATCCGAAAAATTCTAGGGATTACCCTATTTGCCCTCGGTGTTAACTTTATGGTTCATCCAGTCAAAGCAAAACCGAAAGCACCTGTGGTACAACAACAAGCAGTAGTTGCTGAAAAAACAGGCAACTCGACTGAAAGATAGTAAAATCAATAGGATTTTTCCAATCTGAAATACCATGAGATGTAGTATTTTCATAATTATTTCATGGTATATTCAGTACACAAAACAACCTTTAGTATGATCGAACCAGTGACAGCAATGACTACACATTCAAATTCCGTTTCAAAGCCAGATATCGACGACGTTAATATTAAAAGCATTCAAACTCTTGTAACACCAAATGAGCTTAAGTCAGAACTTCCTTTATCTGATGTTGCTTCGCAAACTGTTCTAAAAGGCCGCGAAACTATTCGTAATATTTTAGATGGTTCAGATAAACGTTTGTTTGTTGTTATTGGTCCTTGCTCTATTCACGACCCAAAAGCTGCTCACGAATATGCTGATCGCTTAAAAGCGCTAAGCGAAAAGGTTAAAGATACTCTATATCTAGTTATGCGTGTTTATTTTGAAAAACCACGTACAACAATTGGTTGGAAAGGCCTAATCAATGACCCTGATATGAATGACTCATTTAATATCGAAAAAGGTTTACGTATTGGCCGTAAACTTTTGCTTGAGTTAAATGAAAAAGGTTTGCCATGTGCAACAGAAGCACTCGACCCGAACTCTCCACAGTACTACCAAGACTTAATTTCATGGTCTGCAATTGGCGCACGTACAACAGAGAGTCAAACTCACCGTGAAATGTCTTCTGGTCTATCTTCACCAGTCGGTTTTAAAAATGGTACAGATGGTGGTTTAACTGTTGCAACCAATGCGATGCAATCTGTTAAATATGGCCATAGTTTCTTAGGTCTAAATGAAGACGGTCAAGTTTCAATTATCAATACCAGTGGTAACCCTTATGCACACGTTGTATTACGTGGTGGTAACGGTAAACCGAACTATGACGCAGGCTCTGTTGCAGAAGCAGAAAATGCTTTAGCAAAAGCTAAAGTGAGCAACAAAATCATGATTGATGCGAGCCATGCTAACTCAAATAAAGACCCGTACTTACAACCGCTTGTTCTTAAAAATATTACTGAACAAATTTTAGATGGTAATAAGTCAATCGTAGGTATTATGGTCGAAAGTCACTTAAAAGGCGGCCGCCAAGATATTCCTGAAAATCTTTGTGACCTTGAATATGGTAAATCAGTAACTGATGGCTGTATTGACTGGGAAACTACTGAAAAGACATTGCTTGAAATGCATGAAGCTTTAAAAGATGTTTTACCAAACCGTTAATTCATCTTTTTAAGATTGAAAATTAAGCTCTCATTCTTGAGGGCTTTTTTATTTTTGGGTGAAATTCAAAATCAAACTAAATAAAAATAACTCACAATAAAAGCAAAGAGCAGCACGGTTTCACTTAGTTCAATCGCTGCACCGACAGTATCCCCCGTAATACCACCAATTCTTTTAATAAACAGATGTCTTAAATAAATCAGACTGATTAAAAAGCCAATAACGGCAATGAGCCCTTGCCATTCCCAATATAAAGCCAATAACAAAACTATCGCAGCTATTATCCATGAGACTGTTTTGGGTAAATGATCAGTCAAAGAACGCCCTAAACCTTTTTCACGTACATATGGTGTAGTTAAGAATAAAATAGATGGCACCACACGCCCAAGGATAGGAACAAAGACTAAAAATAACGTTTGATGCTGTTCAATCAATACATAAACCAATGCGAATTTGAGCAAACATATGATAACTAAGCTGAGGACTCCAATTGGACCACAACTTGGATCCTTCATGATTTGTAAAGTTCGTTGTTTATCACCAAAACCGCCTACCCATGCATCTGCCGTATCTGCTAGCCCGTCTAAATGCAGCCCACCTGTTAGCCAAATCCATAAAGTGATTATGATAGTTGCAAGCAAAATAACGGGTAATTTGGCAAAAAGACAGGCAACAATAAAAAGTATGCCGCCAATAATCAGACCGACTAGAGGATAAAACAAAATAGCTCGACCATTTTGTTGCGCCGTTGGTATAGTCTTTAACTCAATAGGCAGAACAGTTAGAAATTGCAATGCAATCCAAAAAGGTGTCATATCCAAGTCTCTAACTGATCTATATTTAAAAACAAATTGGATTATGAATAAATAAAAATGGGAATAGCAATCCCTATTCCCATTAAAGACTCCAAAAAACTGAAAATCTATTGCATTTGATAGCACTGTTTCAATTTAATGTAGTCGTAGTAAAAACTAGTTGGTGTATAACGTGCATAGTTACATGCGGACTTAAATAAAGTCTCTTTTTCGTTATAAAGCATTTTAACCAAAGTATTGCCTTGGCTATTTTGGTAAATATCCCATTGGACATTTGCCGCCATAGGTGAAACTACTTCACCGCGCCATGCGCTGGTTGAGTAATTATAAGTCTGACGTAGTGGTAAAGGCTGCATCATATTATGTAAATCTAAGCTGGTTGCCAAAGGAATAATAATTTCAGCATGGGCAAACCGTAAAACTGCTTTGTAAGCCTGAGCTTTATTCACCACAGCATCAACTTGTTGGAACAGATCCTGTTTGAGCCCTTGGGCAATTTCACTTGTGACTTGATTTGACTCTGTGAAACTTGGACCTTTTTCATAAAAATCATTCGCATCATTAAATTCAGCATAAAATTTTGCAGCATCTAACGGCATATATTTATCAAAATCAATACCTTTCAACTCATCTTTCATACCACCAGAAATTGAATAGAGCTCATAAATATAAGCTGCTGCATCTACTGCACTAGCAATCGTATTTTTGCCCTTACCTTTTTCTGTAATTTGCTCACCTTTAGGTGAAGTGACTGTAAAAGATCCAGTGTTGCTAAAACTATAACCTTTTGTACCAAGTTTCTTAATAAAGTCTGCTTTAAAAATCGGGCTGAGCACTATTTGAGCTGTTTTTTTAGCTTCTGAATTTTTTGATAACTCATCTAACTTTTGTGCTAAATCTTTATTATTTTCTTCAAACTCTTGATAGGCCTGACTAGCATCATAAATTTTTTGTTGGCTAGCACTCAAGGGTTGAACTAAGTCTTCGTCTGCATTCAAACTATGAAAATAGAGTTTGAAACGATCTACGCCGCCATCTTCAACACTCGCCACGCTCTCACTTGATAAATTGGTATAAGACAATGGAAAAATTTTATCTTTCAGTTGCGGTTGTTGTTTTATAAGTTCAGCAGTGAAAAATTTAGCACTATCTACCGCACGATCCACCCCAGAACTTTGTACCAATATAGAGGCTTGAGAATTTAAAAGAGTTGGTAAGCGTTGTAATAAACGATCTGCAATGCCACGGTGTTCTAAGATACCAGTCATGGTTTCGTTTCCATAACCGTACTGGCGGATCCCTTCCACGCCATAACCTAATAAGATATTTGCCTTCATCATGGCTTCTAAATCAGCACCTAATTGCTCACCTAAAGGTGTTAAGGCATTTTCTGATTTTGCCTGTTTCCATAAATTATAAAGTGCCAAATCATATTTCAGACTTGAAAGGCCTCTTGAACCGTGACGCGCCACTAGCTCTGTAAAAACTGGCTGGAATCCATTCGGTGCTTGTTCATAGTTTTTTATTTCTTGTTGAGGTTGGTAAGGCGTTTTCGTTTGATAATATTTTGATTGGTTTGTAGATGGTGTAGTTTGAGCTCCTTGATCATCATTATCGTTACACGCAACGAGTAATAGTGATGCAGCGAGTATAGTTGTTTTAAATAAAATATTCATAAGCCAGATGTGTGATTAATAAGAAATGCCAATAGCTTAGTTTTTAGCAATGACAGTTCTATTACATAGACTTAAATATCTTTATAAAAATAATAACTTACAAGTGTATAAAAATATAAAACTACTATCTAAATATAAAAGTTAACTGTCCATCTGTTTCAGAAAATTCGAGTGAATATAATTTTCCAAGCTCTGCTGGCATTTTAAGTAAGTCGTCTAAAGGTTGTTGTCTGGCTAAGCAAGCCAATAGCTTAATTACACCGCCATGAGTTATAACCAGTGCATGCTCTAAATTTTGTTTTTGCTTATGCTCCAGCAAATTCTGAAAACCTTTAAGAACCCTCGTTTGAAACTGGTTTAATGTTTCTGCGCGAGGTGGACAATATTGAGTTGGTTTTTGCCAAAAGTTTGCCAGTAATTCGGGTGAGGTTTCATAAATTTGCTGAGTTGAGACGCCTTCCCAATCACCAAAATACATTTCTTTTAAGTCATGATTTAGAAGTAAAGGGAGTCCAGTTGTTTTAGCAAGTTGCTCAGCGAAATAAGCGCAACGCTTTAATGATGAACTTATAATGACATCCCATGGCTGATTAGCCACTTGCTCAATGGTTGACTGCATTTGCTGCCAACCTTTTGCTGTTAACTCATCATCTAAATGGCCACGTAAAGTATGGCTATATTGACTTTCGCCATGTCTGAGCAAATCAATTCTAAATTTACCCAATTTTATCCCCGCTTACGGCAGCTTGAGCAAAGGTAGCCATTTGGTTGTGTAATACACATGCCATTCTAACTAATGCCAAAGCAGCGCCAGCACCACTACCTTCACCTAAACGTAAATTCATTTTTAAAATCGGCTCAGCATTGAGTTCTTGTAAAATACGTTGGTGGCCATATTCTGCCGATTGATGGCCAAAAAGCATCCAGTCACGCACTTTAGAGTTCATCCGCACTGCGCATAAAGCAGCGACCGAACTAATAAAACCATCCACAATGATAGGTAAGCCCACCTGCGCACAGCGGATATAAGCACCCGTAATTGCCGCAATTTCCAAACCACCTACAGCACATAATGTTTTGAATGCATCACCAACAACATGTTTATGGTGAAGTTCAATTGCCTTTTCAATTACTTCAATTTTATGTCTTAATTGATCGGCACCAATTCCTGTACCAACTCCAGTTAATTGCTCGGCAGTATCATTTAATAAAAGACAAGCTAAGGCAGAAGCAGAACAGGTATTTCCTATACCCATTTCACCAGCAATATAAATATCTGCACCTTTAGATTTGGCCGTGTCTACACTGTTTTTACCTAACTCTAAAGCAGCACGACATTCATCTGCATTCATTGCAGCTTGTTTGGCAAAATTTGCTGTGCCGGCACGAATACAATGACGTTCAACCCCTGCATATTTATATGCTTCACCAACTGTACCGCAATCAATCACTTGTAAATGAGCTTGATGATATTTGGCAATGACACTAATTGCTGCACCACCAGTCGTGAAGTTTTGTAACATTTGACGGGTAACGGCTTGAGGATATGCAGAGATATTTTCTTCAACCACGCCATGATCGCCAGCAAAAACTGTAATCCATGGATGGTTAATGTGTGGATGCGCATTTGATTGCAAACTAGCAAGTTTTACTGCTATCAGTTCTAGATCACCTAAAGCACCTGTAGGTTTGGTCAGTTGAAGCTGGTGTTGCTCAGCTTGTTGTTTTGTGTCCACATCAGGTTGCTGTACAGATTGTAACCACCAGTTCATTTTATTTCTCACCTTTTAAAATCATTGGAAAACCAGCCACACAAAACACAACTTTATCTGCAATTTGCCCTAAACTCTGATGCAGTCTGCCTGCTTCATCGACAAATCGACGACTAATCTCACCGAGTGGCACAACGCCTAAACCCGTTTCATTACTTACTAAAATAATTTCTGACTGAAGCATGGGTAAAACTTTTAATAGTTGCTCACACTCAAGTTGTTGAACATTTTGATCTTCTAAAAGTAATAAATTGGTTAACCAAAGTGTTAAACAATCCACCAGAATAATTTGATTAGGTCGATCAATTTTTTGCAGAATCTTTGCTAAATATAAAGGTTCTTCAACCAAAGACCAGTGAGAAGGACGCTGATTTTGATGATGTGTTATTCGGCTTTGCATTTCAAAATCTAGCGCTTGCGCCGTTGCAACATAAGTGACAGCTAATTGCCTATCTATTGCCGTTTGTTCAGCCAGTCGGCTTTTGCCGGAACGAGCTCCACCCAAAATCAGTTGCAACATGCATCACCTAAAAACAAATGCTGATACGGATATAACTTACCTTGTAAAGTTTGAGCTTGATAATAACCAAATGTTAAATGCTCAACTTTAAGGTCAAATTCAGCCTGTTTATATTGTACAGGTAATTCAGAAATTTTTTGTAAAATCAAATCACTACTATATTCTGTATTATACAACCCCAAAGTGATGTGTGGGCAATAATCTAAAGCCGCAATTTCATTAGAAACTAAACCTAACTTTTGGCGTATCTGAAATAAGATATTTTCAGTGTCTCCTATTTCTACAAATAGAGCACTACTAAAACTATCGATTGAACCAATTTTTAAATGAAACGGAGCAAAATCTTCTTTTTTTAAGATTTCTCTTTGCTGCTCAAATTCACTCAAACTAAAGTCATCACTATAAAATCTGGTTTCGTAGTCTAAAAATCCACATATAAACAGTGTGATATGATATTGACGACTATTGGGTTCTAATAAGAATTCTGAAAAATGCGCGCGCAAGGCATCTAAATAATCAACTGTTTTTTGATTATTAATTTCTAAATACCACAATGCATAATTTTGCCGTCCAAGATGCCACTCAGGATAATCTCGTATAGATGTTGGCACCATGAACGTCGAGGGTTTTAGCAACAAAGCTTTAATTCAAAATCATTCAATTCTTGTATTAAAGCATGTTTGCCTTTCAGTTGTAGAGCATAATTAAAAGGATTTAGGCATATTGAGTACGCGCTTTTTCTGAGTTGACAATATTCATGTTTAAAGGCTGTTTGCCGTGTTCAGAAAATAAATATTCAATTAATTGCTTTAACTCAACTTCAAGTTGTGCTTTTTGAGCAGCACTCATATCCAGTTTTTTAACTTGCTCGTGTAAATGTTTAATTGCATCAGTCCCTTCAATTTCTAAAAATTGAATCGCATAGGCATAACCTAAAGCAGCGCCTTTTAATAGGTTTTTATAAGGCAAATCATAATTAATATTTACCTCAATTGATGCAATTACTCTTTCATTATGAGTTAATTTGCGAAGTGGATCTCTTGCCACTCTTTGACAAGGGTCTTTAAATGCATATTCACATGAGTCTAGAAAACTTTGTGCCATGCGGTCCAGATCTTTTGCATAATTAGGTAATACAATTGCAAGCCCTTGCTTTACTTCTCTAATTAAGTTTTCTGCAAACGCTTTAACTGAATGATCCCCCATGGCAACACCAATAGACTCATAACCTAGTAAAGATGCGTACCAAGCAAGCATGGCATGCACGCCATTCCATAGACGGTTTTTGATTAATTGGATATCAGTAATCTGCTCAACCAAAACAACTTGACGCAACTTTTCGAGTAAAGGGCTGCCTTTTTCTACATAAATTGGCATATCCGTTTCGCTATGAAACAGAATCAAGTCCATGCTTTGTAATATATGGCCTGGCTGGAAATTACGGCGCATGTTATCGACATATAAAGATGCCTGGTTTTGCTGGTCTTGAGTCAGTTTATTACAGTCTTCAATTTCGATTTGTTCTTCGTGTTCAACATCTTCTAAATGCTGTTCAAGGAAATTATGCTTAATACGAAGTTGGCGATATAAATTTTGATTAGATAATTTTGAAACCATGCGATTTACAACGGTATCGCAAAAGTAATGTTCTTTTAAAATATGTTCAGTCACATCTTCATCGTTGGTCAATTCTAATAGAGCTTCTCTAAGATGCTTCATAACTAAATATTTCGCGCCGACTTTATTTAAAATAATTAGAAAAGTTAGTGGTTCAATACATGTTTCAAGTGGCGAGTTAAAGCGAGCATATAATCCTTTTGCGATTATTTTTGCTTCAGCTTCGATGGCCTGTTCGGGTAAACACAGTGCGATCAAACTTGAATGGGTATACATCTCCAACATTTGTTGTTCATTTTCAGAATCAACAATGGTCATATTCTCAATACGTTCATCATAAGAAAATTGCCCATAGCGAATGCTATATGTTCCAAATGCATTCACAGCTTCGCGAAAAAGACTATTTCTTGTAGAAGCAATAATACGTTTTGGCTTTGTATATCCATCCCAATGTGACAAGATCTGCGCTATATAACCACCCCCAATAGCACCGAAACCATGTATTCCCACAGTCAGTTGATTCAGACTTTGCGGAAAAGGTTCCTGCATTTCTGGCATGTCCATAACAGGGATAAATTGATCGAGATCGGTTAAAAAGTCATACATCTGATCATAATAAAAATGTGCTTTTTCCAGCATTTCGTCATTTGGTTCTTTAATATCTTTTAATAAAATCGTTAAACCTTTTGAAGTGTGAGCTGAAGTTAAACCATTTTCAGAATCTTCAAACATAAGACACTGGTTAGCATCCAAGTGAAGTTGACTAGCAGCTTTTAAAAAGATTTCTGGATGCGGCTTTCCTTGCTCTACTTCATCACCACAGGTAATCACATCAAAAAATTTATAAACATTCGCATTAATTAAATATTCTTCGGCAATTGCCCTACGGCTTGAAGTCGCAACGGCCATTCTTAAACCAGATTTTCGTAAACGCTCTAAAACCTGAACTAAACCCTTTTTGATAGGTACGCCGTGTTTTCGAATATATTCGAGTTCCATCTCATCAGCTTTTTTTCGAATTTCTTTATATGGAACATTTACGCCATATAATCGTTGAGCCAGTTGCTCAGCAGTAGTTGCACTTAAGCCTAAACATTGCATTAAATATTCGTGTGAAAATTCCTGTCCAATGATTTCTTGAGATGCCTGTTGCAATGTTTGAAACCGCAATCGCTCAGTGTCAAACATTGTCCCATCCATATCGAAGATAGCTCCATGAACAGGTTTTCCATGAAAAATAAGCACGTTTTTACCTCTTTTTTGATCATGTTTTATTCAGGGTATACAAAAAAATGCCTAAAAAGGCAGGATGTTAATAAATGAAACATTAGTGGTTATTTTTTAATCAAAAATATAATCCATCTGTTACTCAATAGAGTTAAAAGATGAAAAGAGTTGAAATAGATAAATAATTATGAAATTGAGTTTAGATACAAAAACAACAGGCCATCCTCTCCTGTTGCTTTTGATTAGTTCTTTTTGTTGCGCTGATAATGTTTATTTTTATTAGTTCCATTTACCGCTAGATGAACCTGCCTGTTTTTATAATATCTTGCAGGCGCTCACATACCAGAAATCAACTCATCTTTCAGCGTTATTATTATTGGAGTCGCTGGTATAACTTTAAATCGACTAAAAACTTAACGTTAGAGAGTGGTATGCACTATAATTAATTTTTTAGAACCCTCCTTAACTCTTAATATAGATAATGATAATCATTTTCATTTATTGATGCAAGTTTATTTTGCTATTTTTTTATATTTATTAAGGAATACCTATAATTTATAGATATTCCCTCTATTGCCTCATATTAATAATTAAATGTATAACTGAGGCCGTAAGTACGTCCTTCAGCTGGAATACTCTCTACCAGCCCATATACTTTTTCTGCTTGTTGACTATAGACAGTTCGATAGTCTCTATTCCAAACATTATATACACCAAAATCTATACGTCCTTTCCAAGCTGGAAAATGTGCCAAAACATCCATCGTGCTATAGCCTTTAATTTTTACAGCTGAAAGTGAGCCATCTTTTACTGCTTCATTTGTACCTTTTATAGCAAGCATTTGCACACGAGCACCATATCTCTCATCACTGTTCCACTCGGCAAAAACAGTACCTTTGATTGGTGAAACTTGAAAAGCATTCAACTCTTTCCATTTACCATCCGTATCTTTATATTGACCACGCGTATAACCCAGTGTTCCCCCAACTTTAAACTCTTCCATAAATGGGTAGGTCGCCGTTAGTTCAGCACCATATACACGTTGGTCTTTATCCATAACCTCAGCAACAGTTTCTTTATTACTGTTCTTGTAGAATTGAACAACTTTATCTGAGGTATTATAGAAACCCGTTATACCTAGATTTAGGCTTTGCTCCCCTTGTAAACGCCAGCCTAGTTCATAGCTGTTTACACTAATAGGTTGGATATTCGCTGTTGAGATATTAAATGCATCACGCATCATCCGTTGTACATCTGGAAAACTAAAACCTTGAGAGAAATTAGCAAATATTTGCTGCTCATCTGTTAATTTATATATCGCTCCCAAATTGAATAAAACAGCATCGTCATTTACAGATCCGCTTGGCTGTATGCCATTTTTAGTCGAGTACTGTTCTGTTTCAGCTTTGATATATTGGTAACGAGTACCAGCCTGGACATTCATACGGTCTGTTAAAGCGTAATCACCTTGTATAAAAATGCCAGCACTTTGAATTGTTGTATTTGGACCGGCATCGGAAGTTTTACCTGTAGGTTTATAGGTCAAACCTGTATTAAATGCTGTGAAATGCTCGTAGTGTTGATGATCTTTTTCATGTTCATAATCTAAGCCATAAGTTAGATTAAGCTCACGATTCATAATATTTAAATCACTTTGTACTGTTGAGCGCAGACCAGCCACTTCGATTTCAGATTGAGATTGTTTTGCTTCTGTACCTTCCCCTCCTAAAAAGACTGGAAAGAAACGAGCATCTTCTTTACGGTAATATCCTTCTAAATTTAAGACCTGACCTAAAATATCTTTATTTTGGTATTGAGTGTTGAATGCATAGCGCTCTGTAAAAGGCTGATTAGATATTTCTAAACCCTTTTTCCCAATATATGAGTTAGGCGCTCCTCCATAAATATAATTTTTCCCATAATCAGGACCATAATTCGTATCTTGTTCATCCTTATAATACTGTGCACCCAAACTTAGTGATTGGTTATCAGTTAAATCTATATTTATACGACTATTAATATCAATTGTATCAGTATCAGGACGGCTACCTTGCATAGGTGCTATAGCAATACGATCACCATGGCTATCGAACTGAGATCCGCGACTAGTGAAATTAGCCCCTAAGAAACCATTTATATTATCTTTATTAAATGAAATAGATTGGCCAATTTCATAAGCTAGACTATCACTTCGAAATGTATCGGAAGACGTAATACCAAGTTTAGTTTCAAAACTTACTGGTTTAGTCGAATCAGCACGTTTCGTAATAATATTAATAATCCCGCCGGTAGAACCTGATCCATAAATACTTGTAGCTCCTGAAAGAACTTCAATACGTTCAATCATGCCTGGACTAATACTATTTAGTTGCCGAGCAACATCGCGTGAGCCATTTTGCGATACGCCATCAATCATAATCATGACATCACGACCACGCATTGTTTGCCCATAGTTGGTAGTCGTTCCACTACTCACCCCGAGTGATGGAACCAACTGAGCCAGAATATCGGCAATTTTCCGTCCAGCAGTTGCCTGTTGTTCAATTTGCTGCTTTTCAAGCGTTTGAACTGTGCCTGCAATTTCAGCAATATTTTTTGGCGTCCTTGTCGCCGTCACTATAATTTTTTGCAATTGAGCTACAGGCTTTTGTGTCGGTTGATTATTAAGGGCTGCCTTTTCAATATTTGTATTTGCATAAACCTGCTGCGCAAATATTGCTGCTAGAGCAATACAACAAGGTTTTAATTTAAAATACCGTGATTCAGCGCACATCAGATGATTCGAGTTAACCCCAACCTTTTTGTTTTGATGCATTTTCCCTTTCTCCAAACCCAAAAGTTATTAGATAGTTATAAGGCTCGGAATAATACTAAATATAAATAATAATGAGAATTGTTTTTATTAAAAGAACTTGATTTAATCCTACCTATCTTAAAATTAGTTAATTTAATGAGATAAGAAATAGATTTATTTTACTCATCAAGTACATCAACAAATTGAGCATTTAAGAGTTGTGCTAGATCTTTCGGGTTTAAGCCAATATCTAGTCCCCGTTTCCCTCCACTCACATAGATTTTGCTGAACTCTTGTGCAGATGCATCAATAACGGTTTTTAAGCGTTTCTTCTGACCTAAAGGACTAATCCCTCCGACCAAATACCCCGTTAAACGTTCAGCGTCTTTAGGATTAGCCATTTGCAATTTTTTACAGCCAAACGCCATAGCCACTTTTTTTAAATTTAATTGGTGATTAACTGGTAATACTGCAACAAAAAAATTCTTATCATCGCTAACCATCAATGTTTTGAATACTTCCCTTACATCTAAATTTAGTTTTTCTGCTGCTTCTAATCCAAAACTTTTAGCATTTGAATCATGTTCGTATTCATGAATAGAAAATTCGATTTTATTACTTTTTAACAGTCTACATGCAGGAGTCATAATAAGTAGTGTTATAGATGAAATTATTTGGATTATAGGTTTTTTAGAAAAATTTTTAAAATTGCTTAGGCTATTTACAAGAATTACATAAAAAATCAAACAGCAACTGAATAAAAAATAATCTCAACTTGATATTCATGGCTCGACTCCATATATTTTATTTAGATTTAAGTCTGAGCTGACAATTTTATGAGTTATAAACACAACAATCTGATGGCTATGCGTCACCGTTTTTGGGATGAATCTTCAGATTATGTCTTAAATGAAAAGCAGTTTTTACAGCAGACGTTAATTGAACAAGGCATCTTTAATAACGCAACACTCGAGGATGTTAAGTATTTTTTCTATACCTTACCCAGCATTATTATTGTAAAAGCTCATGCACTTGGTTTTATGCATGATTCAGTCAAACAAATGTTATTACAGCATATTCAGTCCAATCGCCTTCACTTAATGCAAAAGTCTGAATTGAAGATCCAATTTAAAATGTAATTTAAGTTTTTGTGAAAGATCCGTTTTTACCCTAGTTTTACTCACCTGAACGCTGTAAGTTTCTTAAATTTTAAAATTGCTTAGGCTATTTTAAAGTTAATGAAATAAAGATAGCCATCTCGACTGATCATTCAGTCTGAGAGAACTATTTTAATACGCTCAAAACATGTAATATTCGTTACAATTTTAGATCACCAGCGTTTGGCTGCATGATGCGCATAGGATTCTATTTTCATGTCAAATCAGAAAGATAAGCTTAAGAGTTTAAAAACTTCTTCCATGGATCGACGCTTATCAATCGCGAAAGCTTCTTTACTTGCAGGAACACGTTGGGCAACTGCAAGTGCTTCTTCTTTATTTTCTAATGAGGAAGAAAAAGAAAAGAAACGCAAAAAAGCGATGAGCGAGCAAGCTAATTATCTGGTTTCTGAAATAGGTAAACTTAAGGGTTCTATTGTTAAGATTGGCCAAATGATGGCCCTTTATGGTGAGCATTTTTTACCTGAAGAAATTACACAAGCACTAAACACCTTAAATAACCAGACAGTTGCTTTAGATTGGCCTGCAATTAAGCCGCACCTTCAAGAGCAATTGGGCGCTAAATTAAATGATTTAACAATTGATCATGAGCCAATTGGTACGGCCTCTCTCGCACAAGTACACCGTGCAACGCGTAAATCAGATGGTTTAGAGTTAGTTTTAAAGATTCAATATCCGGGCGTTGCAAATGCTATTGACTCCGATATGAGCTTGTTTAAAAACATGCTTAAACTGACGCGTATGGTTCCACAAACCCGTGAATTTGATCAGTGGTTTGATGAAGTACGTGAAATGATGCATCGTGAAGTTGACTATGATGTTGAAGCTGCCACTACTCGTCGCTTTGGTGAACGCTTAAAAGATGATGAGCGCTATATTGTTCCTACAATTGTAGATGAATATTGCACAAATCAAGTGCTCTGCATGACTTTTGAACGTGGTGTGCCAATTAATAGCCCTGTGATGTTGTCATTACCTCAGGAACGTCGTAATCAACTCGGTGAAGCGTCATTAGAGATTGCGGTTCGTGAAATTTTTGAATGGGGTGAAATGCAAACTGACCCTAACTTTGGTAATTACCTTGTTCGTTTAGGTAATGGCCAAGACATTCAAGACAAAATTGTATTATTAGATTTTGGTGCTATTCGCCAGTTTGATGAACACTTGCTATCAGTTGCCCGTCAACTCATTCAGGCAGGTTATCACCATAATAAAGATGCAATGGTCAAAGCCATGACTGGTTACGAGTTCTTTGATGCGATGCCTGAAAGTATTAAACCAGGTATGGCTGATGTCTTTTTACTTGCAACAGAAGCATTCAGTACTCCTGCAAATAACCCAGATATGCCCGCTGGTCTTATGGATGAACACGAACGTTATGACTGGAAGAAAAGCCAGCTTCATAGCCGTGTTATGCAACAAGCTAGTAAATCAATGGCTTCACGTTATTTTTCAGTTCCGCCAAAAGAGTTTATGTTTATTAGCCGTAAATTCATTGGAGCCTACACATTTATGACGGTTATTGATGCAAAAACCAATGTGCGACGTATGATTCGTAACTTTGCTTGATTTAATGAAAGACTAGAATGATTCCATGTCATTCTAGTCAATCCTTCTCGGCTCCCCCAATATTGAAATTATTTTAAATAAATAAAATCAAAAACTTATAATTTTCTTATTTTCTATTTACCATTTATCTACTCATTTTTCGAATGTCAGTAACGACATAGTTTTTTAATATAAGGCGTGTCAGCATAAAACAATAACAATGTGTTAGGACACCATAATCATGACAAGTATGATCAATAAAGCTCAGGGTTTGGGTTTATCGCTGATCACCAGATTGGCTGGAAGCGATGTACTTGATCAACTCAAGTTGCGTAAATTTGTTGAAAAATCTCTTTATCAAGGTTCAAAAGCTGGCTTTAGAGCATTAACGCAGACTCAAAAAGCGTTTAAGCCCAAGCAAATCTCTCAACAACGTTTACCTCGCCAACAAAAAAATTTATTTGATTTAAGTCTAACCGAAGAACAACAAATGACTTCTGAAGCAATGTCTCAATTTGCTCAAGAGGTTTTATTGGGGTTAGCTCATGATGCCGATCAGGAAGCTCAGTTTCCTGAAAGTCTTTGGCAATATGTTGAAGATTTAGGACTTAACTACTATGCACTTCCAGAAGCACTCGGTGGAGTAGCGGCCGAACAAAATATCGTTAGTAACTTGTTAATTGCTGAAAAACTAGCTGAAGGTGATTTCAGCCTTACAGCAGGATTACTCAGTACATTTAGCGTTATTAATGCAATCACACGTTGGGGTTCTGCTGAAGTTCAGTCGATGTACCTACCATGTTTTGCAGAAGACTCAGACATTACAGCAACTTTTGCTGTTCAAGAAACAACTCCAGCATTTAACCCTTATGTTTTAAAAACAAAAGCATCACTTGAAAATGATAAGTTTTTTATTGATGGTGAAAAAACATTAGTGATTTTAGGCGATTTAGCTGATGTATTTTTAGTAAGTGCAGACTTTAACGGTAAACCAGATGTATTTGTCGTGCAGTGTAATGAAACAATTTCAATAAAAAACACTCCGGCCATGGGCCTTAAAGCCACAGAAACAGCAACTCTTCGCTTTAATCACACTCCTGCTCTACGTTTAGGTGCAACAGATTTTGATTACACTGCTTTTTTAGATTTGGGCAACTTAATGTGGTGTGCAATGGCTGTAGGTACATGTGAAGCTGTAAAAGCTTACTGTATTAAATATGCCAATGAACGAACTGCATTCGGTGAACCTATTTCACATCGTCAAAGTGTCGCTTTCATGATTGCAGATATGGCAATTGAAATTGATGCAATGCGTATGTTGATTTTAAATGCAGCAAGCCTTGCAGAGTCAGGCAAGCCATTTCACCGCGAAGCTTACTTAGCTCATCTACTTTGTGCTGAAAAATCCATGAAAATTGGTACAGACGGTGTGCAAATTCTTGGTGGACATGGTTTCACAAAAGAACATCCCGTTGAACGTTGGTACCGCGATTTACGGGCTACTGCAATTTTACAATCTGGCTTACATGCTTAAAAGATCAATCAGAGGATACTTTAATGAATTTACAAAATCCTAAAAAATTCAAAATGATGATTGATCAGGCACATGATGTTGCGATCAATGTTTTACGCCCTATTTCTCGCAAATATGATAAAGCTGAACATGCATATCCAAAAGAACTTGATATGCTTGCCTCCCTCATTGATGGCATGAATGAAGGTGGTGAAGGAATTAATGCGGGTGCTACGGGTGCTGGAAAGCGCGGTGATACCGACAATGAAGGTATTCGCAATGGAACCAACATGTCGACCGCTCTTGGAATTATTGAGATGTGTTATGGCGATACAGGCTTATTACTGAGTATGCCTCGTCAGGGTCTTGGAAACTCAGCAATTGCTGCTGTCGCAAATGATGAGCAATTAGAACGGTTCAAAGGAACATGGGCAGCAATGGCCATCACAGAACCTGGTTGTGGCTCCGACTCTGCCGCTATCCGTACCACAGCAACCAAAGATGGCAATGACTACATTCTAAATGGTGAAAAGATTTTTGTAACTTCAGGCGAACGTGCAGACTCTGTCGTTGTTTGGGCTACACTCGATCGTAAACTTGGCCGTGCAGCAATTAAATCATTTGTCGTACCTAAAGGTACGCCCGGTATGAAGGTCGAACGTCTCGAACATAAATTAGGAATTAAAGCATCAGATACAGCAGTCATCAGTTTTATTGACTGCCGTGTACCAGCAGAGAACCTTTTGGGTAATGCCGAAGTGGATGTTGCTAAAGGTTTCGCCGGAGTAATGGAAACTTTTGACAATACACGCCCTCTAGTTGCAGCAATGGCAATCGGTTGTGCGAAAGCTTCACTAGAGCGTATTAAAGAGATTTTTAAAGATCAGCTTGATCCTGACTACTCGACTCCCTATCTGCATGCTTCTAACCTTGCAGCACAAATCTACCGCATGGAGGCTGAATGGGAAGCTGCTCGTCTGCTCATGTTAAAAGCAACATGGATGGCTGATAATAAAAAGCCAAATTCTAAAGAAGCTTCTATTGCAAAAGCAAAAGCAGGTCGTGTTGGTAACGAGATCACTTTAAAATGTGTCGAGTTAGCAGCAAGTCTAGGCTATAACGAAGATGAATTACTTGAGAAATGGGCACGTGATTCAAAAATTCTTGATATTTTTGAAGGTACTCAGCAAATTCAACAATTAATTATTGCGCGTCGTGAGCTTGGTAAATCTTCCAGTGAATTAAAATAAAAAAGACGCAAGAGAATCTAAACTCTCTTGCTTCATAACTCTAAGATTTATCTAAAAGATAAAACCCTCTAATCACATGATTAGAGGGTTTGGTATTTCAGGAATATATATTATTTATTCAATTTTTATGCTTCTAATGATTTATCTACTGCACCAAATTTTTTGAAGATTTTTGCACGTCGTTTTGGTGAAATATTCGCTTTGTTCAAATCACCTTTATAGTGATCAAAAACTCGCTTATCCATTATTTTGAACCACAACGAAGGAATTAACGCAGGTAATAACATACTTGCATAACCACTTGGTAATTCTGGCGCCTCATCAAAATGACGTAATGCTTGGAATGGACGAGTCGGATAAGCATGATGATCTGAGTGACGCTGCAACTGGTACAGAAATAAGTTTGTTACTACGTTGTTATTGTTCCAGCTATGCTCTGGCATTGTGCGCTCATATTGACCATTTTCTTTTTTCTGACGTAGTAAACCATAATGTTCAATATAGTTAATAATTTCAAAAAGACTAATGCCGTAAAATGCTTGTGTCGCTAAATATGGAATTGTGCTTTTACCAAAAATTCCCACCATAGAAGCATGGAAAGCAGCGCTCATTCCCCAGCCTTGTAATAATTCATTATCTGCTGACCAGAACTCTTTTCCTTTACGTTTTAAACGATTTTTCTCGATTTCAATTGCAGACTTAAAAGAACCCATAACTGTACGTGGCCAGAACTCATAAAATGTTTCGCCCATACGTGAAGAAGCCGGATCTTCAGGAGTTGCTGCACGTTTATGGTGTCCATAAGGATGTTCGATACGGAAATGGTTATAACCTGTAGGAACCAAAGCAAGATGAGATAAAATATGATCAATACGATCATGCTTATGACTTAATTCATGGGCTGTATTAATCGCAATACCATTAATCGCCCCCATTGAAACACCGAGCAAAATTTTATCAATGAATGATGTAGTTTTACGACTTGTTAAATAACATGCATAAACATTTGCAGCATATTGCAATGGAATAAAACTTTTCACAAGACGTGAGTAATATGGATCTTTTTCTAAAAGCTTAATTTCTTCATCAGTCGGATTACGTGCATCCTTCCCAATAACAGTATCAATTGCAGGGATCACAACATGTAATAAAAGCGGACCACCTAAAGCGAAAACTTTTTTTAATGGACGTGGACCAAAATGGTAACCAGCTAAAATACCTAAACCAATTACAGGTAGAGCTGGACTAATCATCCATAAATAGCGCTTACGATCTATCTCACGCATAGACGCTGGCACTGGCATAAGTTCTTGCTGAACATTTACTGGTGCATTCATAGTCATATTTCCTTTTTCTATATATCTATATAGTTAAAGAAATAGTACTTACTTAACAGTAGTAACCGTCCAAAAAACCTATTTCAAAGTCTTTGGCATTTTCTTCCACTTTTTTGTCCTAAAAACACATGTTGATCTATTCTCATAGCTCACTATAATTTTATTAAAATAATGATTGATCATTTAAAGATGGATGCACTAAGTAAATTTTTTGATGATATTCACCTTAATAAGTCTGAATACATCTATTTAAAAGCACAAGGAGAATGGGCTTTTAAAACACAAGATCAATCTGCTTTACTTGCCTATATTGTTTTAACTGGTTCAGTATATATTCAACTTAATGCGTCAGAAAAAATAATTGCGACAGCTGGTGATATTATTTTAATTCCTTCTGGAAAAGCACATAATGCCACCGACTCAAAATCAACAGCAACTAAATTAGTAGATTCTCTAGATATTACTTCACTTTTTAATGGCCATAGACAAGACGCGATCGAGTTTGGTACTTCTTCTCCAGATAAAACATTATTACTATGTTTACGCTGTCAGATCGATACTCATATGGCAGGTCCTTTGATTAATGCATTGCCTTCTATCATGCATATTCAGCACGAAAATCAAACCAACCCACCAGAATGGCTACAAATTGGGCTTTATTTTTTAGCAATTGAAACTCAAAAAATCAGGCCGGGACATGACAAAATTATTGATCATTTAGTCAGTATTCTTCTCATTGAGTGCATTCGTGATCATGTTCAACAAATGACTGATCAACAAAACTGGCTAAGTGCGTTAACCCATCCTGAATTGAGTAATGCCCTATCCGCTATTCATAGCCAACCAGAAGTCGCTTGGACAGTTGAATCTTTAGCAGAACGATGCTGTATGTCACGGTCCAAATTCGCAAATCTATTTAATAGTATTATTGGGGAACCACCTCTAACTTATTTGCAACATTACCGTTTTCGTTTAGCAAGTCAGTACTTACGCACAAGTAATTTTTCAATTCAGCAAATATCAAACAAAGTCGGCTATTCATCCGAGACTGCTTTTAGTCAGGCCTTTAAAAGAATTTTTGATTTATCACCTAAACAATATCGACAGCAATATATCGAACATCATCTTGATTAATAGAAAATAAAAAAAGCGCCGAAGCGCTTTTTTTATTTGATCAAATTATTATTTAATTTTTGCATGTGATTTTAAATATTGGCTGTAATCTTCCAATATTTGTTGGCCACGAGATTGACGATAAAGTTGTTTTAGCTGTTGTAATTGATCAGCAGGAATAGCATTAGCGGCTGATGAATTTACATTTGAAACTGCAACGACTACCAGCTCATTTGGTAAGTTTGCTGTTGTAACAGACCACATACCCGGTTTAGGGGTAGCTAAACTAAATGCTGCACGTTCAATTTCACGCTTTAAACCCTGTGAACGACTAAATACGCCTGCTGATTCAAATGCGACTTTATTTTTAGCAACTACTTGTTCTGCTGGTTGAGTTTTAAACTCAGTCAACATGGTAGCAATTTTTGCTTGGGCTGCTTTACGCGCTTTTGCATCGATAACTTTGGCTTTTGCTTCATTCATCGCTTGCGCTAATGGTTTTACACCAGCTGCGTGGTAATCACGTACTTTAACCCATACCGTATCACCATTTGCTAATTGAATATTAGATGATGCATTACGGTCACCATTTTTCACATCATCATTAAATAACTTAATTTTGACACTTGGATCACTTAAATATGGGTTTTGAGTTGCTAAAGTTACACCATTCAATGATTCAACTTTTGCACCTTTTACTTCTTGTACAACAGCTTCTAAAGAATCATTACCAACAATTGTTTCATTCAAACTGTTTACAGCATCTGAATAAACCGTAGCAACTTTATTCTTTTCAACCTCAGCCGTTAAACGCGCTTTCTCAGCTTCAAATGAAGGGATTTGGTTAGCTTGAGTTTCTGCTTCAATAATATGATAACCATATTGTGTTTTTACTGGCTGCGAAACTTGTCCATTTTTCAAACTTAAAACAGTTTTATCAAATGCATCCGAGAAAACACCTGGAGCATATGCTTCAACTAAACCACCTTTTGCTTTTGAACTAGGATCTTCAGAGAACTGCGATGCAGCTTGTGCAAACGATAGACCACCCTGAATTTTTGCATAAACTTCTTTTGCAAGTTTTTGTGCAGTTGCATCATCACGAGCATCAGTAGTAATTAAAATATGCTTTACAGTTCGTTTAGCATCTTTTTTCTGAGTTTCAACAAACTTTGCATAAGCTTGCTGAAGTTCAGCTTCAGTTGCAGGAGCTGGTTTAGCCATCATTGATGGAGATAAGACAACATAATCAACATCAACCGAAGCCTGTTGCTTAAATTCATTTTGATGCTTGTTATAGTAATCTGTAGCTTCTTGATTAGATGCAGTTAAACCTGTTTTGTAAGCATCTAATTTAATACTAGCTAAATGTAACGTACGTTGTTCAGTTTGCAAATTCGCAATTTGCATTAGATCAACTTTACTTACTAAAGAGTAATCAGCAAAGGTTGACGTTAACATTTTCAAAGCATGATCTTGACGTAGGCTTGCTATTAAACCCTGACTCGTCATGCCAATAGAACGTAAGTAATTTTCATAGAGTTTTTGTGAGAATTGACCATTCTCTTGCAAACTAGGCTGCTGAGCTAACATTTGCTCAATTTGAGCATCACTCAAAGAGATACCTAATTTTTCTGCTTGCTGTATTAATAGATTACGTGACACCAAAATATCGAGTGCCTTAGCCTGAATGACAGGCAAATTAAGTAAACTTTCATCCCCTTTAACAGCAGCTAAATATTGTTCTTTGTAAGACTGAGTTAAAGTTTCAAGGTCTTTTTTAGATATTTCTTGGCCATTTACTGTCTTAGCAACATCAGCCTTGTTTCCCCTATTAAAATATCCTTCAATACCTACAAGTGCTAAAGGGGTCAAAAACAAAATTAGAAGGACTTTGCCGAGCCAACCCTTAATGACTGTACGAAACGATTCCATAAGTATTCCAATATTTTATTTCGAGGAGAATTTTAACTGAAAAACCACAATCAATGAATGAGCAATATTGGTCAATTCAGATATTTAATAAAAAACGCGCCTATATTGGCGCGTTTATTCATCTTAAAAGATTAAGCTACTGAATCTTTAAGACCTTTACCAGCTTTAAAGCTAGGTACTTTTGTTGCTTTAATTTGAAGCTCTTCACCAGTTTTAGGGTTACGACCAGTGCGTGCAGCACGTTCTTTAACACTGAAAGTACCAAAACCAACTAAAGTTACTGTGTCACCTTTTTTAAGTGCTTCAGTAATTGACGCAATTGTCGCATCGAGTGCCTTGCCTGCATCAGTCTTAGATACTCCCCCTTTTTCAGCAATTGCATCGATTAATTCTGATTTATTCATGAATAAAACATCCTCTTAATATCGTTTGTTTAAGGTCCAAGGCTATAGTTTAAAAGGCCATGACGCCTTTATAGCAATGCTTTAGGGGAAAACGCAATACTAGAGCAGGGCTTTTAGCAAAAATAAATGCTAAAAAACTGTTATATATTTGCTAAATCCCAACATTTTTTTACTTTTTATTCAATTTTGCTTTCAACTGTTGATTTTCTTCTATTAAAGCATCCACCTTAATATGCAGTTGTACGAGCAGCTGTTCGATGTGTTGCAAATCCTTCGGTGTCACCAACCCAATACGGTTTAAAGAGTGATTAACACTCGTATCAAGAATCTTTTCTACTCTGTCTTTTGTTTCAGATACAGATTCTTTTGCTTTTTCTGTGACCTTGCCAACAGTATTGTCTGCCAAGTCTCCAGTTTTTGATTCTAGCTCCTCACCCACTTTAACCAAAGAATCAAAGAGCTTATTTCCCTCTTCTTCCGCACGTGAAAAAGCACCAAGTCCTGCTAGCCAAATTTGCTTAGTATACTTCCTAAAATCTAAAGCTGATTTTCTTGAACTTTTTGATTTTAATTTATTTTTTTCTTCCGACTCTTCTATCTGGGTATCTGTATTTGCATTATCCATTAATCTAAACTCCTAATCAGATGAGAGAAATGATGACTGATTTGACCACAAAATATTTCTATAATATCAAAGTAAAGACTTGATCCATTTACAAAACTGTTCTACAAAGCAAATAAGTCATGTAAATATATTTAACACGACATTGTGTTAAGTTTGGGATAGGATGTCCCATTCTTCGGTTAATTGCTATTTCTAAGGATAAACTTTTATGAGTGAAACGCAACAAAGACAAAAACATCCGCGTCTGTTGCTGAATATTGTTCTAATTATTTTAGAAACTTTTTTTTCATTTATTCTCACCCACGATGGTGCCCTTCGCTTGCAAGCGAAAAAGTTTATTTTGAACAAAACAACGATTCGTATTAATAGCTATTTACCTTTCTTTGACTTCTATGTTCAATTTACAGAAAAAGGTTTGTTATTCGATATTCATTCTTTTGATAGACGTATTGATCTTGAGATTAATAGTACGCTTATCGATTTAATTAAAATTTTTGGTTTTTCTAACCAACGCAGTCTTAAAAATATGCGTATTGATGGTGATGAGGAAACGAAAAAGGAACTTCTAGATTTAATTTCTCATTTAACTCTTCCAAAATTGCTAGTTGACTGGAAACAGTGGTTTAACACTTCAGATGATGAAGCTGAAACCCTTGCTTCACGTAAACGGATCGCTCCATTACTTGAGAAAATTGATCAACAAAGATCAGAGATCAACTCCCTTCACGTGGAAATTAAACAGTATCAAAATCGAATTACTCGCTTACAACGACGTCAACGAAATATTAACTTCTCCTTTGGTATAATTAGCCTAATATTTATTGTTTATTTCATATATAATTTGTGGGTTGCCTAATTTATTTTTCTATTTTGTTCCTACACTTGAATTAAAAATAAAAAAACTTGACTATTTTAGTCGGGATTCATAAAATCCTATTATCTAGTCTTAACATGTGTATCGAATCATGCGCCTTACAACTCGCGGTCGCTACGCAGTGACTGCTCTACTTGATTTAGCTTTGCAGCCAACTGAACAAACGATCACGCTCGCCGAAATTGCCGCACGCCAATCCATTTCAGTTGCTTATTTAGAACAGTTATTCGCAAAACTTAAGCGTCATGGGTTAGTTTCTAGTGTTCGTGGTGCAAATGGTGGTTACCATTTGGCTCGAAATGCTGATGAAATTACTGTGTTAGAAATTATTGAAGCTGTAAATGAAACGGTTGATGCAACACGTTGTGACCATAAAGGTAACTGCCAAAATGGTGCAATGTGTCTCACTCATGATTTATGGCAAGAACTCTCTCATCATATTGCCGACTATTTAGCAAAAATCTCTCTTGCCGACCTCATTAGCCGAGACAACGTTCAAACTGTTGCATTACGCCAAAATGTGACTGGCACAGATTCAGCTCTTTTATCGGGTACAGGTATTTGATATGAAACGTCCAATTTATCTTGATTACGCAGCAACCACTCCAGTAGATCCGCAAGTTGCAGAACGTATGATGGAGTGTTTAACTTTCGACGGTACCTTTGGTAATGCTGCGTCTCGTTCGCACGCTTATGGCTGGCAGGCAGAAGAAAAAGTTGAATATGCACGTGAGCAAGTAGCAAATTTAATTAAAGCTGATCCACGTGAAATTGTTTGGACTTCTGGTGCAACTGAATCAGATAACCTTGCCCTTAAAGGTGTAGCTCAATTCTATGCATCTAAAGGCAAACATATCATTACAAGTAAAATTGAACACAAAGCTGTTCTAGATCCTTGTCGTGAATTAGAAGAACAAGGTTTTGAAATTACTTATTTAGAGCCAGAACCACAAACAGGTTTAATCACTCCTCAAATGGTTAAGGCTGCCCTTCGCCCAGATACTATTCTTGTTTCTCTTATGATGGTAAACAATGAAATCGGTACAGTTACAGATGTAGCGGCGATTGGTGAATTAACACGTGCCAACAAAACATTTTTCCACGTAGATGCAGCGCAAGCAGCTGGTAAAGTTGATATCGACTTATCTACGATGAAAATTGACCTTATGAGTTTCTCTGCTCATAAAATTTATGGTCCAAAAGGTATCGGCGCATTATATGTACGTCGTAGCCCGCGTGTTCGTCTAAAAGCACAAATTCATGGTGGTGGTCATGAGCGTGGTATGCGTTCTGGCACTTTGGCTACTCACCAAATCGTTGGTATGGGTGAAGCTTTTGAAATTGCAGGCAAAACAATGCATGCAGAACAAGAGCGTCTCCGTAAACTTCGTGACAAACTTTGGAACGGTTTACAAGACCTTGAACAAGTGTTCTTAAATGGTCACCCAACTCAAAACGTTGCAAACTATTTAAACGTTAGCTTCAACTTTGTTGAAGGTGAATCTTTAATGATGTCGCTTAAAGATGCTGCTGTATCAAGTGGTTCTGCTTGTACTTCTGCAACTTTAGAGCCTTCATATGTTCTTCGCGCATTAGGTTTATCTGATGAGCTAGCACACAGCTCAATCCGCTTTAGTTTTGGTAAATACACAACTGAAGAAGACATTGACCACGTGCTTACAATTACCAAAGCCGCTGTTGAGAAATTACGTGAACTTTCTCCGCTTTGGGATATGTACAAAGAAGGTATCGATCTTTCTACAGTTGAATGGGCAGAACACTAATTATTGAAATTAGTGTTTTAACCCTCATATTAATATTAGGCTGACCCCGAGGTTTGGAGAAGCGAAATGGCTTATAGCGAAAAGGTAATTGATCATTACGAAAACCCACGTAATGTTGGTGTTTTAGATAAAAACTCTGAAAATGTTGGTACAGGCATGGTGGGTGCACCTGCATGTGGCGACGTGATGCGTTTACAAATTCAGGTAAATGATAGTGGTGTGATTGAAGAAGCACGCTTCAAAACTTATGGTTGTGGTTCTGCAATTGCATCAAGCTCACTTGTAACTGAATGGTTAAAAGGTAAGACTCTTGATGAAGCTCAAGCGATCAAAAATATTGATATCGCAACCGAGCTTGCTCTTCCTCCAGTAAAAGTTCACTGCTCTGTACTAGCTGAAGATGCAATTAAAGCTGCGATTGATGATTACCGCAGTAAAAAATCTAAAGCTTAATTTGTTACCATTGTAAACGTTGGAGTTTTCATGATTCATTTAACTGAAAATGCTGCGACTCATATTAGCAATTACCTTAAAAATCGAGGTAAGGGTGAAGGCATTCGCGTGGGTGTGAAAACTTCTGGTTGTTCTGGGTTGGCTTATGTTCTCGAATTTGTTGATTCTGTCGATGAACATGACCAAGTTTTCGAACAATTTGGCGTTAAGGTTTTTGTAGATCCAAAAAGTCTTGTCTATTTAGAAGGCTTAGAAATGGACTACGTAAAGAATGGCCTTAACGAAGGGTTCGAATTTAACAATCCCAATAAAAAAGGTGAATGTGGTTGCGGTGAGTCTTTCACTGTATAACTCCCTCTTCTCCTTCCATCCTTTTCATTAAAACAGTGACTTTTTATAGCACTGTTTTAATGTATTTAATTAACGTGGACCTCCTTTCTAATGAATCATTTTGAGTTGTTCAATTTACCCGTAGAACTCGATATCGATTTGGCGAGCTTAAAATCTAGTTTCTTAAGTTTGCAACAGCAATATCACCCAGATAAAGCAGAAGATAAAGATCAGGCATTGATCAAATCAAGTGAAATCAATCAAGCTTTTAAAGTACTTTCGCAAGTAGATAGCCGCGCTGCTTATCTATTAGCGTTAAAAAAGCAAGATCATCACCTCGATCAATCCATCAGTGATTTTGAGTTCCTACAATCAGCTCTAGAACTTCGTGAGCAACTTGATGAAGCAACTTCACAAGAGCATTTAAGTACTCTTAAGCAAGAAGTTTTTCAGTGGATTGATGGCTTAGTTCGTGAATTTAAAATTGACTACTCAGATGAAGATTGGGGCGAAGCTCGAGATACTGTACGTAAATTACGTTTCTTTCAGCGCGTTCTTAACGATATTGAAAAAGCAGAAGATCAACTGTTGGATGATGAAGACAACTTTGATTTAGACGATGATTTTTAATTTGCTTTTTCCAATTTATATTCAAAGGATTTAACTCATGGCACTTTTGCAAATTGCTGAACCGGGTCAATCCAGTGCCCCACATGAACACCGCATTGCGATTGGTATCGACCTAGGAACAACACATTCTTTAGTTGCGACAGTGTTATCAGGCAAACCAAAAGTCCTTAACGACGAAAAAGAAAGACGACTTCTTCCTTCTATTGTGCATTATGGAAATGATGTCACTCATTATGGTGAAGAAGCAAAACCTTTCATTATTGCTGATCCAAAAAATACAATTGTTTCTGTAAAGCGTTTCATGGGACGCTCAAAAGCAGATATCAAATTTCAACACCCATATGAATTAGTGGGTTCTGAAAATGAGATGCCAGCTTTCGAAACACGTTCTGGTCGTAAAACGCCTGTTGAAATTTCAGCTGAAATTTTAAAACAACTAAAAGTGCGTGCTGAATCTAGCTTACAAAACCCAGTAAATGGAGCCGTAATTACTGTTCCAGCTTATTTTGATGAAGCACAACGTCAAGCAACACGCGATGCTGCACAGCTGGCTGGTTTGAATGTATTACGCCTATTAAATGAACCAACTGCTGCTGCTGTGGCTTATGGTTTAGATCAAGAAACGAATTTAGCTACAGATCATAACTATGTGATTTATGACCTAGGTGGTGGTACTTTCGACGTATCAATCCTACGTTTTTCACAAGGTGTCTTTGAAGTATTAGCTACAGGTGGTCATACTGCTTTAGGCGGTGATGATTTAGATCGTCTCATTGTTAAGTGGGCTAAAAAACAATTAAATATTGATACGCTAAGTGATGAAAACTATGCAGTATTTATTGTTGCTGCTCGCCAAGCAAAAGAACAACTCTCTACACAAGAATCCGTTCAGTTAAAACTACTTGAAAATGTACTAACACTTGATCGTTCAACCTTTGAGAGCATTATTCAAGTTGCTTTAGACAAAACAATTAGTGTTTGCAAACGCGTTTTACGTGATGCAAAACTTGAATTATCAGATATTCAAAATGTTGTTTTAGTAGGTGGTTCTACCCGTTCGTATGCTGTTCAGCAAGCAGTTCGCAATGTATTTAACCAAGAACCACTTTGCACAATTAATCCTGATGAAGTAGTAGCGATTGGTGCTTCTATTACAGCCAATCAATTAATTGGAAACAGCCAAGACGGCTCACTACTTTTAGATGTTACTCCTCTTTCTCTTGGCTTAGAAACTATGGGTGGATTAGTAGAGCGTCTTATTTCTCGTAATACAGCTATTCCAGTTGCTCGCCGCCAAGAGTTTACTACTTATCAAGATGGCCAAACTGCCATGCTTATTCATGTAGTTCAAGGTGAAAGAGATTTAGTCGAACACTGTCGATCGTTAGGAAGATTCGTTCTTCATGGCATTCCCCCAATGACTGCTGGTCAAGCACGTATTGAAGTTACCTTTCAGGTAGATGCAGACGGCTTGCTTACTGTTTCAGCTCGTGAAACAACTTCAGGTGTACAAGCTCAAATTGATATTAAACCATCTTATGGTTTATCAGAGTCTGACACTGAACGCTTGTTAATTGAAGGTTTCCAACATGCAGAAGAAGACAAAAATCTGCGTCATTTAAAAGAAACCAAAGTTGAGGCCCAACGCGAGCTTGAAGCATTAGAACAAGCTTTGAAAGTGGATGCTGATTTACTCAATAATGAACAGCTCGAAGCACTTAAAGCCGCTGAAAACTCGCTTAAAGTACAACTTGAAGGCAATGATATTCAAGCAATTGAAAAAGCTGTAGAACAACTTAAAGTACATAGTGATGCTTTTGCTGCACTACGTATGAATCGACATATTGACCACGCCTTAAAAGGTACAAAACTTGAAGATTGGTCAAATTCAAACTAAAGGTATAGGTGATCAATATGCCCCGCATTAAAGTACTTCCTCACGCTCAATTTTGTCCTGAAGGTGCAGAATTTGAAGTTGAACAGAATGCAAATCTTTGCCAAAGTTTGCTTGATCGAGGAATTAAAATCGAACATGCATGTGACATGTCATGCGCTTGTACAACATGTCACGTAGTAGTTCGTAAAGGTTTTGATAGCCTAGAAGAAATGGATGATGTTGAAGCAGATCTTTTAGATCGCGCTTGGGGTCTTGAACCGGATTCTCGCCTTTCATGCCAAGTAAAAGTTGTAGATGAAGATTTAGAAATTGAGATTCCTAAATATACAATTAACCATGCTTCAGAAAATCATTAATCATGTTAATAAAAAAGCTGCTTTTAAAGCAGCTTTTTTTATATTTTATAAACTCTAAACTTGATTTTGTTGGTCTATTTCTAAAGGTTTAACTTCATCTTCAAGTCTTAACTGCGCTATACCTTGAGTATTCACTAAAGTTTGTTGAACTTTAATTCGTTGAATCATTTTCTCAAGCACTTCTACTAATTCAGGATATTCATAGTTTTGTACTTCTTCTAAATTAAGTACCAAGTGAAAGCCTTTATACTCATAATCAAACCATTGCTGATGATCTGACTTATTCCCTGTATATTTCTCCATCACTTGCCATGTCTTTACGGCACCTTGAATACCTTTTAGATAAATCGGTGTTTTAGGTGCGCACAGAAAATCACTTTTAATTAATTGATAAGTATCGTCTGAAATTAAGATTTCATCTATTTCAGCAGCATATTGCAGACGAGCCGCTAAATTCACATCACGACCTACAATCGTATAAGCCATACGATGGGTTGCCCCATAATTTCCTACGTGGCAGTAACCTGTACTAATACCCATTCGGATATGCAATGCTGAGTAACCCATTTTTTTCCAGCGCTCGCGCAGCAGTTTCATTTGCTGACGCATAGCGATTGCCATTTCTACACATGCTTTAGCATCTTGCTCCACACCTTGTGAATTCGGATCACCAAAAAATATGAGGATGGCATCCCCCATAAATTTATCGACAGTAGCCTCATACTGTTTAGCGATTTCCGTCATATGACTTAAATAATCATTAAGCAAGAATGCTAAATCATCTGGAATTAAAGTTTCTGATAACTCTGTAAAACCCTGAATATCAGAAAAAAACACCGTCATTTTTTTACGCTTATATTCAATCTTTGCTTCAGCTTCACCGCGCATAATAGACTGCCATAACTGTAATGGCGCATAACGGCTTAACTGATTAGCAAAAGCAATATAGCGGGTCATTTGATCATAGTAATGTTGACGCTGCTGACTGATTTTTTTAACCCAACGATGCTGGTAGTAGTTTCCGATAGTAATAAACATAACCAAGCCAAGAAGTGTAATTACAGTCAACTCTTGGCTAGTAGGCTCAAAATATGTATAAAAACCAAATAAAAAGAAAGTACTTAAATAAAAAATAATCGCGCCTAACAAGCTAGTCAAACAAATGACTGCGAAAGAAATACGACTATTAATTGCTGAATAAAATAATGCAAAAAGTGCAATAAATGTAGGCACCAAATTAAGATGCAGACCTGCTAAGGTAACGGCTACAACAATTGCATCGATCGCAAAGAAAACACTTTTTTGAGTTTTTTTATCGAATTGGTACTGAAGCCAGTGTTCTAACTTCGAACTAATAAAAAGTAAGAACAGGAAAAAAGGTGGAACATAGATCTGATAATTTGTATTAGGTGAGGTAAAAGCATAAATCACTAAAATTAATGACAGAATTGAATATCCCATCAAGCGATGAAAATATGCAAACTGCTTAGGCTCTCTATCAATAAACCTCTCTAATTGCACCCTATCCTCCACACCTCAATGTAGCCACATTCATATAAATGTGGCATTGCATTGATTTAGTCCATGCGCCAATCAAATGGCATATCACCTTGACCACGTAACGCAAGCATAAGAGTTTGACGCATATGAGCCAGCACATCATTTGTATAAGGAACCGCAGGTGTACCCCATACTGGTTTAGGCCATGCAACATCATTCTGATAACGTACCACATGATGGAAATGCAATTGAGGCACCATATTTCCCAAAGCGGCAACATTCATTTTATCAGCGCGGAATACACGAGATAGCTGGCTAGATAACCAACTTGATTCACGTAAAAACTGTTCTTGGTCAGCTTGGCTCAACTCATATAATTCTGTGATTCCCGGCACACGAGGGATTAAAATCAGCCAAGGGAATTGCATATCATTCATTAAACGACATGTTGAAAGCGGGAAATCGCCTACAAAAAAAGTATCTTGAGCAAGTTGTGGATGCAAACTAAACATATCTTTTATAAATGACAATAAACAATAATGGCTAATACTATCACATCAGTTTTGATGTGAGTATTGCTAGTGTCTGGTTTGATTACAAATAACAATGATTTTATGCACTTATTACCCCAACAGACCGAGAAATCGTGCATAAAACTCTGTTATCAACATACAAATAATTTATATGGAATGAAAATCAATTTAAAACACTATTTAAGCATGTAATTCATTCAATAATTTCGCTAACAAATCATTAATAAATTGGATCCGCTTTTCCTGTTCTTCAAGCTGAACCATAACCTTTAAACGTTGACCACCTTCCATACGATAATAGGTTGGATGCTTTTGCATGAGTTGAATAATACTAATGGCCTGAACAGGTGTATCAGGCGAGAATTCAATATTGCCACCTTGCGTATTAATATCGATCTTAGTAATCCCTAGCTGTTCAGCTTTCAGTCGAATTTGGTGAACACTAAATAAGTGTTTAACTGATTGCGGTGGAACTCCAAAACGGTCAATAAGCTCCATACGGATATTGTCGAGCTTTTCTTGGGTATCTGTATTACTAATACGCTTATAGAATAATAAACGCTGATGCACGTCACCTAGATACTCATCTGGAATTAGTGCAGGAATGTGTAAATTAATTTCTGCAGTTAATGATAAAGGCGCATCAAAATTCGGTGTTTTACCTTGCTGAATCGCTTTAGTAGCTTTTTCCAGCATTTCCATATATAGGCTATATCCAATTGCCTGCATTGAGCCACTTTGCTGCTCACCTAAAAGCTCACCTGCGCCTCGAATTTCTAAATCTTCTGTAGCCAGCATAAAACCAGCACCAAGAGTTGAAGCACGTTGAATTGCATCTAGACGTTTTTCAGCATCACCTTTTAAATGCTTTATCGAAGGAACCAATAAATAGGCATAGGCTTGGTGGTGTGAACGTCCTACACGGCCACGTAATTGGTGTAGTTGAGCTAAACCAAGTTTGTCAGCCCTTTCTATCAAAATAGTATTGGCATTTGGAACATCAATTCCAGTTTCAATAATGGTTGAACATACCAATACATTGTATTCTTTGTGATAGAACTGCTGCATGACTTGCTCAAGTTCTCTTTCTCTCATTTGCCCATGAGCTACTGCTACACGAGCTTCAGGAACAAGCACGCGAATATTTTCAGCTGCTCTCTCAATCGTATCAACTTCATTGTGTAAGAAATATACTTGGCCACCACGTAGTAACTCACGCAAGATCGCTTCTTTAATAGACGCTTCGGTATGTTCTTGTACAAAGGTTTTAACAGCTAAACGACGGGCTGGCGGTGTAGCAATGATGGATAAATCACGCATTCCCGAAAAAGCCATATTAAGTGTACGAGGAATTGGTGTAGCTGTAAGCGTTAACATATCTACATCTGCACGTAATGCTTTAATACGCTCTTTATCACGCACCCCAAAACGGTGCTCTTCGTCGACCACCATTAGCCCGAGATCTTTAAACTGCACATTTTCTTGTAAAAGTTTATGGGTGCCCACCACAATATCGACTTTGCCTTCAGCAAGGTCTTCAATATTTTTCGTATGCATTTTATTTGAACCAAAGCGTGATAATACTTCAATACGAACAGGCCAGTCGGCAAAGCGGTCTTTAAAAGACTCATAATGTTGTTGAGCAAGCAATGTCGTCGGTACTAAAACAGCAACCTGTTTGCCATTTTGCACCGCAACAAATGCTGCTCGCATTGCAACTTCTGTTTTACCAAAACCAACGTCCCCACAAACAAGTCGGTCCATCGGTTTAGCTTGTTGCATATCATAAAGTGTCGCTTCAATAGCATTGGCTTGATCAAGTGTTTCTTCATACGCAAATCCGCTCGCAAATTGCATATAAAGCGACTGATCGACTTCAAAGCCAAAACCAGGTTTTGACTGACGACGTGCCTGTATATGTAGCAACTCTGCTGCAACATCATGAATTTGTTCTAAAGCTTTACGTTTAGCCTTACTCCACGCGTCAGTTCCAATTTTGTGTAATGGTGCTAAATCTGGATCTCCGCCACTATAGCGGCTAATGAGATGTAAGTTAGTCACAGGCACGTAAACTTTTGCCTCTTCAGCATAGTCTAGTTGCAAGAACTCATAGTCTTGCCCTTCAATTGCCAAAGTAATTAATCCAGCGTAACGCCCTACACCATGGTCAATATGAACAACAGGAGCACCTATGCTTAATTCGGTCAAACTACGAATTAGGAATTCTTCTGAAACTTCTTGCTGACGTTTACGACGACGTTGGACTACCCGATGCTCATATAACTGATTTTCTGAAATAACAGACAATTCATCAGTTAAAAGCAAACCACGGTCTAATGGCGCATTCGTAATCGCAATCGCAAACTGACTTTTCTGAAATTGCTCAAAACTATCTACACTAGGAATATCTCCCAGACTGGCACGCAAACCATCTCTTAAACTTTCTCGTCGACCAGCGCTTTCTGCAACCAATAAAACAGGATGATTTGCTTCATCAATATATTTTTTAACTACGGCAAATGGTTTGTCTTTTTTCGGATCAACTGGCAACTTAGGTGGTTGCTCAACCTTAAGATTTAGAGCCCCAACTTTTTCTTCAACTGCTTCAGCACTCACAAGCATACGTGGGAACTGATTTAAAGCACTTAGTAAGTTATTTGGTGCAATAAATAACTCATCAGGTGGGAGAATTGGCTGGTCTGCGTTATGACGTCTATCTTCATAGCGACGGAAAACTTCTTTCCAAAAACTGGTTAAATCACTATCCACATCATTATTTGTAATTACAATGCAATTCTTTGGAAAGTACGTTGTAAGTGTACTTTGAGATTGCATGTAAGTTTTATCAAAAAATAACGGTAAATAAAACTCAATTCCTGGAGATGCAATTCCATCAAGAACATCTTGATAAATTGGGTTTTTCTTAGGATTTGCAGTCGGAAAAAGTTCAGAATAACGGTCTCTAAAAATTGAACGAGCTTCTTTTAATGGGAACTCTTTTGCTGGTAAGACGGTAAAACTTTTTAAAGTAGTTGTGGTTCTTTGCGTTTCTGGATCAAAGAATTTTAAAGTATCAATTTCATCATCAAAAAGGTCAATACGGATAGGTGCATCCTGACCAGATGCAAAAATATCCATAATGCTACCACGTACAGCAAACTCACCATGGTCATAAACCGTATCTACTAAATGATACCCAGCTTGTACTAAACGTAGCTTTTGTTGTTCTAAATCAAATTTTTGCCCCACACGTATATCAAAATGCTCCCCTAAAACCCAAGAATATGGTGCAACTCTTTGAGCTAAAGTGCTTGCTGAAATGAGCAATACACCTTTTTGCGGCATATTGGATAAAATCGCGAGTCGCTCTGAAACAATATCTTGATGAGGTGACAAGCGGTCATACGGCAAAATCTCCCAATCAGGGAAAATTGTCGGTTTTATGCCATAAAATTCAAGTTCACTTTCTAACTGAGCAACATGTTGGTTATTTCGAGCTACTACAACGAGCAAAGATGAATGCTGAACGGCAATTTCTTTGAATAATAATGCAGCAGACGAACCTAATAACGACCCTACCCAACGCTTTTCACCGGCTTTGAGCTGTTGTAAATTCAATTGAGAGATTTCTTGTTGAAACATGTATATGGCTTTTATCAGCTAAGAAGATATGAGCTCAATAGTAGCATGATGTTTTTAGTGAAATGAGTTATTTTTTTGAAAATCAAACTACTAGTTGGCCCTACTTTTTATATTTTTTAATCAATCAACTATGATTATTTATCACGCAAAAACAAAACGTAATATTGATTTAAAATTTGTATAATCGCTTTGAGTTGAAGTAGCTTTTCTTGATTATTTTCCAATCTTGCAACATAGCGCTGTGTTGCGATTTCTAAATCAATCTTTTCATTAATTTGTGGCGTAATTTGAAATAACTTTTGAAGATTATCAAAATTCTGTAATTTACGGTTTGAGAAATATTCAAGATGCTCTGACCACTTCTGATTAATCACTACATCATTAATGATAGGCCCACGTTCAGAATCAAATTTTAATTGATTCTCTTGCAAGTAAAGTTGTTCTGGCGTTTCTTTTGAGCCTTGAAAAAGCTGCGTTATCTTTTTAAACATTTCATCACATCATATTTATTTCAATTTAAATAATGGAAGTAATCTAGTCACTCCCATCATTTGAGTCTTCTAAACTAACGACTATTCATCGCCTAAATCATCAAGAAAATCTACAGTCGGTACAAAAAATAAAGTACCTGTTTGAGCAGTACTAAAGTCAAGTAACCGATCCAGATTACCATGCTCGTTACCTAAAAACATGTTCTCAAGCATTTGTCGGGTTGTACTAAATTTACGCGAGTAGCCAATAAAGAATGTACCATATTCATTTCTAGAAGGATTTGAAAAAGGCATATTAGCTCGCATAATTTTAAGCTCATTGCCTTCTGCATCATGAGCTTTACTAACGACATTATGAGCAGTTAAAGGTTTTTCATCTTCGCCGAGCTCAACATCATTGAACTTTTTACGGCCAATCACTTTTTCTTGTTCTTCGTCAGTTAATGAACGCCATTTATCCATATCATGTGTATATTTCTGGATAAAAGCATAACTTCCCCCGATAAAGTCAGGGTCTTCATCGCCTACTAACGCCCACTGCGCTGCAATAACAGGTTCAGGGTTCTCTGTTCCATCTACAAAGCCAATAATTGCACGACCGTCAAAATAACGAAAACCATGAACCTCATCAATTGGATACGTTACTTTACCAAGCTGTTGATTAATTATATTGCCCAGCTCGTAACATAAAGTCTGACGATCAGCACGTATATGGAAAAATAAATCACCTGGAGTTGAGACAGCCGTGTATTTCGGACCTCTAATTTCTTGAAATGGCTCTAACTCTTGAGGCTTGGATTGCTCTGGAAATAATATATCCCATGCATTGGAGCTAAAACCTAAAGTAGCATTAAATTTACTATCTGGATAACGATTAAAGAGACTTCTGGTTAGTGCTGAAAAATTAGCAGCAAAATCTTTTACTTTTTCTATTACAGAATCACCTTGAGCTAGTCCCAATACAATAAATAATGCATTTTCACCAGGAGCACTCGTTACAGGTTGAATTCTCATACATTCCATAAAATATGCCTTTTTAGGTATTTAAGCTTATTAATTTAGCATACTCATATTTTTTTCATACAACCTGTTAAGAAATCTGATGTTAATAAGAGCTTAAGTAAAACGCCTTAAACTCTTACTCAGATTAAGCTTAATCAACGTCCATATTGCTTTTTTAAATACTTTACGATTTGAGCCGACTCAAACATCTTCACTCCCGTATTTGGGTCTACTAAGTATGGTACTTGCATTTTATCCTGCATAATCGGCAATAGCTTTTCTCTTTTTCCACCTTCTAAAGGTATATATTTACCTGGTTTTAAGCGAAGAATAGCAGGTCCCATATCTTGCCATCTTTCTTTTGCCACATTATGCAAAATATATGGAAGCTCAAGTTCAGAGAGTAGACTTCTTACAATTCGTGAATACGGACTTGCTTCAAAACTCCATAACTCAAGTTTTTGTTCAGGTGCAGCTCTATCAACAATTTTTTTATTTATCCAAACTCCACGGGCACCATTTAAGATAGTTCCTGCAAATGCAACATAAGGCATGTTTGGGTAACTCGAAAATTTCTGAGGTGTTTTCCCTGTTTTGCCATAGTGTTTAAATAAATGATGAATAATATCTTGTGATTCGTATAACTGATCGCCAGTATTTTCATCAATTAAAAATGGAAACTGTAATTTGCCGCCTTTTTCTTTTACAACTGAACGATACTTTGTTCCACCTTTAGGACATGGATAAATTTCTACGTCCAGATTCAAAAGTGTAATCACTTCACGAACACGACGGCAAAATGGTGAACCTTCAAATTCATATAGTTTCAAAGCTTTTACAGGTTGTTGGGGAAATGCTGTTCCTGAAACACCTCTACCACCTTCAGCAATTGCAGATACAACTGCTTGAAGTACTTTAATTTGATGAATCACCATCGTGCCTTCCTTTATATTAGAGAATTAGACTAATTTTTCTTTTGCTATCACAATCCCATTATTATCAGCATAGATAAAATCACCAGATTGAATTGTGACTCCACCAAAATACAAATTAATATCTACCTCACCAATGCCCTTACGATTACTTTTTTGCGGAATTGCAGCCAATGCATGTACTCCCAAATCTAAGGTCGCAAGTGCATCAACATCTCGTACACAACCGTAAATCACTACACCATTCCAGTTGTTTTTAACTGCTGACTCAGCAATCAAATCACCCATGAGTGCACAGCGCATAGATGCACCACCATCCACAACTAATACTTTACCTGTACCATCTGTTGCCAATAACTCTTTTACACGTGAGTTATCTTCAAAGCACTTTACTGTTACAACCTGTCCCCCAAAAGTTTTACGTGCTCCATAACTTTGAAAGAACTTGCCATCCATTGATGGGATTACAACCTGTAAGTTTTTTTCAGGATTATCATCTAATAAATCACATGTTACAAATGGTACTGTCGACACTTTAATACTCCCTTATCGAGTTTGTTGTATGCTCAGATTATCATATCGTTTAAAGGCTTCAATTTGCGTTAGCGCCGCTACGACCATCGTATGAGCCAATTGCTCGGCAGTTACTGGCTTATATTTGAATGGCTTTTGAAATTTATTCTCAATAAGCTTAAATAGACTCTGCCCTAAGTCTTCAATAAACCGTACATCGCTGCGTTTACCAATCAGTAAAGACGGTCTAAAAATTGATAGTTTTTCGAGCTCTAAACTCTCAATATAATCTTCTAACTGTCCTTTCACTTTATTATAGAAAATTGGAGAATTTGCATTTGCTCCAAGGGCACTCACTAGCAATAGATGAATATGTTTATCTTGTACTAAATCTGCTAAATGAGCATTGATTTCATAATCCACAGCGTAAAAAGCCTGTTTTGAGCCTGCCAATTTTAATGTTGTTCCAAGACAGCTAAATGCATGGGTATGGCCATTCACATCTTCATCATTGAGTAATAAAAAATCCTCTATAACGAGTTGAGTAACTTTTTTATATGTATTAAGTAGTTGTGATTCTTTTCTCACCACAACAGTAATCGCTTCAAATTCTGGTGTTTGCTCAAGCTGTTCGACAAGCGCTAAACCCACAAGTCCCGTAGCACCTATCACAATTGCTTTTTTAGTACTTATAGTCATTTTTTATCCAACCCTCTTTAAGTTTGTATCAAATTTAACCTTTTCTTACCGTTTTAGCAGCCCCTAAAACCGCTTAAAATGCTCGCAAGGCTTGACTTCACGGTGTTGATTCATCACAATATGGCACTTGTTTACGGGCTGGTGATGGTTACACCAGTTTACTGAATTGACCACAGCCCGCCCAGACCAACTTATTTTCAAGGAGTGCAAGAGTGGCAAACTCTGCTCAAGCTAAAAAACGTGCGCGTCAAAACGTTACAGCGCGTAAACACAACGCAAGCTTGCGTTCTATGGTTCGTACCTACATCAAACGTACTTTAAGTGCAATCGCTGGTGGTGATTATGCTGTTGCTACAGAAGCTTACAAAAAAGCTGTTCCTGTAATCGACCGCATGGCTGATAAAGGCATCATCCACAAAAATAAAGCTGCTCGTCATAAGAGCCGTTTAAATGCTCAAGTTAAAGCGTTAGCTAACTAATTTGAACATGTAAAAAAAGCCCAATAGGGCTTTTTTTATTATCTATCATTTTTGAGCTTATAGCACTTTATGAAATTTAGCTACATTCAGCTCATAGGCCTTTCCTCTCCAAATCCACTTTAATTTACAATTTGGAAACTCTTCACCTTCAAACCAGACAAATAATCCTTCCATCATTTCCGGCCAGTCTTCTTTCTTAATTTTATTCTCACCAGAAATTACAGCAACAATTGCTGCAATAATTGTGTCATGACTCACTGCTAAACTAAGACCGCCTTTAGTTTTTGGATGAGTCCGGTAAATAAGCTCTAGTACATCTAAAACCCCAGTAATGGGATGTTTCATACCAGGTAATGCATTATTTACAAAACTATTAATAAAACCTAAAGCACCCTGCTTTTTAAAATAAGGAGCAGCTTGTTGTATATCCAACACAAAGCTACCCGGTTCAACTAGTAGCCCTTGCTCAATAATTTCAATTGTATGAGTATTTGATTGAGGACTTACATCGTCAGCCCCCTCAATCATGAGCGCAGCTGTATCGACACAGCGTTGTATTGGACTTGAAATACAATGCTGAATAACACGATCTGTATTTTTAATTAAGTAATTACCCCATGCCTGCGCAAGCTCACGTCCTTGAGGAGTAAGTTGGAGATCATAACCAGCCAAGCCCTGCCCATCTACAAGTTCTCTTAAAGAATGGCGCGTAAATAAGGTTACAGGAGTTGAAGCATCGGGCAATAAATCAATTGCTTCAAACATACTTTTAGGCAATAAATCGAGTGCCATCTTTATCTTGTCATCTTTTTTCAATACTTTGTCACTATAACATGTCTGGCATAACTCTCAATCTATAACACCTGATTGGGCTAATGCTTCAAATGCTATTTTTTTGCTTTCCTGATCACGAAAAGCGATAAAGCCCTTATTTAAAACTGTGTTTCTTTGGTTATATTCAAAAGGTTTTCCATCCAAAGTAAGTAAACCACCGCCTATACTTTCTAAGAGACCTTGACCAGAACTGGTATCCCATTCAGAAGTAGGATGAAAGCGTGGGTAAATATCTATTTCACCTTCTAACATCATGCAAAACTTATAGGCACTTCCTGCTTCTCGTCGAATAATGCGATGTTCTTTTTCAATAGGTTGAATAAATTTTTGGTATTTTGGATTTTTACTACCGTGACTAAGTCCTATTTGTATAGGTGCATCTAGCGAAGTTGAACTAACCTGATATTGATACCATTGTTGTTGGCTAAAGCTATATTTAAAAGGTAAATCTTGCAGATATCCTAAGTACACAACTTGTTCACATGGCACAGCAATAACTGAGAAAACTGTTTCTTTGCCGTTGATCAAGCTTAGATTGATCGTAAATTCATCACGTTCATGTATAAATTCTTTGGTTCCATCGAGTGGATCTAACATCCAACAAGTAGACCATTCATGACGGGCACTATAATCACTTTCTTCAGACAATACAGGCAACTCTGGAGTAATCTCTGCAAGATGCTTTAATAAAAATCTATTTACCTTTAGATCTGCTTGGGTTACAGGTGAATCATCTTGCTTTTCATGAATAGTAAACTCATAACCCGCAGAATAGTTTTGATATTCTTCTAGTAAAATCTGACTCGCCTGTTCCAGAATAGGCAGAAGTTGATTAATTAAATTATCTTGTGGGCGTGTAGTTGTTATAAACATAAATATGCTCTACATAGTTTCACTTCTATTATAGGTGAATTATGAACAATTCTATATTCGCCAACAGTTTGATTTACTAAAATAGTAATTTATCTTAATCATTAGGCCGTTGCTTTCCGCTTATGCTATTTAGGTAATATAAATAATTTTAATATTTATAAAAGTCTTTATTCCGTACAAAAAACAATCTATAAGTTATGAAAAATAAACAACTTAAATCAGATTTATCCATTTCCTTTTCATGTATTTCTTGTTATGTTCAAGGACACAATAACAAGATGGAAGAAAGCGCACATGATGCTGTATGGATATCATTTCTCAACAATAGAACATAACTGGGAAGACCTTAAGCCCTTAAATGAGTTTCTACAAACATTTGCAGATGATGATGGTGATGTCTCAACACGAGATAAAGAATCACTCAAAGAAATCATAGCGAAATCTGATACAGCGCTGGCTCTCGCTAGAGAAATGGGTTGGGATGGTAGCTATACAGGCTGCCCTTATCTATTCTGGTTACCAAGTAAAAATAGCCAATCTTTTGAATATGGTTTTGTATTTAAACAGACCTCAGATAATACAACTTTTGTGATTTCACCGATTGAATTGAGCTATTTAGCTGAAGATTCCGAGGTACAAACATTAAGTAAAGATATTGAATAAGTGATATAGGTTATTGATTCAAATTTGACATCAATAACCTCATCTTAATTTTAGATAGATTAGTCAAACATGCTTAACTGAGGTGTAGGTTTTATAATTTTTTCTTTTGGGACATGAGAGCATTCAAACTCTTCAACTGGAAAACCTTCGATAAAGCTGGAAATATCTGGTGATTCTAAACTTAACCATTCATCTAGTCGGTCATGTGGAATCACAATAACTGATCGTTTAACATCACCCGGCTCATGAAAGTCTTTCATCATTGGATGGTCTATAGCGTCCATGGTCAACATGCTTGCAGAACGAATAATCGTTTCATTCATTTTGCAAATTTCATAGATTGCTGCAATAAAAAAAGCCTGTCCATCTTTACGGCGCACACCCCACCGCTCTGGCTTATCATTTATATACTTACTTTCATAAAATTCGGACACTGGAATCACACCGAATTTACATTTAAGTGCGGCTTCTTGAAAGCTGGGTTTTTGGAAAATAGTCTCATGACGGGCATTGTAGGTATGTTTTGCTATATTTGTATCTTCAGCCCATTTAGGAACCAATCCAAACATCACTTCACGCCACTCAAGCCCTTGTGGTGATTTAAATAATAGTGGCATTGTTCCTGCAGGATAAACCTCTTCGGCATAGCTAAAGCCGACCACAGGCAACTGAAGTTGCTGTAATTGGGCAAGCGTTAAAGGTTTAAAATTAGCGCACATAACAAGAATAAAATACTCTACATTTACTTCTTTTATTTTATAAGCATTTACCACATAAACCAAATAAAAAGGCACCCGAAAGTGCCCTTAACGACATAACTTTACGCTCATGAAACGTGTTGAATCCCTTGAGGAATCGCCTGTAATAGTCGTTTAGTATAATCATGTTGAGGATGTGCATAGAGTTCATCTGAATTGGCTATTTCTACAACCTCGCCATGATTCATGACCATGACCTGATCAGAGATATATTTCACAACCGATAAGTCATGTGAAATAAATATATAACTAAGCCCAAACTCATCTTGTAAATCTTGTAATAAGTTAAGTACTTGTGCCTGAACTGAAACATCTAGTGCAGAAACAGATTCATCACAAATCAAAATTTCAGGCTTCAGCGTTAAACAGCGTGCAATGGCAATACGTTGACGTTGACCACCTGAAAACTCATGCGGATATCGGTAGTAAGCCTGCTCAGGCAAATTGACTCGCTCAAGCAGTCCAAGGGCAATTTGTTTACGCTCTGCATCATCTTTACCAATGTTATGAATTTGCATAGGCTCTAATAAAATCTGTCCAATGGTAAAGCGTGGATTAAGAGACGCATAGGGATTTTGAAAGATGATCTGGATTTTCCGTTGATATTTAGCAAACTCTTTTTCAGTTAATGAAAGAATATCTTTACCTTCGATGAAAGCTTGCCCACCAGATGCTTGATGTAAGCGCATGAGTAATAGCCCAACAGTCGTTTTACCTGATCCAGACTCTCCGACTAAACCCAAAGTTTTACCCTTAGCCAGCTTAAAAGAAACACCTTTTACGGCCTGAAACTCTTCTTTGCCAAATAGACCTTTACGGCTATAAAAGCTTTTTTTCAGGTCTTTTACCTCTAAGATGATTTGCTCATCACCATTTAAGCCACGTTTGCGCTCGGGAATTTCTAAAGCATCAAAACTTTGTTCGACCAATACATCGTCTTCTTGACGCATAAAATCGCTCGTTACAGGCAAACGATAAGGTCTTTGTGACATTTGCGGGCGGCAATATAACAAAGCTCTCGTATATACATCTTTAGGCTGTTCAAGGACCTCTTCAGCAGCACCTTGCTCTCTAATCTCGCCATGACGCATTACAATGACTTTATCTGCAATTTCACCGACCAATGCTAAATCGTGGGTAATAAAAAGCATCGACATTTGACGGCGCTTACGCAATGACTCGAGTAAATCAATAATTTGCTTTTGGATCGTGACATCAAGGGCCGTAGTCGGTTCATCAGCAATGAGCAGTTTAGGCTCACACGCAATCGCCATAGCAATCATGACACGTTGTTGTTGACCACCCGAAAGTTGATTTGGATAGGCATCAATTTTAGTTTCAGGTGAAGGAATACCTACTTCTTTAAGCAACTCTAGAACGCGTTGTCGAGCCTGTTTACGGCTCAACCCCATGTGCAAACACAACACTTCTGCAATTTGATTGCCAACCGTAAAAACTGGATTTAATGATGACATCGGCTCCTGAAAAATCATGGCTATGTCTTTACCACAGATTTTGCGCATATCTTTACGAGATAAGCTGAGCAAATCTTTACCTTCAAATATAATTTTACTTTGCTCATCAATTTTACTTTGACCTACAGGCAGTAATCCCATAGTTGCCAAAGAAGTAACCGATTTACCACTACCCGACTCACCCACTAAAGCAACCGTAGTATTTGCAGGAATATCAAAAGTAATTCCTTTAACGGTTTCAATATATTGCTTATCTTCACCTTTAAAACTTACTCGTAAATTTTGAACATGCAGTAACGGCGCATTCTTATTTTCTTGTTCTAACATTTGACCTTCCTCTTATTTTAGCTTTGGATCTAACGCATCACGAAGTGCGTCAGTAAACATTGAAAATGCCGTAACCAAAACAGCCATTGCGACAGAGGCTGCGACAAGCTGCCACCACTTACCTAAAAGAAGTTCACTTTGTGCTTCATTTAACATGCTTCCCCAAGACACTACGCCTACAGGCACACCAAAGCCCAAGAAACTCAAAATAACTTCAGATTTAATAAAAGAAACCACTAAAATTGACATTTGGACCAAAGCGATATGGCTGACATTTGGGAAAATATGAATGAACATACGGCGGAAGTGACCAACACCAATTGCTTTGGCAGCAAGAACGTATTCACGTGCAGTGTGTTTCATATATTCTGCACGAATTAATCGATAAACACCCGTCCAGCCCGTTAAACCTAAAATCAGAACAATAGACAAAATACCTTTTTGTTGAAGTACTGCAGCAATCGCGAGAACTAATAACAAATATGGAATTGAGGTAAAAATGTTATAAAACCAGTTGAGAATATCATCAACCCAACCACCGAAATATCCAGAAATTGCGCCTAAAAGTGTACCAATTCCTACTGCAAGTAAAGCCGATATCACCCCAACAATAATTGAAGTTTCAGCACCTTTAATAGTTTTCTTTAAAACGTCCTGTCCCCATTTATCAGCTCCAAACACAAGGGTACTTTTCAGTTCTGCTTGCTGATCAAGTAAATGTCCTCCAAGTTGCTGATCGATCGCTTTCATATCATCGGCTAATGGGTCAACTACACCATAATAATCAATTGCGCTTCCAGAGCTCTTTTCTTGTTTAATTTCAGCCTTAAGCTTGTTAATCACATCTTTTAAAGGATCAACTGGATTTTCTGGTAATTCCTCCTCAATTGCTGCTGAATTTTTCCCTGCATCTGTTGTCTTATCTGCGCCTATAAATGTAGGTGGTGCATAACTTACTGCAACCTCTTTATTCCAGTCAGATGCAATCACGCCCGTCATTGATAGAACCAAGATAATAAAATAAAGCAATACAATCACTAGCGATGACATTGCGATCTTGTCGGCCCGAAGACGACGCATGGCAAGTTTCCACAGGCCAGATGAATGAGCTTCGGCTTTTGTTTGTTGTTTTCTTTTTGATAAAACGCTCAGCATAGCCCACCTACTTCAACTGTACACGTGGATCAACCACTTTGTAGACCAAATCGGCAATCAGGTTAAAAATCATGGTTGCAGCTGCGATGTAAACTGTAATTGCTTTAATGACAGGAAAATCACTTCGCTCAACTGCAATAATGACCTCTCTACCAATCCCGGGAATACCAAAAAAACGCTCAATTAAAAATGCGCCTATGAGCAATGCAGGTAAAGTTGACATCACATCGGTAATAATAGGAATTGAAGCGTTCCGCAGTACATGTACACCTAAAATTCGGCTTTCACCTACACCTTTAGCACGTGCTGTTCGAACATAGTCCTGATTAATTTCATCAAGCACAAAGCTACGATATAAACGTAAAGTCGGCGCAATACTCACCACCAACATGATTAAAATTGGTAGTAAGGCAAACTTAAATAAATTATCAGTAAAGGTGTCGCTCCAGCCTTGTACAGGAAACCAACTTAGTTGATAAGCCAGAACATATTGAAAAACGATGATGTAAACTAAGATGCTGATCGACATGCCAATAGTACATAGCATCATGACCATACGGTCGGTTAAAGAACCACGTACCGCGGCAACAGCCAATGCCAAAATAATTGAAATAACCGTCTGTAAAATAGTCAGTGGAATTAAAAGCGTGAGCGAGGGCCCTAATCGAGTTAAAATAATTTGAGAAACAGGTTCGCCAGTACTCCAACTTGCACCATAGTCAAAAGTCAGTATTTGTTTAATGAAAATCCAGAGCTGAACGTAATAAGGCTGATCTACACCTAGCTGCTTACGAATGTTTTCGATCTGCTCAGGATTAGACATCTTGCCTGCTAAAATATAGGCAGGATCTCCACCTACCCAGTTAAAAAGAATAAAAATAAGTAAGACTACCCCCAACATCGTTGGAATCATCTGCCATAACCGCCGAATAACATATGCCAGCATAGTGATAATTCCTTATTTAACCCGTTGTCCGGTAATTTCGTTAAAGAATGCTTTATTGTCAGGATCACGGCCAAGGAAATCTTTAACTAATTCAGCTGCTGGTTTTTGGCTACCTTGCGATAAGATCGTTTGACGGTAACGTTGCCCTACTTGCGGGTTATTAAGGTTGTCCCCATAAGCAGAAAGCATGTCTAAAGCTAAAACCTCAGACCACATATAGCCATAATAACCTGCTTGATAACCACCCATTAAATGCCCAAACTGCCCAGGAAATTCTGTTGTTGGTACATATCCCAAGGCTGTAGCTGCTTCCATTTTTTGCCAATTTTCTAAAGGTTTTACTTTTAATGCATCGGCGGTATGCAACGACATATCGTACTGTGCATAAAGAGTCTGACGTGCATAACGCAAACCACGACCATAGTTATGCACAGCTTTTAAACGGGCAATTAGTTCGTCATCAACACGTGGACATGCTGGATCACAGTAATCAGCCACTTTAGATAAAGTCTCTTTACGGCGTGCCCACTCTTCATACATTTGAGATGGTGCTTCTACAAAATCACGTTCTACGGATGTTCCAGACTGACTGGCATAACGTGTATTTGACAAAATGCCGTGTAAAGCATGACCAAACTCATGGACAAAAGTTTCAAGCTCATCGCTATTTAGCCCTTTACGATTAAAGTTCGTGACTAAGGCTGAAACTGGTAAGCGGTTTGTTAATGTGCTACCACCATATACTCCCCAAACGGCGGCATGGCCATACTTCCCTTCACGAGGGAATTTATCCATATATAAGCCACCAAGGAGTTTTCCTGTTTTTTTGTCAACCACATCGTAATATTCAACTTCATCCTGCCATGCTTTAACTTTGACAGGTTTAAAATCAATACCATAAAGGTCAGATGAAATGGCAAACAACCATTTTTGAGCAGCTAAAGTTGGGAAATAATCACGAAGTTTTTCCTGATCAATCTGATATTTGCTCTTACGAAGTTTTTCACTCCAGTAAGCTTCACTCCAACGTGTAATCTCGGTTTTTTCTAATGGCGTTTTTAAAGTTTGTGCTTTAAATGCACGGAGTTCTTCTACTTCTTTACGTTCAAGTGGTGCTACTGTTTTTTGGACTTCTGCTAAAAATTGATTTACAGCCTCAGGCGTTTTAGCCATACGGTCTTTTAAAACCCAATCTGCATAACTTGCTTTTCCAAATAACTGCGCAAGCTCATAACGCAAATCAATTGCCTGTTTGAGTAGTTTTAAATTTTGCTCAGTACCACGTCGAGTAAAGGCAATTTGATATCTTTTTCGAGCATCATCATTATCTGCCAACTCCATAAAAGGACGATACTCTGGATATTCAAAACCTAATAAATAGTTGCCTTTAGCATTTTTCTTTAATGCTGAAATATAACTTTGAGGTAAGCCTTTCATCTCTTCAGGAGTAAACTCAAGTTTCTCCGGATTATCGCGGACATTACGCGCATATTCTTGTTCGAGTTTGGTCAACTCATCCAGAATAGCTTTCATTCGTGCACGCTTTACTGGCTCAAGTTGAACACCTGTGTCTTCAAACTGATCTAAGATATCTTGACGGTATTTTTGATCTATCGGATCATTAGCTTTGGTATTCTTAATGACGTTATATAATTTTGAATTTTGGAATATATCAGTATGAAACTGATTAATTTTGATTTCACAGTCTTCTGCTGCCTTACGTAACTTTGCATCTGGGTCTACGTTACTATATAGACTTATAGGACCTGAGAAATCTTCAAAATGCGCAAAAACTTTATCCCATTTTGCCAATATAGGTGCCGCTGCTGCATTATCTTTAACAGGTGTTTTTTCAAAATTTGAAATCTCTTTCTGAATCTTTTTTAAATTCGCATCACACCATGCTGGAAGTTGTTGTGCTTTAAGTAATGGCAAAGTAGGACGTGTTGTCTCTGCCATTGCAAACTGACTTACACCTATGGTCAACATACATAAAGTTGTCATTTTCAGTGCATTATTTTTCATCGTATCTCCAATTTTTTTCATTTAATGATTAGATTTAGTATTTGTATCAATATCAAAATACATCCACTCTGCATGTAAAATTGGATGCTTCTTATATCCAATGATTTTTGGTTGAGCCAGCATATTCCGGTAGCGTGCATATGAGATTTGAACAGGCATATAAACTTCTAACAACCGTGTCATTTTTCGATAAAGTGCATCTCTCTCAGGACCTGCTTGCATTTGTTGCGTTTGGCGATACAACTGATCAAACTCTGGTGTAGAACCACAAGACCAGTTCGTCATATGTGTATTAGGTCCATAAAAATTCTGCATAAAATTATCCCCATCTGGATAATCGGCTATCCATGCAGAAGACCCGAACATCCCGTCGCATTGTTTTTGCGCACGAATAAGATCTGCAAAAAGCATGGGTTTAAAGACCATACGGATATTCAAACTATCAAAATTTTTCTTCCAGAGTTCAGCGCTTTGCTGCCCAATACTGTCACTACGCGCCATATATTCAATGACCAGAGGTTTCCCATCTGGTTGTGTACGCCAACCTGAGGCATCTTTTTTATAGTGATATCGATCTAATAGTAAATTTGCTGCTTTCACAGAATATGGGGTACTGGTTCTGTATTGAGGGTCATTACCCACTACACCTGGTGGAATTGGAAAATGTAGACGCTGTGCATCATCATTTCTTACTAGTTTAATTTCTTGATCTATCGAACGAGACATCGCAATTGCACGGCGTAAAGCAATTTTTTCTTTACTCATTCCCCCAACAACTGGATTTTTAAGATTCCAATAAATATAGCTAATTTCGGGGTCAACAATGCGAGATAACTGCACACCTTCTTTAGCAAGTTCAGGCCTTAACTTGCCGTCTTTAACCGCTTTTGCGACCAGCTGGCCTTCAAGCTGAAATATATCAATCTCACCACGCTGAAATGCTAGCCACCGCGATTGGTTTTCTTCCATCACCTGAATATCAATTGTGCCGATTTGGGGCATTTTTTTACCTTTAAGTCGCTTCACAATTGCCTGATCTTCAGGACTGCTGGCAGTAAAGTTCCAAGTAAAGCCGCGATAATCAGGATTCGCTTTTAAAACAATGCGCGATGCTGGTACCCACTTGCTCAGCACATAAGGACCTGTACCTACAGGGTGGCCCATTACATAACCGGCTTTGTCTTTATACTTTTCGATAACTTCACGTGCCACAGCACCTGTCGGGTCATGGGCCAGTAATAACGGAAAGTTATGGTCTGGTTTAACTAAACGAATCACCAAAGTGTATTTATCAGGTGTTTGTAAACCACTTACCTTTTGGTCATAGTTAAATTTTCCGGATTTATTAGCTGCTTTGACTAAAGCATCCATACCTTCAATTTTGTCTTCTAATAGCCAGCTATTTGGAGAGCGCAGATTCGGGTCCAACAAACGCTTAAAAGAGTACGCATAATCATTGGCTGTTAATTCTCTAGGTTTGCCTTTAAAAACAGGGTCTGGCGTAAAATAAATTCCCTTTTTAATGCGAATGGTATAGGTCAAACCATCAGCACTGACTTCTGGCATAGCGGTTGCTATTTGCGGAATAAGTTTTGCCGGCCTTGCTAAATAATCATAGGTATATAGAGTTTCAAATATCGATGTGGTTACATGCGCCGAATATAAATCATGGATATAAGCCGGATCAAAACCTGTCTCAGCTGTTGGAAATACATAACGTAAAACTTTATTCGGATCGGCTGGGCTTTTCGCAAAAATACTTGTAGATCCCGTTAAGGCCATACTAGCGAATAGCAAGCTGATACTACAATGCTTGAGCTTTTGTTTTAAATTTTCAGTCATCATGATCTTTATCTAAAATTATTTTTTAATAGGAGTAATATCAAGATATTGCCAGTTTGTATTCATCATAGGATGGGGTTTAAAACCCTGAACTTGTGGCCGTACTAACCAGTTACGAATACGGGTTACATGAACAATCCATGGGTTATCAGCTTCAATCTGGCGATTGAGCTTTTCATAATATGGTAGGCGTTGTTGCGGTGGTAAATGAATGGCCTGAGTATAAAGAGCATCATATGTTTTAGACTGATAACAAGCATGGTTTCCCTGTCCAGCATTTGGTCCATAAAGCAACTGTGCAAAATTATCTCCTTCAGGATAGTCAGCAATCCATGCCCCACTCCAAATCATATATTTACATTGAGTTGCGGCTTTTAAGTTATCTGCAAAATTACTTACCTTAAAGTCAGCTCGAATGCCAATTGCATCTAAATTCTTTTTCCAGAGTTCTGAGTGGATAACTGATGCTGAGCTATTTTCTGTATTGATTTTTAAAATTAAAGGTTTCCCGTTTGGCTGGGTTCTATAACCATCAGCACCTTTTTTATAACCATAATAATCAAGTAATTTATTTGCTAGCAGCGGGTTGTACGCTACGCTACTTTTATACTTTGGATTATAACCATTCACACCTTCAGGTATAAACATTTCAGCCCGAACAGCTTGCCCTTTATAAGCCTGTTTTATACTTTCTTTTTGGTTATAAGACAAAGTAATTGCTCTACGCAGAGCTATCTTTTCTGGACTAAAACCTCCAATCACCGGATCACGCATGTTCATCATCGTATAGGTAATCTCAGGATCTTTATTTGGATAATGTTTAATTCCTCTTTTCTTGAAAGAGGCTTTAAGTTGATTTCCATCTAAAGCTTGAGGAACAGCATCTGCTGTAAGTTTGTCAAAATCTAATTGTCCCGACTGAAAAGCTAACCATCTTGACTGTTGTTCTTCAATAATACTGACCACCACCTTTCCAATTTGTGGCATTTTCTTTCCAGACATTTCCTTAACAAGCTGATTATCCCAAGGTGTTCCTGTCGACTTAAAGTTCCAGACGAAACCACGATAATCAGGATTGGCAACTAACTCGACCTTACTTCTTGGTACATATTTACTTAACATGTAAGGGCCTGTACCTACGGGATGCATACCAATACGGTCGCCGTAATAATCAACAACCTCTTTAGCAACTCCACCAAAGGTAATATAGGCAAGAATATAAGGAAAATTATAGTCTTGGCGAGTTAAGGTAAATTGTAAAGTATACCGATCAAGCGCTTTAACTCCTGCAATTGGAGCAGCATAATCAAATTTTCCAGTTTTCTTTGCTTGAGCTACAACCGTATCGGCACCTAGTAACTTACCATCAATGAATGAAACAGACGGTGCTCTATTTTTAGGATCTAGAATCCGTTTAATTGTATAGACGTAGTCTTCGGCTACTAGTTCACGGCGTTTACCTTTAAAAGCGGGATCATTGGTAAAATAGATACCTGGCTTAATTTTAAAAGTATAAACTTTACCGTCTTGTTCCACTTTAGGCAGGCTCTCTACTGTATAGGGAGCTAGCTGTAATGGGCGTGCCAGATAGTCATATTTAAGTAAAGGCTCAAAAATTGCCTCAGCAATATTAGCACTATAGAAATTGGTGGTTTTAACCATATCGAAGCCATCATCTGGAGCTTCATAGGCAACATGCAAAATTTTATTTGGTTGCGCTGGCGTAATTGCGTAAGCACAAGGAACAGATGTAATAGCCAGACTTAAAATGGCGAGCTTAAAAAATTTTAATTTCAAGTTCATACCCACGTAATTAGTTTTTTAAAAGATATTATCCTTTTGAGTAACATCTAAATCTGCATAAGAAAAGTTCTTTTTCAACAGATAAGCCTATTTAGGTTTAATTCTTTACTTTTCTATGAGCATTTTTATTTGAACAAATGGAAAAACAAAGTCAAAAACCCAATCTTTTGTAACTACTGAAAATAAAGCGAATTTCATGCCATTTATTAATATTCATCACAAAATAATTAATAATATTAGAAATTCATATTTTTATTAGGTACTTAAAATGGTTTGAACTATATAAATAAAAGTAACTTTTTGCCAAATATTATATTTGCATATGTTAATCATCCAATACCTTAAATGCACAAATAAAATACATTAATGAAACATTATGATTCATATTGAGACAAGCCAAATTAACAAATAATTATAAAATAAACAATTGATTTAAAATAAAAAATACAACAAATCCCAGCATTACAAATAGTATAACATTACATATAAAAAGGTTCTAAAACGATACATTTTTATTTATTAAGCATGTGAAGAGTCCAGCAATGTATATTTTTTATACAAAAAAATTTGAAACTTTTGGCCAGCGTTTAAAAATTTTCCAAACGGAAAATTTATTTTTGTTTAATAAAAGATGAACCTTCGTGCTGAACCATAATAAAATCAATATATATCAATATTTTGCATAAACTAAAAAAAGAAAAATATATAGTTGGCACTTGCTTTGCTTAAAAACTTTCCAGCAATATCGCTAACGACAACAAAAAGGGATCAAATCCACGATGAAAAAAAAATACAATGTTCGATCTCAGGCAACCCCCAAGATCAGCAAAACAATTCTTAAATTAAGCACCCTTAGTTTAAGTATGATGTGTCTTACCCTGGCACAGGCAGCAGAAACTGAACAATTAAGTACTGATGAAAAACCAACAAAAGTCGTAAAAGTTGCCGTTACAGGTTCTTCAATCAAAGGAGTTGCAGCACAAAGTGCTTCGCCAATTACCATCGTAAAAGTTGATGAAATCTTAAAACAAGGGGTAACAACAACAGAGGAAGCATTAGCAAAGATCAGTGCAAACCAATCGAACTTTGTGACTGCAAGTAATGTAGGCGCAAGTAAGACGGTGGGTTCAGCAGCGAACCTTAGAGCCTTAGGTGCCAATAAGACACTTGTTTTACTTAATGGCCGTCGATTGGCTGCAAACGCCTATGATAGTGGCGTTACCAACTTAAATATTATTCCACTCGCAATGTTAGACCGTATTGAGGTTTTACGAGATGGTGCCTCTTCCATTTATGGCACTGATGCAATTGGCGGGGTAATTAACTTCATTACCAAAAAACAGTTTACAGGACTTAATCTGACTGCTGGCTATCAAAAACCAGAACAAAAAGGCGGTGAGCAACAAGACTACAGTATCTTTGGCGGCTTCGGTGATTTAGACGAAAATGGCTACAATGTTTTTGGTGTTGTGGACTATCGCAAAGGCGACGATGTCATGGCCAAAGACCGTAAAGTTAGTCGACGTGGAGGCATATTACCTGAATTAGGAATCCATAAAACTAGTAGTGGTTCATTCCCTGCCAATGTACCTGGATTAGGTAATCCCTATGCATCTACAGGTTGTGGTAATAACCCTCTAGTAGAGACTGATGGTCAAATTTGTAAATATAACAGCCAAGCAGTAATTGGTATTGTTCCAAAGACAGAAGACATCTCAGCTATGGGCCGAGCTACTTTTAAATTAAATGATAATTTTAACGCGATTGCAGAATATTTATATGCAAGAAATGAAGTTACAACGTCAGTCGCACCAGATGTATTTTTTGATTTGACGCTTGACCCTAGTAGTAAATATTATCCAGGTAAAGGTATTACTCCAGCTTTAGCAGGCGCTACTGGAACTATCCCTCTATATTTGCGTTCACAATCAGGTAATCGTGTAAGTAATAGTATTAATCAATCACATAGAATATTTGCTGGTATTGAGGGTGAAACTCATGGTTGGGACATTAACTCCGGCGTTACCTATGCTCATAGTAGTGCATCGGATGCAGTAGTAAGTGGCTATTTAAACTTTGACAAAACACAAGAAGCTTTAAACAATGGTATTTTAAATCCATTCGGACCGCAAAGTCCTGAAGATGCCAATGTATGGAACCAGTTAGGTGTTGAAGGTAAATATTTAAAAGCTAACTTAGATACAACTACTGTTGATTTCACTGCAAGTAGACCTATATTTAAATTACCAGCAGGAGATGTGGCTTTTGCAGTTGGAGCAAGCTATCGTTATGAAGATTGGACTTCAAAAGTCGTTACTGATGTTGCCCGAGTTGCACCTAGTACAGGTGTCGATCCTGATGAGCCAGTAAATACTGGCGATCGTAATATTAAATCGGTATTTACCGAATTTCATATCCCCCTTCATAAAACTTTAGAAGCTCAAATCGCTGCTCGTTATGATGACTACAACGATTTTGGCGATACGTTTAATCCAAAATTTGCACTTCGTTGGGAACCTATTAAACAGTTAATGTTCCGTACGACTTATAGTACGGGCTTCAGAGCTCCAACACTTTGGGAAGTGAATGGACCAAACTCCGTAACCAATACGGGTGGATACTATTATGATCCCGTACTCTGCCCAGGGAATGTCTTAAAACCAGGTGGTGTAAGAGAACGTGATTGTAATATGCAATTTGATAGACAAAATGGGGGAAATAAAAGTCTTGATCCGGAAGAGTCAAAGTCTTTTACTGCTGGCTTAGTATTTGAACCAATTAAAAATTTAGCCTTGACTCTCGACTATTTCAATATTGAAGTAGATAAGCAAATTGCTACGCTTTCAGAAACTGCTATTTTTGATGACCCTGTGAAATATGCAGACAAATTTGTACGTAATCCTGATGGCTCATTAGATTATATTATTACAACACAACAAAATTTAGGTGGAATTAAAACATCTGGTTTCGATGTGGGCTTAAGTTGGGTTTCTCCAATGACTGCTACAGGTCGTTTTGGTTTCAATATTGATGGAACATATATTACGGATTACAAATATCAAGCCGAGCAAAATGGTGAATGGAAAAGTGTTGCAGGCACTTATAGCGGTCTAGACTACCAAGCTATTATTCTTCGCTGGAAACATACTGCAAACCTAAATTGGAATTATGAGAATTGGGCTTTAAACCTACAACAAAATTTTTCACGCGGTTATGAGGATCAAAATTCAAGTTCTTCTGTTAAGGCAGGCTATCGAAATCACAAAGTGAGCGACTATACAACCTATAATATTTCAGGCACATACAAAGGCTTTAAAAATCTAGAAGTTACAGCGGGCATTAAGAATATCTTTGATGAAGACCCACCAGCTTCAAATGTTGGCGACAACTTCCAAATGGGATATGACCCACGTTACGCAGATCCTTTAGGACGTACTTACTTTGTACGAGGTACATATAAGTTCTAAATGGTTGTTCTGCAAATATAACTCTCAACGGTTAGTTTGCAGAACAAATACTCATTCTTAGCCAAACAGTCATTTTAAAAATTGTTTGTCTACAGTTTCAGGAGTAACTATGGGCATGACTTTTACAGACATAGAAAATAAATCTGCCAAACGCCTAATTGGTATTGCTGCAGTTATTTTTCTGCATCTTCTTGTTGCCTATATTCTGATGTCAGGTTTAGCAAACAATATTCAAAAACCAGCAGAAAAACCTGTGGAATTACAAATTATTCAGGATATTAAGCCACCTCCTCCACCAAAGCCGGAAGAACCGAAACCAAAGGAAAAACCGCCTGAGCCACCAAAAATGGTAGAAAAAGTTGCCAAGGTTCCTGAGCCGCCTAAACAAGTAGAGAAAGTAGCAACACCGGTACAAAAAACGACACCAGTGGCTCAACCGACTAAAGCGGCTACCCCAGCTCCTGCGGCACCTAGTACACCATCTCCAAGCCCTGTTGCCGCACCTGCTCCAGTGGCTGCTGCGCCGGCACCAAAACCAGCTGGTGTAAGTCGTGGTGTTTCAGAGGGTTCTGCTGGCTGTGAAAAACCAGAATATCCACGAGAAGCACTTATGAATGAAGAACAAGGTACGGTGCGCATACGTGTTTTAGTTGATACTTCCGGCAAGGTTATTGATGCCAAAGTAAAAAAATCGAGTGGCAGCAAAATTTTAGATAAAGCGGCAACTAAAGCTTACAGCTTATGTACGTTCAAACCAGCAATGAAAGATGGTGTACCTCAGCAAGATTGGTATGAAATTGAATATCCATTTGTAATTGAATAAACAATTGAATTAGCAAGAAATTAAAAAATATTGGAGATATATGATGAAAAAATCAACTCAACCTTTAGTTCGTTTCGCTTCTGCAAGTCTAATCGCAGCTTGCTCGTTACTTCCATTGAGCTCAGTTTTCGCAGAAGAAACAAGTAATACTCCTGTGGCCACAGCAACTACTGAAGCTACGTCAAGTACAAATACTCCAACTCCACCACCGAAACCCGCAACAAGCGAAACTGTCAAAAATCCTTATGGTCTAGAAGCCCTTTGGCGCGAAGGTGATTTAGTTGCTAAGTCTACCTTATTTATATTAGTACTCATGTCGATTGGAACTTGGTACATCATCATCTCTAAACTATTGCAGCAAGGTAAAGTCAAACGCCAAGGCAAAGAAGCTGAAAAACACTTTTGGGAAGCGACTTCCCTTGATAATGCTGCAGAAGGTTTAGAACAAAGTAGTGCTTATCGTTTTATTGCTGAAAAAGGCATTAATTCAACTAAATCACACGGCGGTTCTTTACTTGAACGAATCGATTTTAATACATGGGTGAGCATTTCAATTCAACGCGCAATTGAAAAAATACAAAATCATTTAGGTGGTGGTTTAGCCTTTTTAGCAACGGTAGGTTCTACTGCACCATTTGTTGGACTTTTTGGTACGGTTTGGGGAATTTATCACGCATTAACAGCCATTGGTATCTCAGGTCAAGCATCTATCGATAAAGTTGCAGGCCCCGTTGGTGAAGCTCTGATTATGACAGCGATTGGTCTTGCAGTCGCAGTACCTGCTGTACTTGGTTATAACTGGCTTACACGCCGTAATAAAGCAGTTATGGAAAATGTCCGTTCATTTGGTTCAGATTTACACGCGGTTTTATTAAGTGGAGAAATTAATACCAATAATTCAGTTAATCGCAGTATTAAATAATCAGGAGCAAACATTATGGGTATGAGTGTTGGTTCTGAAGATGATGACGAAATGATTGGCACAATTAACACGACACCTCTGGTTGATGTCATGTTGGTTTTACTTATTATTTTTCTTATTACTATTCCCGTAGTCACACATACGGTTCCAGTGAAACTACCAGAAGAAAAAAATACGCCGTACGCAACCACGCCTGAAAATATTCAACTCTCAGTAAATAAGAAAGGCGATATTTTCTGGAACGAAAGTTATGTGCCTAGTAAAGAGATATTGCTGGCAAAACTTCAAGCAGTTGCACAAAAAAGGCCTCAGCCAGAAGTTCATATTCGGGGTGATCAGCTTACCCATTTTAAAGCGATAGATCAGGTCATTAGTACGACCAAAGAAGCTGGTATTGGCAAAATTGCTTTTGTTACTACCCCTCCAGCCTCCCCGTAATTAACTTAAGGAGAATTTTATGGGTATGAATGTCGGTTCAAATAATGATGACGATGTGATGTTGGAAGTCAACATGACACCTCTTATTGATGTCATGTTGGTACTCATTATTATGTTTATTATTACCATACCTGCACCAAACAACGCGATTAATATTAATTTGCCAAATGGCACACCGCCACCAACAAATGAAAAGCCACCTGAAGTGATTGATGTAAGAATTGATGCGGTAGGCAAAGTATTTTGGAATAACCAAGAGGTTTCTGACCGAAAGGCGCTAGAGACTTTATTTCAAGGTGTTGTTGCTAAAAAAGATCAAGACCAGATCAAACTCAAACCAGACCAGATGGCTGAATATAAGAATGTAGCGATGGTCATGGCTACTGCACAACGTTTAGGTGTCACTAAAATTGGAATTGTGAGCAGTAACTAATATTGCTTTTCAATATATTTAACTCTATTAACTCCTGCGCTAACTTGAATCTTCAGTTAGCGTTTTTTTTGAAGCGAAATATTCAACTCTAAAATAATATCTCCACACTCATCATATTCTCCAGTTTCTATAAAACCCATTTTTTTATAAAGTTTTCCAGCAATGTTATTAGAAGATTTATACATCGTTCGAATTCGTTTAGCTCCTTTTGCAGCCATTTCATCAATTGCCATTTGCAATGCCTTGGTACCATAACCTTTGGCTTGATGATCTTTGCCAATCATAAAACGAAACAACCAAAATAATGTCTCATCAGGTGGGTCAACTTCGACACAGTACATTAAGAATCCAATGACTCTATCATTTGAACAAATCACTCGTGGACAGTAATGTTCTTCCACTTTAGACTCAGCAATAGAATATACATTTGGTGCAACATAATCTTTTTGAGATTCATCCAACGACAACTTTGCACATTGAATCCAATTCTCACGATCAAGATCTTTTAGACTAATCAAATTAAAAACCTCTTAGCTATTAATCTATATTCTATAAGCACAAAATATACCGAAAATAAAAAAGCCTCCGAAGAGGCTTTTTTCAAAACAGGATGAAATTAATCACCTGTATAACCTTTTAACTTCAAACGAGCAGCATGAAGTAACGGCTCAGTGTAACCAGAAGGCTGTTCACAACCTTTGAAGATAAGATCAGAAGCTGCCTGGAAAGCAATATTTGTTTCAAAGTTAGCTGCCATTGGTTTATACAATGGGTCATTCGCGTTTTGCTCATCAACAATTTTTGCCATGCGTTTAAGTACTTCTTCAACTTGTTCACGAGTTACAATACCGTGACGTAACCAGTTCGCAACGTGTTGAGAAGAAATACGTAATGTTGCACGGTCTTCCATTAAGCCCACGTTGTTAATATCAGGAACTTTCGAACAACCTACACCTAAGTCAACCCAACGAACAACATAACCTAAGATACCTTGGCAGTTATTTTCAAGTTCATTGTTAATCTCTTCCGCTGACCAATTTGTATCAGGTGCAAATGGAGGTGTTAATAGGTCATCTAATGACAACATTTCTTCAGCTTTTAACTGATCTTGACGTGCTTTTACATTTACTTGATGGTAATGCATCGCGTGAAGAACAGCACCAGTTGGAGATGGAACCCAAGCACATGAAGCACCCGCATTTGGATGTGCAGCTTTAGTTGCTAACATATCTTTCATGCTATCTGGTTTTGGCCACATGCCTTTACCAATCTGTGCTTTACCTTGTAAACCACATTTCAAGCCAATCGCAACGTTACGGTTTTCGTAAGCAGCAATCCATTTTTGTGTTTTAACCGCTTCTTTACGAACAACAGGTGCAGCTTCCATAGAAGTATGGATTTCATCACCCGTACGGTCCATAAAGCCAGTATTAATAAAGATCGTACGGTCTTTAGCAGCAGCAATACAGTTTTTCAAGTTTACAGATGTACGGCGCTCTTCATCCATAATACCGATTTTTAACGATTTAGGTGGTAATCCAATCGCCTGTTCAGCACGTTCAAATAACTCTACAGCAAACGCAACTTCTTCAGGACCATGCATTTTTGGCTTAACAATATACATAGAACCTTTACGAGAGTTTTTATTTTCGTTTGTACTACGGATATCAGCAATTGATAACAATGGAGTTACCAATGCATCCATAATACCTTCGAAAATTTCTTCACCATCTACCAAAATAGCTGGGTTAGTCATTAAGTGACCTACGTTACGAAGTAACATAAGTGAACGACCATGAAGTTTTGTTGTACCACCAATTAAGTTTTTAATTTCGCGATCTTTATTTAGATCACGAACAATCGTTTTACCATTCTTTTCAATAGATTCTTGAAGTGTACCCTTCATTAAACCTAACCAATTACGGTAACCTTCAACTTTTTCTTCTGCATCGACAGCCGCAACAGAGTCTTCCAAATCTTGAATTGTGGTTACTGCCGCTTCAAATGTTAAATCTTTAACACCCGCTGGATCAGTTTGTCCAATTGGGCTATTTGCATCAATTTCGATAATGACATGAAGACCATTACTTAAAAGTACAACTTCTGAAGGATTTGCTTCTTCACCATTGAAACCAACAAACTGAGCTTCATGAGCTAAACCTGTTTTTGAACCATCTTTCAAAGTTACAACGAGTTTATTTTGCTCAATTGCATATTTTGTTGCATCTGCATGTGAACCTTGAGCAAGCGGGAAAACTTCATTTAAGAAATTCTTAGCGAACTCAATAACTTTTGCACCACGAACAGGATTATATCCTTTACCCTTTTCAGCTCCGCCTTCTTCAGAAATTACATCGAAGCCATAAAGTGCATCATATAAAGAACCCCAACGGGCATTTGCTGCATTTAAGCAATAACGTGCATTACGTACAGGTACAACTAACTGTGGTCCTGCCAACAACGCAATTTCTTCATCTACATTTTCAGTAGTAATTTGAAAATCTTCAACTTCTGGTAATAAATAACCAATTTCAGTTAAGAACGCTTTATAAGCACCTAATTCAAATTTGTTGTTACGGTGCCATTCATCAATTTTTGCTTGTAATTCATCACGCTTAGCCAATAATGCTTTATTTTTTGGGCTAAGATCGACAACAACTTGCTCAAAGTTCTTCCAGTAAGTTTCACTATCTAAACCAGAACCTGGTAAAGCTTCATTTTCGATAAAATCGTAAAGTTCTTTAGCAATCGCTAACTTGCCTTTTTGAATACGTGCAGTCATTGTCTTTCCTGAAGTTGCTACTTTTTATACCAAGAGAATCCTAGTATACCGATTTAAATTAAGCTGAATACTAATATCACATTCCTAAATAGTAAGCATTTTCCCTTGCAAAACTATTGACAAAGATAAATTTTTCTATAAAGGAAATATTAAAATTCTAACTAGAATTCCCATCAATTTATTCAATATTTAAAGATACTGAAACTAGACTTTTTGTTAACAGACAAAAAGTTTCACTATCTTGTTTTTCTAAAGCGTATTTAGTTATATCAAACTTTACAGCGTGAAAAAGCACTATTTAACTAAATTTATCAATTTTTGTTGTAAAAAAAGCGCCCAATTTAGAGCGCTTTTTATATCTATTTTATTTAAGAGGTTTTAGTAGCATCAATATGACGATGTTCAGAATGTAAATATTCATCAGATTGCATTTCTAGCAAACGTGAGCGCGTACGTTCAATTTCAAATGCTAATTTTTCACCTTGATAAATATCAATAATACTATCTTGAGACGTTAAAAGTAATTTCACACCTCGATCGTAAAACTCATCGACTAGATAAATAAAGCGACGAGTACCTTCAGATAAGAAATCTGTCAAATGAGGAACATTACTGACTAGAACCGTATTATAAATATTTGCAATTTCAATAAAATCTGCTGGGCTACGTGGTTTAAAGCAGAGTTCAGAAAACTCACACCACAACACATCTTCTGTATGTCCCAAAGTCTCGACAACACGATTATTAATCACAATCGGCTCTTGAGAATGAGCTTGTGTATGAGTTAATGCACTAAAACGTTCAGCCATCCAGCTTTGAGCTTCATTCGTTAATGGCGATTTAAATAATTGAGCTTGTTTTAGTACACGCAAACGATAGTCCACACCTGCATCTACATTTAAAACAGCACAGTTCTTTTTAACCATTTCAATGGTTGGCAAGAAACGATCACGGTGAATACCGTTTTTATATAAGCCATCTGGTGCAATGTTTGATGTTGCAATTAATGTCACACCACGCACAAATAATTTTTGGAATAAATCGCTTAAGATCATTGCATCTGTTACGTTTGAGACAAAGAATTCATCAAAACAAATAACGACAGCATCTTTATAGATTTGGTCAGCTACGATTTCAAGTGGATTACGTTGGCCTGAAAGCTTATTTAGCTCTTTATGAACATGTTGCATGAAATGATGAAAATGCATACGCGTTTTACGGCGAAATGGCACAGATTCATAAAATTGATCCATAAGCCAAGTTTTTCCACGGCCTACTCCGCCCCACATATATACACCTTTAGGTGAAGTTTGGCGACGGAAACGACGGAAAGCTTTTTTTGAGGCTTTATAACGGTTTAAAAGTTCTTTCCATACGCGATCTAATTCTTGCACTGCCTGTGCTTGCGCTTCATCTGCCATAAATTGACCTGAAGCTAAAGCCTCAGCATAGCGTTCTGCTGGGGAAGAAGGTGTGAATGCAGTACTATGAGAAGATTTTAAATTTAACATATCGTTTTATTTCAATTTTAACTGATGAGAGTATAGCGAACATTTTGTTCAACCACATTAGCTTTTAGCATCAAGAGTTACGACGATGACTCTTTTGCATATTGTCGAGGACTCTGTCCAAACCATCGTTTAAATGCATGATTAAATGCCGCCGGTTCAGAATAGCCGAGTAATTCGGCAACAACTTCTATTGAGTATTCCCTATATTCCATAAGCTTCAATGCCTTATTCTTGATAATTTGTTCACGAATTTGCTTATAACTCGTATTTAGCTGTTGCAGTTGATGCCTTAATGTCCTTTCAGGCATTTTCAATGCAAAAGCTGTTTCCGCCATGCTCGGGATAATTCCTTGTTGCAGTTCAAGATAATCTTGCACACATTGTATGATATGTGGAGTTTGATGATCTTGTTGATTTAATCTTGTTATTTCTGCAATACATTTTGATTCATAAATACGATGTGTGATGATATCGGCAGAAGGAATCTTGATTTCAAGTACATCCTTACTTAGGCTAAATGCAGCATATTTACCATTAAAATGCACATCTTCGCCATAATAGGCAAAATAACATGACAAAGTATCTATATCAGTAGGTTTTTCAAATGGAAGTTCTATACGCATCGTAGGCATTTGTAATCCCATCATCGTATAAATATCTTGAATAAATTTATAAGTTCCAGAGATTTCACATTGTGCCCGTAACTGGCCAATTTCCGTTTTTAAATCAACAGGCAAATAATTTAAAATCGTCCGCTCATCAGTTTCGTATAAAGCTAAGCTACCAAATAAATGCGTAAGCTTTTGATATTTTATACCCTTATTTAAAGCAGTTTGAATATCATTACTTGTGACAAGTAGCATAAGCAATGGGCCGTAACCCGCTAAAGCGTAATGCTGTCCAATAAATAAACCCTTTTCAGGCTCTACATTTTTACTAATTATTTGTTGAATGTCCCATTCAAGACGATCATGAATTGTGGAAGTCGGGTCTAAAGCATCGACTTTAATACCTATATCGGCCAAACGTGAGTCGACATCAATGCCAGCATTGCGCATTCCTTGAATTAAATAGATTAAACCAAGTATCGACCGTTTCATTCTTCTATCAATTTCCTTAGACTGAAATGTTTTACTATAAAGAAGCAAGAAAATTAATTGCCGAATCTATCAATTTTCACGTCGATACAATCATGTTTAAACTGATTAAAAAACGTTAGTCTTGCGTGCAATCCTCTTTTCAGCTTATGCAGGGTTTCCAATGCTAAACGCAAAGCAAGATGCTATTCAAAAAACTAAAATTGCTATTATTGGTGCTGGCTTTGGTGGCCTAGCAATGGCAATCCGTTTACTACAAAATCAACAGCAAGACTTTGTTATTTTAGAAAAATCAAATGATGTCGGTGGAACTTGGCGAGAAAATCGTTATCCAGGTGCAGCATGTGATGTTCAATCTCATATGTATTCATTGTCTTTTGCACCAAAAACAGATTGGACAAAACGCTATGCAGAGGGACCAGAGATCTTTAATTATATTCAAGACATTACACAGAAATATAAAATTAAAGATTACTGTAAGTTTAACCATGACGTAACTCATGTCCAATATGATGAAACACGTCATGTCTGGACTCTAGATTTTAATGACCAACCTTCTATAGAAGCTCAATTTGTAGTTTTTGCATCTGGTCCCCTACACATCCCACAAATTCCTCCTATCAAAGGGATTGAAAAATTTAAAGGAAAAGTATTTCATTCCTCAAAATGGGAACATGACTATGATTTAAACGGAAAGTCAGTCGCATCTATTGGTACAGGTGGTAGCGCAATTCAATATATTCCTGAAATAGCCAAAGATGTTAAACAGCTCTATGTATTTCAAAGAACAGCTGCATGGGTAATACCACGAGATGAGCGCAAATATTCAAGCTTAAGTAAAGCATTATTCAAATCTTCTAATATTTATCGCCAGATTCATCGTAGTCGTCTTTACTGGAGTAATGAATCTCGCGTTGTACCCATTGTTCAACCTCAAATCATGAAGTATGGCCAAAAATTGGCAGAAGCATTCATCCGTTTACAAGTTAAAGACAAAGAGTTAGCAAAAAAACTCACACCTGACTTCGTTATGGGATGTAAACGTATTCTTATCTCAAATAAATACTTTCCTACCTTTAACCGAAAAAATGTTGAGCTAGTAACTGATAGTATTCAAGAGATTAAAGAAAACAGTATTGTTACTAAAGATGGTCGAGAACGATCTATTGATTGTTTAATTTACGGTACAGGTTTTATTACTGACCCACGTATTTATTTAAAACATTTCACATGTATCGGACGTAATCAAATCGAGTTAAAACAAGCATGGAAAGATGGTGCTGAAAGCTATTACGGCATTATGACTAAAAACTTTCCCAACCTATTTCAACTGGTAGGCCCTAATACAGTTCTAGGTCATAATTCGATTATTTTTATGATTGAATCTCAAGTGAATTACATTTTACAGCTTATTCAGTTAGTAGAAGAGTCTGGTCAAAAAGCAATTGAGATCAAGTCTGAAATTCAAGACGCCTTTAATGAACGTGTCCAAAAGCAGCTGCAAGGAACCGTATGGCAAGCTGGTGGCTGTAGTAGTTGGTATCAATCTGCCGATGGTAGAAACTTTTCACTATGGCCAACTTACACATGGAAGTATTGGTTAGAAACACGTAAAGTTAAGCCCAAAGACTACTTACTTTTAAATAAAAGCTCATAAAGCTATGCAGCTTAAAATGTTCAAGACATAATAGGTAGGTTGATAACAATCTACCTATTATATGCAATCTTTTTATCTCATCATTCAAATTTTTTTAGCACTGGCTTTCGGTTATTTCCTAGCACCCAAACTATCTCTAAATATCCGACAATTTATATTTAAAATACTGCCCTATTTTTCTTATATTCTTTTAGCTAGTGTAGCTTTGGAATTAACCTTGGCACTTGATCAAATCGAGAATCCTTCTGCCATACTCCCACCCGCTATTATCATTGCTCTTACCACTTCTTTTGGTTCGTTCTTTACGTGTTTATTTGCTTATACAATTTTTGATAAACAAAGTGTTAAAGGCAAAATTTCCCTACAACTTTTTGTAAATGCTTTAAAGAATATTGCGAAGGCTTTTCTTGCACTAGGTGTCGGTGTTTTATTCGGCGCTATCATTACTCAATTCACCTCACATATCGCATTTAATAGCTGGTATTTGTTATTACTTTTTATTTTTTTAATTGGTATCGAACTTGCCTTCACCCACTTTAACCGCACATGGTTAAGCTGGAAAATTTTAATTGTACCCTTAGCCGCTTTTATAGGGTCATGTATAGCAGGCCTTTTGAATTACTATTTGCTCAACAAGCATTTTACACTTAATGAAACTTTAGCTTTAGCACAAGGCTATGGCTGGTATTCAATGTCGGGGATTTTATTTACGCAATTACATTCGGCAGAGTTGGGTGGAATCGCCTTATTAACCGACTTATTTAGAGAAATTGTTGCTATTTTTCTAATGTATACCATGGGTTGGCGTTTTCCACGCCCTGCTATCTCAAGTGCGGGTGCAACCTCCATGGATGTTACCTTAGCAATGGTAAAACAGTCATGTGGTACACATTATGTACCACATGCCATGATGAGCGGCTTATTATTAAGCCTACTCGCCCCGTTATTAATTAGCTTATTCCTAAATTTTTAGGCAATCGAAGCAAGAATAGATTTCAACATTTCTGTTGGCTTTTCTGCTTTAGTAATCGGTCGACCAATTACCAGATGCGTAGAGCCATCAAGCATAGCTTGCTTTGGAGTTACAATACGTTTTTGGTCGTCTGCATTAGAACCTTCTGGACGAATACCAGGTGTTACTAAAGAGAAGTCTTGCCCAATTAATTCACGAAGAATCTTAGCTTCTTGAGCTGAACAAACCCCCCCACCCAAGCCACTTTCTTTCGTTAAATTAGCCAAGCGCTTTACATGCTCTACAGGTTCAACATCTAAACCAATATCTTTTAAATCTTCACGACCCATTGATGTGAGTACTGTCACAGCAATAAGTTGGGTTTGATAGTTACCTGCTTTTAAACGTTCCACACAAGTTTCCATCATTTTACGGCCACCTGAAGCGTGAACATTTACCATCCATACACCTAAATCAGCCGCTGCACATACTGCTTGAGCTGTAGTATTTGGAATATCATGAAATTTAAGATCAAGAAAAACTTCAAAATTTTGTTCTTGCAGTTTTTTTACAACAGATGGGCCTTCATGAGTAAAAAGCTCTTTACCTACTTTTACGCGGCATAAAGCAGGGTCAAGCTGTTCAACAATTTTTAAAGCGTCATATTGGCTTTTTGCATCTAACGCAACAATGATACTCAAGAGACTTTCTTCCATCATATAAAATCAGCGTTATTATAATAGACAACTCATGAAGGAATAAAGGAATGTAGAGAACTGCTTTCCAAAATTAAAGCGATAAGAACAAAAGCGTTTATATTTAGAAGAATAAAAGAAGAGATAAAATTTAGAGAGATACTACTCTTTACTCATCAATAAAGAGTAGTACGGGGATTATAGCGGAGTAGAATTTTTATCTTGCGGATAAATATCTACAACGGTTTTTTCATGTCTTACATTTGCAGCTGCTTCAGCTGCTGCTAATTGAGCACTTTGGATTTGTTCTTTTCTTAAATGGTCAATATCTTTACGCAGGCGTTTAATTTCCCAACCTTTTTGGAATACTCTGAAAACTTGCACACCTAATAAAAGACCAACCACAGTTCCTAGTACCAATGTGAGTAGCAATAATAAGCCTAAACGCATAGCTGGAACTTGGGTAAATAACAAATCAACAGAAAGTTCTGTTGGATTCTGCAAAACAAGTGCTAAAGAATAGCCAAATACAACAATAAGCAATGCAATTAAAATATAACGCATAGGCACCCCGACTTATAAATTTTATTTATTTCCCAGATTCGTTTACAGCATCACGAAGGGCTTTTCCGGGTTTAAAATGTGGAACAGCTTTAGCTGCAACTTCAACTGATTTTCCTGTTTTAGGATTGCGACCAACTCTTGGATCACGGTGGTGTAAAGCAAAGCTACCAAAACCACGGATTTCAATTCGATTATCAGTTGATAGGGCTTCTATCATTTGATCAATCATAATTTTAACCGCCTCTTCCACCAAAGGTTCAGCTAAGTGTGGGTTTTTTAGCGCAATGCGTTCAATCAAATCAGACTTATTAAGAGCTTCAGTAGTCATCTACGACCTCGTTATTTATTGCTACTCTATGTCGTTCGATAATAACCTGTTTAAATACAAAACGGTAGCGCAGTATGTTGAATACTAGGCTACCGTTTACAGTAATTTGTATAAAAAGTACAATTCCGTTACATGAAACTGTACTTTGTTAACTTATTACTTCATTTGTGCTTTGATCAAGTCACCAATAGTCTTAGGACCATTGTCTTGACTTGTAGTTGCTGTACGCAAGCTAGCAACTGCTTCTTTCTCTTCAGCTTCGTCTTTCGCTTTGATAGACAAGTTGATAGAGCGAGATTTACGATCAACGTTGATGATCTTCGCTTCAACTTCTTGACCAACTTCTAAGAATTTAGTCGCATCTTCTACGCGGTCACGGTTGATTTCAGAAGCTTTAAGAGTTGCTTCAACTTCGTCAGCTAACTTAACAGTTGCGCCACGAGCATCAACTGCAGTTACAGTACCTTTAACTAAAGCACCACGTTCGTTAGCAGCTAAGAAGTCATTGAACGGATCGCTGTTCAATTGCTTGATACCAAGGCTGATACGGTTACCTTCAGCGTCTACAGACAAGATAACAGCTTCAACAGTGTCACCTTTCTTGTAACGACGAATAGCTTCTTCACCTTGCTCGTTCCAAGAAATATCAGACAAGTGTACTAAACCGTCGATACCGCCATTCAAGCCAATGAAGATACCAAAGTCAGTGATAGACTTGATAGTACCAGATACTTTTTCGCCTTTCTCATGAGCTTTAGCAAACTCTTCCCATGGGTTAGCACGAGTTTGTTTGATACCAAGGCTAATACGACGACGTTCTTCATCAACTTCAAGAACCATAACATCAACTTCATCACCAATCTGAACAACTTTAGATGGGTGGATGTTTTTGTTAGTGTGGTCCATTTCAGAAACGTGAACTAAACCTTCAACGCCTTCAGCGATTTCAGCGAAACAACCATAGTCAGTTAAGTTAGTTACGCGAGCTTTAACGATAGAACCTTTAGGGTAACGGCTCATGATCGCTAACCATGGATCTTCGCCTAATTGTTTAAGGCCTAAAGATACGCGGTTACGTTCACGGTCAAATTTAAGTACTTTAACAGTAACTTCTTGACCAACTTCAACAACTTCTGAAGGGTGCTTGATACGCTTCCAAGCCATATCTGTGATATGTAGAAGACCATCAATACCGCCAAGATCAACGAATGCACCGTAATCAGTAAGGTTTTTGATTGTACCTGTAACTGTTTGACCTTCTTCAAGTTGAGCAAGTAATGCTTCACGGTCAGCAGAAGATTCAGCTTCCATAACAGCACGACGAGATACAACAACGTTATTACGTTTAGCATCAAGTTTAATTACTTTGAACTCTAACTCTTTACCTTCAAGGTGAGTAGTGTCACGGATAGGACGAGTGTCAACTAATGAACCTGGTAAGAATGCACGAACAGGACCGATGTCAACAGTGAAACCGCCTTTAACTTTACCAGAGATAACACCAGTAACGATTTCGCCATCTTCAAAGATTTTTTCAAGTTTAGTCCAAGTTTCAGCACGCTTAGCTTTTTCACGTGATAAAACTGTTTGACCCATACCGTTGTCAAGAGCTTCAACAACTACGTCAACAGTATCACCAACCTGAACTTCAAGTTCACGTTGTTCATTTAAAAATTCAGCACGGTCAACAATGCCTTCAGACTTTAGGCCAGTGTCAACAGTTACCCAGTCGCTATCGATGTTTACAACAACACCTTGGATGACTGCACCCTTTTCAACGTTGAGGTTTAATTCACTTTCTTCAAAGAGGGCTGCAAAAGATTCGGTCATGATATACCTGATAAATTCAGCGGTCTTGGATCAGACAAGGCCGGTTTAGTTAAGTATCAACATAGTCTTTATAGACTGATCAAGCTATGCTTCAACTGATAATTCTATTTACTAAATAGTATGGCTATCGACATAATCAACCATTAACTTAAATACCTGATCGATCGTTAATTCCGAACTATCAATGATATAAGCATCTTTGGCTGGCTTGAGTGGAGCGACTTCTCGCTCCATATCTCTTTTGTCTCGTGCCTGTATATTAGCTAAAATGTCGTTTATTTTAGCATCTAGCCCCATACCCTGCAACTGTTTTACTCTTCGCTCAGCACGTGACTCAGCCGAAGCTGTCAGATAAATTTTGGCATTAGCTTCTGGAAAGATAGATGTTGCCATATCACGGCCATCTGCAACTAAACCAGGACTTTGCGCAAAAGCTCTTTGTCTTTCAAATAGTGCCTGTCTAAGCTCTGGAACCACTGCAACTTTTGAAGCGTACTCACCAACTCGCTCTGTACGGATTGTTTGAGATACATCTTCTCCATCCAAGAAGACCAAAATCCCTGAGGTAGATGTTTCAAATTTAATGTCCAGTTGACGTGCATATTGGATACACTCATCAAGCTGACTGTCTAATTTCTCTAATAAATCGTGTTTATGTAATGACAACCCTAATAAACGATATAAGGCACCCGAATCGAGTAAATGATATTGATAATGTGCTGCAAGTTTTGCGGCTAATGTTCCTTTACCCGAACCACTCGGACCATCAATAGTAATAATTTGAACTGTCATTGAACTCTCACTAAGAAGCAAATGCTTTAGCTAATCTCGAAAAGCCTAGTGTAATGGCTAGTTTTAGCTGTGCAAGGATTAATTTACTGACCACTGGCGCTTTTGCCGTTAACTCGATGCGGTATGTAACTAAGGTAATGTATGGAGTAATCTCAGAAAACTCGATTCTGCCTAAATGGTGTTTAATCAAAGGATTGTCTATTAATTTATACTCAATACTTTTATTTTCTTCCAACAATGTAATTTCTTCTTTAAGTGGCTTAATTGGACCAAATCCCATACGTCGAATTGAGCCTAAACCATCAGGTCTTTTAGAATCTGCGGAGTCTTTAACACGCACAACTTGTAAAGGTGCAAAAGCAGTATTGTAAGTTGAATGCTTAGAGAGCAAATTAAATACATCAGTAAGAGGAGCATTAAATTCTTTTTCTACGGTAATTACATTACGCATTGGATCGTCCTTATTAAATAGAATCATGACATTAAAACTGGGTTAGTTTGCCATAAGAGCATGTTAATTTTTAATCATTTAAGGACGTTTTGTTGTTTCTCTTGTTTCTTTTGCTCACGTCTTTGTTTAAAAAAATGGCTAAGCTGTTGAGCACATTTTTCTTGTAGACAACCATTCTGAAATGTAAACCTATGATTATAATAACCTTGCTGTAATAACTGACGTGCACTCACCAAAGAACCTGCTTTAGGTTCTGGCGTACCAAAAACTACATGTTTAATTCTTGCATGTACGAGCGCACCTACACACATAGTACATGGCTCAAGAGTGACATATAAAGTCGTATCTTCAGGTAATCGATAATTTTCTAAAGAGGAACACGCTGCACGGATAGCTTGAATTTCTGCATGTGCAGTTGGATCTAATAAAGTAATTGGAGCATTATAACCAGCTCCAATTACTCGATTTTGGCTCACCAGAACCGCGCCAACGGGGATCTCACCCTGCTGAGCAGCTAATTCAGCTTGCTCGTAAGCAAGCTGCATCCAGTATTCATCACTATATTCAGTCATTTATTTTAGGTGATCACACCGTGTTGTCTAAGTAAGGCATTCCAGCTATCAATTGAAGTTACTGGTGGACAATCAGCCAATATACCTCTCAAGCTTAGATCGTCACATGGTTTCCATTCAGGTGATAAATCTTTATCAACTAAGCGTGCACGAACACCTTCCACAAAGTCAGGATGACGGATTTTCCACTCAGAAATCTGAGCCTCTAGATCAAAGACCTCATCCCATGAGTGGATTTGTTTGCCCCATTGCCACAGTAACCAAGTAATTGCCGCGGTACTAGGAGATCCTTTTTGCAAATTCTCACTCGCTTGACGTAACCAATCACTGCTCGCATCACGCAAACTAACAATAGCTTGATAGTCTTGTTCAAAATTAAAACCACGGCAAACGCTATGAATTACATAAAGTGAGTTTTGCAATGGCCCTGCCGCAACAGGACGGTGCAAACTATTTAAAGTATCATCAATTGCTCGGAAATCCCCTGCAGGATAATGAGCCCAATTAATATTTAAAACTTTTTGCAAAACATTATCACGCTGAGCTTCACAAATATGTGTTGCCCAACCGATGCTATACGCCCCAGCAGCAGTCATGATTGAACCGGTTAAACCCGTAAACAAACCTATTGGACCACGATCTGCCAAGAAACGGCTCGCACCAACGTCAGGATATAAACCAATATTAATTTCAGGCATTGCTAAACGTGAATATGGCGTCACTAGACGGAATGGTGCAGCCATAAACAAGCCTAAACCACCGCCCATTACATAACCTTCTCCCCAAACCACAACCGGTTTAGCATAATTATGTAAAAGTAGATCTAAAGCATATTCCTGCTGGAAGAACTTATTTGCGGTATCGACTTCTTGATTTATAACAAGTTGGCGTAATTTTCTAACATCACCACCTGCACAAAAAGCTTTTGGTGTAGTTGAGTCTAACCAAATTGCTTTAACCTGTTCATCGTCACGGAAATCTTCAAATACACGCAATAATGCCGTTACGATTGATTCGTCTAAAGCATGTAACGATTTAGGACGATTCAATCGTACTATACGCCAGCCGTTTTTTGCTTCTTCAACCACCAAGTCCGGGTGATAGTTATTTACATTGGGAGAGTTCATCATGCGTCCAATTGCCAGTCTATGGGCTCAATGCCATGTTGTTTCAAATATTGATTTGTTTTTGAAAACACTTTGCATCCAAAAAACCCCCCTCTATTTGCAGCAAGAGGTGATGGATGTGCGGCTGTTAAAACCAAGTGTTTATCTCTATTTATACGTTGTCCTTTGCGCTGTGCATAAGCACCCCACAAAATAAATACTATATGTTGTCTCTGTTCATTTAGAACATCAATAACTTCATCAGTAAAGGCTTCCCAACCCTGCTTTTGATGTGAAGTCGGCTGTCCAGCCTCAACCGTAAGCACACTATTGAGTAAAAGCACGCCTTGCGTAGCCCATTTTGTTAAGTCACCATGGCGAGGAGCCGGAATACCCAAATCTGTATGTAATTCATGAAAAATATTGCGTAAAGATGGTGGTAATGCAATACCTTTTTGAACAGAGAAACTTAATCCATTCGCTTGATTTGGCCCGTGATATGGGTCTTGTCCTAAAATCACAACTTTCACATCAGCCAATGGTGTGGTATTTAAAGCATTAAAGATCTGTTTACTAGGTGGATATATTATTTTCTGAGCTTGTTTCTGTTGAAATAAGAAATCGCGCAAACTATCCATCTGAGGACTTAATAGAAAAGGTGCTAAAGATCTTTTCCAACTTTCTTCTAATTGAACTTTACTGAGTTTATCTTGCTGTTGCTCAGTTAATTGCATTAATGTCATCCTAGATCAATTTTCAATTCTACAAATAAAATAAGTAATTCGATTTATACTTCGACTTGCAAATCAACTTGAGGATTATTAAATTTAATCCCTTTTTTCAAGTCCTCATACATTTGTGGATTTGCCCACTCTATCTGAATTTGTTCTGAAAAAACAATTCCATCAAGACTTAAAATACCCATTTGTTCGTTTTGAATATCTTCAATAAAGCTTTGAGCATATCCAGTATCAGTCTCATGAACAATAACAGAATATACCTCAACGTCACCTTCCCCGTTTTGAGTGACTGTTGATTGTAAAACTTGCTGAGCTAGATAAAAGAAAATACGTGAAAACTGTTCAGCCGACGGTGAAACAGGTAAAGAAATCCAACGAGCACTAAAAGTCTGGCATGCATCAATATATTGAGAATCATCTTTTTCCCAAAAACAGATTGCGTGATCAAAGCTGTCGAATAGGTCTTTTATTACTCCTTTTAGGAGTCCAAAATCATAAACCATTTGCCCATGATCTAATTTCGAAGCTTTAAGCAATAACTCAACTTTATAGCTATGTCCATGAATTGATCGCTTACAACGATCTGATGTACAGTTACGTACAACATGTGCATTTTCAAACTTAAATAACTTACGAATTAACATGTGCCAAATCGATCATTCCTTCTAAGAACATTATTATAAAGCAAAAGACGAAAATTTCGCACCACTTTTCAATTAGAAACAATTAGCAAAAAGTATGATAAGACTGATGAAGAAATATTGAATATAAACATATAGAAAGTTTATATTTACTTTAATATTTAACTTCAGAAAAATTTATAATTACAAACTTCAAAAAACATCTAAAATAAATAAATCATAATTTTTCAATTAGTTAAAAGGCGCTATATTTCTAGAATATACATAAACCTGCTTATCACTGCGCATTAAAGCACTTGTAAACTGTCTTTTTCTATTATTCAACACAACCTCGATTTGTGCTTGAAAAAAGTTCGACTTCACATCTAAAAGGCTATTAACTTCAGTTTTCTTTTGCGCATCAACTGCTGAAAAAGCATTCAATTGCCATAATTCATCAATATTTTGAAAGAATTTTAAATTCTGTTGGCGTAATTGAAGTTCTTTTTCTATAGTCCCTAAATCTAATTTTTGATCAATACTCGCTAATACTAATGGTGATGCGGTATTAATATTCACTTTTGTATTTTCAGGTAATGCAGAAATGTATGGTGCGATTAAATCATATTTCTTGCCTTCGAAACCTCTTACCAATTTCAACTCTTCTATACGATGAAATTTAGCATTTGAAGCCAAATAGCCAGGGTCAAGTCCTTCATAATAGTTACTTTCTGCCCCCATAGGGCCGCTTGGTTCATCATCTGGATCTTGCCAATCAATAACTGCTTGACTTAACTCTGCTGGCAATCCTACACGCACAAGCAATCGCTCAAACCAATTTTTAGCAGCTTCGTTTACCTTGCCTTCATTGGTCGTTAAATTGTTTAGATTAAATTTTCCTGACTCATCTAGTAAGCGCCCCGATACGGCTCCATCTTCTATTGGGAAAGGTGGCATTGGCTGAGCCCAGCTTTCCTTTAAATGATCGATGCCACCAGCATTATTTGCATCTTGAATTAATAATTCAGAAAAAAAAGCTTCTGCACTTTTTGCATAGAGTAACGACTGATTTTGACGCATCAAATAACCCGTATTTTCCATCGTATTAGTTTGATGCTTTGCGATAGAGGCAGCTAAAATTGTAGCCAAAGCAACCATTATCAAAATTGTGAGTAACGCTACACCTTGCTGATTTTTTTTATAGAGTAACATTTATTGACCTCCCTGTTTGGAGAGCGATAAGTCACCTTGGTTTAAGCTATAAATCCACTCATAACTTACACCTGCAACCGTGAGTTGCATTTTTATTCCTTTTGGCAACTTCCTAAATTCATCAGGTTTTGTAGGGTCAATATTAACTTCAGGCCACTTTGTTACTTCTTGAGGTGTCAAAACCATAATTTGAAATTGTTCAACTTGGCTCAACAGCGTACTTGATAAAGGCTGCTCTCTATTTGAAGCATTTAAGTTACTATATTTTAGGCGATAAAGCTTTTTTTGATCAGGATCATATCGATATTCGATACGCTCAAAAGGTGATAATCCTTGCTTTAATGGATCAGTAACCCCCGCCTTACTAAAGCGAAGAACTTGATTATCAACTTCTAAAGCTGGACGCAATTGCCCGCCCTGATTAGCCGATAAAGGTATAATCTGCAATGTATCACGCAAAACTTGTTGATAAGCATCTTGTAATTCAAATAGCTGCACTTCATGTTGAGTATTACGATCGCGAACTTTTAATAAATAGTCAAAAACCTTCCAACCCAACAAAGATAGAATAGCAAAAATTGCAATTGCAACTAAAAGCTCAACTAAAGTAAATCCTGAGGCACGAGTTAATCGAGCACTGCTCGATCGTGTCGCAAGATGAGAAACTATGTTTCGAGTGTGAGAGTCTTTAAAGCGAAGCTTTGTCTGAGCGCAAGACGAAGAGCTTTGCTCGGAGTAACCCCTCATCATCTGCTCCGATCGTGCCGCAAGACGTGAAGCGGTGCTTGGATAGCGAAAACATTTATTCTTTATCATTATTTTGCTTTCATTGGATAATTAAAAAACACCAAGTGAGTAATACCATTTTGAACTTTGCCCTTATCAGAATCATATAAGCTAATTTGCAAATCAACTTTCTGAACATTCGGGCTAATTGTAGATTGTGCAGATTTGTCAATCTGCCATGTTTCGCCTTGAGAAGTAACTTGCTTACTTTGAGTACCTTCAAGCCATTCCTGATTTATCTCCATTAAAGCAATTTCATTCATTGCTACAAACTGAGCTTTTGTTCTAAGAATTGCATTTGAGGTAGATTGAGTATATTGCATGGCTACTTTAGTTAACGCGACAGCCGCTACTGCAAAAATTGCTAAAGCAACCATTACTTCTAATAGAGTAAAACCTTTAGATTTCATTTATTTTACCCAAATGATCAATTTGTATTTCTGAACCAATTGGTTTTTGTTCAAAGTAAAACTGTATTTTCACAGTTTTAGCTTCACCGTTACCGAACCAGATTAACTGGGGAGCCTGCCCTCCAATTAAATCGGTATTCGTAGCTTTTGAATAGTTTTGCTCATCTAAAGGTTGTATTGTAAACGATACATGTTTAGGCAACTGACGTGTATTAAACTCAGAATATTTCTGCCAGCGATTTTTTAAATCTTGGACCTGTAATTTACTCTGATCGTGATACTCATACAATTCATAAGAAAATGGTGAAACATCTGTTTCACTGAGAGTAGATAAAGCTAAAACACGAGACTGATCAAGCGACTCTTTACCAATCTTATGCATATCAAGCAAAAATAACTCTCTTGCTTGCATCGCTTTCTTTTGGTCAACCCCACCTATGTTGAGTACAACTAGAGAGGTCATAATCGTCATAATAACAATCACCACCATCACTTCTATGAGAGTAAAACCTTTTTGGGATTTAAGTGGTGATTGAGATTTCATATCGACCTAAGCATATTGCTCAACAGCTTGTTTAGGTAAGGCTAAAGCCTGATCAATATAAGCCACTCTTAAAGTGTCTCTTGAACCTAAATATCGTTGATAAAAACTTGAATTGAGAATAGCTGCCGCACCATGAGTTAATGACCAAATAGAAGCAAGATAATCTCGTGTAGGCATACTGCTTTGAATAGATTCTAAGTAGTGGTCTGTCATGCGAATGATAATTCGCAATCTTTGTTTACGCACTTGATAAAGTTCGTGAAAAAGATGATGTACGCCTTGAGCAGTGATTGAGAGTTTTTCCTCAATTTGATGGAATAAAACTGTTCGCTCAGGATGATGTAAATGATGCAACATGAAAAAGGCTAAATGTTCCGGAAAGGCCTTTTCAGTATCTTGAACCATTTCAAGTAACATACGCTCATTACGAATGATCAACAGCATGTACAACTCATCTTTACTTTGAAAGTGTTTGTACAAAGTTCCTTTTGCTAGATCAAGCTCAGCAGCCAAGACATCAAGTGTCATTCCGGCTTCGCCATTTTCTAGCAATAATTGTTCCGCAACCTGAAATATTAATACTTCTCTTGCTCGGAACTGAGCCTGACGATCCATCTTCACGCAATTACTCTCTTATATAGTTTCTATAACCTAAATCGCTTTTAGCAAGTTCTCAAAATTTTGTGAGGTGATCATTGCAATTTCCTCAACCGATTTATCATATACATCACTGAGCGCTTTGGCTACATAAGGCACATATTTTGGTTCATTTGTTTTACCACGATATGGGACAGGTGCTAAATACGGGCTATCTGTTTCAATTAAAAGGCGATCTAGTGGAACCTGTTTAGCTACATCGCGTAAATCTTGAGCATTTTTAAATGACACAATACCGGAAAAAGAAATGTAATAACCACAATCAAGCACAGCTTTAGCAGTTTCCCAATCTTCAGTAAAACAATGCAGAATCCCATGTGTTGAGTGTTCAGCACGGATAATATCTACCGTATCATGCTTTGCTGATCGGGTATGAACGACAACTGGTTTTTTTACAATTTTTGAAGCTTGAATATGTCTTGCAAAACACATCTTTTGCTCTTCAATAAAATCTGTACTGTGATAATAGTCCAGTCCAGTTTCACCTAAAGCCCATACTTTTTCTGATTGAGCCAATTCAACCAAATATTCAGTTGTTGCACGTGCCATTGTGTCCACATCCTCACAAGGGTGTACACCTACCGTATAACCAACATCTGCATGTTTCTTTGCAATCTCAGATAGTGCAATATGGTCATCGAGATCAACGGAAATTGCCATAAACTTAGACACTCCTTCTGCTCGCGCCGCTGCAAGCGCAAGGTCCAGATCACCGTTATAAGGCGTTAAATCTAACATCGTTAAATGGCAATGCGTATCAACAAACACTTTTCTTTCCTATTTAATTACATCGTATAACTTGGACGATCTAGAGACATACTACCAGCCAAAACTCGTTCTGCCTCAGTTTTATAGTAAATTCCCTTATCTCCGCTTAACTGAATAGCAAAACCTTGAGGTTTAAATCCACTTTGCTTATGGGAGATCCAGATTACCTTACCTGTTAGAGGAATTTTTTGAGACTGCTCAGGCAAAGTCGCTAAAATGAAAATTTCTTGTCCCATCTTTACCTTTTGTTTTGATGGTACGAATAGGCCTCCACCTTGCACATATCCCATATAGCTTGCTTGCAAAGTAGCTTTATCAGGAATATTTACCTGAATAATCCCCCCCATTTGCGGCTGCATAGTTTTCCCCTTAAATATTCATTAACGTTATAAATAATTGATCTATAATAAGTTGGCTTTGTACATTTTGCTCAACAAGCTTCTTTGCTTGCTGTAATTCACTATAAATATTAAATAAGCTTTCTAAATCATAATATGGGCTTAACTGATCAAAATCTAAATCAGTATTTTTCTGTGGTTGGTTTAGCTTGACACAAATTAAATCACCCAACAAGTATTCAAAAAGCATTATAAAATCATTAAAACTTAATTCTTTTTGCCATTTGCCTGAGAAAAATAAAGGCATATTTTTTTGAGCAACAATTTTAAGCCAATCATTTAAGAAAACTTGCCTTTTCGCAAACCAGTCACTTTGAGCAATTTCTATTGCTTGTAAAGGCATATCATTAGATAAGCCAAGCAGTAAATCAGGCTGTACTTCCGCAAGTTCAGATAAATGCTCATTCAAATAAGAAGTAGCTTGCTCATATGAAATACGATCTAAAGCGAAATGTTGCAATCGGCTACGAATAGTGGCCGGGAGTTTAAGATAGTGATCAGCTAATAAAATTAAAACAACACGCTCGCCTGGTTCTTCTAAAGTCTTTAGCAAAGCATTTGAAGATGCCAAATTAAGTGCTTCTGCAGGCTCAATCACAATAACGCGCCAACCTTCTCCCGTTTGTTGTACGAAAGGTAGTAAGTCACGAATCTTTTCTATTTTAATTTTTGCATTCTGTTTTTTATTTTCTTCATCCGTTGTGATATGAACATAATTGGGATGAGTGTCTGATTTTAACCATTGGCAACTACTACATTCACCACAAGGGCCCTGCGGCTGCTTATTTAAACAAAGTACCCATGCCAAAAACTGCTTAGCAAAAGCATGTTTTCCACAACCTTGCTTGCCGTAAAACAAGAGACCATGTCCAATATTGGGAAACCTTGTTGTCAAGGTGTCCCATGTTGTTTGCTGCCAAGGATAGATCTTTGAAGTTACATTCGGATTCATTAAAAATTAACGCTTATTCAAAAGATTCAACAGGCATACTATTTAAGCGATCAAGATCAGCTTGAGTGTCCACACCTGGTGGCAAATTGGCTTCGGCTACAGCAATTGCAATTCGATGACCATTTTCCAAAACACGTAATTGTTCAAGGCTCTCCAACTTTTCAAGCTTCCCCATATCCCATGTTACGTATTCTTGTAATAAGTTCACTCGATAAGCATATAAACCTAAATGACGAAATGCTTGTGAATGTAAAGTCGGTTCATCATGTTTAGCCCCATCTCGATCATAAGGAATGGTAGCCCGACTAAAATATAAAGCTTCATTTTGTTTAGACATGACTACTTTTACAATACTGTCACGCTGAAACTCATCTAAAGTATGAATCGGCTCACACAACGTCGACATTGAACAATTTGGTTTATCAACCAAAAGTTTTGCAACTTGCTGAACAAGTTGAGCTGGTAATAAAGGTTCATCACCTTGAACATTTACAATAATATCATCTGTATCCCAGCCCTTAATGCGAGCAACCTCACTTAAACGATCTGTACCTGAAGGATGATCCGCGCTGGTAAGAACTACATCAATTCCATCTGCACGGCAGATCTCAGCAATACGTTCGTCATCTGTTGCCACGCATAAATCATCAAAACCTTCGACTTTTTTTGCCTGATCCACTACACGTAAAATCATAGGACGATTATGAATAAGCAACAATGGTTTACCTGGCAAACGCGAACTTGAGAAGCGTGCTGGAATGACGATGTGTTTCATTTTTTCTTCCTAAGATAATTGAATATCAAGTTCTTGCAATTGCATTTTTAAAACCTGATAACACTGTGTAGACAGGACAGCTTTAACAGGAACTACCCAAATAGATTGTTTAAATTCAGGATGTTTTTCAAGTAATGGTAATAGTTTAACTGCATCTTTTTCAGTTGTAATAAGTGGCAGCTCGTCATTAAAAATTAAATCATTGATTGTGTAATCATGATGATCGCGAAATGCATGCTCTTGGAATTGCTTCAACCCTAGATCTTTAAGGGTTTGATAAAATCGTTGAGGAAAGCCAATACCAACTACAGCATGATAATTATTCTCAAGATTAAAGCTTGGTTTAGAATTAGATAAAGAGTTAAGTAAATATGGCTGTCCTGTCTCGAGATGCATGTTTAATTCTGTAGCAGGTTTATGAGCATGCTCAATCACTGTTCCTGTTTCTAAACGCTCCACAGGCTCGCGCAGATAGCCTTCAGGGAATAGTTTTTTATTCCCTAAACCACGATTTTGATCCAGAACAATCCACTCGATCTGTCGATCTAATGCCCAATGCTGCAACCCATCATCACTAATAATCAAATCTATTTCTGATGACTCAAGCAATAACTCTATTGCTGCCTGCCTATTAGGGCCTACTGCCATTGGTACACTTGTAGCCTGAACAATTAATGCTGGCTCATCCCCAGCTTGAGCTACTTGGCCGCCCGAGGTAACCAGCAGTGGAAAAGGACCATTACCCCCATATCCCCGACTAATTACCCCTACTTTTACATTATGCTGCTGTAGATAATTCACCAGTTGTATTAGCAAGGGAGTTTTTCCACTTCCACCTACTGTGATATTACCTATAACCATCACAGGTACGGGCGCTTTATAAATTTGCTTAAAACCTGAATTATAAAGATTACGATTTAGTAAAAACCCAGCCCGATACAAGCAAGACAATGGACGCAAAGCAATCAACCAACTCGATTGTTTATTCCATGCATTCTGGATCAGCTGGGCTAATGACATGCTTAGTTATCCTCGAAATTACGCTGATGTAATTGATAATAAGCACCATGTTTTGCGAGGAGTTCTTGATGAGTACCTTGTTCAACAATTTGTCCTTGATCCATCACTACAATACGGTCAGCATTCTCAATTGTTGATAAACGGTGAGCAATGACAATCGTAGTGCGGTCTTGCATCGCTTCATCAAATGCTTGCTGGATAAAATGTTCAGATTCATTATCAAGAGCACTTGTAGCTTCATCTAAAATTAATATTGGAGCATTCTTTAAAATTGCTCGAGCAATAGCAATTCGCTGACGCTGACCACCGGATAAGTTTAGGCCCTGTGCCCCTAAAACAGTATCGTAACCATTTGGTAAATTCATAATGAAGTCATGTGCATATGCAGCTTTTGCAGCGGCATGAATTTCCTCATCTGACGCGCCTTGCAACTGACCATACGCAATGTTTTCACGAACAGTACGATTAAATAATACAACTTGCTGATTTACCATTGCGATTTGGGTACGCAAACAAGAAAGATCAATGTCATTAATTGGCAAACCATCTAAGTAAATTTGCCCACTTGATACTTCTTGGAAACGTACCAACATATTAACTAATGAGCTTTTACCAGCGCCTGAACGCCCAACTAATGCTACAGTTTGACTAGGGAGAATATCTAAAGAAAAATCTTTAATAGCCTGTACGCCATCAGCATAATTTAATGCCACATGATCAAAACGAATCGCACCATTTAGTTTAGGTTTCAACTGACCATTATTTTGCTCTTCAGGCAAATCCAATAGTTCAAAAACAGAATGAGCTGCTGCTAAACCACGTTGTAACTTTTCATTAACGTCAGTTAAGTTTTTTACTGGTTTTGCTAATAGACCAGCAGCTGTGAGGTAAGCCACGAACTCACCAGCACTAGTATTACCTAAAATCTGTGGTCGTAAAGCTAACCATACAATAAGGGCCATCGCACAAGCCATTACTACCTGAACCACAGGGCTATTCAGGTTTTGTACAATTACCATTTTTAAACCGCGTTTTAAGTTTTCTTCCGATGACTTATAGAACCGTTCTTGTTCAGACTCTTCACCAGCAAAAGTTTTTACTACAGCATTACCATTGATACTCTCTTGAACAACGTGGTTCACGTCACCCATCGTATCTTGAACCTGTAATGAGAGTTTTCGCATACGTTTTGAAGCTTTACGCACCAATACACCAATTACAGGTAAAAATACAAAAATACATAGCGTAAGACGCCAATTGGTATAAAACAGGTAGCCTAACAGTCCCAGAGTAATCATCCCATCCCTAACAATGGTTCTTAATGACTCCGAAGAAGCTGCCGTTAGCTGCTCAACGTTATACATAATCTTGGCAGTAATATGGCCAGATGAATTATCTAGGTAATATTGTGCCGGTAATCTTAAAAGTTTGGCATAAACTTCTTGGCGAATACTAAAAACTAAACTACGTGAAATCACCGCAGTATAGTAACCTCCCATAAAAAGGCCTAAACCACGGAAAAAAACCAATAAAATAATTAATAGTGGGAACCAATCCAAATCACCTCTACTGCCATTTTGGATTGCATCAATAATAAATTTAATCAATTTAGCAACGGAGACTTCTGTTGCTGAGTTAATACCGAACCCGATAAGAACTAATAAGGCCACGCCCCAATAAGGTTTTAAATAGGCTATGAGACGCAAATAAACCTTAAAATCTTGATTCACTCAGAAAAACCTCTAGAAGGAACTTTGGTACTAATATTGATGTTAACAAAACCGAGTTGTCCTGCTACATCCATAACGCGAATTACATCCTGATGAGACGCTTTGGCATCCGCAGCAATGATGAACATAAAATCACGGCGCTCTTGAGCAACTTGCTTAATCGCAGTACTCAGATCAGCAACCTCTTTAGACGAAAGTGCCTGACCATTTACAGCATAATGACCAGAAGAGTCTACCACGACTTCAATTTTGTGATCGTACTGTTTTGGTGGAACACCTTGTGCATCTGGTAACGTTAAATTGAGGCGACTTGGCTGATTAAAAGTAGTCGATAGTAATAAAAAAACCAAAATGAACAACAAACAGTCAATCATAGGCGTTAAATTGATATGGATGTCTTCAACCTGAGAACGTTTAAATTTCATCTGGCTATTCACCCATCACCCAACACGACGATTTTCTGCTATAGACGAGGAACGTTTATAGAACAATGAGGCGTGAAATAAAGTCGATTGCTGCTCTAGTTCAGCAATATAATCTTGTACTAATCTTTGGAAATAGCGATAGGCAACTAAAGCAGGAATCGCAATTAACATTCCCACAGCTGTAGTAATAAGCGCTTTAGAAATACCCGGAATCATTAAACTCGGACTACCTGCCGATCCAAAATCAATCACAAGGAATGACTCAATAATCCCAACTACTGTACCAAGCAGCCCTAATAAAGGCGCCACAGCACTCAAAGTCCCCAAGAAATTAATATTTTTTTCTAAATAAGAAATTTCTTGAGAAGCGGCTACTTCCATTTGTGCACGTGCAAATTGCTCACCATGCTCACGATGATCAAAACCTGCTTTTAAAATGTGAGCCAATGCGCTGTTTTGCACATCTACATTTTGTTCCAAATTTTCCACAATATCTTCAGTTCTTAACGAACTATCATCAATTAATGCTTTGGGTAGAACTTGTGAACGTCTTAACCGAACAAAACGTTCAATGCTGATCGCAACAGTTAAAATTGAGCATAGAATTAAAGGCAGCATCAACCAGCCACCCGCTCTCACAAGTTCCCACATATCTTCTTCCCCAAGAATATAAAATTAGAAATATATGACCCAAATGTAAATTAATCAGGCAAACAAATATTTAAAATGCCATCTAACTCATCTAAGGTATGGTAATGAATAACAAGCTTACCCTTACCTTTTTGATTATGATCAATTTTCACATTAGCGCCAAAACGCTCTGATAATTTTTGTGTCAATTGTTCAATATCTGGTGCTACAGGTGCTTTTTCCTTCTCCTGCTTTGGCTCACTTCTATCACGCACCAATTGCTCTGTTTGACGAACAGATAGTCCTTTTTCAATTACGATTTTAGCAACGTCTAATTGATCTTTACCCTTTAACGTCAAGATAGCTCGAGCATGCCCCATATCAAGCTGGCCTTGCTGCATGAAATCTTTAATTTCATCCGCCAAACTCAACAAACGAAGTAAATTACTTACTGTAGTACGTGCTTTCCCTACTGTGTCAGCAATTTCTTGATGGCTCAAACCGAATTCATCATGAAAACGCTGCAAGGCTATAGCCTGATCAATCGGATTTAAATCTTGACGCTGAATATTCTCAATAAGTGCTAATGCAATGGCAACCTGATCATTTAAATCACGAACAATTGCAGGAATTTCAGTTAAACCCGCAAGTTGCGCTGCACGCCAGCGTCGTTCACCAGCAATGATTTCGTATGGATGTGATTCATCATCAACTGGACGAATTACAATAGGTTGCATCACTCCATGTTTTTCAATAGAAGATGCTAGCTCTTGCAAATCATGCTCATGAATAAAGCGACGTGGTTGATATTCACCACGTTTCAATAAATTTACATCAATTTGTTTCAACTGTCCGTGGTCAAGTGCCTGTGCTTCCAGCTGTAATTTTTCTTTTTGAATTGAACCAAGTAATGCATCTAAACCACGTCCTTTAGCCAATCCGCGTTTTTTGATGCTCATACTTTACTTCCTTTCTTCACTTTACTTTTCTTCAACATCTCAGCTGCAAGATTTAAGTATGCAACTGCACCTTTAGAACTTTTCTCAAAATAGATAACAGGCAAACCATGCGCCGGCGCTTCTGCTAAGCGAACATTACGTGGAACGACAGTATCATAAAGTTTTTTTCCGAAATACTGTTCTAACTCAGCAGATACATCACGTGTTAAAGCATTTCGTGCATCGTACATTGTACGTAATACGCCAATAATCTCTAAATCAGGATTTAATGCCTTTTGAATACGATCTATAGTCTGGGTTAAATCAGCTAAACCTTCTAGCGCATAATATTCGCATTGCATTGGAATGATTACACTATCTACAGCTGCTAAAGCATTGACAGTAATCAAACTCAAGCTTGGCGCACAATCCACAATGATAAAATCAAATGAGTTTCGGATTTCATTCAAAGCATTTTTTAGAATGAATTCACGGCCCTCTTGTTCTGCAATAGCAAGCTCAACACCGGAAAGTTCACGATTAGACCCTAAAACTTTATATCCGACTTCTGCTTTTTGAATGGCCGTTTCAATTGGTACTTCACCAAGTAGAACATCCGTAATGGAATACAAAAGATCGTTCTTTTGAATACCAGACCCCATCGTAGCATTACCTTGTGAATCCATATCTACAAGTAATACACGTTTCTTTAATACAGCTAGAGACGCTGCAAGATTTACTGCAGTCGTTGTTTTACCAACACCACCCTTTTGGTTTGCAATCGCAATAATTTGAGCCATGGTAACCCTAATACTTTTTATTTAAATACGTTGAAGTAAAAGTAAATGACGTTGTTCATCAAGTCTTGGTACGCGCAGCTCAATCACTTTACATGAAAAGTCCTGCTTAAGTTGCTCAATTTCCTCAACTGGCACAACTCCTTTCATTGCTGCAATTATACTGCTCTGATGCAAGTATGGCTGAGCTGCATCCACAAAATCCGTTAAAGAAGCAAAAGCGCGACTTGTAATCACATCAAATTGACCAAGCTCATCAATTGTATCTTGATTTTCAACACGTGTTTGCACGGCTACTACGTTTTTTAACTTAAGGTCAGCAATAAACTGTTTCAAAAAACGAATTTTCTTACCATTTGAATCAAGTAATACACATGAGCGTTCCGGCTGACATAAAGCAATGATCATGCCCGGCATACCACCACCTGTACCTACATCAAGCAAACGGCCTGTTGGCAAATCTTTCAAAATACTTAGGCTATCTAACAAATGCTTCACTAACATTTCTTTCGGATCACGAATCGCTGTTAGATTATAAGCTTTGTTCCAAAGTACCAAAGCATCTTGATACTTCAACAATAATGTCAAAGCTTCATCGCTAAGCGATAAACCTAATTTTTGACTACCCTGTTGTAACTCTTGAAAAAACGGATGCATAAACAGATAACATCTAAGTAAAATTTAAAACAAAGTATACCCATTTATGCATCGTGGAACACTAGTTAACGATTAGGGATTACACACTTAATCGTAGAAGCCTTCACGAATTTGCAAATCCAGCTCCATTAAACGCTCAGGCGTTCCCACATCTACCCATGCACCTTTAAGCTTTTCACCAGATATTTTCTGATTATGCATCGCTTGCTTCAATAGTGGAGCTAAAGGACGCTTACCCGCTTCCAATCCGTCAAAAAGTTTAGGATGAATAACAGATAGACCGCTAAAAGTGAGGTTTTCCCCCGTCACATCTTGATCGAATGTAAAAGCGCGCCCATCCAATAATGTAAAGTCGCCTTCAGGATGCTGTTTAGGGTTATCAACTAATACAAGATGGGCTAAATCATCATTTAACTTAATATGGCGGAGAGCTTCAAAATCCATTGTGGTCCATACATCTCCATTCACCAGAATAAACGGATCTGTTCCAAGCAGTGGCAAAGCATTAATAATTCCACCAGCTGTTTCTAGTCCTTCATCCTCTCGTGTCCAACGGATATCAACACCGAATTGAGAACCATCGCCTAAGCTACTGATGAGTTTATCTGCCAACCATGCAGAATTGATGACTATTTCAGTCACACCAATTTTCTTAAGTTTTTCAATATGCCACACAATTAGGGGCTTACCGCCTACCTCGAGTAAAGGCTTTGGTGTATATAGCGTAAGTGGACGCATACGATTGCCCAAGCCAGCAGCAAGAATCATTGCTTTCATTATGCTGCTACCTCATAGCTACCATATTTCTCGATAAATTTAGGCATCACGATGTTATTCATAAATACCATAAACTCTTCAAGCTCAGCGTAACCACGGCTTTCTTCAAGCAAATACCACATGACACGTGGTAAATCCTTCAAATAACCTGACTTACCATCGCGTTCAAACAAGCGAACAAAAATACCTAGAATTTTAATATGGCGTTGAATCGCCATTAAATCTGCATCACGTTTAAATTGATCAAAGCTACGGTTCTGTTTAGTCGACGCTGGTAACAGGTCATAAAACACTTTAAACCATTGATAAACACGATCAGCGTTCCATTGAACATATGCATCACGAGTAATCGAAATTAGGTCATATGTATCAGCGCCAATAACAGCATCTTGGAAGTCGATTACCCCTAATTCTTGCTCATCGGTAATTTTCATCAAATTTCGACTATGAAAATCTCGATGTACAATAACTTGCGGTTGGGCTAATGCAGCACGAGCCAAGAAGTCAAATGCATTATCAATCATTTTTTTCTGTTCAGCAGTCGGCTGAATAGAAAGCGATGGCAACATCCAATCTGTGAGTAGCTGCATTTCCGACATTAATTTTTCGTAAGAATAAGCTGGGAACTGATTGGTCCCGTCAATAGACTGCAAGTGAATAAGCTGCTTAAAACTTTGCTCGTAGTATTTATCAACTGTCTCATCAGTTAATAATGTCGATAAAAGTACATCACCAAAGTCTTCCAATAACAGAAAACCTTGAGTCAGATCTTTTGCGATAATCTGAGGCACACGTACGCCATGGCTCGCAAAAAACTCGTCAATGGTCACAAACGGAACACAGTCTTCTTTTTCTGGAGGGGCATCCATGAGCATATACGTTTTATTTTGTAACTGGATACGCGCATAACGGCGGAAGCTTGCATCACCTGCCAAAAAAGCGATCTTAAATTGATCATTTTCCAGAACAGATGTAAGCCATGTATATATCAATTGTTCACGTTGTGTATTCATTTGCAATAAAATCTAAAACAAGCTGAGATTTTTGAAGGGTTAAGTGTAGCCACTTATAAACTTTTTCTCTATGATGCGACAATAATTAATTGTGAATTAGCATACTTGGTTAATGAGACAATGAAGCATCAGTTTAAATTTAATCCTTTAGCGACAGCTATTTTTACGCTCTTATGTGGCTCCATACAATCAAGTTATGCTGAGTCAACTGATGTTGTCTCCAATATAGACAATAATCAACTTAAAGCGAGCATCAAGGAAGCTTACCCAGGTCAAGAATTCTTTCAGCAATATTATGTTGATAAATCTGCACCTGAAGCCCAGCTTCGTGACAATAAATATTTAAGCTCGGCATTTTGCCAAGGCACATGGGTTACACCGATTAACCCTGAGACCAAAGCTTTAGACGCCGACAAAGCGACTTCTGTCGTTACGGCTAACTACGGACATTACAATCCAGCGGGTGATTCTGTTTTAGAAGGTGATGTCGTTATTGATCAAGAAGGACGCACAGTTCGTGCTGACAAAGTAACGATTGATAAGACCCAAACCTTTGCGCATGCACAAGGTCGAGTACAGTTAGCTCAAGGCGGGTTACTTTCACAGAGTGATGAAATTAATTACAACCTAAAAACCCAAACCGGGAATTTAGACAATAGTTTTTATATTTCTGAACAGCAACATGCTCATGGTCATGCAGGAAAAATCGAAAGAACCTCACCAAACGTTATGGTTCTTAATGATGCAACCTATACGACTTGCCCACCAGGCCAAAAACCTGGTTGGAAAATCCAAGCCAATAAAATTGAGTTAAATCAGGAAACTGGACGCGGCGTAACTCGTGGAACAAAATTATATGTTAAGGACGTTCCTGTTCTAGCTGTTCCCTATTTTAACTTCCCGATTGACGACCGCCGTACTACAGGTATTCTCAACCCACAATTTGGTTTCTCAAATGATGGTGGTGTTGAGCTTTCTGTTCCGGTTTATTTAAATCTTGCACCTAACTACGATCTGACACTTACTCCGCGATATTTAGCAGACCGTGGTGCAATGCTAAAAGGTGAATTTAGATATTTAACTGATGGCTTTGGTGCTGGGGAAATGTGGGGTGGCATCTTGCCATCTGACAAAGGTTATGATGACAAAGATCGTAAAGATTTCCATTTTTTACATAATTGGGATATCAACGATCAGTGGTCTACTAACCTCGAATATAACTATGCATCAGATAAAGATTACTTCTCTGACTTAGATAGCAGTCCTAACTCTAAAACAGATCTTAACTTACGTAGGGCTTGGGAACTTAATTATCAACATGGTATTCCGGGTTTAAAAGCACAGCTTAAGGTCGAAGATTTCCAGACACTTGATCCTGAAGTTGCAGATGCAGATAAACCATACGCGCGTTTACCACAATTCTTATTAAATTACGTCACTGGTAATCCACTAGGACTACAATACGAATTTAATAACGACACTGCTTACTTTAAGAAATCAATTAATGATGATTCTGCTCAAGAAAGTAGTGGTACACGTATTTATAACCAGTTCGCAACGCGTTATAACTACCGTACACCGGCAGCTTTTGTGATTCCTGAAGTCTCTGTACGTTCTATTCAAACGTTTTATGATAAGGACAGTATCGCATCTCAAAATCTAGATGGTGGTTCCGAAAACAAATCAGTCGTTGTACCTCAATTCACGTTAGACACTGGACTGAACTTTGAACGTGATGGTAAGTACTTACAAACACTTACACCACGTGCTTTCTATGCATATGCGCCATACAAAAATCAAGATGGTTATCCTAACTTTGACTCAACTACTGCGTCAGTAAGTTATGATCAATTATTTAACCCTTACCGTTTTTATGGTCATGACCGCCTAGAAGACAATAACTTTTTATCCTTGGGTGTAAGTTATAGCCTCTTTGACACAGTAGGCTTAGAACGTTTACGGGCAAGTGTAGGTCAAAGTTACTATTTCGAAGACCGTCGTGTCACCTTACAACGACAACAAGATGAAATTGATACTGAACGCAACACAGGTCCTGTTGTGAGCCTATCAAGCCAGCTTAACCAAAACTTTACCATTGCTGCCAACTCAGCTTGGATGTCGAATGGTGACAATGCTCAACGTGACTTCCAACTTTACTACACAGGTGATAAAGGAAATCTATATAACCTAGGCTATTTCTATCGTAAAGATATTCCTGGTCGTCAAGATACTTATGACCAAGTTGTTGCATCGTTTATACAACCAATTAAAGACAATTGGCGTATTATGGGCCACGTACAATATGACATGGACAATGATGTTGCCCGTGAACTCTTGTTAGGAGTTAACTATGAGTCATGTTGCTGGGGTATTTCTGTCTATGGCCGTTCATACTATAACGATCTAGACGATCCAAAATCTCCAGATGTTAGTGAAAAGCGCGCGATCATGGCCGAAATTACACTAAAAGGTTTAGGTGGTTTAAACAATAAACTCGCGTCTTTACTTGAAAATCGCGTTTTAGGTTTTAACAAAATTAATCAATCTTGGACACAACGTTAATGAAGACAAAGCATCTTAAACAGTTTTTTAAAGCAACTACACTTGCTGCCCTAATCTCTTCATCAATGCATAGTTTTGCCCAACCCGCTGATGAAGTTGTGGCAATTGTGGACAATAGCGTAATTTTAAAAAGCGATCTTCAACAAGGTATGGCTGAAGCAGCTCATGAACTTCAAGCTCAAAAAAAAGAAGTGCCACCTCAGCAATACTTGCAGTTTCAAGTATTAGATCAACTCATCTTGCGTGAGGCACAACTTGAACAAGTTAAAAAATATGGCATCAAACCTGATGAAAAAAGCTTAAATGAAGCAGTCTTAAAAGTAGCAAGTCAATCTGGAAGTAAAAGTTTAGAAGCTTTCCAGCAAAAATTGGATGCTATGGCACCAGGAACTTATGAAAGTTTACGTGGCCGAATCGCTGAGGATTTAGCGATTAGTCGTTTGCGCCAACAACAAGTGATGTCTCGTATTAAAATTAGTGATCAAGATGTAGAAAACTTCTTAAAATCACCTCAGGGACAAGCTGCGTTAGGTAATCAAGCACATGTAATTCATATGCGCATTTCTGGTGACAATGCACAAGAAGTTCAATCTGTAGCTCAAGAAGTGCGTTCAAAGCTTGCTCAAAGTAATGATATAAATGCTTTGAAAAAACTTTCAACTGCAAATGTAAAAGTTGAAGGTGCTGATATGGGTTTCCGCCCACTGTCTGATATTCCTGCTGAACTTGCGGCTCGTATTACACCATTACAAGATGGGCAAACGACTGACTTAGTTTTAGTACGTGATGGTGTACATGTTTTAAAGCTTCTTGAACGCAAACAAAATGAGCAAAAAGCTTTAGTACCTCAATTTCAAACCCGCCACATTCTCATTCAGCCATCTGAAGTAGTGACTCTTGAGAATGCTAAGCAAATTATTGATAACATCTATAAACGCTTAAAAGCTGGTCAAGATTTTGCAACACTTGCAGCAACCTATTCAAATGACACAGGTTCAGCACGTGATGGGGGAAGTTTGGGTTGGGTAACACCTGGAATGATGGTTCCTGAATTTGATAAAAAAATGCAGGAAATTCCTGTAGGTGAAATTAGCGAACCGTTCCAAACTCAATTCGGCTGGCATATCTTACAAGTAACAGATAAACGTGAAAAAGATATGACGCACGAATATCAAGAGCGTATGGCACGTCAAATTTTAGGTGAACGCCAATTCAACACTGAGATTGATAGCTGGTTACGTGAAGTACGTGCAAATGCATATGTAGAAATCAAAGATCCAAGTCTAGACAAAAAGAACTTACAAAAGTAACTCTTTTTCTCTTTATTAAAACCTGTGTTTGTCACAGGTTTTTTTATGCATGAAATTTACATAATAAAAAACCGGTTATATAAATAACCGGTTTCTATAAATTAAACCCTAACGGGAATTATTTATAGCGATCAACCATTTTCTCTAAAGAAATCGGGCGAATCTTGTCAGCATTTCCAGCTGTACCAAACGCTTCATAACGATCAATACAAATTTGCTTCATTGAATCTACAGTTTTAGCAAAGTATTTACGTGGATCGAATTCAGCTGGGTTTTCAGCCATAAACTGACGAATTGCACCAGTAGATGCTAAACGTAAGTCTGTATCGATATTGATCTTACGCACACCATGTTTAATTGCTTCTACAAGCTGTTCAACAGGTACACCATAAGTCTCTTTAATATCACCACCAAACTCATTGATTACTTTCAACCACTCTTGCGGCACAGAACTTGAACCATGCATAACAAGATGAGTATTTGGTAACGCTGCATGAATTTCTTTAATGCGGTCAATTGCCAAGATATCACCTGTAGGTGGACGAGTGAACTTGTAAGCACCATGTGAAGTACCTACAGCAATCGCTAATGCATCTACATTAGTATCGGCAACAAACTGAGTCGCTTCTTCAACAGAAGTAAGAAGTTGTGAGTGATCAAGTACACCTTCTGCACCAACACCGTCTTCTTCGCCAGCCATACCAGTTTCAAGGCTACCTAAACAGCCAATCTCACCTTCGACAGAAACACCACATGCATGTGCTAAAGCAACAACATTACGAGTTACATCAACGTTGTATTCGTAAGAAGTAGGTGTTTTACCATCTGTACCTAATGAACCGTCCATCATCACTGAGCTAAAGCCAAGCTGAATTGAACGCTGACAGATATCAGGGCTTGTTCCATGGTCTTGATGCATTACCACTGGAATATGTGGCCATTCTTCAATTGCAGCCAAAATAAGATGGCGTAAGAATGGAGCGCCTGCATATTTGCGAGCTCCAGCTGATGCTTGAACAATTACAGGTGAATTGGTTGCATCCGCGGCAAGCATAATTGCACGCATTTGTTCTAAGTTATTTACGTTAAATGCTGGTACGCCGTAGTTATGTTCAGCAGCGTGATCCAAGAGCTGGCGCATTGAAATGAGTGCCATAATATCCTCCCAGGTAGTGCGGCTTATTCTACCCTGTCATTTATTTCAATTCAGCAACAAATCACAGTATTTCAAAAAAAATCCCCGCATTTGCAGGGATTTTTTAACAAAAAACAACAAATTAATGTGTTTCTGAAGCAGCAGCCTCACTTGGCGCACTACCTTCAACCACATCTGTATTCTTTTCATCTAGAACTGGCTTATCAATCGCATCAATTGCTGCTTGTTGCTCAGGCGTTACTTTTTCAGAAACAGCAGTAGATGCAGCTGATTCTTGCCCCGCTTGAGATGCTTCATCTTTCTTAGCACAAGCAGTCAACATCATCGGTACAATTAACATAGCAGCAAATGTAAGCTTTAAATTCATCACTATTTTCCACAGTTGGTGATTTAATACTCGACATTTTATTGCAAATATATGACAGTTTAATGACTTATCAATGAAAAAGGGATTGGTTACCCAATCCCTTCTTATTTCTATATAACAGTATTAAGCACGTTCAAGCAAAACAGCAACTGCTGGCAATGTTTTTCCTTCAACAAACTCAAGGAATGCACCACCACCTGTAGAAATATAACCAATTTGGTCAGCTACGTTATATTTATCAATCGCAGCTAATGTATCTCCACCACCAGCAATCGAGAATCCTTCAGATTGAGCAACAGCAAGAGAAAGCGCTTTGGTACCTTCACCAAATTGATCTACTTCAAATACACCTACTGGACCATTCCAAAGGATCGTTTTTGATGTTGTTAAAATATCAGCAAATGCTTTAGCTGTTTCTGGACCAACGTCTAAAATCATATCATTTGCAGTCACATCTTCTACTTTCTTCACAACAGCTTGAGCTGCTGCTAAAGAACCTAAGAAATCTTCAAAATTAATTTGCGATGCATCAGCAACTACAACATCTGTAGGAAGTGGAACACTTACTTTAGCAGCAATTTGTTTAGCAGTTTCAACCAAGTCAGCTTCATATAATGATTTACCAACGTTAAAGCCAGCAGCTGCTAAGAATGTATTTGCAATACCGCCACCAACGATCAGTTGATCACAGATACTAGAAAGTGAGTTTAAAACATCGAGTTTAGTTGAAACTTTAGAACCAGCAACAATTGCAACCATTGGTTTTTCAGGAGTTTGCATTGCACGGCCTAGTGCATCCAACTCAGCAGCCAACAAAGGACCAGCAGCAGCAACTGGAGCGAAACGAGCTACACCTTCAGTAGATGCTTCTGCACGATGAGCAGTACCAAATGCATCCATAACAAATACGTCACATAATGCAGCATATTTTTGAGCGAGCTCTGGATTATTTTTCTTTTCGCCATGGTTAAAGCGTACATTTTCAAGCAATACAACTTGACCAGCTTCAACTTCAACGCCTTCTAGATAATCTGTTAGTAATTTAACTTCTTGGCTCAATACTTCTGTTAAATAAGCAGCAACTGGTGCAAGTGATTGTTCTGGCTTTGGTTCACCTTCAACAGGACGACCTAGATGTGAACATACCATCACTGCTGCACCTTTATCTAAAGCAGCTTTAATAGTTGGTAATGCTGCACGTAAGCGAGCATCGCTAGTGATCACACCATTTTTGACAGGAACGTTTAAATCTTCACGAATAAGGACACGTTTGCCTGTTAAGTTAAGGTCAGTCATACGCTGAAAATTCATGTAAAGCTCTCTTTATGATTTTAAAAACGCGCCAATTTTAAATGATTACATCAAAAAAGGTTAGTTTTTTTGCATAAAAGCTGTAGAAAGCCCCAGTTTTGATTATGATAGAGGTAGTTATTTGATATTTCACCCATTATGTCTATTCATCCAGATCCACAAATCAATCGCTTAAATGTTTTAGGGGAACCTTTAGCAAGTTGTTGCTTTGACCCTATTACAGGCTATTTTAGAAATGGTTTCTGCCACACAGCAGTAACAGACCTTGGTCAGCATACCGTATGTGCACAAATGACCTCTGATTTCTTAAATTTCTCTCAGAAAATTGGTAATGATCTTATTACTCCTTTGCCAGAAGTAGGTTTCCCTGGTCTGAAACCGGGTGATTTCTGGTGTATCTGCGTAACTCGCTGGGTAGAGGCTTATCAAGCGGGTGAAGCCCCTCCTATTAAAATACATGCATGTCATCAAGCTGTATTAAGCTATGTACCTTTAGATGTATTAATGGAATTTGCAGTGTAATGGTTCAGCCACAAATTATTTTGGCTTCGAGTAGTCAAACTCGCAAAGACTTAATGGACCGTCTTGGAATTAATTATATTTGTATTAGTCCCGATATTGATGAAAGTCCTCGCGATGAAACCCATGCCGATGAACTTGCAAAAAGGCTCGCTTTCACAAAAGCTCAGGTGATTGCTGAACAGAACCCATCAGCCATCGTTATTGGTTCAGATCAAGTTGCTTGGCGAGAACATGCTCCGCATGACTTTATTGGCAAACCGATGACTAGTGAAAATGCTAAAGCACAACTAGCCGAAAATTCTGGTCGAACTGTTTTTTTTAGTACAGCGCTTAGCGTGCAATGGCTCGATAGAAACTTTGAACAAACGCTCGTTGAACATTATCAAGTTAAATTTCGAAACCTGAATCAAGCTGAAATTGAACGATACGTTTTATTAGATCAGCCACTACATTGCGCTGGCAGCTTTAAGTGTGAAAGTTTAGGAATTAGCTTGTTTGAAAAAATGATAGGCCAAGACCAGACCACACTTATGGGTCTCCCTATGATTCAACTTTGCCATATTTTAAGGCAACTTGATCTACAAATTCCTTAATTCTAGATATTTTATAAATAGGTTATTTCCATGACAGAACCTTTAACAGTTTTAGGCGGTATTACTGCCGAGCAATTTTTAGCAGAGTATTGGCAGAAAAAACCTTTACTGGTGCGTAACGGATTACCAGAAATTATAGGTCTTTTACAACCTCAGGATGTGCAAGAACTTGCCTTGGAAGAACATGCAAGTGCCAGACTGATTCGCCAAAAAGATAAAAATCCAAATGAATGGCACGTAAAGTCTTCACCTTTAACCAAAGGTGATTTTCAAAAGCTACCAAAATTATGGTCAATTTTAGTACAGGCAGTAGATCACTACTCTTTTGATCTTTCTGAACTTTGGAAAAAATTTCCTTTTATTCCTCAATGGCGCCGCGACGATATTATGGTGTCTTATGCACCTAAGGGTGGTTCAGTTGGGAAACATTTCGATTTTTATGATGTGTTTTTAGTTCAGGGTCATGGTCATCGTCGCTGGCAGCTAGGTCAAATGTGCGATGTAAATACTACATTTGTACCCAGTCAACCATTAAAACTTTTGCCAGAAATAGATGTGCAATTTGATGAAGTTTTAGCACCAGGTGATTTACTCTATGTTCCACCTGGAATGGCACATTATGGGGTTGCCGAAGATGACTGCTTAACTTTCTCATTTGGCTTTCGCATGCCAAACATTGCAGGAATGATGGAACGCATTAGCGATCAATTTTCAGCCAATACTTTACTTCAAAATCCTGTTATAGACATCGCACGCAAACAAATGAGTCAAATTGGTGAAATTAACTCAACTGAACTAAGCTATCTAAAAGACTTAGTTTTAGCTCAGTTGCAAGACTCTGCAGCACTTGATGCAGCAATCATGTCTTATATGAGCGAACCTAAATATCCAGATAATATTCCAGAACCTGATGAGATCGAAGCCGATGATCTTCAAGAGATCTTACATGAAGGTTATGAAGTTCTATTAGAACCTGCCTCTCGCCTACTTTATACAGAAAATAACGGAATTCTAAACTTCTGGGGAAATGGCGAAGCGCTATGTATAGCTGAAACTTTCGCACCAAAATTAAAAGCTATTGCTGATGGAGAAAGCTTAGCTTTCGATAGCGAATTTAATGAGCTTGAAATCCTTGAAAATGTTGCTTACTTACTCAATGAATCTATTTTGATGCTTTTACCACCTTCAGAGTAAGAAACTTAATAAAAGTGGACTTTTCAAAGCAACGGGAAGTCCACTTTTAAATTAGCCGACAAATTCAAAAATAGATTTGTTTTTTTGTTTATTAATTTTCCTTTTTAAATTTTAAAATCGACTTATCGCAAAAATATTGGAGTTAAAAGATTTTGAAAAAGGAAGTATGATTATTTAAATATATAGCCTAAAACTCTTTGCCATTCCCCTAAAAGTAAAACTTCAGCGTTTAAAAAAATAATATCTTTTTTCTATCAATAACAAACAATACCTTGTAAAATTAAATTATCTAGATTCTCATTGATAAAGATCACCGTTCAAGCTAATAGCAATTCATTTGTGAGAGGCTAAAATATGTCGAAAAAAGATGACATTATTAACACCGCATTAAGACTTTTTAACTCGTATAGCTATAATTCTATAGGTGTAGATCGCATCATTAATGAATCTGGCGTTGCAAAAATGACTTTCTATAAGCATTTTCCATCAAAAGAAAAATTAATTGAAGAGTGTCTACTTCTTCGAAATACGCTTCTACAAAACTCTCTTACTTCTGCCTTATCAAAACATGATGAGTTAGACCCTCTTGCGAGAATTAAAGCAGTATTTTTATGGTATTCCGACTGGTTTAATAGTGAAGATTTTAATGGCTGCATGTTTCAAAAAGCCTTGGAAGAGGTTTTAAAACAATATCCTTCAACACATCAACCTGCCACTTTGTATAAAGCTTGGTTGACCCAACTCATGCAAAATCTTCTTAACCAGTATGATGTAAAAGAGCCAGTTCCCCTATCTTTACTACTCGTTAATATTTTGGAAGGTATGACCATACAGGCTCAAGTCGAACATGGTTCAATAAAAATTAATGATTACTGGACTCGAGTAGAAAAATTAATCGATTTCGAAAGAGCAGCATAAAAATAAAGCGTGATATTCTTCTTCTTATATTTAATGATTCTTCTTATGTATCACGCTGCGTCTGAAAGTCATTTTGGTTCACAATTAGACGTTTTTTTCGACCTTACCGAACCAAAATATACAGACCTGTCTGTACAAAACAGATTATATATTTAAAAAATAAAAACTCAATCCTTTTTTATGATTTGTCTCAAGATAAATTAGATTTAACTATTTATTGAAAGCAAATTGAAATTGTTTTAGGTTGACTTCGTTTCACTTATACTTAACAATTACACTTATAACACAAAGCAACATTTTAGACACAAAAGAAATACAAATAGTTGTTTTTAATTAGAAAGACTACTTATTTATCAATTCCCCTTATATTGCTTTTCAACAAAAACAATTGGATTGATTAGTTTTGCTACATTCATTTTCATAAGATCAATCTATACTATGCCCGCTATATTGATATAGGTATAAAGTATGAAAGATGGACTCCAAATCGAAGAAATGAAAAATGCGGCTGACTCAGTCGTTGGAATTCTTAAATCTTTGGCTAATACAGATCGTTTATTAATTTTATGTCACTTAGCTTATGAGGAGTTAAATGTTTCTCAAATTGAAGAGAAAACCCAAATTACCCAGCCCACTCTTTCACAACAACTTATGATGCTACGCAAAAGTGATGTTGTATCAACCCGTCGTGATGGCAAGCAAATTTTTTATTCAATTAAGGATGACAATATGCATTCAATTTTAAATACGCTTCATCAGCTGTACTGTGCAAGTAAATAATATTTTTTAAATTATAAATTATAATAATAGTAGTAACTTCCTGAAATATGCGATTTTTCAGCTTGAAAGCTTAGAGTCCAATCCAAGCACAAAGTTTTGAAAATTCGCGTAGCTTTTCTAAAAAGCTCAACCATATTTAACTTTTTGCCCCTATATTGTCTTTAGCCTATTCCATGCTTTCACAGCTTTTTGATATACCTCGTTTTTTAATGAGCAATTAACAAGCAAAACCACCAACTATAAAATTAAAAATATTAAATTAAGGCCAATAAAAACAAATATTTAATATTACCATTCAGTATAAATACTTATAGGTGCTATAAAAAAGCTTAAGATTCACATCACTTAAGTATAAAATACTCCGCTTGTTCAACCTTTAGCCATGATTAGGTTAATAAGGCCTTTATATGCTTGCATTCTTTTCTCGATTAAGCTTAGTCACTAAGATTATTATTGCCATTATTCTAGGGATAGGCGTTGCATTACTATTTCCGAACGTTACGCCTTACTTAAGTTTATTTGGTGAGCTTTTCATTAAAGCCTTAAAGTCGGTTGCCCCTATTTTAGTTTTTGTATTGGTGCTTTCTTCAATTGCCAACTTCCAAGTGGGTCATAGCGCCAATTTACGCCCAATCATGATTCTATATGTGGCAGGTATGTTGCTTGCAGCTTTCACAGCTGTGATTGTCAGTCTTTCTTTTCCAAGCACATTATTCCTCAATACAGTTTCACATAATGATTTACAAGCGACTGGTAGTCTCGCAGATATATTAAAAAACTTGCTCTTAAGCTTTATTGCGAACCCTGTTCAAGCAATTAGTGAAGCTAACTTTATTGGTATTTTAGCTTGGGCAATTGGCCTAGGTTTAGCTATGCGTCATAGCTCAGACACCACAAAACAAGTGATGCAGGATGTTTCACATGCTGTAAGTGCTATTATTCATAAAGTAATTGCTTTTGCACCAGTCGGTATTTTCGGATTAGTTGCAGTGACTTTTGCCGATGCGGGCCTTGCAACACTTGAAAGCTATGCACAATTATTAGTGGTATTGTTAGGTACCATGTTCTTTGTTGCATTAGTTATCAACCCTATTCTTGTTGCCCTTACTATACGTGGAAATCCATACCCTCTCGTATTTAAGTGTCTAAAAGAAAGTGGTATTACAGCTTTCTTTACTCGAAGCTCAGCAGCAAACATCCCAGTTAACTTGGATTTAGCAGAGCGTTTAGGTGTTAACCCATCTACAGCTAGTGTGTCTATTCCTTTAGGCGCAACAGTAAATATGGCAGGGGCGGCAGGCACGATTACTGTGCTGACATTAGCTACAGTGCATACGCTTGGCATTCATGTTGATTTTGCGACAATGGTTATTTTATCAGTTGTTGCTACAATTTCAGCTTGTGGTGCTTCTGGTGTTGCAGGCGGTTCTTTACTTCTGATTCCAGTAGCTTGTAGTCTATTTGGTATTTCAACAGAAATTGCTATGCAAGTTGTAGCGGTTGGTATGATTATCAGTGTATTGCAAGACTCTACAGAAACAGCCCTTAACTCATCTACAGATGTATTATTTACCGCAGCTGTAGATATTCGCTCTAAGCAAGCGTCTTAAACAAAATGCCATTTCAACGTCTACCAAACTGGTTCCAACTTGGAGCCTTTTTGCTGGCATTTAATGCCGGAATGATTAATGTCTTAGGGTTAATTACTCTTTTGCATCAATCTATTTCACATATGACTGGCAACGTTAGTATGCTAGCGATGAGTTTGGTAGAGTGGCAACCAGAACATATCATTTTTTTACTTCTGGTGATTATTTGTTATGTTTGCGGTTCATTTTATAGTGGTTTTATTTTAGGTAGTAGTCATTTTCGACTAGGTCGTCGTTATGGCTTACCTTTGAGCCTTGTTGCCTTATTCATTTTCCTTTGCTGGCTATTGCTTCCTTATTTTCCACGCTATGGATTATTATGGGCTTGTACGGCAATGGGGTTACAAAATGCGATGGTAAGCCACTACAAAGGAACGATTATTCGCACTACTCATCTATCTGGTGTGCTGACTGATATTGGTTTAGCACTTGGATATAAAGCCAGAGGCTTAATTGTAGAAAATCGACGTATTGTTTTACATTTACTTATTCTTGCTGGCTTCCTGCTGGGTGGAATTCTTGCCGCCTCAGTACATCCATATTTGAAACTACAATCATTTTTATTGCCAGCAATTTTAAGCTTAGCCTTAAGTATTTCTTACTGGATAGTTTATCTCTATAGTACTTCAACTTCACAAAAGGACTAAGACATGGTTAAAAATGCCTTACAAGCACAGCTATTAAAAGCTGGTTTAGTTGATAATAAAAAAGCAAAAAAATTAACAAAGCAAGCTCATCACGAACAACGTCTTGGGCTAAGTAATGAAGCTGAAATCAAAGCAAATATTGAAAAAGCTCAACAAGAAAAGTTAGCTAAAGATCAGGCTTTAAATTTAGAAAAACAGAAACAGCTTGAAGAAAAAGCACTTAAAGCATCAATCATTCAGATGATTAAGCAGCACAAGATTACTGATTTTGCTGGGGATGTGGCTTATCAATTTATTGATGAAAATAAAATCAAAAAAGTGTATCTATCTCAGCAAGTTTATAATGCACTTGTTGCAGGTAGCCTAGTTATTGCTAAAGATCAAGATCAATACGCCTATCTTCCAAAAGCTTTAGGTGAAAAAATTGATCAAAAAATGCAAGGCTTCATTTTGATTAATAATGCTGAGAAAAACGAACAAGCCACTGATGAGGAAGATCCATATGCAGCATATGTTATTCCAGATGACTTAATGTGGTAATACGATACTTAGGCCTTTATGACCCAAATCTAAAGGCCTTTTCTAATATGTGTAGCTGTAATAATTTAACAGATGTTCAAAATACTAATAAAAAATACTTAAAGAATAAATTCCTTCACCCTTTATCTATTAATCTCGATATAATGAATAATATTTTTAGTCCTCGCGACGTTCTTGAAGATTTCTTCGAGTCTCCATTTTTGCGTCATGTATTAATTTAAGACGTACAACATTATCAGTTCATGTGTATTTGCATATATTCACAAGATCGAAACCCTAAGTGATATTGATCTAACTGACTTTTTGCAAATTAAATTGCAAAGATTTAATTAAGTGGCTTTTGTGTCAAAGGTAGTAATTCATGCTGAAGTGGTTTGAAAAACTTGTAGATCCCTACCCAACTAAAGGTTTAGATGAACCTTTACCGACTCGGTTTTTTCCATTTGTTTGGCAAGCTACGGAAGGCCTACGCCCTTACTTATTCTTACTTATTCTTTTTACAGCAGGTGCTGCAAGCTTTGAAGCCTTACTTTTTTCAAAGATTGGACAACTCGTAGACTGGTTAAGTAAAAGTCATCCAGAAAGCTTTTTAAGTCAGCATGCTACTGATTTACTCATTTTGATTGGTGTTTTATTTACCAACATCTTTTTTGTAAATATTCAATCTATTATCAAACATCAAATTTTATATAGTACCTTCCCAATGCGTTTGCGCTGGCGTTTCCATAACCTTTTATTGAAACAAAGCTTGGACTTTTTCCATAATGACTTTGCAGGACGACTTTCTGCCAAGGTTATGCAAACAGCATTAGCAATCCGTGAGTTCTGGATTATTTTGGGTGACATGTTGGCATACGTCAGCATTTACTTCATTACAGTCAGCATTGTACTTGGCGCAATTTCACCAATTTTACTTATTCCACTTTTAGTTTGGTTAAGTCTTTTTTTATTAAGCGCATGGTTCTTTACCCCCCGCTTAAGTAAAGTTTCTCAGCAACAAGCCGATGCTAGAGCAATCATGACGGGCCGTGTAACAGATGCATACACCAACATCCAAACGGTAAAGCTATTTGCCCATGCTGGTCGTGAAAGCCAATACGCAAAAGCATCTATGAAAGAGTTTATGACTACAGTCTATGCTCAAATGCGCTTAGGTACCCTCTTTGAAGTCAGCATTAATATGTTGTCTGCTGTTTTGTTTGTAGGTGTAATTGGTACCTCTGTTTGGCTATGGACCCAAGGTTTAGCAGCATTAGGTGTAATCGCAGCAACTACTGCAATGATTTTAAAACTTAATAGTATGGCTGAATTTATGATGTGGCATATGTCAGCCTTATTTGAAAATGTTGGAACCATTCAAGATGGTATGCAAACATTAGGTAAAAAAATCAATATTCAAGACAAACCAGATGCGAAATCACTTGCAGTGACCAAAGGTGAGATTGTATTTAAAGATGTAAGCTTTGCTTATAACAATAAAAATGTGATTGATCACTTCAACTTGCATATTAGAGCAGGCGAAAAAATAGGAATTGTGGGCCGTTCTGGCGCAGGAAAGTCTACGCTAATTCAGTTGCTTTTACATTTTTACCATCTTAAGCAAGGTGCTATTTTAATTGATGGCCAAAACATCGAAGATGTAACTCAAGATAGTCTAAGAGCTAATATTGCTTTAGTTACTCAAGATACGTCTTTATTACATCGCTCAGTTGCAGAAAATATTAAATATGGTCGCCCAGATGCCTCTGATGCAGACATGGAGAATGCTGTAAATAAAGCCAAAGCTGCTGAATTTATTCCGCAATTAGTTGATTTAAAAGGACGTAGTGGTTATAACGCTCAAGTAGGCGAACGTGGTGTTAAACTTTCTGGTGGTCAAAGACAGCGTATTGCTATTGCACGTGTTTTCTTAAAAGATGCTCCTATTCTTATTTTAGATGAAGCAACTAGTGCATTAGACTCGGAAGTTGAAGCAGCAATCCAGTCAAGTTTAAATGACCTGATGGTTGATAAAACCGTTATTGCAATTGCACACCGTTTATCTACTATTGCACAAATGGACCGTTTAATCGTTCTTGATGAAGGTCGAATTGCTGAGCAAGGAACTCATGAAGAGTTAATTGCGCAAAATGGTATATACGCACAGTTATGGAAACGTCAAACAGGCGGTTTCCTAATTGAACAAAAAGTATTACAGGGTCAAGATTAATGCTTTATTTAGAAGATTTGAAAATTGGTGATCGTTTCATTAGCCGTGAATATGAAATTACCTTAGATGAAATCAAAAAATTCGCAAGCGCCTATGACCCTCAAACCTTCCATATAGATGAAGAACAAGCTAAACACGATCCAATTTTTCAAGGAATTGCTGCTAGCGGTTGGCATACTTCTGCAATTACTATGCGGTTATGGACGGAATGTATGCCGATTCATGGCGGCCTAATTGGTTCAGAGTCTAGCTTACGGTGGCCACGCCCCACTCGACCAGGTGATAAAATTCATGTGGAAGCAGAAATTTCAGCAATCACACCATCCAAAACAAAATTAGATCGTGGTATTGTAAGTTACGTTACGCAAGCCTTAAATCAAAATGGCGACGTATTACTTATTTCAACAACAAAAATTGTTGTCTTTAAAAAGAATGTTTAAAACATGGTTGATATGATTGTCTAACAGTTTTTATAAACTCAGATTATATTTCATGACAAGATGTGTAAGAAATGCATGTGACAAATTGATGAGAGCAATGGAACGCATATGAAAATTACCTCAGCTCGTCAAGATCAAGGTATTCCGGGAGTCTATGGCTTATTGCTATTAGATGTTGTTTCACGTTGGGGATATAACGATGAAACATTATTTGCTCCATTTCATCTTACTAGTGAGCAACTGGCCGATCCTGATTATCGTATTTCTACACCTGTAGCAAATGAACTAGTTAAACACGCGCTTAATTTAACTGGTGAAACCACGTTGGGGTATCATCTTGGTACTCAAATGCGTATTTCGATTCATGGCTTCATTGGCTATGCGATTATGACAGCCAAAGATATTACAGAAGCAATTGCCCTTGCAGCACGCTTTATTCAACTACGTCTACCTTTTTTACAACTCTATTTTTCAACGTTTGGGCCAAAAGCTACCTTACAATTACAGTGTGACATCGAACTTGAACCTCTAAGAACAGAAATTGTTTTAGGTTTGACCATTGGTATCATGAGTATGGCCAAAGCGATTACGGGTATCGAAGATTTAGCTGGTGATGTAGATTTGGACTTTCCTGAACCAGAAGGTTTTGAAAAGTATAGAAATAAACTAAGCAGCACAATTCGCTTCAACCAGCCACATTTGATTTCAAGTTTTGATAAAAAATACTTAGGAATTAAGTTAGTTAATGCTGATCCTATCGCAAGTCAGGTTGCTATTAATCAGTGCGAAGCCGAACTTTCCGCTTTAGGTGAGCGCCGTCGTTTAGCAATGCGAGTTCGTGATATTTTAAGTAATTCTGAACAACATTATTTAAGCATTGAAAATGTAGCTGAATGTCTACACATGTCAGACCGTACACTAAAGCGCCAATTAGCGGCTGAAGGAACTTCATTTTCTACATTGGTTGATGAAGTGCGCTATCGACATGCAACATCTCTACTTTCACGTACAGATTACAGTCTTGAACAAATTGCAGATGAACTTGGCTATTCAGACGTTGCAAATTTTAGCCGTGCTTTTAAACGCTGGAGTGGCCGTAGCCCAAGCAATTGGCGTAAAGACCCATACTTATAATGTTTAAAACTATTGGACACAAGCTTAAGGAGTTACCATGAATCATCCTTCTGAACTGAAGTATGCACGTACACATGAGTGGGTAAAGATTGAGGGTGATCTTGTTATTACAGGGATTACCGATCATGCACAAGATGAACTTGGCGATTTGGTTTACGTTGAAACTCCGGAAGTTGGGAGTAAAGTTACTGCTGGCGAACAAGCTGGTGTGGTTGAATCAGTAAAAACTGCTTCTGACATCCATGCTCCTGTTTCAGGCACTGTAGTAGAAGTAAATACTGACCTTGAAGATGATCCTGATTTTGTAAATGACGATCCATATGGAAAAGGCTGGATTTATAAAATCAAACCAGACAATATTGCAGATGTTGAAAAACTTTTAACAAATGTAGAATATGAAGCTGGCTTATAAAAGATAGCTATAGCTTTTCATATTTAATAAAAACCAGTTTAGTCTTAAACTGGTTTTTTCTTTATCTATTCAAAATCTATTCAAATTTAGTTTTACGAATCGGTGACTTCTATGACAAAGCTTGTTGTATTCTCTGGCGCTGGCATGAGTGCTGAAAGTGGAATTAGCACTTTTCGTGACAGTAATGGTCTATGGGAAAATTACGACATCCAACAAGTTGCCACACCTGAAGCATGGCAAAAGAACCCTGCTCTAGTTCAACGCTTTTATAATGAGCGACGTAAAAATATTTTAGAGGCTGAACCTAACGAAGCTCATCAATATATTGCCAAACTACAAGACTACTTTGACGTACAAGTGATTACTCAAAATATTGATGATTTACATGAACGGGCTGGAAGTTCCAAAGTTTTACATTTGCATGGAAATATTCGTTTAGCGAAAAGCTCTGGCCCGAATGCACAATTTACAACACAGTTTTACCATATTAATGGTTGGAAGCTAGATTTAGAACAAGACTTTTGCCCAGATGGCTATCCGCTGCGTCCACATGTTGTCTGGTTTGGTGAAGCTGTACCTGCCTATGAAGAAGCAATTCAATTAGTACAGAGTGCAGATATTTTTATTGTGATCGGCTCGACATTAAGCGTATATCCGGTTGCAGCTTTAGTTCATGAAATTTCAAATCAATGTAAAGCTTACTATATAGATCCAAATGCGGATCATCTGCGTGTTCCTCACCAATATGAATTGTTAAAGATGTCAGCGACTCAAGGAATGCATAGACTTTTTGAAAATTTAATAGGCTAATTGCTATTTTTAGACACTAAATAAGCCTAACTTGAATAAAAAAAATTATTAATTGAACAAAAAATTGTCGATTTTTTTAACTTTATTCTAAATTTCTATAAATTTTTTTTGACCAATAGTCTATTTATAACTCTATATCGATTTATTTTTTTAGAAAATGACATTTTTTTGCTGAAAAAAATTAAAAAAATAAATATTAAAAAATTATAAGTTAATGATTAATATTATAATTTTACATCTTTAAAAGTAATTTATTTTAAGTTACACAATGATACAAAAGTACAATATAAAAATAACAGTGCAAAAAAAATCTTTTGTGGTTGAATCTCAACCTCTTGGATGCCGTACAAGAAAACAGCGACCTGGATTAGGTTACAATCACGGATTATGGATATAAGGACACACATCCATTATGAGTTATTTTGATCCCACCCTCATCATGTTTATGGTGTACATCGTAGCAATGGTACTTATCGGCTTATTTGCCTACCGTGCTACAAGCGACTTCTCAGATTATATTCTCGGTGGTCGTAGTTTAGGCAGTTTCGTAACTGCATTATCCGCAGGCGCATCAGACATGAGTGGTTGGCTGCTCATGGGTTTACCAGGCGCGATTTATCTTTCTGGTTTATCTGAAGCGTGGATTGCAATTGGTCTGATTATCGGTGCTTGGCTTAACTGGCTACTGGTTGCTGGTCGATTACGCGTTCATACTGAAGTCCAAAATAATGCACTCACGTTGCCAGATTATTTTACAAGTCGTTTTGACGATCAGAAAAAAGTACTTCGTATTTTCTCTGCCGTTATCATCTTGGTTTTCTTCGCAATTTATTGTGCTTCAGGCATGGTAGCAGGCGCCCGTTTATTTGAAAATTTATTCGGGATGTCTTACAACACAGCTATTTGGCTCAGTGCTATCGCGACTATCAGTTATGTTTGTATTGGTGGATTCTTAGCAATTAGCTGGACCGATACGTTCCAAGCTGGCTTAATGATTTTTGCTCTGTTGTTAACACCAATTGTGACTTACCTTGCAATTGGCGATACGACTCATTTCGTTACGCTCATTGAAACTGCTCGTCCGCATGCGTTTAACATCATCTCAGATTTAAGTGTTGTGGCGGTTCTCTCCTCCATGGCATGGGGCTTAGGTTACTTTGGCCAGCCACATATTCTTGTGCGTTTCATGGCTGCTGACTCTGTAAAATCAATTCCTGCTGCTCGTCGTATTGGCATGACTTGGATGATCTTGTGTTTAGTTGGTGCTGTCGGCGCTGGTTTCTTCGGTATTGCTTACTTTGAGCAACACCCTGAACTAGCAGCAGTTGTAAGCAAAAACCCTGAAACAGTATTTATGGAATTGACTAAAATCTTATTCAATCCATGGATTGTAGGTATCATTTTGGCTGCAATTTTAGCAGCCGTGATGAGTACATTGAGCTGTCAGCTTTTGGTATGTTCAAGTGCATTAACAGAAGATTTATACAAAGGTTTCATTCGTAAGAATGCATCTCAGAAAGAGCTTGTATGGGTTGGCCGTGTTATGGTTCTTGCGATTGCTGTTCTTGCGATTGCTCTTGCTGGTAACCCAGACAGTAAAGTTCTTGGCCTTGTTGCTTATGCATGGGCTGGTTTCGGTGCTGCATTTGGTCCGCTTATCATCTTGTCACTATTCTGGAAACGTATGAATTTACAAGGTGCTTTAGCAGGTATGATCGTTGGTGCAGTTGTAGTGATTGGCTGGAAAAATCTTTTCGCAGACACTGGTGTTTACGAAATTATCCCAGGCTTTATCCTTGCATTTATCAGCATCATTGTAGTGAGTCTCTTAACTAAAGCGCCAAATACGACAGTAACTGGCCGCTTTGAAAAAGCAGATGAACTCTACAAAGAAAGCGTATAAGTTATTGAAATAAATCAAAGGGGCTTCGGCCCCTTTATTTATTTTTAGTTTTGATTTTAATTTTTGAAGTATCTTTTACAACTTGCATGACTGGATAACTACGAGTCTCTTTTACCCCTGGTAATTGCCACAGTACCTTCCCCGCAATTCGCCTAAACTCTTCCATGCTGCCACTTCGTAATTTAATTAAAAAATCAAACCCGCCACTCACCATATGGCATTCAACAATTTCAGGATAGTGAACAACAGCATCAATAAACTCATCTAAAACATTGGGTGTTGTCTTGTCTAATAGCACCTCTACGAACACCAAAAAATTTGCATTTAACTTGATTGGATTCAATTTCGCTTCATATCCCAAAATAAAATCATCCTTTGTCAACTTCTGCACTCGAGCCATAACAGCAGTTGGCGACAAGTTAACAAGTTCGGCTAATTTACTATTAGAAATTCGCCCATCTGTTTGAAGAATATCCAAAATTTTTAAATCAGTACGGTCAAGGCTTAATATTGGGCCATTCATCTGAATTTTCCTCTAAAAAATGGGCTAAATATAGTGAGTTATTCGGTGTTTCTTCTGTAATGATAAATTATCTAAACCTCTCTACTCAAGAAGGGAGTATGAGAGTTGCTTGGCGGAAACTGATATGAACACAATGGATACTTTTCATCAAATGGATAAATCTCACCAAGGCTATATCACCGAATTTAACGATAAAAGTGAGTTTGAACAACGCATCAATACAGCTTGGCGACGTGCTGAACCAGAAGCTGTAGAAGAGCTATTACAAGCTGCCGCGGTATCTGATGATTTAGATCATAAAATTTATGACCTAGCTTTTAATCTTGCCAATAATTTACGTGAACGTAAGACCTCTTCGGGCAAAGCAGGTATTGTTCAAGGGTTATTACAAGAATTCTCTCTTTCTTCACAAGAAGGCGTGGCGCTCATGTGTCTAGCCGAAGCTTTGCTTCGTATTCCAGACTCAGCAACACGTGATTTGCTTATTCGAGATAAGATCAATCAAGGTAACTGGAAAGAACATGTTGGTCAAAGCAGCTTAATGTTTGTAAATGCTGCGGCATGGGGCCTCATGTTAACTGGTAAGCTCATGGAAACTCCTAAGCAAACCAGTCTTTCAAGTGTACTTACTGGCCTTTTAGCACGCAGTGGACGTGGCATCATTCGTAAAGCTGTTGACGTTGCAATGCGTATGATGGGTGAACAGTTTGTAACTGGTGAAACCATTGAAGAAGCTGTAGATCATGCGAAAGTACTCGAAGACAAAGGTTTCCGCTATTCTTACGATATGTTAGGTGAAGCAGCCTTAACCGAACATGATGCTGAACGCTACTTTAACGATTATACACAAGCCATTCATGCAATTGGCAAAGCGTCTAATGGTAAAGGTGTTTATGATGGTCCGGGTATTTCAATTAAGCTTTCTGCTTTACATCCTCGTTATCAACGCGCGCAAATTGAACGTGTTCATCAAGAACTTTACGGCAAAGTATTTGAACTCGCTCGTTTGGCTAAAAAGTACAATATTGGCTTAAATATCGATGCTGAAGAATCAGAACGTTTAGAAATTTCTCTTGAGTTACTTGAACGTCTTTGCTTCGAGCCGGAACTTGCGAACTGGAAAGGCATTGGTTTCGTAATTCAAGCTTATCAAAAACGCTGTTTCTTCGTGGTTGATTATATTATTGACCTTGCTAAACGCAGCCAAAAGCGTCTCATGATTCGTCTTGTGAAAGGTGCATATTGGGATAGCGAAATTAAGAAAGCGCAAATCGAAGGTATGGATGACTACCCTGTCTTTACTCGTAAAGTACATACCGATTTATCTTATATCGCATGTGCTAAAAAATTACTTGCAACGCCAGAGTTCATCTATCCGCAATTTGCCACTCATAATGCTCAAACATTGGCAACGATCTATCATTTAGCGGATCCAAGCAAATATTATGCTGGACAATATGAATTCCAATGCTTACATGGCATGGGTGAACCTCTTTATGAACAAGTTGTTGGTCCACGCGAGCAAAATAAATTAGGCGTACCATGCCGTATTTATGCTCCTGTTGGTAACCACGAAACTTTGTTAGCTTATTTAGTTCGTCGTTTACTCGAAAATGGCGCGAATACTTCATTCGTTAACCGTATTGCCGATAAAACACTTAAAGTTGAAGATCTTATCCAGTCTCCAATTTATGATATTCATCACGCAGCTAAGCTTGAAGGTTCAGTTGGTTTAAAACATCCATCAATTCCTCTACCTTTAGATATGTACGGAACACTTCGTAAAAACTCTAAAGGTTATGACTTAGCAAATGACACCCCACTTGCAGCTTTAGATAGCACAGCTCAAGAATTACGTAATCGTATTTGGCAAAGTCATCCATTATTGGCAAATAACGAGTCGTTAGAGCAAGGTCATTCTGTTGCAATTACAAACCCAGCACAAAATGATGAAATTGTTGGTTATGTGCAAGAAGCTGATCTTAAGCATGTTGAAATTGCGCTTAATGCAGCTGAACAAGCTCAATCAGAATGGTCAAATACGCCTAAAGAACAGCGTGCTCAATACTTAAAACGTGCAGCTGACCTAATGGAAAGTCGCATTCAAGAATTGATGGTTTTGCTTTGCCGTGAAAGCGGTAAAACTTATGCCAATGCGATTGCAGAAGTTCGCGAAGCTGTAGATTTCCTACGTTACTACGCAACTCAAGTTGAGAATCTTCCTGCAAATACAGCTATTCAGCCTTTAGGTACTGTACTTTGTATTAGCCCGTGGAACTTCCCTCTTGCAATTTTCTCAGGTCAAATTGCTGCAGCATTAGTCAGTGGTAACTGTGTTATTGCCAAACCAGCTGAACAAACTCCATTAATCGCAGCCCAAGCAGTTCAGATTTTATGGGAAGCTGGTATTCCACATGGTGCTGTACAGTTACTTCCTGGCCGCGGTGAAACTGTAGGTGCTCAGCTTAGCCAAGATAGCCGTATTGATGGCATCATGTTTACTGGCTCGACTGAAGTTGCAAAAATTTTACAGAAAACTGTTGCGAAACGTTTATCTGAAAATGGTCAATCTATTCCTCTCATTGCAGAGACTGGCGGTCAAAATGCAATGATTGTGGATTCATCTGCATTAACTGAACAAGTCGTACTCGATGTTGTAAGTTCCGCTTTTGATAGCGCGGGTCAACGTTGCTCTGCTTTACGTATTTTATGTGTGCAAGAAGACAGCGCTGCAACCGTTATTAAAATGCTTAAAGGTGCAATGCAACAGTTAATTGTAGGTAACCCTGCAATTTTAAAAACTGACATTGGTCCTGTTATTGATGACGAAGCAAAACAGACGATTGATCAACACATCCAAAAAATGAAGTCGAAAGGCTATCCAGTACATCAGTTGATGTTTGGTGCAACAAGTCAGAATGAACTGGATAAAGGAACTTTTGTTGTACCAACAGCAATTGAACTCCCTAACCTGGATGATTTGCAGCGCGAAGTTTTTGGTCCAGTTCTCCACATCATTACCTATAAGTATGGCGAGCTTGAGCAGTTGATCTCACGTATTAATGCCAAAGGTTATGGTTTAACAATGGGTCTGCATACCCGTATTGATGAAACCATCCAAACAGTCATTCAACATGCTGAAGTTGGTAACCTTTATATCAACCGTAATATTGTTGGTGCTGTCGTTGGTGTACAACCATTCGGTGGTGAAGGTTTATCTGGTACAGGCCCGAAAGCTGGTGGTCCGCTTTACATGTATCGCTTGATGCAGCAGTGTTCAAACAAAGTATTGGCAACACCATTTGCTATGAAGAATGAGCAAACTGCTTTTGAAGGCTTTAACCGTGAGGTTTATAAGAGCTTACAAAATTGGGCGAAACAGCATTTACCGCAAGCAAATCGTGATATCGAACCATTTGGTGTTGGTAAATTCTATGAGTTACAAGGCCCTACTGGGGAAAGTAACCAATATATTATTTTGCCACGTCATCGTGTTCTTTCTATTGCTGACACAGAACAGAATCAGTTGCATCAATTGCTCGCAATTTTTGCAGTAGGTAGCCAAGCAGCAGTAATGCCAAATAGCCCATTATTGGCAAAATACAAACAAACTTTGCCAAAAGATGTACTTGCAGCAATTACTACAGTTAAAAATATCGTATCAGATGATTTTGATGCAGTTTTACATCATGGTAATCGCGAAGAGATCTTCTCATTACAGCAAGAGATTGCTACTCGTTCTGGTGCAATTGTCGGTATTACCCATGTTGAGCCGAATGAAACTATTCCACTTGAGCGTTTAGTGATTGAACGTGCAATTAGTGTGAATACAGCTGCAGCTGGTGGTAACGCAAGCTTAATGACAATGACTGATTAATACCTAAGTTTCAAAAAAAGCCCAAATCTCAGTATTTGGGCTTTTTTATTTAATCGAGTAATCTATTCTTAAATATATAAACTTTATCAATTCGAGATTCGAATAATGGTCTTTTTAGAACCAGAAAAATATCAACAAAGATGCGCTCAACTTTTTAATTCATATCACAAAGCTATTTGCGCCCTTCTCCCATTTGCCAAAGTTGAGCATATTGGTTCATCTGCAATACCGAATGCAATTTCAAAAGGTGATTTAGATATTTATATTGAAGTTATACCTGAGCAATTCAAATTCGCAATAGAACAATTAAAAACACTTAATTTTATCGAAAAACAAAATACATTAAGGACAGATGAGCTTTGTATGCTCGAATCACTCAACAATGATGATGTAGCATTTCAAATTGTAGTCACGGATTCAGTATTCACATTTTTCTTAGCCTTTAAAAATAAGCTTATAAACTCACCCACGTTGGTTAATGAATATAATGAATTAAAATTACAGTGTAGCCATTTAGACCCCGATCAATATAGAACAATAAAATCAGATTTTATTAATCGCGTTTTAAATCATCTCTAGTTCAGGTACCTCTTTTCTCTTATGCATATCTGGTTAAAATTGGCTCCTGTAAGTTCAATTTTTTTGATACCATTCACTATTTGATTCTGTCTAAATTTTCTTTGTCTATGACCTCTTCTTATCGTCAACAACTTCAAGCTAAAATTGAACGCATTACTACTCAATTTTCTGAATTTACACCACCTACATTAGAAGTGTTTGAATCACCTGAACAACATTTCCGTATGCGTGCTGAATTTCGTATCTGGCATACAGAAAATGATATGTTCTATGCCATGTTTGAGCGTAACGATGACGACAAGCAAAAAACCGTTGTACGCATTGATGAGTTTCCAATTGCAGATCAAAGCATCAATGATTTAATGCCAAAACTCTTGGAAGAACTTAAGGCTGAGCCTAAGCTTTCTAATCGTTTATTTGAAGCTGATTTCCTCGCAACACTTAGCGGAGAAATGTTGGTTACCCTCATTTATCACCGTAAACTGGATCAAGAATGGGAACAAGCCGCTAAAGCGCTTGCCGATAAATTAGATATTAAGATTATGGGCCGTAGTCGTGGCCAGAAAATTGTTATTGGCGATGATTTCGTTGTCGAAGAATTCGAACTTTTAAATCGTTCATTTAAATATAAACAAATCGAAAGCAGCTTTACTCAACCTAATGCACAAGTTTGCAAAAAAATGCTGCAATGGGCATGTGACGCAGCTGAAGGATCAAAGAAACACTTATTAGAACTTTATTGTGGTAATGGTAATTTTACACTTCCACTCTCTTTAAAGTTCGAACGAGTATTGGCTACTGAGCTTGCAAAATCATCTGTTTATGCTGCTCAATGGAACATTGAACAAAACCAAATCGATAATATTCAAGTAGCACGTCTCTCGGCTGAAGAATTTACTCAAGCTTATCAAGGTGAGCGCGAATTCCGCCGTCTACAAGAAGCGAATATTGATATTCAAAGCTATGACTTTGACACCGTATTTGTAGATCCACCGCGTGCAGGAATTGATGATGAGACTTTAAAACTTCTACAAGGTTTTGAACATATTATCTACATTTCATGTAACCCTGACACGCTATATGAAAATTTAAAAACGCTCAGTCAAACTCATCGATTGACTAAATTCGCCTTATTTGATCAGTTCCCTTATACACATCATGTAGAATCTGGTGTTTTACTTGAGAAGATTTAAACAAAATCTTTCATTGTAAAGTTTTAAATAAGGAGGTTATATACCTCCTTATTTTTTAACGTTTTATTAGCTAAGTATTTAAATTTTCAAAAAATATCAAGTCATCTATTCGTCATAATTTCGTTTAACTCAAGCATTCCCATCGAAAATTCTCGAGTTCAAGTGGTGGATTTATCACTTATAGAGTCTTGTATTTTATTTTAAATTGGCTATATTTCGAGCTATGTTAGGTTGTATATGAAGGCTCTATGAGTTTTTGGCAAAAGCTGTTCTTGGCAGATCAACAGCATAACGAGCATAAAAACCAAACTGCTTGTGTTGAAAATGACTGCTCATGTAAAACTAATGAACAACTTCTAAGTGCACTTGCACAAGCAACAGATGAAGATGTCATTAAGGGAATTAAAAAAGTTCTTATTTCCCGTGGTTATAGCCGAAAAGAGTTAAATGAACTCACTCAAAAACCGTCTATTCATTAATTAAAAAGCCAGTCTTGTACTGGCTTTTTTATATTTCACTTTACTACACAATTGGACTCATCTACCCAACCGACCATTGGTCCCATTTGAAATTGCTGATCGTTCCGATTGTTCTTTTGCATATATAAACTAGAAATAGAACCATCGAGATATAAAGCCTGCTCTACTTTAAGATTTCTTTGAAAAAACTTGGCAAAATTGTAAAAACTCACACGATTCTTAGATATCACAAAGTAGAGTTTATTATCTCGAATACCAACTCCATTACGAATTTTCTTTGATTGAGAGTCTGGTAAAAAAAGGGAGTTTATCTTTCCATCAATAACTAACATTGGCCCAGATTGGGTTGCATAATCAACTTTCAAATTTTGTAGGCTATATTGCGGCGTAGTTAAAACAAAGGCCTGTTTTTTATTCCAAGCTACTACCCCATTCGGCTGTAAAAAGAAATTTCCCAATCCTTTATGCTCATTTAAGGGCTGAACTACCTTAGCTCGTTCAATATACAACCCTACTGGAGAAAATCCTAAATGAAACATCCCCGCATTCATTGCAAAGCTAAGCTGCTCACACTGCTTTAATTGTTCCTCAATATTGTTAAAGCTTTTATAGTATTGCTGATTATTAGGATTCTTTAAAAACAAGTGTAATGCTTTAAAATCGCTGATCGAGATCACATCGTATTGGTCACCTTCCACCGTTTTAATCTGCTGATGCGCTATAGCATATGCAGTCTGAAACAAAAGCCCATATAAAGCTAAGCACCCGACGACCCATTTCATTTAACATCACCTGACATGACATTTTCCCTTCATATTAAGTTCTTAAATTATATACAAGAAATATGAATAGATTAGATATGCATCAAATTCCTTCATTCGACGTAATCAATACACTCCAAATTGCTGATATTGGTTATAATGTTTAGCAGCTTTTCAATAAAAGCCATTTACACTTTATTGGATCAGCGTAAGCATGCAACAACCGAATAAACGCTACCCTTTAGGGGCTCACCTCATCGTAAAGCATCTCGGCTATAGCCATCATGGTATATATGCAGGGAGAGGTCGAGTTATCCATTATTCCGGCTTAGCTCATTTCATCAAAAAACGCCCGATTGAAATCACGTCAATAGATGCTTTCTCGCATGGCAAAAAAATACATATCCGTTCTTATGACAAACCTCGTTATAAAGGAAAGATTGTGGTTCGCCGAATGCGTTCACGTATGCATGAAAACCACTATCATTTGATTATTAATAACTGTGAACATCTATGTAGTTGGGCAATTACCGGTATTGAAAGTAGCACTCAAGTTGAACGTATGATGCATCGTTTAACGACTATTGGCTATGTAAGCTCAATCATGAGCTATATGAATGGTATGATGCTGACCGTTGCAACTACATGTTTTGCTCTGGTGCTTTATATTAAAAAGAAACTGCGCGATCAGGCAAAAAGAAAAGTTCCTACTTACCAGTTTTTAAGAGAAAAATCGCAGAAAAGAAATATCGATCCTTCAGCGCCTTTAGTATTTATAGATCCAGATAAAAAAGAGCCAGTCTAAATAAAAAAGCCCTCATATTTGAGGGCTTTTTAGAAAACTTATAACTTATTTTTTAGCTGCATTAGCGGCAGTTGCTTCTGTCGTAATGTTTACAGTGATCTTATCACCAACGTTCGGTACATAACTTCCTAAACCAAAGTCAGAACGCTTGAATGAAGTTGTAGCATTAAAACCAATCGCTGGAACTTTAGCCATTGGATGCTCGCCCTGCTTGTTTAAAACAGCGTCAAGTACAACTGGCTTAGTTACGCCTTTAACAGTTAAGTCACCAGTAATTTTAAAGTGCTTTTTGTCTTTCGTTTCAACTTTAGTACTTTTAAACGTAATATTTGGATATTTAGCAGCATTAAACCAAGCTTCTTCTTGGAACTCTTTATCTAAAGCAGGTACGTTTGTATTTACACTGCTTAAAGGAATAGTCACATTTACAGATGAGTTTGCTGGTTTAGCATTATCAACTTTAATTACACCTTGGATATCCGAGAAATTGGCGCTTGGGGTAGAGAAACCAAAGTGATTCCATGAGAAAACAGTAGCTGTATGTGTTGGGTCAATTTTGTAGTCTACTGGTGCAGCTAAAGTAACTGAACTAGCCAATGCTACTGCCAAACCGAAGCTTAATGTTTTAAGATGCATTTTTCGTATCCTTTATTGATATAGTCATTAGTGTATACATCAAGTAATTTAATTCACCATTCTTTATAAAACGATATGTTTCATCCATGCAACAATAAAAGCGTTACAGTTATTATTTAAAACTAATATTATAAAGTTTAGATATTCTTCTATTCGAAGCTTCAGATTTATTAATTTTTATTACGATTTTATTGATGAATAACAAGGTAAAACATGGTTGATACAGCCCAAGCACAAAGTACTTCTACCCCATATCGAGTAACTCTTACCGATCCTTCAGGTCATCAATGGTTTGCAGATGAACCGACTGATAAAGGTGGACAAGATACAGCTCCGAACCCGTTTCAGCTTTTATTATCCGCTTTAGGAGCTTGTACCACCATTACTTTAGAAATGTATGCGAATCTTAAAGGTATTAAGCTTGAGCATGTTCAAGTGGATTTAGCATTAAACCCTAATGGCGAACCTGAAAAAGGCCAAAATAATATTGAACGGAAAATCACACTCAAAGGCGAGTTTACTGAAGACCAACATAAGCGATTACTAAAAGTTGCAGAGAATTGCCCTATTCATAAGTTATTAACCTCTCAGATTAATATCCAAACAGAACTCACTATTTAACTTCTCAAATAAAAAAAGCGCTCTATCTAGAGCGCTTTTTTACACTACTTTAATATTTAAGCAGTTAATTCTTTTACCGCTGCAACAACAGCTTCAGTAGTAATACCAAAGAATTGGAACAAATCTTTTGCTGGTGCAGACTCACCATAAGTTGTCATACCAATTACTTTGCCATCAAGACCAACAAACTTCCACCAATAGTCAACATGAGCCGCTTCAACAGCAACACGCGCACGAATATGAGCTGGTAATACTGCTTCACGGTATGCAGCATCTTGCTTCATAAACTCTTCTGCACATGGCATAGAAACTACACGCACACCTTCAAGTTGTGCATAAGCTTCCATTGCTAAAGAAATTTCAGAACCAGTTGCAATAATAATTGCTTTTAATTCGCCTTTTTCTTGAGCAAGTACATAACCACCTTTTGCAGCGTTTTGAATTTGCTCTTCAGAACGTGTTTGGAATGGTAAGTTTTGACGAGAGAAAATAAGTGCTGTAGGACCATCTTTACGTTCTAAAGCAGATTTCCAAGCAATTGCAGTTTCTACAGTATCCGCAGGGCGCCATGTATTTAAGTTAGGTGTACCACGTAATGAAGCAATTTGTTCAATCGGTTGGTGAGTTGGACCATCTTCACCCAGACCGATTGAGTCATGTGTATAAACATGAATTACACGTTGTTTCATTAATGCAGACATACGTACTGCATTACGTGCATATTCCATAAACATTAAGAATGTTGCAACGTAAGGAACGAAACCGCCATGTAATGCAACACCATTAGCGATTGCAGTCATACCGAATTCACGTACGCCATAGTAGACATAGTTACCAGCTGGGTTTTCTTGAACACCTTGGCAACCTTTCCAAAGTGTTAAGTTAGAACCTGCCAAGTCAGCAGAACCACCTAACAATTCAGGTAATAAAGGACCAAATGCTTGTAATGTATTTTGGCTTGCTTTACGTGTTGCGATTGTCTCGCCTTTCGCATTTGTTTCACGAATGAAAGCATCTGCTTGCGCTGCAAATTCTGCTGGTAAGTCACCACTGATACGACGAAGTAACTCAGCCGCTTCAGTTGGATATTTTGCTTGATATTGTGCAAATACAGCATTCCAAGCCGCTTCAGATTCACTACCTTTTGCTTTTGCATCCCATGCAGCATATACGTCAGCAGGAATAACAAATGCTTCTTCGTTCCAACCTAATGCTTCACGAGTTAAAGTAATCTCATCTTTACCTAATGGCGCACCATGACAGTCTTCTTTACCCTGCTTATTTGGTGAACCTAAACCAATAATCGTTTTACACATAATGATTGTTGGTTTTTGAGTTTCAGCTTTTGCTTCGATTGTCGCTTGACGAATCGCATCAGTATCATGACCATCTACACGAAGAACTTGCCAACCATAGGCTTTGAAACGCTCTTCTGTATCGTCGCTGAACCAGCCTTCTACTTCACCATCAATTGAAATGCCATTATCATCATAATAAGCAATCAATTTACCAAGTTGTAATGTGCCAGCTAAAGAACATACTTCGTGAGAAATACCTTCCATTAAACAGCCATCACCTAAGAAACAGTAAGTGAAATGGTCAACAACTTTTAAATCATCTTTATTAAATTGAGCAGCCAATGTTTTTTCTGCTAAAGCAAAACCAACAGCATTAGCAATACCTTGACCTAAAGGACCAGTTGTCGTCTCTACACCCGGTGCATAGCCATATTCAGGATGACCAGGAGTTCTAGAATGCAATTGACGGAACTGTTTTAAATCTTCAATTGAAAGATCATAACCTGTTAAATGAAGCAAAGCGTATTGCAACATTGAGCCATGGCCATTTGATAAAACGAAACGGTCACGGTTTGCCCATTGTGGATTTGTTGGGTTGTGATTTAAAAACTCACGCCAGACGACGTCAGCAATATCTGCCATCCCCATTGGAGCACCTGGATGCCCTGAGTTTGCTTGTTGCACAGCATCCATTGCCAATACACGAATTGCATTTGCAATACGACGTTCGTTTAAAGGGGTCGTCATAGATCAGAATCCAATTTTAATAGATTGATGAAAAGAAGAAGATGAATAACCATTCAATGCCGCTATATTGTCTTAAAAAAAAGGCTTAGGGTAAACCCCAACACGATATATTTCTTTATTTTTAACCGTTTCTTGGTTACACAAAAAACATTTGAATCTTTAAGTTATACAAAACAGTGTTCATTTTTCTGTACAATCACTAAATGTAAGCACATTAATCTTGTTAGCTTTTGATATATAGATAAAATAATTAGCTAATCTTGTATGCGTTGATCATATTTCTTTACTTTAAAATTCAAATTCTGATATTTAAGTTTTTTATTAAGTTATATGTTTAAAAAACACACTAGCAACAAGTTGTTAAAATATAAATACTTTAAATTAAAGCTTTCTATATCAATTTTGCTAATACACTTATCAATTAAAACACACTATAAATGAAATAAATTCATGCTTTTTAGTCAGTATGAACTGGTCCTCAAGCTCAAGTCGATGTAACATATTATGTCTTTTGAAATAACCAAGATAGGACTTTCATGCGCGAGTACGCTGTTTTTACCTCGGAATCTGTAAGCGAAGGTCATCCCGATAAAATGGCCGACCAAATTAGCGACGCTATTTTGGATGCAATCTTAAAAGAAGACCCATACGCACGTGTTGCTTGTGAAACACTGGTAAAAACAGGCGCTGTTGTACTTGCTGGTGAAGTAACAACGACTGCTAATATTGATGTTGAAGCTGTTGTTCGTAATACTGTTAACGGTATTGGTTATCACCACTCTGATCTTGGCTTTGATGGATCAACGTGTGCTGTAATCAATATGATTGGTAAACAATCTCCTGAAATTGCTCAAGGTGTAGACCGTCAAAAACCAGAAGATCAAGGTGCTGGTGACCAAGGCCTAATGTTCGGTTATGCAAGCCGTGAAACAGACGTGCTTATGCCTGCGCCGATTTCTTATGCTCACCGCTTAATGGAGCGTCAAGCTGAACTTCGTCGTTCAGGTGCCCTTCCATGGTTACGCCCAGATGCAAAAAGCCAAGTTACTTTTGCCTATGAAAATGGCAAGCCTGTACGTCTAGATGCTGTTGTTTTATCTACTCAGCACGATCCTGAAATTTCTCAAAGCCAGCTTAAAGAAGCAGTTATTGAAGAAATTATCAAACCGATCATCCCTGCTGAAATGTTCCATGCAGCTACTAAGTTCCACATTAACCCAACAGGTATGTTCGTTATTGGCGGCCCTGTAGGTGACTGTGGTTTAACGGGTCGTAAAATTATTGTTGATACATACGGCGGTATGGCTCGTCACGGCGGTGGTGCTTTCTCTGGTAAAGATCCATCTAAAGTTGACCGTTCTGCTGCTTATGCTGGTCGTTATGTTGCAAAAAATATTGTAGCCGCTGGTCTTGCTGACAAATGTGAAATTCAAGTGAGTTACGCAATTGGTGTAGCAGAACCTACTTCGATTTCAATTAATACCTTTGGTACAGCAAAAGTTTCTGATGAGTTGATTATTCAACTTGTACGTGATCATTTCGATTTAAGACCGTTTGGTATTACTCGTATGTTGGATCTTCTTCAACCAATGTACAAACAAACCGCGGCTTATGGTCATTTTGGTCGCGAAGGTTCTGACTCTGCATTTACTTGGGAAAAAACTGATAAAGTTGATGCCCTTAAAGATGCTGCTGGCCTCTAAAATAAAATCGTAAAAAAGCCCGCCATTGAGCGGGCTTTTTTATTTATAGTTCAAATTTTATGGTATGTAGGGTTTAATCTTCTAGCAATCATCCTTGACGCCATATCATTTGTAGTTGTAATCAAAATCTATTGTCTTGTCGTTTTATCATCCTGATTTAATACATCCAGTAAAGTTGACTGCGTTGGAGTATCTTGATGGTTCTGGATATAAATATGGACAACTTTAAATACAACGACAACAGCTAGACAAGCCATCACACAAAACATCCATAAGCCATACGGGCTTCGAATATGTTGTGAACCACAATATGGACATGATTTATCAGTTGATGCCACAACTTTGTCGCAACACGCACAATGGTATTGATATAGCATAGGTAACCCTCCTTCCCTCATTTCAACCGTTGTTGTTTTAATAGGTTTGCTAAATTTTTTAATTTATACATCCTTTATATTTATCCTATGTGAAATGAATAGATAATTCAATCTGGATGAACAATTGAGTCAATTAAAAAATATTAATTAAAAACATATATATAAGTTAAATATTATTTTTATAGGACTATTTTTCTTATTTTGATATTTTGCCAAATTTGTTAAAATAAGCGAATAATCTCACATTTTAGGCAAATGCATGTCACATACAAAGCTCATTAATAAAGGTGGCTTTCGCGAACGAGCCAACCGAAGCCGAGGTTATCAACAATCTGAGAATAAGCAAACAGCCTTAGCTTCAAACAAATACCAACCTCAAACAAAACCACAAGAAAGCCCAACTGAAGTGGCTCAAACAGATTCTGTTGTGACTGAACATCTAACTAAATAATTTATATTTTCTTAAAATAAAAAAGGCCTTAACTTTAGAGGTTTAGGCCTTTAGATAAGGTATTTATTAATCCTTATTTTTATGTTCAATTTTCTTGTGATCTGGAGTGACTTCTCGCGCTTCTCCGTCAATAATGCTTGAATCACGGTATTGACCTTGGCTACCACCACCTTGTTGATTCTGCATATCTTGCATTTGGCGCATTAGATCAGCAAATGGATTTTGCCCACCCATATTACCGCCCATACCACCCATCATTTTATCCATCATAGCTTGTTGGCGTTTTGCAAGAGTTCTCATGGCTATATTACGGAAAGCAGTTTGAACACCAGGGATCAAAATTAAAACCGCTAACACATCAGAAACAAGGCCTGGCAACATTAATAAGAAACCTGCAAAAGCATAAGCAAGTTTTTTAGTTACTGTTGGGTCATTACCGAGTTGGCCAGTCATCTGCATTTGCTGTAATTGAGGCATAATACCAGCAGTACTTCTGCGAATAAGCCCCAAACCAATAAAGAAAGCAAGAATGAACCAAAAGAACACATACCATCCACTGATGAACTGTGCTACGCCAATCCATACGGCAATTTCAACAATCGCGCCCAGAACTACAATAAGAAGTAAATTCATGTAAAACTTTATCTATCTCAAAAAGAAAATTCATTGCAGTTTATTTGCCCCAACCCTATCGAAACAGCCAGAGTCTGCAATACTAGAGTACATTTGATTTTAACTCGATAAAAACAAACATGCTTTATTATTAATGAGTGCTGTATCAAGTTTATCAAGTGCGACTTCAATTAGATTTTAATTTTTTTACTCTAGTTAAACGAAAAGTCCTTCAAGAAAGCAGTTTTTTAGTCTAGTTGAAAACTTAGGTTCTTAGAAAAATTGGATATATTCCTTTATTTATATAGTTGTTTTATAAAATTTTAAAAAGTAGTGCATAGATATAGAATTTCCTAAATCACTTACATTTTCTCTATCTAAAAGTACCTCTATTCAAGTTAAATTAAAGAATAATTCTTTTAAACCCACATAAACTCATGACTAAAAAAGCTCTTTTCTTTGCCATTGGTACGATGTTTTTGTCGGCATGTTCTTTTAATACCGTACAACAACATCAAATACAGTCAATTTCTACCAATAAAAACTCAGAGAAAATTAAATCATTGTTTGAACAAGCACAAACTGAAGGTGTTTTAGTTATAAAACGTGGGCAAACAGAGGAAATCTATGGCAATGATCTTAAAAGATCATCAACCGAATATGTTCCCGCCTCTACCTTTAAAATGTTAAATGCTTTGATAGGACTTGAGCATCATAAAGCAACACCAACTGAAGTGTTTAAATGGTATGGGCAAAAGCGTTTATTTCCCGATTGGGAAAAAGACATGACCTTAGGTGATGCTATGAAAGCTTCTGCTATTCCAGTTTATCAGGAACTAGCTCGACGAATTGGCCTTGATCTTATGTCTAAAGAGGTAAAACGCATTGGTTTCGGTAATGCTGATATTGGTTCAAAAGTAGATGATTTTTGGCTTGTTGGTCCACTTAAAATTACACCTCAACAAGAAGTACGGTTTGCTTATAAATTAGCCAACAAAACTCTTCCCTTTAGCAATAATGTACAAGAACAAGTTCAATCTATGCTGTTCATTGAAGAAAAAAATGGACGAAAAATTTATGCCAAAAGTGGTTGGGGATGGGATGTGGATCCTCAAGTGGGTTGGTTTACAGGCTGGATCGTTCAACCTCAGGGAGAAATTATAGCTTTCTCACTTAATTTAGAAATGAAGAAAGGCATACCTAGTTCTATTCGAAAAGAAATTGCTTATAAAGGATTAGAGCAGCTAGGTATTTTATAGTTTAGACTCTTTAGCCGGGTTCATATTTCACATTATAAACCAGGCTATTGCTTAAACTTGAAATTTGAAAGCTTTATTGTTTATCCATCAACTGGGGTATGCGGTGTATTTAAATTTAACTGATAGAAAGCAGCATCTAACCATTGGCCAAACTTAAAACCGACTTGCTTAAAAGTACCTGCATGAATAAAGCCCATTTTTTCATGCAAACCAATACTTGCTTGGTTGGTTGCATCAATACAGCCTATCAATACATGTAAGTCTGCCTCTTGAGCACGCTTAATCAATTCTTGCATTAAAATTTTGCTTAATCCGCCGCCACGATGTTCATGATGAATATAAATACTATGTTCGACCGTATATTTGTAGGCAGGAAAAGCTCTAAAAGTTCCCCAACTTGCAAAACCTAATAACTTGTTTGTCTCATCTACAATACCAATGACAGGAAAACCATTTTCTCTTTTAACCGCGAACCAGTTTTTCATTGACTCTTCAGAGCGCGGCAAATAGTCATACAAAGCGGTAGAATTGATAATTGCTTCATTCAAAATATCTAATATAGCCTTTGCATGTGTAGCTTCATGACAATCGATTAAACGTAAATTTGGATTAAGATTTTTAATCATGAAGATTCCTTAAGAATAGAGACGAGCTCATTACATACAACTAAAATATATCGAGCAGCTTTAGAAGAAGGATTGCTATATATGATCGGTTGATCTAATTGCATCGCCAAACAATCCCCCTCTTGTAAAGCATAAAAGTTTTCACCCAATTGAATATCAATTTGCCCCTCTATTACCCAAATTTGCTGTAATACAACTTTAGAATTCGTACTTGTTTCATAAGTAACTCGGGACTGGGCTGGAAATTCAATTTCAACGATCTGAAATGGAGATTTCCAATTTGGAGGCGAAACTTGACGGCGAATATATCCCGTTTCTGGATCTTTCCATTCTGCTTGTTGAGTACGCCGTACCATAGGTTGAGGCGATTGAGTATTCTGGGGCGAATCAAATAGCTGAGTCAAAGGCACCCCTAAACCATTTGCTAGCTTTTCAAGAACAACAGCTGTAGGGCTCGCTTCTCCTCTTTCAATGAGTGAAATTGCAGAACGGCTTACCTGACATCGACTAGCAAGAATATCTAGGGTATATCCACGCGCTAGACGTATTTCACGCACTTGCTGCGCAATGCGGATATTAATATCTTCCATCTACCGATAAACTTTAATTCCAAAATTATAGATAAGTATTCCATTAAAATAGAATTACATCAAATGATTTTAAAGATATAAATTAGTTCGATAAAAACCGAAAAATAACCATTCATCGCAGCATTCTTTAAATTACGCATGCAGAACCTTTTTGGCTATGTAACAATACTCTCTAAACTATTTATATAAGTATTCACATGGCATTGATTATTGGTATTGATCCGGGTTCACGCTTAACAGGTTATGGAATCATTGAAAAAGATGGTAGTAAACTGCGTTTTGTTGATGCCGGTACAATCCGAACAGAAACTCAAGAAATGCCAGAGCGCTTAAAACGTATTTTTGCTGGCGTTGAGCGAATTGTGAAATTCCATGGTCCAACTGAAGCTGCGGTTGAGCAAGTCTTTATGGCTCAAAACCCAGACTCTGCCTTAAAATTAGGACAAGCCCGTGGTGCTGCCATAGCCGCATTAGTGAATTTAGATTTACAAGTTGCAGAATATACTGCCCGTCAAATTAAGCAGTCTGTGGTTGGTTATGGCGCTGCCGATAAAGAACAAGTTCAAATGATGGTCATGCGATTACTTAATTTGACGATTAAGCCTCAATCCGATGCAGCCGATGCTCTTGCTGCTGCCATTTGCCATGCTCATGCATCGGGAAGTATGAGCAAACTGTCTGTTTTAAATGCTTTAGGTGGTATGGCACGTGGGCGAAGTCGTTCTAGCAGTCGCAGACGTTAAAAATTTATTGATTTACGACTTGAATAATTGCCTGATTCATCTCAAAAGCCTGCAAGCCACGCATACCATTTTTAGCTAAAAGGTCTCCTGCTTGTGCATGAAGGGTAACAATCTCATGTAACGCAATATCTTGGTGGAATTGGGCTTTCAAGCTTGCAAGCATTCCTGCTAACACATCTCCCATTCCACCGGTTCCCATACCAGCATTACCTTGCGTACAGATATACAAATTATCTTCTAAAATTAAGCTACCCGCTCCTTTAAGTACCCACTGGCCTGCATATTTTTGTTGTAAGGCATAAATTGCAGCAATTCGGTCATTTTCAATTTGCGCTGTAGAGCAACTAAGTAAAGTAGCAGCTTCACCAGGATGAGGTGTGGCATAAATATGTGTATTTAACTTTTCAGGCTGCTTAGCCAGAAACCATAAAGCATCTGCATCTAAAACAACTTCTAGGCGTGTACTCTGATTTAACAAATTAAACCATTGTTGGTAAATCTGCTTTGCCCAATCGTCACGGCCTAATCCCATTCCAAAGCAGACTGCATCGACCTGAGATAGAATTTCTTTAATATTGTTTTCATCTAAAGCATTAATATCACGAAGCATAATATTAGGTGCCCGCGACAAAATGGCCTGATGGTGGTTGCGATGACAAACCACTGTCACTTTGCCTGCACCCGCATGAAAGGCAGCTTCAGCAGCCATAATAACTGCACCGCCCATTTGCTCATGTCCACCCACCACTAAAACATGCCCATAACTTCCCTTATGGCCAAATGCCATACGCTGAGGAAGTTTAATGTTTGTAGGTGACAAATAAGCTAAGGGTTTCAACTCGTGGTCTGTAGGAATTAAATTAATTAAATGAATTTCCCCCGCATATTCTTTTCCTTGTCCTGTAAACAATCCTGCTTTAAGACCTAAAACAGTGAAAGTATGATCAGCTCTCACTGCGCAAGGTAAGACTTGCCCTGTATTTGCTTGTAAGCCACTCGGTATATCAACTGAAATTTTTAGACCAGATTGTTCATTAAACTTTTGAATTACTTGTTGCCAATCTATATTTAATTCTCGGTTTAAACCTATGCCAAATAAAGCATCAATATGACAATCAAATGTTCTTTTAATATCAAAATTTGGATGAATTTGGGCTTTCATTTCTCTAGCAAATTGCGCTGCACAATGTAAATCGGTTGACTCACCCAATTGAGCTGCAAAGATTTCAACATGAAATCCAGCTTGTTTCAGATAAGTTGCTATAAAGTAACCATCACCTGCGTTATTGCCTTGTCCGCACCAAATAGCAATATTCTTAATAGCCCGATCTTTAAAAAGCTCAATAAGTTGCTGTGCAATTGACCAAGCCGCTTGCTGCATTAAACCTAATGAGGAGTTTTGCGCAGCAAACCAGCGCCGCTCCCATGCTCGAATATCATCGCTATGGTAAACTACCGCCTGCATATTATTATCCTCTTGCATTTTGGTTTATGACATCTTCCGACACATCACGCATCGCAGTGCAACAAATTGATCCACATGAATTAAAAGCATGGATCAAAGCTCAAGCATTAGACTTGGGTTTTGCTGATTGTGTCATCGCAAAACCAGATGCTCAAGAGCAAATGCCACGTTTTTTAGAGTATCTTGAACGTGGTTATCATGCAGACATGACCTATTTAGAAGAAAATCTAGAAAAGCGAGCTGATCCAACACTATTAGTGCCTGGTACAAAAAGTATTATTTGTGTCCGCATGAATTATCTTGTGGAATCTCCAAAGCCTCGATATGTACCTTTAGAGCCTAATTCTGCCATTATCGCCCGCTATGCACGTGGCCGTGATTACCATAAAGTCATGCGTGGTAGATTGAAAACGCTAGCAACACGAATTCGTGAAAAAGTTGGTGACTTTGAATCTCGTCCTTTTGCAGATTCGGCGCCTATTTTTGAAAAATCATTAGCCGAAAGTGCTGGAATGGGTTGGACAGGTAAACATACTTTGCTCATTCATAAAAAGTCAGGTTCTTTTTTCGTATTAGGTGAGCTATTTACATCACTCGATTTACCTTTCGACGAGCCTGCAACAGCACATTGTGGTTCTTGTAGCGCTTGTATTGATATTTGCCCGACGCAAGCAATTGTCGAGCCTTATATGTTAGATGCAAGACGTTGTATCGCTTATTTAACTATCGAATATAAAGGAATTATTGCTGAAGAATTACGTGCAGGTATTGGAAACCGAATATTTGGTTGTGATGACTGCCAGTTAATTTGTCCTTGGAATAGCTTTGCCAAAACAGCATCTATTTCTGATTTTAATCCTAGACATGGGTTAGATAATATTAGTCTGCTTGATATCTGGCAGTGGGATGAAGCCACTTTTTTAGCCAATACGGAAGGTAGCCCTATCCGCCGGACAGGTTATCAATCATTTAAACGTAATATTGCAATCGGATTAGGAAATGCTCCTTATTCAAAAGAAATTGTAGATCAACTACAAAATGGCAAAAATTTACATGACGAAATCGTCAATGTGCATATTGATTGGGCAATTGAACAGCAACTTAATCAACTTCAGCTATCAAATTAAAAAAATGATGTTTTTTGCCCTATAGCTTTAATACGAATTCTGTATGATTATGTATAGTGAATTAATGCCATCATCATGGATATGACAATGACTCTACGTAATGATTGGAATCGTGAAGAAATCCAAGCTTTATATGAACAACCTTTTTTGGATTTAGTTTTCAAGGCTCAGCAAGTACATCGTGAGCACTTCACTGCCAATTCAATTCAGGTCAGTACCCTTTTATCTATTAAAACGGGTAAATGTCCTGAAGATTGCAAATACTGCTCACAATCGGCACATTACGAATCAAAACTAGAAGCAGAAAAACGTATTGCTGTTGAAAAAGTGATTAGTGAAGCAAAAGCTGCAAAAGATTCAGGTTCTTCACGTTTTTGTATGGGTGCTGCTTGGCGTAACCCACATGAGCGCGATATGCCTTATGTGTTAGAAATGGTACGTGAAGTTAAAGCATTAGGTATGGAAACCTGTATGACTTTAGGCATGCTTAACCAATCTCAAGCAGAACGCCTAAAAGTTGCTGGTTTAGATTACTATAACCACAATTTAGATACATCTCGTGAGTATTATTCTCACATCATTAGTACTCGTACTTTTGATGACCGTTTAAATACCCTTGATTATGTTCGTCAAGCCGGTATGAAAGTTTGTAGTGGCGGTATTGTGGGTTTAGGCGAAACTCGTGAAGACCGAATTGGTTTATTACATGAACTAGCTACCCTACCAATTCATCCTGAATCTGTGCCAATCAATATGCTTGTTCCTATTGAAGGAACACCTTTAGCTGATGTTGAAAAGCTTGATGTTATTGAGTGGATTCGTACTATTGCTGTAGCGCGTATTATCATGCCGCATAGCTATATCCGTCTCTCTGCGGGCCGCGAATCATTAAGTGATTCAGACCAAGCATTAGCATTTATGGCGGGTGCAAACTCATTATTCTCTGGTGATAAACTACTAACCACACCAAATGCTGGTGAAGGTAAAGACCAAGCTTTATTTAATAAACTAGGTTTAACGGCTGAAAAACCAAAGCCAACAGTTGCTGATTTATCAGTAGATGCAATGAGTGCTTAACTCAAATTAAAAAATTTAAAAGCCCTGATGATTCAGGGCTTTTTTCATTTATATAGAAGTTACTAATATTCCGTAAGTAGCATTCAGAAAGGTTCCAACTCGAATAATATCTTTTCCTGCTGCATGCGTTACTGTGAATTCTTGGCTCAACACATCAAAATTAAAAGAATCAAAAACATCTTGATGATGTAAAAGCCAAGTCACCGTATCTGCTACATTATCATCCACAATATAAGTTAAGGCCTTAAAGTCTTTACTCATAAATAACTCTTAAAAATAAATTTTATGAATTTTATATGAGTTCACTCTACCTTAAAAGAAAATCTAAGCTGCTTTAGGATTTACTAACGAATGACCTGACAATAGACTTGCCAAGGCTTGAGGTGTAAATTCTAAAGAAAGCACATGATTTTTGAGATTGACTGAATGCTTACTAATTAATGGAAGTAAGCCATCTTCTGTTTCAAAGACATATTCATCTGCAATATTTAAGATACCTTCAAGGTTCGTCGTACTTGAAGCAAGATCATGGCTAAAGATGTCATAAATCGTTTGCAAGTTAAACGTTGTTTGCTGCTCCGTCGGATGCTTGATGAGATAATCCTTTAAAAATAAAACTAATTTATGAGCAAAGAAAAAGTAATTAGGTTTATAGCTATACTTCATAGTATTCATGGAACTGAACTCCAGATTATCTTTTATTGAATTACAACTAAAACAGTAGGAATTGAACCTTAAAAAATTCTTAAAAAATTAAATATATTTATAAGATATACACAAAACAATTTTATCATTCAAAAACAATAACTTAATCAAAAATATTAGATATTTATTATCTTAAATATTTTAAAATTAAATTAATTCAATACAATACAATCACTTAGATATTACTAATTTTTAAATTCTATTTTAAATAAAAACCAACTAATTATTTTACCAACTGATAAAAAATAATTTATTTAATTTTTATTAATAAAAACAATTGATCAAAATATATATAAATATAATGTTTTCCTTGTTTTTTGATTGAAAAGTGATATATTTCCTTCGCCTTACTTAATCAGAATAAACTTACTGAAAAGTAATGGATTTTATTTTAAAAAGCTATTCTGGGGATTTTATGAAAAAATTTATTTTTGTGGCGGCAGTTTCTCTCTTAAATATAGCAAATGCACAAGCAGCAGATGGCACAATTACTATTAATGGTCTTGTCACGGATAATACTTGTACTATTGATACTGGAGATAAAAATTTAACAATCAATTTGCCTACTGTTTCATCTCAAACCTTAAAAAATGCTGGTGATGTAGCTGGTCGTACACCTTTTCAAATTAATCTAACGAACTGTACCGCTGCAGGTAAAGTCGCAACTTATTTTGAACCAGGCGCAACCGTTGACTTTAATACGGGTCGTTTATTAAACCAAGCAACTTCTGGTGCAGCAACAAATGTAAATATTCAGTTACTTGGCAGTAATAACGCTGTAATTCCTTTACTTGCTACAAGCACAAATGAAACTCAGACGAATTCACAATGGGTAAATGTTTCAGCAGGCGGTAGTGCTGATCTTAACTATTATGCTGAATATTATGCTACAGGTGCTTCTACTGCTGGTACGGTAACATCGCAAGTAAAATACACGATCATTTATCAATAAACTTAAAAATGAAGCTTCTATTCATGAATAGAAGCTATCTCCTTCCTATTATTTATTATTGAGAATATGACTGATGCTTTTTCGTGGTCGTAAATTTTTTTGGGGATTAGTGTGTCTGCAAGTAGCGCTCACTACTACAGGCCATACTGAAATTGTTTTACATGGTACTCGTGTCATTTATCCTTCAAATGCACGTGAGATCATATTACAACTGAGTAATAACGGTACTGCCCCGTCTCTTGTTCAAGCATGGATCGATGATGGAAATGCAAAGTCAACACCAGATGAAACAAATGTACCTTTCATTATTACTCCACCAATTTCAAGAGTAGAGGCAACTAAGGGGCAAACCTTAAGGATTACAGCTTTACCTACTACATCTCAACTAAGCCAACAACAAGAATCTATTTTTTGGCTTAATGTTTTAGATATCCCTCCTAAACCTGAAGGGAAAACTCAACAAGGTCAAACCACAACAACCTCTAACAATTTTTTGCAACTCGCTGTTCGTTCGCGAATTAAATTTTTTTACCGCCCTATAGATCTAAAAGAAAATATTGATCAATTAAGTGACAAAGTCGAATGGAAAATAAATGATCAATACCTAATGATAAAAAATCCGACACCTTTTTTTCTTACTATTACCTCCATTTTTCAAGGAAGTGAAGGCCATAAAACAGACTTATTGCAACAAGGCTTAATGATTGCCCCTTATTCAGAGGATAAAATTAAACTAAAAAATAAAAACTTAGCAGATATGAGCTTTGTGTATATCAATGATTACGGTGGACGAGTTGAGCACCCTATAAAATTCTAACCTCATTGTATTTCTTAAGAAAATTTAAAACCTATCATGAGTAGGCTCTAGAACTATGTCTAAATGGTTTATACCTTATATATGTTTAAAAAGCCCCTTTACTTGGTATGTCGTCTCAAGTATTACGCTATTCATGTCTATGGCTATATATGCTGAAAATACTACTGATGTTCCACATTTTACAAAGGCTGAATTTGATAGCAATTTCTTAGTAGGTAATGCACAAAAAATTGATATAGCTCGCTTCAAATACGGAAACCCGATCTTGCCTGGTGAATATAGCTTAGATGTTTATATTAATGGTCAATGGCTGGGTAAACGGCGTATGCGATTTACTGCCTCAGCCCCTAACATAAATGCTGAAACATGTTTTACAGAGGCCATGTTGCTTGAATATGGGGTAAAAGCTAATATTCTAAGTCAACATGACTCTAATTCATCTCTTTCATGTAAAGCGCTCGCTTCATGGATAGATAGTGCTTTTTATGTATTTGATAGTTCCCGTTTAAGAATTGATATTTCGATCCCGCAAGTCGTCTTAGAAAAAAATCCGCAAGGCTATATCGATCCACATTTGTGGGATCGTGGTATTAATGCAGCTTTTTTAAGCTATAACGCCACAGCATATCGAATAGTCAATGAACAACATGCAAATAGTTATGCTTTTATGGGAACCAATCTTGGAGCAAATTTAGCAAGTTGGCAGTTTCGCCATAATGGACAATGGAAATGGCAAAGCCAATCTAATTCTCAATCTAATAATTCTTCTTATACCTCGACAAATACATATGTACAAAAGGCATTTCCAGATATCCATGGTGTTGTGACTTTAGGAGAATATTTTACTAATAGCGATTTTATTGACTCTTTGCCCTATCGTGGAATGAATATTTCAAGTGATGACCGAATGCTTCCAAATAGTATGCTCAGTTATGCTCCAAGAGTTCGAGGTTATGCCAAAACCAATGCAAAAGTCGAAGTTAGACAACAAGGTAATTTAATTTACCAAACCACAGTCCCACCAGGAAACTTTGAAATTAATGATCTCTATCCCACAGGATTTGGAGGTGAGTTACAAGTTTCGGTACTTGAATCTAATGGAGTAGTTCAAAAATATTCTATTCCATATGCTTCTGTAATTGAAATGCTACGTCCTCAAATGAGTCGATATTCATTCACCTTAGGACAATTTCGAGACCCAAACATTAAGTTAACTCCATGGCTAATACAGGGTAAATATCAACGCGGAATCAATAATTACCTTACAACTTATAGCGCAATTCAAGGAACACAGCAGTATTTCTCTGTATTGTTAGGTACAGCTTTTTCAATGCCTATTGGCGCTATTTCTTTTGATGCAACACATTCAAATGCCAATTTTTCTTATCAACCTAAAATGACAGGGCAAAGTTATCGTCTAAGTTACAATAAGTTATTTTCTCCAACGCATACTAACTTAACACTAGCAACTTATCGTTATTCAACACAAAACTATCTCAAACTACGTGATGCAATTTTGATTCGGGACTTACAAGAGCAAAACATTGATAGTTTTTCGGTAGGTAAGCAAAAAAGTGAATTCCAGCTTAATTTAAATCAAGCTCTTCCAAACCAATGGGGAAATTTCTATTTAGTAGGTTCGTGGACAAACTATTGGAACCAGTCTACTACTAATAAGCAATTCCAATTAGGTTATAGCAACCAATTTAAAGATTTAACTTATAGTTTCTCTGCAATTAATAGTGAAACTATTGAAGCTAGCGGGCGAGCTAACCAAGATACTCAATATCTCATTTCTCTATCCTTTCCCTTAGATTTTAAGAAAAGCTCTTTAAATTTTAATAGTCTTATAAGTGAAGATAGCCAAATTCTGAGTTTTAGCGGTTTTACAGGAAACCGGTTGAATTACGGCGCATCAATTTCCAGTCAAAACCATGGGCAAACGAATCTCAATATCAATGGCAACTATAAGACAAACTACACAACATTAGGTGCTTCTTTTAGTTACGCTGACTCATATCAACAAGAAATGCTTAACTTGAGTGGCAATATCGTTACTCACTCCCAAGGAATTCTGTTTGGTCCAGATCAAGCTCAAACAATGGTTTTAGTTTATGCACCAGATGCAACAGGAGCACAAGTCGGTAATACACCAGGCCTCAGCATAAACAAAAAGGGGTATGCGGTTATCCCATATGTTACGCCTTACCATATGAATGACATTAGCCTTGACCCACAAAACATGTCTACACAGGTTGAGCTAGCTGAAAGTAGCTTACGTATTGCTCCCTATGCAGGCTCAATCACTAAAGTTCAATTCACAACAAAAAAAGGTTACGCACTTTTTATCAGCCCGACCACTTTAGATGGCTCACATTTACCTTTTGCCGCACAGGTATATAACCAGAATAACGAAGTAATAGGTATTGTTGCGCAAGGCAGCCGTATTTATTTACGAACCCCCTTAACCCATGACCTTCTATATGTGAAATGGGGAGAAAGGAATACTGAAAAATGCGAACTTGAATACGATATCACGGATCAAATAAAGCATAACAATCAATCAATTATTATGACAAAGGCAGTCTGTAAATGAATAAGATTTTAAAAAAAATTGGATTTTTGGCAGCGAGTCTATTTGCTTATAGCCATACAAATGCAAATTGTAATTTAAGTAAGGGATTTACCACCGTCGATATCCCGATGAATATTGGTAAAATCGTCGTAAAACCGACTGACCCTATAGGGACTATCTTACAAAGGAATACTTTTACGATTTCTCCCAATAATTCCACTGCAACATGTAGTCGTGCTAGTGATCAAATTATTGCGGCTCTCCCCTTAAATTATCCAGTTAGCCCAATAGGTAATAATGTATATGCAACCAATATTCCCGGTATTGGTATTCGTCTTTATCGTGAAGCAGCAGATGCTTCAGATTTTTCTGGGTATTACCCATATAGACGTACTTTAACCCCAAATACTGCATATACCCTTTCACCGGGATATTTTGTTATGGAAGTTATTAAAACATCCATGATCACAGGTTCAGGAGCATTAGTAGCAGGACGTTACAGCACCTATTATGTATCAGGTCAACAAAACCGACCATTTTTAACTACTACAGTATTAAGTAATGCTCCTATTTTGATCGCGTCTTCATCATGTGAAATTCAAAATGGTGTAGATATACCTATTCAACTCCCGACTGTTACAAAGTCAGGTTTTAAAGCGATTGGTTCAACACAAGGCGAGCAGAGCTTTAATCTATCGATTTTATGTAACGGCGGCGAAAACAACTCGGGGATAGCAACAAGTAACACCATCAGCTTAAGTTTTGACTATAATTCTGATCCCAAAAATAATCAGGTCATTAATAATAGTGCAGCAAACTCAACCAAAGCCAATGGTGTGGGTGTAGAACTATTATGGAATATGAATGGTGCCACTACCCCAATTCAAAAAACAATAAAACAAAATATAGGCACAGTCAGCTCTAATCAGACTATAGAGTACGATATCCCCTTAACTGCTCGTTACTATCAAACAGCGGCTAATGTAAGCGCGGGTGAGGTTACGGCAACAGCAACTGTAACTATTCAATATGATTAATTTATCTCTAAAAATTTATTAAAAATAATTAAGCTTAGCTCAGCTAAATAATCTTAAAATTTAACGGTTCAAAAATTTTGTAGTTATATTAAAAAGTCACATAAAAAAATGCTCATAAGCAAAAATAGCAAATGAGCATTAGTGATAACCACTTAACCTGAAATACAAATTGTGGGAAATAGATCACAATTTGCATAACTATAATTCCAAAATTTAGCTTAAAAATCAAGTCTTTTTTTTAAAAAAAATTTAAATAACCACAGTAAACTATTGTTTTATATTAATTAAAAAATTAAATTTATTTTTTACATTCCTATTTTATAGTGTTTCTAAAGAATTATCATTCTATTAATTAATAAAAACTTAATTTTAAGAAATAATGAAAAAAATTGATTTATATGGCCTAAAAATAATTTATTTATTTTTCAAAAGCTTAATAAAAAACGAATTTTATAAAATTATAAAGAATTACATAATCTATAATAAAAAAAACATAAATAAATTTAGAAATCCCCTTCAATTACAAACAATATTCTTAGGCTTTTATCAGAACGTAACATGCTCATTTTTTGGAAAATATTATGTATTGTTTTACTAAGTCTAGGAGCTACAAGTATAGGTTACGCGATCAGTAAAATTGATCTTTTTCTTTTCCTCATAGGGCTACTTTTACTAATATCTTTTATTTTAGCTTTAAAACAGGCACGTGAAGATGCAGGCTTTTTTTCTGATCAATGAAATTTATAGGTAAGAATATCGTATTAACAATAAATTCATGATTGAATGCATTGTACAACTTTCTGGATATTTATAAAAAACATGTCAAAAAATTCTTCCGATGCTGGAATTTTTTTATGGATGACTTATCAAACTATGCAGCAAATGGGATTAGATGCAGCATCTATTTTTGCAAGTGTAAATTTACCCAATCAACCGCCCGATAAAAATATTCGTAGAGACAATTCTACTCAACAGCGATTTTGGACAGCGGCAGAAGAAATAAGTGAAGATCCTGATATTGGTTTGCATGTAGGTAGTCAAATGCCTGCTTTCAGAGGTTTAGTTATTGAATATTTATTTTTAAGTAGTTCTACTTTCGGTGAAGGTTTACAACGTGCTTTAAGATATCAGGACCTGTTAACCGATGTATTTAATCTTTCTTTAATTGTTGAAAAAGATATCGCGTTATTAGTAGGTTTTGAACACCCTGTAAGACATTATCTTGAATGTGGTATCGGTATTTTTCTTAATTTTTTTAAATATATTACAAATAACGAGTTTAGGCCTAGCCAAATTACATTACCTTATCAACAAGGTGCTTCAGCTAATAATTATCAAGAAGCTTGGAAATGCCCGGTAATTTTAAACCAAAAACAAGGCGCTATAATTTTTCCTAGTACATTATTGAATAAAGCATCACCAGCTGCTGAACCTGAATTATTAAAAATTCATGAAACAATTGCTGAACAGCAACTATCAAACTTAGAAAAGCATCAACTTGTTTATGCGATTGAGCGCTTGCTCAGCAATGGTTTACTTGAATCTGGTCAATTCGATCAAAAATTTATTGCTGAACAATTAAATCGTAACCCACGTACCCTTCGAGCTGATTTACAAGCAATTAATACTAATTACGAGAAAATTTTAAACCAGCATCGAGAGAGGCTTGCAAGACGTTTACTTGCAAACACCAAAGAAACCCTTGATCAAATTGTTTATTTAACTGGCTTTTCTGAACCCTCTGCATTTACACGAGCTTTTAAACGTTGGACTGGTGAAACTCCAAGCGCATATCGCCAACGCAAACAAAAGCAATAAAATTGATTTTATAGGCAGTTCTTGGACTGCCTATAAAGTCAAAGCGATAAAACTTTCTTATTTTACAATGCATTTAAATTATGATTCATGAGAAGTAATTAGTATGCTCGGGTTTCCTGTCGGTATTTTTGTTGCAAATGGCCTTGAATGGTACTTCCATAAAGTTTGGTTACACGAATATCCAACTAAGTATCGTAACAGCCCTTTTTTTACTCATATTGCTCATCATAAACGTGCTCGCTTAAATAATTTTCATGATGAAGGTTATGCAGAATCAATGTTCAAAAATGCAGAAATTTATAATGAAAAAACAGCATTAATTAGTTTAGCTGGTGCTGCAACAGTATTCTTACCAGTAGCACCCTTTTTTACAGCTGGGCTTTATTATGGCTTATGGAATTATTGGCGTGTACATTCAAAAGCCCATTTAGACCCTGAATATGCTAAGAAACGCATCCCTTGGCACTATGATCATCATATGACAAGCAATCAAAATGCTAATTGGTGCGTTACCAAACCATGGTTTGACTATATTATGGGAACTAGGATCAAAACCGAGGTATCTCAAACCGAAAGCAACCCCTTAGGTATCAAATTACCTAAGTTGATAGAAAAACCAATTAATTTTGCTGCTCGACGCATACTTGCCAAATCGTATGCCAAAATTGATTTAAACTCCGATCAGGACCAATCTAATTTACGTAGAGGAATAGAAGTCAGTCTGGCTTAAAATTCATTCAAATATAAAAGCTGCGGACTCTAGTAGCTTTTATATAAATGGATAGCATTAACACATTAGACCTTAAAAGCTTCAAAACAAGACATAAGAAAGTCCATTACTAGTCGTATTGCAGGGCTATGCCGTAAATCTTCGTGTGTGACTAACCATATTTCAGCACTCATCGGATAATCATCTTGTAATCTGACCAAATTGCTAATAGCTCCTAAAAAATCTGGTAAGACCGCTAAACCAATTTCTCCACATGCAGCTCTCCACTGTAACTCGGGATTATTGGTAACCATTATCGGTTCTTTATGATTTAACCTTTCTTTTAACTTTTGCTGTTTTTGACCATGCACTCCCCCCACTTCTACACTAATCCAATCATAATTTTCAGGATCTGTTGAAGCTAAATAATTTGGACCTGCATATATTCCAAAAGGTATTTCACCTACTTTTCGAGCAACTAAATTTTCATCCTTAGGACGTCCAAATCGTACCGCAATATCGGCCTCACTATGCTGTAAAGAAACATAATGAACATCACCGAGCACCCGTAATTTTAATTGCGGATAATGGCGATAAAATTTACCCAAATGAGGCATGATGAGATGTGCAGCAGTTAAAGGAGGCATACTAATAGAGACACTTCCCATTACTTCTTGCTGACCTGCTTGAGTTAAACGTTCAATAGAAAAAGTTTCTTCCATCATACGAGCAACTACTTGTGCAAGACGTTCTCCGTCAGGAGTCAGAATGTATGTCCGTGGCCTACGATCAACTAATTTAAGTTTTAAATTTTGTTCTAGCTGGGCAATTCTTCTAGATACAGTTGCATGATCTACTCCCAATTTTCTGGCAGCAGCAGAAAGTGACTTTTCTTCTGTAAAAACTGAAAAGTAATGCAAATTTTCCCAATCAATCATTGTGCAAATTTTCACATTAGAAGTGTATTAATATGGAATTGTACACCTTTATAGATTTGTCGAGAATAAAACCTTTCTTAATGGGAGCGTGTCCATGAACAGAACGGTGGCTTATGCCTATGCTGGTGTTGTCTTAACGATGTTTTTTTGGGGATCTGCATTTAATGCAATGTCTTATATTATTCAACATATGCCCCCGTTATCTGCTGCGTCTGAACGTTTTTTTATTGCAAGTCTAGGCTTACTCTTAATCTTTTCAATAACAGGCCAGCTTAGATGGACAGCCTTAAGACAGAATCTAGCTATCTATCTGATTATTGGTATTATCGGAATTGCGGGATTTAACATTGGCTGTTTTTATGGACTTCAAACCACATCAGCTGTTAACGGTGCTTTAATTATGGCAACCACGCCATTAATGACTCTATTAATGACAATCCTTTTAGATGGTGAAAAACTTACTACTAATAAATTCTTAGGCGTTTTATTTGGCTTAAGTGGCGTGTTACTGGTGATTAGTCAGGGACATATAACGACTTTGCTGCACCTCAAAATAGACATTGGAGATCTATTTATATTATTGGGCGCATTTGGATTTTGTCTTGCAAATGTACTGTCTCGCCGTTATGTAAAAAATGCTACTCCCTTAGAAACAACAACTTTTTCTATGCTGTTCGGGGCAATAACACTTGGTTTGTTGAGTGTGATATTTGAAGATCCTCTTACAGCGATTACATCTGCCCCTATAAATGCGCACTTAGCCATGGGATATGTTGTTATCTGCTCTACCATGATTGCTTATCTATTCTGGTTTAATGGCATACAAAAGTTAGGTGCTGGTCGTGCTTCTGTCTTTTTTAACTTTGTGCCAGTGTTCAGTATGATAATTGCTCTACTTACTGGACAAGCCCTCAATATCTGGCAATTAGTAGGAACAGTTTTAGTAATGCTTGGTGTAATGAGTAGCGGAGGATTTTTTAAAATTAAAAGCACTCCACTTATGGCAAAACATTGAACAAAATAAGAAATATGCTGCTACATTAAAAATCTATACTTAATATGTAGCAGCATTTCAAGTATATAAATTATTTCTTTAAATTCTTATATTTTCAAAATATTTTTTACATTTGTGATGGTTTGTACAAAAGCTCATCTTAATTATTCCGTTGTAACAAATACTGTATGTTTCTTTAAAACTTAATAAAAGATTGCCATATATAGTTTTAAAACAACCAAAGGAGATATTAAAATGAAGCTGGATTTTACAACAATTGAAAAGCAAGCCAAATTGCTACAAGAAGAGCAAGAAAAGATCGAGCAACGTGATCATGAATTTCAAGTTGCTTTAGATAAACACAGAGAATCCCTTAAGAATTTATTTAAAGATCTTTTCTCTGACAGAGAAATTAAGACTGAAAATGGAGGTCACTTCTGTGTAACCTTCGGTGATTTCAAAATTTCCTTATTGATTGAAACTGCTAAATTTGAAAATGGCGTTCCTGTAAAATTAAACTCCGTAAACCCTGTTATTATTAAATGCAAGAAAGATAAGCCGATTGCAAAAGCACAGTTTACAGATGCAACCCAATATCTAGATAACCATTTAGACACCCCCAATTATCAGTATTATTTTAAGCAAGAAGATAAGACCCAACTGGTACAATTTTCTGAACTTCCCACTTATTTCCAACTTGTTTTAGACGCAAACGCATAAAATCGAGCCCTCTTCAGAGGGCTTTTTTATATATTATTTTTTTATCATTTAACTTTAAAAAAATAAAATCAGTCAAATACTTTTTCTATTTATCTATGAATTATTTAACTCAATTTTAACGTCCCATACTTCAAAAATATTTGATTCTTCTCAAAATTACTTGTATATACATGTTTATATTTGCTTATACAAATATGAATGAATAAGAATAGGATGGCTCTTAAAGGATAAGGAGAGTGAAATGGACTCATCGGCTGGGAAACCTAATAGTAGTTTTATAGAAAATAGAAGTATTGATTTTATTCCTGAAAATGAAAGACATGGCGGAGTATTTGCTCAATTCACCCTATGGTTCGGTGCCAACTTACAAATCACAGCCATTGTGACAGGCGCGCTAGCCGTTGTGTTAGGCGGAGATGTTTTTTGGTCTATTATCGGCTTATTAGTAGGACAATGTTTTGGTGCTGCCGTCATGGCACTGCATGCTGCCCAAGGTCCTAAACTTGGTCTCCCTCAAATGATTTCAAGCCGTGTGCAATTTGGGGTTTATGGCGCTTGTATTCCAATCATACTCGTTTGCCTTATGTATATTGGTTTTACCGCAACTGGAGAGGTATTAGCGGGTAAAGCAATTGCACATTTGGCACATGTCAGCAATACAACTGGTATCTTAATTTATGCAAGTTTAATCATTTTATTCGCAACGATTGGATACCGTTTAATCCATTTGGTAGGCAAAGTAGCCAGTATTATTGGTTTGATTGCTTTTGTGATTATTTTGACTCAGATCTTCGCACTTTCTGATTTTTCTGAACTCTTAGCAGTACGTCATTTCAGCTGGTCTTCATTCTTGTTAGCAGTTTCCCTTTCTGCTTCTTGGCAAATCTCTTTTGGCCCCTATGTTGCAGATTATTCTCGATATCTTCCAACTAAAACATCTTCATCTCGTGTTTTTTGGGCTGTCGGCTTAGGTTCTTTAATTGGCTCACAAATTTCTATGAGCTTAGGCGTTTTAATCGCTCAGGTTGCAAACGGCAATTTTGTCGGAAATGAAGTTCAATATGTTGTTGGTATGAACCCAATTGCCCTTGTCGTGACCTTTCTATATTTTAGTATCGCTTTTGGGAAAGTTACTCTGACAACCTTAAATGCCTATGGCAGTTTTATGTGTATTGCTACGATTTGGAATAGTTTCAAATCGACAAATCAAATCTCAAAAATAACAAGATTATTGATTGTCCTTGCTATGGTTGTAGTCTCAACCTTTATTGCAATTATAGGTGAACATACTTTTTTAAGCGCCTTTAAAGCATTTATTTTGTTTTTACTCACCTTTTTTATTCCGTGGAGTGCCATTAATCTTGTTGATTACTACTTTATCTCTAAAGAAGAATGTGATGTAGATGCACTCTATGATCCAAATGGTAAGTATGGCCGTTGGAATCGGATTGGAATTACCTGCTACTTTCTAGGTATTTTGATTCAACTGCCATTTATTGATAGTAAATTTTATACGGGACAAATTGCGGCAATGCTAGGAGGAATCGATTTATCGTGGCTCGTAGGTCTTATTTCTACTGCTTTGATTTATTACATTTTCGCCAAGAAAGCTCAACTCAAGTTTTCAAAACAGTTAGTCATTGATCAAATCAAATAATGAAACTAGATAAGCTATCAACGTCGATTACCTTGATAGCTTTTTACGGTTATTCTGATAGCGCTTTAGCCTGTGCCGAAATAGGCAATCCAAATAACTTATCAAAACTCCAATTAAATATAAAAGTATAGATAGGAATAATGATAATAAAGGCCACATCTAACCAAAAAGCAGCAATCAAGGAAATATCCATCCACCATGAAATAAGAGGAATTAAAAACAGAACCAAAGTAAGCTGAAAACCGATGGCATGTCCAACTCTACGCTTAACTGTACGGATATGACTGCTTTGTTTAGCTTCCCATTTCTCATATAAAATATTGTAGATAAAATTCCAAGTTACAGCGATGGTCGTAATCATGACAGATAGTGGTCCAGTATGTTCAACACTATCACCTGCCAAAATCGCTAATCCTACTGATGAAATAACCATTCCGATTATTTCATAGGAAGAAACATATACAATTCGACGCTTTATACCTTGCATAATCACTAAACTCTGCTTAATTGCTTATATTTTAATTTCAGTCAAAATCATATATAAAGTTAATAGCTTTCAGTTCAGCTGATATCAAAATGAATTTTAACAGTGAAAATATTGAACTTTTCATAACGGTACTCGATACAGGTTCTTTCTCTGCGGCTGCTCGTAAACTAAATCGAGTCCCCTCAGCAGTAAGTATGGCCGTTGCTAATTTAGAAGCAGAATTGGGTTATATATTATTTGAACGGACTCCTCGAAAGGTCATTCCTACCGCTACAGCATTAGCCTTGGAACCTCAAGCACGGATCATTTCTGAACAACTTAGGCTATTTAGCACTCATGCACATGAACTTTCTTTAGGACTTGAAAGTAAATTGCGTATTGGCGTTGTTTCCGATGTAAATACAAAATTATTATTCCATTCAATAAAGAAACTAGCCGATAAATTCCCTTTACTAAACATAGAAGTTATTACTGCTCCCCAAGACGACATTGTTAATTTACTTTATACGGAGCAAATCAGTCTTTGCTTAGCGGGTTCAGACCTCAATATAAAAATGCGCGAGAATCTACAATTGGTAATGACTGAAACAGTGGCGGCTGCGATTTCTTCTAACCACGCTCTTCTACAAGATAGAACAAAGCAGTTTTCTATTGAAGAATTAATCAATATTAGACAAATTGTTGTGGCGAGTAGTGAACATGAAATGAAAGATCCCCGTTCAATTATTGGTGCAATGTACTGGAAAACCAATAGTCTACAAACAGCAATTAATATGGTTGAAGCTGGACTTGGTTGGGGAAACTTTCCATTATCACTAGTACAAGATAAAATTGATCAAGGTCACTTAGTCCTTTTAGATTTTAAAAATACAAAAAATCATTTACCTCTATCTATTTATTTAATTTGGCTCCAAGACCGCCCTTTACCTAAAGCAGCTAGAGAGTTAATTCAAATTATTCAAGAAAATTTATAAAACTTTATAGGTTAGTTCTGAAAGTCTAAGGATTTTTATAATTTTGATTCTTGTTAAATCTAGTTTATTTAAAGCTTAAGCTCATTACTCTGTACCATATCTCTAAATACTACTAAAAACAAAAAGCCTACTTAGAAAGTAGGCCTCTTGTTGTATTTCAGGATTAAGCAATAATATTTTGTTTTGTAAAAAATACACTTATACTTTATTAAAACCAAGTGTTTTAGTCAAGAATAAAGTTTATAAGATACAAACATTTGTATTGTTGTGAAGACAATCACAATTTAGGTTTCATATAGAAAATACTTTAGAGACGGAAAGGTATTTTAATGATAAAAATTTCTATTATCACCCTTAACAGCTTCTTTAGAAAAACACAACAAACACCTTAAGAAAAAGTATTATATTTTAATTAAATTTATTTGCATCAAAAAAAATTGAATCCGTTTATTCGTTAGTTTTATGTTTCATTATTAAAGTTGTTAACTTTATATCTTAATGTTTACTTTTTTAAGTTGAGTTTAAATTTCAAGCTAATCTAAAAATTAATAATACTATTTTCTTAAGTAATTTGGCCCTAATAGTCTATATTTTTTACTACATATAGGCTAGAACTCTATTAATAGAATTATTGTAACTATTATTTTTCGAAATATATAATTAAAAAGGCAATCTACCATATATCTAAAGCTTAATTACAATATAAAAATATATAATATTTTTAATCACCATTTATATTTATCTTAAATAAGCTTTTTCTAATTCTATATTTTCACAACACACAAACAGCACATCTACAATTTCTGCTTATATTTTAAACAAAATTTATTTTATATAAATTAATGTCTCAAACTACAAATACAATTAAGTCATCGTCACAATAGATTGTTGGAATAAATTCTAATTGATCGATAAATAACTTCTCCCACTTTACTCTTGAAGTACACATAAGCTAGAATCACTATCGCTTGAAATATTAACCAATAAGACACAATATTTTTGGGTTTAGTTTGCGTCTACTTCAGAAAATGACTTGTGTTTAATTAAAAAATTGATTAGTATTGCACGCACTGAAAAGCATTGAGATTAAAAGCTTTTCTGACTTATAGGGCCTATAGCTCAGTTGGTTAGAGCAGCGGACTCATAATCCGTTGGTCCACAGTTCAAGTCTGTGTGGGCCCACCAAATACCGAACCTCATAAACAAAAAGTTTATGGGGTTTTTTAATATATATCCAAATAAAATATGCTTTACTCTTATAAAAAATACTCAAAATTTAAATTTATTTTATCCCTAAATTTTAGATGTTTTAAAATACACTTACGTTCCGTACTAAATATCCATCTTTCATCTATTAAGCTAAGATTTGCTTTCGCATTGGCTCAGAATTATCTAATTGTGTATCCCAGAACTTTTCCCATAAATCACAATACTCTAAGCACAATTTTTCAATATAGTTATAGTCTTCTTCTGTACAAGCTTGCATCAAGACATACCATAAATCTTCTTCATGATCATCATCTGCTGCTTCAGCACTTTCATCCTCAGAGATACCATGTACATGATAATAACCACCACCCTCCACATCTAGACCAACTGCTTTAGTAGCTCTACGTAAAGGTGGACTATACAGAATGACTTCTTCTTCTGCGACTGCTAATAAGGCTGAAACAGCTTTATAGTCATCATAAGCATTTTCTAAAAATACTCTAACCTGATCTGCAATTTCAGTCGGATGATAAGTTAGACGATCTTGTTCTGTAATACCGAAATCATTCAATATATCTTCAAATAAAGGATAATGAGCATATTCAGGATTTCCCTGATAGTAGCCGTCTTTATCCAATCCTGGCCGAAATCCAAACTCATCAAAAATATTTAAACTCAAAAGAAAACGCGGGAACATTTTTGCACCAGCATGCAATCTCGGCTCTAATTGTTTAGTTTGAAATTGGGCCATGAGCAATGCATCAGTAAAAGTTTGCACAATTGCATGACGATACTCTAAATGAATTTTTTTTAAATCTTCTTTATTAATTTCGCCATTATTTAAAGTATCGATTGCAGGATGATGAGATACAGGATGTTTCGCAATCTTTGCTCTTAATCGGGTCAAAAAGTTTGAATTTTTTTCCCATAGTTCAGCTGAAATGCTTTGTTTCATCCCTGCGAGTGCTTTCTTTCTAGGATTATTAAAATTCTCAAATTTCTTAGGCATATCCGCTCTCATTAAACTTATTGAAGCATGATCGATTTTTACATATTTTATTATAAAAACAATGACTTAAATTAATATTTAAATATGTTCCTTCATTGATTAATATTAGAATTAAAATCGTACGAAATCAAATAAAAAATTTAAAAAAACTCCAATTAATGATAATCATTATCACAATCTCAACTTGAATCAAAATCAGTTTTTTATTATCATAATTTGTATTAAAAATTTAATATTTTAGATTAAGTTATAATTAGTTTTAACTATATGGAATAGTAATGTCAAAAAAAGAAGATATTATAAATACTGCTTTAAATTTATTTAATCAGATTGGGTACAATGCTACTGGTGTTGACCGTATTATTGCTGAATCAAATGTTGCAAAAATGACTTTTTATAAATATTTTCCGTCAAAGGAAAATTTAATTATGGAATGCTTGCAACATCGAAATATAAATATTCAAAACTCAATCAATGAACAATTAAGTTTACATCAAGATGCTAGTCCTCTTGAGCAAATTCATATTATTTTTAATTGGTATATTGAATGGATCAATAGCGAAACATTTAATGGCTGTTTATTTAAAAAGGCATTTATTGAAGTATCTAAACAATATACTTCAATTCGTGAACCATTTTATGAATATACAAAATGGTTGACTAATCTGTTACATGAAAAACTTACTCAGTTAGGTATAGAAAACCCAACTCCCCTTGTTCATATCATTATTTCTATTATTGATGGGATGATTATTGATGGAACGACCGATAAAAACCTTATTAACCCTGAAAAAATTTGGAAATATATTGAATATTTAATTAATGAAGAGATACCACAGCCAGTATCTTAATTTTAAAATTATCTAGGTTTATTACTTTAAGACGAAGTTTGAGAAAAATAAAAAAAGAACTTTTTAATTATTTTAGAACTTAGATAATCCTTAACTTTTGTGCTCTACTTTAGCTTTCATAATTTTTCTAGGCTTTTTTACAAACTCATATTAGAATCCTGAAAATTTATCAATTTGCACTGATTTATGAAAAAATTTCTAGGTAACTCTATCTTTAAAGCCGTTGGTTGGACCTACAATGTAGACCCACAAATTCTTGAGAAAAAACAAGTTATTATTGGCTTTGAACACACCTCAAATCTAGATGCAGTGCTCTCGATTGCCCTCTTCCAAATGTTAGACATCAAAATTCATACTCTAATAAAGAAAGAACTTTTCAAAGGCCCCCTTAAGCCAATTTTAGAAAAATTGGGTGGCATTCCTGTTGATCGTAAAGGAAGTAAAGATATCGTTTCGCAAATGGTTGAACAATTTCAAACCCATGAAACATTTAATTTAGTAATTGCTCCAGAAGCTACACGTGCTAAAGATGGCTCTGAACGTAAGCCTATCCGTACAGGTTTTTGGCATATTGCAAAAGCAGCCAATGTTCCTATTGTTTTAATGTATGCCAATGCTCGAAGTAAACAAGGTGGGATTTTAGGTAAAATTTACCCGACTGATTTACAAAAAGACTTGGAAACCATTAAAGAGCTGTACGCTCAATTTGGTATAGATGTAAAAATTAACTAAATCAAATTGGACTTGATTTGACCTAATCTCACTCATTAGGTCTTAAGCTTATTGTTCTTATTCAATTGGCTAACAAAACGCAGGGCAACAGTTTTCAACAAAACCAAGCCTATGCTAATATTCCAGCACTTTTGCATTTTCTTTTTTTGGAGTTCACGTCCATGGCGGGTCATTCTAAATGGGCCAATATTAAGCATCGTAAAGCTAAACAAGATGCAAGTCGCGGTAAAGTTTTTACTAAATATATTCGTGAAATTGTGACTGCTGCCAAACTTGGTGGTGGAGATCCTGCTAGCAACCCTCGTCTGCGTGCAGTAGTTGAAAAAGCTCTCTCAGTTAATATGACACGTGACACCATTAACCGTGCTATCCAACGTGGTGCTGGTGGTGAAGATAATGATGATTTAAAAGAAGTAACTTATGAAGGTTATGGGGTTGGCGGGGTTGCTGTTCTTGTTGAAACAATGACAGATAACTTAAACCGTACAGTACCAGACGTACGTCACTGTTTTAGTAAAACAAATGGTAACTTAGGAACTGCGGGTTCTGTATCTTATCTATTTACTAAACGTGGTGAGATTACTTTTGAAGATGTTTCTTTAGAAGATAAAATCATGGAAGTTGCTTTAGAAGCTGGCGCTGAAGATATTGAAGTTTCAGAAGATGAAATTTTGGTAATCACTTCACCAGAAACTTTCGGTGAAGTACAAGATGCCCTTACTGCTGCTGGTTTAAAATCTGATAACGCAGAAGTTGTGATGAGTCCATCTACAAAAGCTGAAATTACCGATGTTGACCAAGCAAAACAAATTCTTAAAATGATTGATATGTTTGAAGATCTTGACGATGTACAAAACGTTTATACTAACGTTGAATTCTCGGATGAGGTTTTGGCTCAACTTGATGCTTAAATCAAACATTTGAATCAAAGAAAACGCACCATTTGGTGCGTTTTTTTATAGCTTGTTCAGCAAGTTATAGCAATTAAATACATTATATTCTTTAATGACAAAGCTAGAATGCAAAGCAACTACATTGTCGATTTTTCCAATACGTCTTAATAAAATTTCACTGTAGTCATCCATGTTGCGTGCTACAAGCTCTAAAATAAAATCAGCACTCTGCCCCGTTACCAAGAATGCATTAGTTACTTCTGGAATTGCTTCTATTTCAGACAGAAACTTATCAAATGTTTCACTATCATGTTTACTCAATGAAACTTGCAATAAAATATGTAAAGTAAAACCAAGCTTACTAAAATTAATTTCCCTTTTAAGCTGCCCCATGATATTGGCTTCAATCAGGTGCTTAATACGGCGATGTACAGAACTGACTGACAGATTGATCCGTTCTGAAAGTTCATTCAAATTTAAGTCTTCATGAGACAAAATTTCTAGAATTTGTTTATCAAAACGATCTAACTCCACTCTTATCTCCAGCCAGAATTTCACAGTAAAGACAGTATAACCCTATACCACCACCTCTGCATTGAAAATACAAAGGTTTATAAACAGTAAAACTCTATTTCCTTTATAGAGCCTAATTCTTTTATGCCTTTTAAACGTGCAAATAGTGTCAGGGGCGATTCATTTTAGAGAGTCGGTTTATGCTTAAATCTGTTTTATCGATGCAAACTCCTTATTCTCACTACTATTTAACGCTAAAAAGGAAGTAATCATCAAAATTTGACTATTTTTCAAGTTTCTTAAAGTTGGCATCATTTTTGTTATGTATTTGCAGGAAAATTTTTATCCATGTCGGGGGAGTTCCTGTGAATAAAATCAAAACACTAGTATTAGCAATGAGTTCTTTAGGTGCAATGAGCGTGACGATGCCTGTGCATGCCGCTACAGATGCTGAAGTTAACGCCTTACGTGATGAAGTAAAGGAGTTAAAACAACTCGTCCAGAAACTATCTGATCAACAAAAAACAGCTTTAACTGTCACTGCTCCAGCAACAACTCCCGCAGCACCTTCTACCCCTACACCTCCTGCATCCAAACCAGGTTGGATGGCTATGGCCGATGGGCAAACTCAAGTCAAGCTTTATGGTAGTGTTCGCGCAGATGCAACCTATGACTTTAAAGGTTCAAATGGCAGTATTTCAAATGGTGCCAATTATCCACTCAATAAAGATGATCCAAAACAAGACTCACTAAATGTATCTGCAGCAACTTCACGAATTGGCTTAGATATTTCTCGTCCAACTCAATATGGAGATTTAACAGGTAAAATTGAAGCCGATTTCATGGGTGGCAATGGAGATAATGGCAATGGTACTTTCCGTGTTCGTCATGCCTATATGTCTTTAGGAAAATGGTTAGCTGGTCAAACAACCTCACCCTTTGTAAACACAGATACATCACCAGAAACTGTAGATTTTAATGGCGCTATTGGTACAGGTACTACACGTACAGTACAGGTTAGATACACCCAGCCAATTAATGCACAACAAAAAATATTAGTTGCCTTAGAAGGCGGTGATGTTGAAAAAGCTGGTAATGCTGCTGGTGGAAGCCGTTTTCCTGCTTTAACAGCTCGATATGATTTCAAAACTACGGATAACAAAGGCCTATTACAGTTACATGGTCTTGCCCATGAAAACCGTGTAGCTCCAAAAGATAGCACTTCTGAAGAGAAATTTGGCTGGGGTGTCGGTGTTGGTGGTAAATATGATTTAACGCCTCAAGATAGCGTGGTTGCTAATTACTATCATGTTAAAGGCGATGGTCGTTACTTACTTTATAGCAATTCGGCTTATAACTATGACACAACAACACAAGATATTAATTTAGGAGAATTCGATAGCGCAGTAATTGGATATCAACGGAAATGGAGCCCTATCCTCCGCTCTACTTTTGCTGTAGGTGGTATTCAATATAAAGATGATAATGTCTATGCAAATAGCAATTTAACCAATACTAGCTATAACAAAGAAATTTACAACGCTTTAGTCAATTTAATCTGGAACCCAGTTAAAAATATTGATTTAGGAGCAGAATATACTTACGGTCAACGTGAAACTTTTGCAGGTGACAAGGGTGATTATTCACGTATTAACCTACTAGCAAAGTATAGCTTCTAAAAATTAGATATAAAAAAAGAGCCTTTAATGGCTCTTTTTTTATTAAAGTTATTAGTGCATCGCCTGAATTTTTTCTAAGAAAAGTTTAGCACGCTCATGACGAGCTTCTAAATTATCAAAGAACTCATGGGTTGGGCAGTCTTCTAAAATTTTACCTTCATCCATAAAAATTAAACGGTTAGATACTCTTTTAGCAAAGCCCATTTCATGAGTAACACACATCATGGTCATGCCTTCATGTGCGAGCTGCACCATAACTTCAAGAACCTCACCAACCATTTCAGGATCAAGTGCAGAAGTTGGTTCATCAAACAACATACAGATTGGGTCCATAGACAAGCCACGTGCAATCGCTACGCGTTGCTGCTGACCACCCGACAACTGCCCCGGAAATTTATCTTTATGAGCAAGTAAGCCTACACGCTCTAAATATTTCAAACCTTTTGCACGAGCATCTGCAACTGAACGCTTTAACACTTTAACTTGAGCAATCGTCAAATTTTCCAAAACAGTCATGTGCGGAAAAAGCTCAAAGTGCTGAAAGACCATTCCCACTCGTGAACGGAATTTAGCAAGATCTGTTTTTGGATCTTTAAGTGAAATTCCATCAACAATAATGTCACCTTGTTGAAATGGTTCTAAAGCATTTACTGTTTTGATGAGTGTTGATTTTCCCGAACCAGATGGTCCGCAAACAACAACGACATCACCTTTTTCAATACTCGTCGTGCAATCTGTTAAAACCTGAAAATCACCATACCATTTAGAGATATGTTGGATGTCTATCATTGGCATTTAAAATCTCCAATTAGCGAATGATGGCAATTTTTTGCTGTAAGCGTTTGACTAAATGCGACAGCACAAACGAACTACAGAAATACACTACAGCGACGATTAAATAGAATGTTGCTTTTGTTTCAGGTCCATACGTATTAGCCAATGTATCTGCACGGCCTAAAAAGTCAGGTGCACTAATCACATAAACTAAAGAGATGTCCTGAAATAGAATGATTGTTTGAGTTAACAATACTGGGAGCATATTACGGAAGGCTTGAGGTAATACCACGTAGCGCATTGATTGACCGTAGGTAAAACCTAGCGCATAGCCTGCATGTACCTGACCTTTTGAAATAGACTGAATTCCAGAACGTACAATTTCCGAGAAAAAAGCTGCTTCAAAAATAGCAAAGGTCACGACACTCGAAAATAATGGTCCCCAATAGGTATCAGATTGAAACTCAAATATTTTCGGCAACAAAAAGTAGAAGATAAAGATCACCTGAATCAGTGGAATACCACGAAACAGATCAACATAAAATTTTGCAAAATTACTTGCGATGGCATTGCTAGATAAACGCATCATTGCCAATGGGGTTCCAATTAAGATACCGCCCATCATTGCTAATACCGTTACGGTAAGCGTAAAAATGAAACCTTCTTTGAGTGCCGCGATCACATCAGGGTTTTGTAATAAAGAAAAATCCATGATTACTTCCCTCCTGAACCTAAGCCAGGTACAGCCATTCGTTTCTCAATCCATGCCATCACAAACTTAATGCTATAAGTGATAATCAAATAAACAGGTGTAGAGAGAATAAGAATGATAATGTCCTGAGAAGTTTCTTCACGCATGGTTTTCGTGTAAGCAAAGAAATTCAATACACTCAACGCATATAAAACAGCTGAGTTTTTAAAAACGTTCATTGCTTCAGATGTAATCGTTGGCCATACTGTACGATATGCAACCGGTAAAATGACATAACGATAGCTTTGTGCAGTAGTAAAACCCATAGCGGAAGCTGCGAACTTCTGTCCACGAGACACGGTATTAATTCCGGCACGTATGTGCTCAGATACACGGGCAGCCGTGTAGAGACCTAATGCAAAAACACCAATAACCGCAGGTTGCTGATTTAAAATATTTTTCCACCAACCACCAGCAACTACATCCCCACTACCTGCACTTAAGCTGTCCGGTAAAAACTCGGGAAAAACAAAAGCCCAGAAGAATAGTTGCACAATAAGTGGAATATTACGGAAAATTTCAACGTAACAATTGCCGATAAATGCGAGAGGTTTGTTGGGTAATGTACGAATTACCCCTAGGAGAGAACCTAATAAAAATGCGATAAGAAAGGCTATAATAGCTGTCCAAACCATAGTGAACACGCCTGAACCTAACATTTGTAACCATGTGGGTGCCTCAGCATAAGCATTGTAGCTTGAGCTACCAATAGCTTTACAAACTGATTCTGCCCATGCGGCTTTATCGACACCATATTCATTAGACTCCGCACAGAATATAGTCCAGTTTAGCGAGCCGACTGACATGTTTGCCCCTTAAATTAATATCTTTAGAAAATAGACCACTTGTGCAAATGAATCTTTACACTTACACAAGTAAATTTAGGACAAAAAGATCCAGTTAGATTCCTGCATCTGTTGGGTTAGCTTTTAATTTCTTATAAGATGAACTTTGTTGCATGTTCAAATTCGTGTTTTTTGGTGGAATTGGAGATAAGAACCACTTCTTATATAAAGCGTCCATTTTACCAGTTTTCCACAAGTTATTTACAGTACGGTCTGCAACCGCTTTAAATTTTGGATCATCTTTAGCAAGCATAATTCCATAAGGTTCAGATGAAAGTACCGGACCTACAATTGCGAAAGCTTTAGGTGTAGAAGACTTAGCAATCAAGCCTGCTAAAATATTATCATCCATTACAAATGCAGCAGCACGGCCAGATGCCATCATGGCAAAAGAGTCAGCATGATCTTTACCATAAATATTTTGAACATTAACTGCCTGACCTTTTTCATTCATCTTGATGTATTTGTCAGATGTAGTGCCTTGAGTAGTAACAACTGCTTTACCATTTAAGTCCGCCAAACTCTTAATGCCAGAGTTTGCTTTAACAGCCATGCGCACTTCTGTTGCATAGTAGTTAGTTGAGAACCCAACTTGTTGCTGACGTTGTTTAGAGTTTGTAGTGGTACCACATTCCATATCGATATTGCCTGCCAAAAGCTCAGGAATACGTGTTGATGAAGTTACTGCCTTATACTCAACTTTTAAGCCAGGCATTTTCAATTCTTTTTTAATGTCATTTGCAAACTGGTTACAGATATCGACTGCATAACCTACTGGTTTACCTGCAACAACATATGAAATTGGATCTGAGGATTCTCGATGACCAATTACGATTTTTCCGGTACTTTTAATTTTAGCTAATGTATCTGCTGCTTGAATTTGAGAAGTAGCGCCAACCGTACAAAGCATAACTGTTGAAATAATGAGAGAGGTTGCAGAACGTTTCATAAGAACTCCTTGATGATCATTCTCTCTATTTATCTATAGAATCATTCATATAGAGCAATAGAGTGATTTTTTATTAAAATGCAATTATCGAGCCAACTTTTCCAAGTCGGACCCATCCATTTGCTTCACTTATTCTATTCAATCTGTTTTGCAGAATTAATACCTTTAAAACTGCTCACATGTTTCTACTTTAATCTATGTTTTAATCTTCTGTCTATTATTAAGCTCATCTATTTACACTTAAATGTGGCAATTATTGATTACATTGTAAACACATGCACAATAAAGTGGCTTAACTTTGGCTAAAAATAGTATTTAGAAAAATTGTATTTTCCAAAAAATCATAAAAATTAAAGTTATTAGTCATTTAGATAAAATGGAATTTATATTGTAAAAAGTAATCTTGGCATCAAAATAATATAAACAAATGGCTTAATAAAAATCATTTAGAAAATTGATAGTAATATCTACATTAATAAAATAACTAGCAAAGATAAAAATAAGCCCCGATTTTCTCAGGGCATTTTATAATTTTAAATTCCTCGCCAATCTACTCGCGCATTACGCTCAGTTTGATATATTCTTAAAACATACTGACCTAGAGGTAAATCGAGTAAATTTTGCTGATAGTTATTCCATTCTTCCGAAACACCTTCAGCCTCTTCCCGCTCCCACGGCGTACCCTTTATTTCTAATAAAGGAGCAAGCATAGAACATACAGAAATATCAGCAAGACTTAAGCGATCGCCTACCATATAACGTGCCTGATTTTCGATTAAGCAGTTATTTAGTTCATTTATGAGTTCATCCATGCGCTCTTTTGACTGGTTGACTAGCTCTTCTTCAAGTTTATAGTTCTTCTTTACCAGTGTTTTGAGGAATGGCTTCGATATTTTTTCAAACTGACGTAAATAGCCTTGTTCACCCATCATAATTTCTAAAGCATGGTCTCCATGCGCCAACGTGTGAGCTAGAGCCCAACGACGGACATGAATACCCAGCTCATCAGCCAAGCTATCTATTTTTAATGTTTGCTGTCTTAATTGTTCATCACGACGTAACAGTGAATGCTCCGGATAAGTATCATCCAGATAAAGTGCAATCTTGGTTGATTCAGCAATCCATTGATGGTCATCTTTCAAAATTGGCAATAAATTTTGGCCTGTTTTGAGTTGTGCAAAAGCACGATGAAACCCTGGAATTAAGTTATGAGCCACATAATCAAGTTCTTTATGGTCTAACAACCAGCGAGCTTTTTCACAATAATGGGACAAAGGAAACTGATACAAAACCCGCATAAAATCTCCACGTTTATTTTTATTTGACTATTTGTACAAAAATGGTCGTCGGTAAGTAGATACTTTAGAAGCTATTTTTAGTTAAAACAATGGATATTGTGCTCATTTTTCACTGACACTTAAGTCTATTTTTTTTATATCTTTTTTTACCGTACTTATTGCTCTTTTTCATATTAAAACCAATTCTATTATTATTTTTCCACATAATAACCTTAAACTATTGTTTTTTAAAATCTTTTAATATCTCTATTTTTTCATTAAAAAGCAAAAAAAATGCTTTGCACTTTATTTCATAAGCTGAGCATAAGTCCTCGTTTAGTGGAAAAATATTTCTTTTGTAAGGTAATGACAGCAATACAAGGTGTCATTATGTCTAATTCTCTATCAAAAACGACTGCCTACGTCCAAATCATTCAAAATGATCAACAAGCGATTAATGCTGCTTATCAAGTGGCGGATTATGCTTTAGAGGGTCGTAATACACGTGATCAACAACGCTTATTACCACATGAGCAAATCGAAAACTTTAGTCAAAAAGGCTTAGGGGGAATTCGCATTGCAAAAAAATACGGCGGTGCTTTTGTTTCCAATAAAACTTTGGCTCAAGTTTTCCGTATTTTAAGTAAAGGTGATGCGAATGTTGGTCAGATTCCACAAAATCAGATTAGCCTTTTAAACCTGATCGAAATTATGGGCACAGAACAACAAAAACAATTTATCTTTTCAGAAATATTGGCAGGCAAACGTCTTGCTAACGGTGGGCCAGAACGTAATACCCATGATTCAAAAACCTTAAAAACCACTCTTACTGTTGAGAACGGCAAATATATTTTAAACGGCGAAAAGTTTTATTCTACAGGTACGAGCTTTGCGCATTGGCTCGCAATTAAAGCAATTCATCCCGAAGGCCATGTGGTTTTAGTCATTGTTAACCGAGACGCTCAAGGTATTGAAGTTATTAATGACTGGAATGGATTTGGGCAACGTACGACAGCGAGCGGTACAGTTAAATTAAATCAAGTTGAAGTTAATCCTGAACTTATTTTTGATGAACGATTATTGACGCAAACCCCAACCTATCGCGGTGCCTATTCACAGTTATTACAAGTTGCCATTGATGTAGGCATCGCTGAAGCCGCATTTGACGATACTTTATCAACCATACACAAAGCACGTCCAATTATTGATGCAAATGTTGAAAAAGCTAGCTTTGAACATTACACCCTACAAGAAGTAGGTAAGTTAAATATTTTGCTCGATGCTGCAATTTTACTGCTTGATGAAGCTGCTGAATATTTGGATGAACTTGACCACCTTCAAACGGTGACTGATGAACAAGTAGCTAAAGCTTCAATTTTGGTCGCAGAAGCGAAAGTCTATGCCAATGATGCTGCTCTACAAATCTCTGAAAAACTACTAGAGCTAGGCGGTAGTCGTTCAAGTTTAAGCCAACACAATTTAGATCAACATTAGCGAAATGCCCGTGTACATACCTTACACGACCCTGTTCGCTGGAAATTACATGCCATTGGCAATTATTACCTTAATGGTCATTTCCCTGCCCGCCATGCTTGGATTTAAGGAGAAATTGTCATGACTTCATATCAATCGGTTCAAACTAAACAAACATCGGCATCTGGCCAAGCGCACATTATTCAAAATGATGTTGAAGCATTAGAAGTTGCCAAACAATTTGCTGAGCAATTTAAAAAAACCGCAGTTGAGCGAGACGCTAAACGAATTTTACCGTATACCGAAATCGATGCTTTGAGCCAATCTGGTCTTTGGGCAATTACAGTGCCAAAGCAATATGGCGGTGCCGAAGTTTCAAGCCATACAGTTGCTAAAGTGATTGCACTTTTAAGCGGTGCCGATGGTTCAATCGGACAAATTCCACAAAACCATTTTTATGCTTTAGAAGTATTGCGCAATACAGGCACAGAAGCTCAAAAACAACGTTTATATAGCGAAGTTTTAAATGGCACTCGCTTTGGTAATGCACTTGCTGAGTTTAAAACTAAAACTTCAACTCATAAACAAACCAATATCCGTCCTCACGGAAATGGCTACCTGATTCAAGGTGAAAAGTTTTACTGCACAGGAAGTTTATTTGCTCACCGTATTCCAACCTTGGTTTTAGACGATGCGGGTCGAGAATATCTAGCCTTTGTAAAAAGTGGTTCACAAGGATTAAAACTTGTTGATGACTGGTCTGGCTTTGGACAAAAAACTACAGGCAGCGGCACGGTCAAGTTTGATCAGGTTTTTGTCGATGCAGATGATGTTATTCCTTTTGATACTGCATTTTTACAGCCGACCTTAGTGGGTCCTTTTGCGCAAATTATGCATGCATCGATTGAGGTAGGTATTGCACGTGCAGCCTTTGAAGAAAGTTTGCAAAGAGTGCATCAAGCTCGCCCATGGATTGATTCAAATGTAGAAACGGCCAACCAAGATCCTTTAACGATTTATGAGCTAGGACGCATTGCTGTAGATGTACGAGCAAGTGAAGTGTTATTAAAACAAGCTGCGCAATCAATTGATGCTGCAAAAATTGAAACCACACCTGAAAGCATTGCTAAAGCTTCAATTGATGTGGCTAAAGTGCGTGCTCATAGTACAGATATCGCCCTAAAAGCATCGTCTAAGCTGATTGAACTTGCTGGTAGTCGTGGTAGTCAGTCTCAAGATGGCCTAGACCGTTTCTGGCGTAATGCGCGTGTACATACATTGCATGATGCCGCACGATGGAAATATTACTTTATTGGGAACTATGTGCTTAACGGTGTGCTTCCACCTCGTCGGGGGACATTGTAATGGCAGATTTCAAAGCAAAAGAGATTTTATTAAACGCCTTTGACATGAACTGTGTTGGGCATATCAATCATGGCTTATGGACACATCCACGTGATGAATCACACCGTTTTAACGAACTCAGTTATTGGACAGAACAAGCCAAGACCTTAGAAAGTGGTTTATTTGATGGTTTATTTATTGCGGACATTACAGGTGTGTATGACGTCTATCAAAACGGTATTGATCTGACTTTAAAAGAGTCCATTCAGCTTCCGAGCCATGACCCGTCTACACTCATTTCAGCAATGGCGGCAGTCACTCAAAACTTAAGTTTTGGGGTCACTGTGAACTTAAGCTATGAGCATCCGTATCAATTTGCCCGCCGCTTTGCGAGTCTCGACCATTTAACTCAAGGTCGTATTGGCTGGAATATCGTGACGGGCTATTTAGATAGTGCAGAACGCTTGATTGGCCAAAAAGGTTTAAAAGACCACGATGCTCGCTATGAACAAGCCGAAGAATTTTTAGAGCTTTGCTATAAATATTGGGAAGGTTCATGGGAAAACGACGCAGTTAAAAAAGATAAAGCACGGCGTGTTTTTACAGATCCATCTAAAGTTCACACCATTCACCACCACGGAAAATATTACCAAAGCGAAGGTGTGTTTCAGGTGTCTCCTTCTGTGCAACGTACCCCAACACTGTTTCAAGCAGGTGCTTCACCCAAAGGTATGCAGTTTGCGACTCGTCATGCTGAGTGTGTATTTATTGGCGGCGACAAACCCGAAAAAATACGCGAACAAGTGAAAAAGATTCGTGCTCTTGCAGAACAGCAAGGCCGTTCAGCGGATGATATTAAAGTCTTTGTCGGTATAACCGTTGTTGTTGCCGAAACACATGATCTAGCCGTACAGAAACTGAATGAATATCGTCAATATGCAAGTCCTGAAGCAGGCTTAGCACATTATGCGAGTTCAACTGGTATCGACTTAAGTAAATTTGCCGACGATGAAGCGATTCCTTACCAAAAAAGTAACAGTATTGTTTCGATTACCGAAAAATTTAAAGAGCAACAAATCACGAAAAATGACTTAAAAGCTCAGCATGTTTTAGGTGGTCGTTACCCACTCATTGTGGGTAGTGGCGAAGAAGTTGCTGAATATTTAATTCATCTTTTAGATGGGACTGATATTGATGGCTTTAATTTGACACGTACAGTTGCACCAGAGTCTCACCACGACTTTATTCGCTTGGTCATTCCTGAGCTACAACAGCGTGGACGCTATAAAACTGCATATAAAACGGGTTCACTGCGGAACAAAATCTTTAATCGGGGTGACCAATTATCAAAACAACACCCTGTTCAAGCGTTCCGATGTAGTCCCTATAACAACAGCAAAAACTTAACAACAATTGAAGAAATAACCGCTTAAATTTGGAGATAGACATGGCTCAAACAGCCTCAAAAAAATGGCTAGGCGTAGGCTTAGTCGTTGTAGTCCTTATTGTTGCTTTATTCTTTTGGAATAAACATCGTCAAAGTGGCTCAAATGAACTTGTGATTGGTATTAGCCCACCATTTGCAAAAACTTTACAAACTGCTGCCGATGAAGCAAAGAAACAGGGTTTAAATGTAAAACTGGTCGAATTTTCTGACTGGAATACACCAAACATTACTTTAAATCATGGGGATATTGATGCGAACTTTTTCCAGCACCAACCTTTCTTAGACAATGCAATTAAAGAAACAGGCTTTAAATTAAAGGCATTTGCAGTGGGTGCAGCATCACATGTGGGACTTTATTCAAAGAAATATAAAAGCCTTGATGAATTGCCGCAAAACGCACGTGTAGTAATTCCAAATGATCCAGTCAATCAAGGTCGTGCCCTGCTACTTTTACAGCAAGCTAAATTAATTACGCTTAAAGATTCAAACAATCATTTATCTGCACTTAAAGATGTTGTTTCAAACCCTAAAAATTTGCAATTCGTAGAGGTTGAAGGACCACAAACTGCTCGTGCAATAGATGATGTTGACTTGGCTTTTGGCTATCCGCATTACCTACGCTTAGCAAAAACAGCTGACCCTGAAAGTGCACTTTTACTTGATGACAATACCAATAAACGTTATGCAATTTTGTTTGTAGTGCGTGATGACTACAAAGATAAGGGAGACAAATTAAAGAAATTTGTTGAGATCTATCAAAACTCGCCAAAAGTTAAAGCTGTGTTAGATGCTGAGATTGGTCCAAAACTTTGGTTCCCTGGCTGGAAGTAATAACGGAAAGATTATGGCGATTCAGTTCAAACAGCATAAGCCTTGGTTACTCGGAATTACGGTTTTAATCGTAGTTCTGGGCCTCGTCGGTTACCGTTATATTAAAAAAAAACAAGCCGATGATGTTTTAACGATCGGGATTAGCCCGCCTTATGCTGAGCTATTACAAAGCGTTGCCAATGAAGTAGAAAAGCAAGGTGTTCATGTCAAACTCGTTGAATTTTCTGATTGGCGAGCACCCAATGTTGCCGTAAAAAACGGTGATATTGATGCAAACTTTTTCCAGCAAAGCGTATTTCTACGTAATGCTGTTAAAGAAACGGGTTATGACTTACACGCATTTGGTGTGGGTTCAGGAAGTCATGTGGGTTTATATTCAAAAAAATATAAATCACTTGAAGACTTACCTTCAAATGCACGTGTTGCTATTCCAAACGATCCCGTCAATTTAGCCCGTGCTTTAATTTTATTACATCGTGCAGGTTTAATTCAGCTTAAAGACATTAATAATGAGCTTTCAACCACTCAAGACATTATTGCTAATCCTAAACAGCTGAGCTTTGTTGAAGTTGAAGGCCCACAGACAGCACATGCATATAACGATGTCGATTTAATTTTCGGCTTCCCTCACTACTTAAATATGGCAAAAGTAACCGACCCACATAGCGCATTATTTTTAGATCCAATCGATAAAAAATATGCAATTTTGTTTGTGACCCGTCGCGATTACCAAGATAAAAACCAAAAACTTGCATCCTTTGTTAAAGCATTCCAGAACTCAAAACAAGCACAAGATATTCTGGATAAAGACTTTGGCCAAGGTATGTGGTTTCAAGGCTGGAAATAAGGAGAATGACAATGGTGAGTTTTGGATCACAAGTTGATTTTTCTCTACCTCATATCAAAATTCGTGGTTTAAATAAGTTTTATCAATCGCAGGGTCAAAAGCTGCATGCTTTAAAAGAGATTAACCTTGATATTCCTCAAGGTAAGATTTTAGGCATTATTGGTAAAAGTGGTGCGGGAAAATCTTCCCTACTCCGCACTTTAAATGGCTTAGAACAAGTAAATACAGGCAGTATTCATATTCATCAACAAAACATTGCTGAATTGAGTCATGCCGAGCTTATTCAAACTCGCCAACGAATTGGAATGATTTTTCAACATTTCAATTTAATGTCTGCAAAAACAGTCTGGGAAAATGTGGCATTGCCTTTAAAAGTTTCCAATTACAACAAAGCAGATATCGACCAACGTGTAAATGAGGTTCTAGCTCTCGTAGGTCTTGCAGATAAATCTAACTATTATCCATCACAACTTTCTGGCGGACAAAAGCAACGTGTTGGTATTGCACGCGCACTTGTTCACCACCCAGAAATTTTACTGTGTGACGAGGCAACCTCGGCACTTGATCCAGAAAGTACCGCCACTATTTTGGCTTTACTTAAAAAGATTAATCAGGAACTGGGTCTAACGATTGTACTCATCACTCATGAAATGCAGGTCATTCGAGAAATTTGTGATCAAGTGGTGGTGATTGATCAAGGTGAGATAGTAGAGGCTGGACAAGTCTGGTCTGTATTTTCACGACCAGAACAACAAATTACTCAAGAATTGTTAAACCTTGAGCAAATTACCCTGCCTTTTAAAATCAGTCCTCTACCCGATGAAGATTCGACTCATATTATTGTAAAACTGAAATATGAGGCTGAAGCACATCAGGTTCCGGATATTCAAGAACTACTAGCTAGATTTAAAGCACCTGTCAATTTATATCAAAGTCAGGTCGATACCATTCAAGGGCATATTATTGGTTCACTTTTAGTCGGTATTCCTAACGTAGAAATTGATCTTTCATCTATACGACAAGACGCATTAACTGCAATTGCACAATTTGAGGTACTTGGCTATGCACGACCAGCTCATTGATTTATTAATTACTGGAACTGTAGATACCTTACTCATGGTAGGTGCATCTGCGTTTATTGCTTTTTTAATTGGCTTACCGATTGCTGTTGTTTTAGTCAGCACTTCTGAGCACGGCATTCACCCGTCACAAAAGATTAATCAAGCTTTAGGTTGGGTCATTAACATTACTCGCTCTGTACCCTTTCTTATTTTAATGGTTGCGCTTATTCCACTTACTCGCTGGATTGTGGGTACAAGTTATGGGGTTTGGGCAGCCGTTGTTCCATTGACGATTGCGGCAATTCCCTTCTTTGCTCGTATTGCGGAAGTCAGCTTACGCGAAGTCGACCAAGGCTTAATTGAAGCTGCACAGGCCATGGGTTGTAACCGTAAACAAATTATCTGGCATGTACTTTTACCAGAGGCTTTACCAGGTATTGTGGCGGGTTTTACCGTGACTATTGTGACTATGATTAACTCTTCTGCGATTGCTGGTGCTATTGGTGCAGGTGGCCTAGGAGACATTGCTTATCGTTATGGCTATCAACGTTTTGATATGCAAATTATGTTGGCTGTAATTTTAGTGCTCATTGTTTTAGTCATGTTGGTACAAGCGACTGGCGATGCATTAGCCCAGCAACTTGATAAACGTAAAGTTTAAACGCAATACAACCCTGCTCTAGCCATGACTTTGTCATGGCTTTCATGTAAAATCAGCGACAATTTTTAATTTACACATTTGTGAGTGGTTTTCATGGGTTTTAATTGCGGTATTGTTGGTCTGCCAAACGTAGGGAAATCTACCCTTTTCAATGCATTAACGAAAGCAGCGATTGCAGCGGAAAACTTCCCTTTCTGTACCATTGAACCAAACACAGGTATTGTTCCTGTACCAGATCCACGTTTAGACAAACTTGCTGCGATTGTAAAACCACAGCGTATTTTGCCTACCACCATGGAATTTGTAGACATTGCTGGTCTTGTTGCTGGTGCGTCAAAAGGTGAAGGCTTAGGTAACCAATTCCTTGCTAACATCCGTGAAACTGATGCAATCGCTCATGTTGTACGTTGTTTCGAAGACGAAAACGTGATTCACGTAAATGGCAAAATTGATCCATTAGACGACATCGCAACTATCAATACTGAACTTGCACTTGCCGATCTTGAAACTGTTGCAAAAGCAATTTTACGTTTAACTAAAGTTGCTAAAGGCGGTGATAAAGAAGCTGTAGCAACTAAAGCAGTTTTAGAAAAAATCCAACCGTTACTTGACGAAGGTAAACCAGCGCGTGCAGCTGATTTATCTGATGACGAACGCAAATTAGTTCGTGGTTTTGGTTTAATGACTTTAAAACCAACCATGTATATTGCAAACGTTGCAGAAGATGGTTTTGAAAATAACCCGCATTTAGATGCAGTAAAAAAACTTGCTGCGGAAGAAAACGCAATTGTTGTTCCTCTTTGCAACCAGATCGAAGCTGAAATTTCATTATTAGAAGATGAAGATCGTGCTGAGTTCCTAGAAGCAATGGGCATGGAAGAACCAGGCTTAAATGTGGTTATTCGTGCAGGTTATGCACTTTTAGGTTTACAGACTTATTTCACTGCTGGTGTACAAGAAGTACGTGCATGGACAGTAAAAGTTGGCGCAACCGCTCCTCAAGCCGCTGGTGTGATTCATACCGACTTCGAAAAAGGCTTCATCCGTGCTGAAGTTGTTGCATATGATGACTTCGTACAATACAACGGTGAAAACGGCGCTAAAGAAGCTGGTAAATGGCGTTTAGAAGGTAAAACTTACGTTGTTCAAGACGGCGATGTAATGCACTTCCGTTTTAACGTTTAAGTTAAAGCTTAAGAAAAAGCCCCAATATGTTGGGGCTTTTTTACATTTAATGACTTAAATCCATCGTCTCTCGTTTACTACGCGCCTCTTGTAAAATACGCGTATGCAAAGGCTTTCTAAAACCTAGCATAAATATAAATTCTGCCAATACAAATAATGGTCCTATCGCAAGTCCTATCACATCATCAACAAAAGCTGGTTTTTTCTTTTCGAAATAATGTCCCACAAACTGAAAGACCCACCCCACCACAAAGAAACCAATACTTGCCGCTAACCATTGTCCTAAGGATAATTGAGCAATTTGGCTCGCCAGTGGATACACAGCAACCAAGATAATGAGCATGAGTAAGCCAAATACTTTATCTAAAATAAAATAATAGATCGTACTAGCTGCAATCAGGACTACAGCTAAAGTCAGTTTAAAACTACCAATATCGACTCCAGCTCTTGCGGTTAAACACAAAATTGAAAACACGATGAGCGGAATACCGATAAAATGCGTCAAAATATTTTTATGATTTAAGTGGTAAGCCGCATATTTGCTAAGCTGTTGCTCCAAATTTGACATGAGTTATTCCCTATTCACTTACATATAGTCATACTGTACAAATAAGGAAAACTTAAAGTTGTCAGCTGTTTGACAAAGTAATGAATTTTTTCATGGATGACCGAATTTTGGACCTAATTTATATTAACCGACTAAAAGAAAACACATGGTTTAGTGTGCTTCCGGAAACATTCCAAAATTTTATTTTAGAACATGGCAAGCAAATTACTTTTGAGAAAAATAGCTATGTTTTCCATGCTCAAGATCTATTTGATGGCATTTATACCGTACTTGAAGGCTCGATTAGCTTGGGTTATGTCGATGTAAATGGTAATGAAGCTCTTTCTGCTATTGCTGAGCCAATCATGTGGTTTGGTGAAATATCATTGATTGATGATGAACCGCGCTCACACGATGCGATTGCATTGAAAAAAAGTACAGTTTTACATATTCCTGCAAAACCATTAAATGATCTACTCAAGGAAAATCCATATTATTGGTACTATTTTGCACGTTTAACGAGCCAAAAACTCAGGTATGTTTTCTTAGAACAGATTGCTATCCAAACACGTAGTATTTCTCAAAGGCTGGCTCAGCGTCTTCTATTCATTTTAGAAGGATACGGCAACCATATTCTTATTCAAGATCATCACATCCATATTTCTCAAGAACAATTGGCAAATATGCTGACCACATCTAGACAGACGATCAATCATGAGCTGAGCCTGCTCGAAAAACAGAAAATCATCAAAATTGCTTTTAGAAAAATTGAGATTCTAGATATTGAGAAATTGAAAATAGTTGCTCAAGCACAATGCTAATTTTTTAAAAGCGGCTAAATAATAAAAACTTAAAATTAAATTAAAAAATTAGATAACACTGCAAATCAAAACATTGTTCAAACTCTATTTCCACAAAATAAATGTGTTAAAGCAGATATTTTCACCCTACACTCAAGCTGAGCAATAATACTCAACAAGGCGCTGATTAACATGAAAAAATTATCAACAATTCTTACAGCAAGCGTATTGGCTATGCTAAGTGTTTCGGCATTTGCATGTCCAAAAGGGACTCAACTACAAGGCGGTACAGGACCGAATCACAAAGGTGGAAAATGTGTAGCGGTACATGGAAAAACTACAGCTCAAAAAGCCAAGAAAGAGGTAACTAAAACTAAACAGGATGTTAAAAAAGACTTAAGCACTCAAAAACATGATGCAATGACCAGCGCGACACATGCTCAACATGAATCACAGCAAATGACTCATCAAATGAAACAAGATGCTGTGAAAACTGCCAACACCGCTAAAGCTGCCACAAAACCGTAATTCACATTCACTCATTATCGTTTAAAAGCAAAAAAAGCGAGATTGATCATCTCGCTTTTTTTAGATTCATTAGTTTTATTTTGGCGACGTATTTCCAAGATTTGGTGTATCGATCGCATCCTTACATTGAGCCTTATCTCGCTCATAGTCCGCTTGCTTTTGGGCAACTGAACTATTGTTTTCTAGCGTTTCGCGTGCCCATATATCTAAACTTGTCAGGGCTTTACGACAGAGTGCATATTTCCCTTCTGTCACTGAATCCGTCATTTTTACATTAATGCGCCAGTCTGTACTCAATTGACGTAAAGGTTTACGAACTTTGTCATCAATTTGGCTGAGTTGTTTTTCATAAACTAAATGCTCAACCGTGTTAATTAATGTCCATGCTTTTTGAGCATAAACAGTTGCATCATTGGTTAGTTTCGGTGCTGGCTTAATTTCTACTTTTTTTTCTACACCCTGATTACCATTATCACAGCCCTGCAATGTAAAAATACCTGCACTCATCATGGCGATATAAACTAAACGAATCTTTGCCTTGAACATATCAAACTGCCGATTAAACATTTCGGCACTATGCTATTAAATTCGGCTACAATACTCAATCTTTCAAGTATTTTTATCATTTGGTTTATTGCCAAGGTGTATTGTGTCCGAACAACAATTGATGCCTGCCCAAACAGCAACTTTTTGGCAAGGCGCCAAAGATAGCCAAGCTATCGTACTCACTTATTTACCCGTTTCTTTTGCCTTTGGCGTTTCTGCATCCCAGTTTGGTTTTACACCATGGGAAGCTTTTTTTCTATCTTGTTCAATGTATGCCGGCGCTAGCCAATTTTTGGTTGTCGCGCTTTTGGCTAGCGGTTCATCCATTTGGCTAACAGCATTAACAGTTATTGCCCTCGATATTCGCCATGTCCTTTATGGACCTGCTCTATACAACCTGATTCCAAACAAATTAAATCTTAAGAAAACGGCAGTATGGGCTTGGGGCTTAACGGATGAAGTTTTTGCCAGTGGAATGATCCAACTTTCACAGCGCAGACAACAATGGTCCGAGTCTTGGATGTTAGGCTTAAGTCTATTTAGTTGGATGGCTTGGGCAACTGGCTCTTTGTTAGGCGGATTATTTGCCGATCAAGTTGCTCATTTACCAAAGTTTTTACAAGCAGCTTTAGACTTCTTGTTACCAGCTTTATTCTTAAGTTTTTTATTAGCGGCGTTTGAACGAAAGCATAGCCTTGTTGTTGCTGTATCTTTAGTAGTTTCAGCTTTGGCGTGTTATTGGATTAACTTATCAGCCGCTATTTTTATAGGTATTTTTTCAGGAATTTTAGCTGGTCTATTTAAACATTATGTGCTGAAACAGCATGATGAGGTTGAGGCTTAATATGAACCTAGAAATTATTCTGGTCGGCATTATTGTGGGTATAGCCAATTTTGCTTCACGCTTTGGACCTTTTTTCGTAATACAAAAACTACAGGGCAACCAACAAAGACGCGGCTCAATCTGGATCAAAATTGCCTTAGGGAGTATTGGAATATCTGCAATTAGTGCCATGCTTGTAGTTGCTACCCTTCCACCTCTCCTTGAAACTCCCAATAAGAGTTTCGCAATGCTTATCGGTTTTTTAGTTTTAGCAGGTCTTTATTTTAAATTTAAGAAAATCGTACCAGCAACTTTAACTGCCGCAATTGTTTATGGTCTGATCTATACTTATTTACCTTTATAAATAGATAAACTTATCTTCCTTATATAAAATAAAATCTGGCCAGAGGCGTTTAAGATTGAAACTTCTGGCTTGGAAAATTTAATTTTTGAATTGATTAAAAAGATAACCTTAGCTACTTAATAGAGATAAAAATGTCACAAGTTAAAATTTATGCAAATGAACAAACCATTATGCAGTACCGAGAATTACTTTCTCATGCAATCCATCAAGCGCTTATTGAAGAATTGAAATATCCTGTTGAGAAAAGGTTTCAACGTTTTATTAGCCTTAAACCAGGAAATTTCATTTACCCTTCTGACAGAATCCAGCATTACATTATTATTGAACTTTCAATGTTTGCAGGCCGCAGTGCAGCCACTAAAAAGCAGCTTATCCAAACCTTATTCCGTAATATTCAAGAACAATGTAGAATTTCTCCACAAGACATTGAAATTACTATTTTTGAAACACCTAAAGAAAATTGGGGCATCCGTGGTAAAAATGCGGATGAATTGCTTTTAAACTATCAGGTTAATATCTAAAAACCACTTTTTTTAATTGTCCGACAAAATTACTTTTTTTATGCATGATAAGGCTTAACTCCACCATAAGTTCTGCTATGCTTAAAAAAATAATTTTGTCAGGATGATTCGCATGAGCGTGACACTCGGTACCCCACTTCAATCTTCTGCATTTAAAGTTTTATTGTTAGGTTCAGGAGAGCTTGGCAAAGAAGTTGTAATTTCCTTACAACGCCTTGGTGTAGAAGTACATGCAGCCGACCGTTATGATCATGCACCAGCAATGCAAGTTGCACATTTTTCTTATGTGTTAAACATGGCAGATCCTGCCCAATTAAAACAACTCATCGAGAAAATTAAACCAAATTTAATTGTTCCAGAAATTGAAGCAATTGCGACAGAAATTTTACTTGAAATTGAAGCGAGCAAAACAGCAACTGTCATCCCTTCTGCTAAAGCTGTAAACCTCACAATGAACCGTGAAGGCATTCGCCGTCTTGCGGCTGAAGAACTTGGCCTACCTACTTCTGCTTATCGTTTTGCTGATACGCTCGAAAGCTTCCGCGCCGCTTGCGATGACATTGGTTATCCAAACTTTGTAAAACCAGTCATGTCATCTTCAGGTAAAGGTCAGTCTCGTGTAAAAAGTTTCGATGAAGTCGATGCAGCTTGGGAATATGCAATGCAAGGTGGCCGTGTTAACCAAGGCACGGTTATTATTGAATCTCAAATTGATTTTGATTTTGAAATTACATTACTTACCGTTCGCGCTAAAAACCCTGAAACTGGTGAAATCGAAACTCATTACTGTGACCCAATTGGTCACCGCCAAGATGCCGGGGATTATGTAGAAAGCTGGCAACCTCAACCAATGACGACGGCGGCACTCGAAGAAGCAAAACGTATTGCAAATAAAGTGACAACTGCACTTGGTGGCTGTGGTATTTTTGGTGTAGAACTGTTTATTAAAGGCGACAAGGTTTGGTTTAGTGAAGTCTCACCTCGCCCACACGATACAGGACTCGTAACTTTAGCATCTCAGTTTCAAAGTGAATTTGAACTGCATGCACGTGCAATTTTAGGTTTACCTGTAAACACAGCACGCCACAGTGTTGCAGCAAGTGCAGTAATTTATGCTGGAGTTGATGCCAGCAATTTAAGTTATAGCAATCTCAATGTAGCTTTAACACACCCAGACACCGATTTACGCCTGTTTGGCAAACCAGAAGGTTTCAAACGTCGTCGTATGGGTGTAGCAACCGCTCGTGCTGAAAATACTGATCTTGCTCGTACTTTAGCGAAAGAAACCGCTGATCAAGTAAGCGTTCAAACAAACTCTTAATTTTTACTTATTGGTAGACCCATTTTCATGATCAATATATCGCCATTGTTGAACTATGTCTCAAGTCATCATGATATTAAAGCCATTAATCAATGGCGAACGGATGTAGAAAAGCAGTTGCAAGATTCATATGAAAATGGGCAATCTATTCGTGAAATCATTAAAGCCCGTTCAGATTTAGTAGATGAAGCACTGATCTTTTTATGGAAACATGCTGAACTCGATCAAACAGAACTGGGCCTTTTTGCTGTAGGCGGTTATGGGCGCCGTGAAATGTTGCCCTATTCCGATGTCGATATCATGATCCTATCGGAGCATGAAATTAACGAAGAAAACGAAAAACGTATCTCTACATTTATTTCTTCTTTATGGGACGTTGGAAACTTTAAACCTGGCATTAGTGTTCGCACGATTCAAAGCTGTGTTGAACAGGCCGCTACCGATTTAACCGTTGCAACAACTTTAATTGAGGCGCGGTTAATTACTGGCAATAGTCAGCTTGCGAAATGGCCTCGCCGTATTGTTTCGCAGACATGGACAGACAAAACATTTTATGACGCAAAAATGGCCGAACAAGCCAAGCGTTACCACCAACACAACAATACTGAAAGTAATTTAGAACCCGACATAAAAAATGCACCGGGCGGTATTCGTGACATTAACCAAATTGGCTGGATTGCTAAACGTCACTTTCGCGTAAACCGTATTTATGACTTAGTGCATTTAGGTTTCATTTCAGAGTTTGAATTGGCAGTTTTAGAAGAAGCTGAAAGTTTTCTTTGGGAAATTCGACATCATTTACACCGTTTAGCTAAACGTGATGAAAACCGTTTACTCTTTGACCATCAAAGGGAAATTGCCGCCAAATTTGGATATGTGCGTCAAGAAGGTCAACCTGTAAATTATGGTGTTGAGCAATTCATGAAACGCTACTACCGTACGGCGCAACAGGTTTCAACACTCAATGAAATGTTGCTGGCGTATTTTAGCGAGTCAGTGATTACTCCTCGACTGCCCAACTATGAACGCAAAATTGAAGTCGTTAACGATCACTTTAAAATTGTCGATAATAAACTTGCGGTACAGCATCATAAAATATTCGCAGAACATCCAAGCGCAATTTTAGAGCTGTTCTATATTTTAGCCAATCGACCAGATATTGAAGGCATTCGCGCTCGTACTTTACGCTTACTTATTCTTGCGGCGAAACGAATCAACCAAAGTTATCGCGATAATCCAGAGCATCAAGCACTGTTTATGTCGATTATTCGCTCACCATATCGTTTATACGATACCTTGGTTGCGATGAAACGTTATGGTGTTTTAGGAAACTATATTCCTGCTTTTGGCCAAATTATGGGCCTTATGCAATATGACTTGTTCCATATCTATACGGTCGATGCTCACACATTATTATTGCTGCGTAATTTAAATCGTTTTAGAGAACCTGAATTCGCTAAAGAATTCCCTGTAGTAAGTTCAGTTTTCCAACGTCTTGCCCGTCAAGATATTGTCTTTATTGCTGCTTTATTCCATGACATCGCAAAAGGTCGCGGTGGTGACCACAGCGAACTCGGCGCAGAAGATGCAATTGAGTTTGGCCGTGCACATGGCTTTACAGAACGTGAATGCAAATTAATTGCATGGCTCATTCAAAATCATTTGCTCATGTCACTCACAGCTCAGAAAAAAGATATTTCTGATCCAGACGTCGTGAAAGATTTTGCCGAAAAACTTGGCGATATGGAGCATCTTGATTATCTATATACCTTAACGGTTGCCGATATTAACGCGACAAATCCAAAACTATGGAACACATGGCGCGCTTCTCTCATGCGTCAACTTTATACGCACGCTCGTGATGTAATCCGTACAGGTTTAGGCCGTCCTGTTGACTACCAAATGCTGATTGAAGACACCAAGTTTGCAGCAAGTGAATTGCTGGTAAATAACTTCGCATTGGCAGATGTCGAAAAAGTATGGCAAGAACTAGGTGATGAATACTTCATTAAAGAATCGGCGGATGAAATTGCGTGGCATACACAAGCAATTTTAAAACACGGTGATAATCCAGAGCCATTAGTCCTATTGCGTGCTCACCGTAAAGCAGCTCAAGATGCGGTGCAAATCTTTATTTATACTCGCGATCAACCTAACCTATTTGCCACCACTGTTGCCGTTTTAGACCGAATGAACTTAGACGTTCAGGACGCAAAAATTATCACGGCAAGTACAGCATTTAGCTTAGACACTTATGTTGTACTTGATCGTTTCGGGACATTGCTTACCGACCCAGAACGTGAAGAAACCGTTAAAAATGCATTAGTGAAAGCCCTTAGCCAACCAGACCAATATCCGGGACTCATGCAACGTCGTATTCCACGTCAATTACGTCATTTCGATATTGAAAATACAGTCGACGTAACATTAAATGAAGCCTTACAGCAAAATATGGTCGAAATTTCAACACTCGATCACCCTGGCCTACTTGCACGCGTCGGTGGTTTATTTATGATGCAAGGTTTAGACATCCATTCAGCCCGAATCGCAACTTTAGGCGAACGTGCCGAAGATATTTTCTTTGTCACCAAAAAAGATGGAAAACCGCTGAATAACGAAGAGGTCAAACTCTTCTCGGAAAAACTGAAAGCTGCATTAGATGAAGCATCTAATCAAATTTGTCAGCACTGAAACTCAACTACTTGGTAACTGTTTAATGAACTCTAGCTTGTCGTTATTACACCCGTATCCATTTGAAAAGTTAAACCAACTTTTTAAGGATACTACTCCTGCTAACCTTCCCTTGATTCCTCTATCAATTGGCGAACCTAAGCATCCAGCACCAGAGTTTGTTAAACAGGCTATTATTGATAACTTTAACCACCTATCAACTTATCCAAACAGTAAAGGCTTACCTGAGCTTCGCCAAAGCATTGCAGATTGGTTAACTAAGCGCTTTAAACTTAACAGCATTAGTGCTGAAAACCACATCTTGCCTGTCTCTGGTACACGTGAAGGCATTTTCTCTTTTGTACAGGCATTAATTAATCGTGAAGATGCACCTTATGTGGTGATGCCGAACCCGTTTTATCAAATTTATGAAGGTGCAGCTTTACTTGCAGGTGCAAAGCCATACTTCATTAATTGCACGGAAGAAAATGGCTATTTAGGTGATTTTGATGCAGTACCAGCAGAAGTTTGGGAAAAAACAGCCCTACTTTTTGTATGTACACCGGGTAACCCAACAGGTACTGTGCTTTCTAAAGAACAATTTAAAAAGCTAATTGCTCTATCTGATCAATATAATTTCGTTATTGCTTCTGATGAATGCTATTCAGAGCTTTGGTTTGATCAAGCACCTACTGGTCTATTAGAAGTGTGTGCTGAGCTTGGCCGTTATGACTACAAAAACTGTATCGTATTTCATTCACTTTCAAAACGCTCAAATTTACCAGGTCTGCGCTCAGGTTTTGTAGCGGGTGATGCCGATCTGTTAAAGCCATATTTGCAATACCGCACCTATCACGGCGCTGCAATGCCAGTACAACACCAGCTTGCTTCAATCGCAGCGTGGAACGATGAAAACCATGTTGAAGAAAACCGTAAGCAATATCGTGCAAAGTTTGATTTATTCCAATCTGAGCTAGGTCATCTGCTCCCACTACAAAAACCTGATGCTGGTTTTTATTACTGGTTAAAAGTCGATAATGATGAAACTTTTGCCAAAATGCTCATGGAAAAAGCACATATTAAAGTTTTACCGGGTCGTTATCTATCTCGTGATACCGAACAAGGTAACCCTGGTGCCAACCATGTGCGTATGGCTTTAGTAGCAGATTTGGCACAATGTGAAGAAGTCGTTAAACGTTTAAAAGCGATTCTTTAAACCCAGCAAAATTGCATAGCCTTCAGTATTATTTAGGAGGCTATGCAATCTGCATTAACTATAGACAACCAATAACACTGCGAACAAAATGAAAGCCAAACTAGAGCAATAATATATTCCTCTAGCAGAACGTTTAATCTGTGCTAATACCCGCTCTTGACGCAATAAACGAACCAATAATAAATTCCAGCCAAAAACTACTCCTGTCATCCATATACTCATTAGTAATTTTTGAAATAAGCTAAATTCCTGTTGAATAAGTAGCATTAAACTACTATAAAACATAATATTTTTAGGATTAAGAAGACTGGATTGCAAACCCAGAACTAAGCTTTTAACTTTACTCTTATAAGTAGACTCTTGTTCAACCAAACTATTTTCAGCAACAGTAATATTTAAGTTTGTTCCTTGAGTGGCTCTAAAACAAAGAAAACTCAAATAAACTAAATATCCAGCCCCCAGCCATTTAAGTACTAAAAGAATCGTTGTGCTTAAATTGCCAAGCACCATAAATCCAAATATACACACCATTAAGATAACAGCATTACCCAAAGTAATTCCCAGAATAACGCCATAGGTATAACGCGCTCCTTTTTGCAAAAGACTGGTCAAAATAAGAAAAAAATCTGGACCTGGAGATAGTAGTGCTAAAAAGTGAGTAAAGGCGATAACCAAAAAAACTTCCATAACGATTTCATCTTTAAAATTGTATGGAGTAGCTTAAAAATAGAGAAAAATAATTTCTTGTAAATTATTGCGCGGCTGCAAGTTGAAACTGTCGAGGAGTAATTCCTGTATGTGCTTTAAAAGCTTTATGAAAATGGCTTTGATCACTAAAGCCTAAATTGACAGCTAGCTCTGCGAGTGAAATCCCTTGCTTTAATTGAGCTCTGGCTTGATTAATCTTTAAATTAATTTGAAATGCATGTGGAGTTAAACCAACATTGGCCTTGAATAAACGAATGATTGCATATCGACTAAGTCCAACCTGCTCTGCAAGCTCTTCAAGAGAAATAAATTGTTCTGACGATTTAATAATATGAATTAAGTCCAAAAAATCTTCATACAAATATTCAGTTTTTTTTATTTCTTCTAATACGAAATGAGGGAGTAACAGCTGGGTAAGGCAATAGATTAGCGACTGTTCTTTTTCAATAATTAATTTTTCAGGATCGAATAAAGTTTCATTCATATCAGAAAAAGCCTGATATAAAGTTTCTTCTTTTATTATGAGCGGCTTATGCTGAGGCAGATGCAAATCTAAACCATGTTCTCGAAATTCTGAATACAGCTGATTTAACCACCTTATATCCAAATGTAGCATCTGGTAGCTCCAAGCCTGATCTGGCAAAGGGTTACATGAATGCTCAATATGTGCGGGTACGATCACCAAAGTACCAGCATCAATCTTTTGGGGCGTACCAAATGAACTTTGAAAAACGCTATTCCCCTCGTCTATAGCCCCGATAGAAAACGTTGGATGACTATGAGACTTATAACACGTTCGGCTAAAACAGGATCTTCTGGTTTCAACATAAGGCATTCGCCAATCTTGCCAAAACTCAAAAGCTTGAGGAATAGCGTTCATTTAAATGATTAACTCGCTAATGCTTTTTCAATATCAGCTTCTAAAGCTTCTGGCTTAGTCGTAGGTGCATAGCGATTTAAAACAGCACCATCTTTGCCTACCAAAAATTTGGTAAAGTTCCATTTAATGCTACTACTACCTAAAATACCTTTAGCTTCACGTGTTAAATATCTAAAAATCACATGGGCTTCCGGGCCTTTTACATCAACTTTAGCAAACATAGGAAATTTCACCCCATAGTTACGCTGACAGAAGCTACCAATTTCTTTATTGCTTCCTGGATCTTGCCCACCAAACTGGTTGCAGGGAAAACCTAAAACTTCTAATCCTTGATCTTTATATTTTTCATAAAGTTTTTCGAGGCCAGCAAATTGTGGTGTAAAACCACATTTACTGGCAGTGTTTACAATTAGTAAAACTTTACCTTTGTAATCAGCCAATTGCTTAACTTCACCCTCTAACAGCTCAGCTTCAAACTGATAAATATTACTCATGGATAGGTTTCCTCATCATTTTTTTCTTCTGTTTTCAGTTGTAATGATGCCGAGTTTACACAGTAGCGCAAACCTGTCGGCTGTGGTCCATCTTCAAATACATGCCCTAAATGAGCTTCGCAATCATGACAAACTATTTCAGTTCTGACCATACCATGCGTTAAATCTTCATGTTCATCAATGACAGCACCATTGATCGGACGGAAGAAACTTGGCCAACCGCAACCGCTATCATATTTGGTATCCGATGAGAATAACTCCGCACCGCAGCAACGGCAAACATAGGTACCATGTTGCTTAGTATTCCAGTATTGCCCCGTAAATGCAGGTTCAGTGCCTTTTTGTCGTGTAATCCGATACTCTTCTGGTGATAACTCTCTTTGCCATTCCCGGTCTGTTTTATTGACTTTTCCCATGACATACACCTTTTATTCTGAAGTAAACATTTCTGATGATCGAGTTTTATATTTACGCCATTCATCACAAAAACACTAGTCTCTGAACGTAAAATTTGTTGGAATTTAAACATATAAAGAACAAAAAGCAAAAAGTAAGCAAAATACAAAATCAAAAGTAAGCAAATTTATTACTAATCTTCTTTAAAGCAAGCAAACATAGTGCTATTCTAAGTGCGCACGGTTGTATAGGACAGAACATGTCTCAGAAAAAAAGTGTGGTTTTCCAACAACTACTACCAATTATCAAACAATATCAACAATCGGGTTTTACCCATGAAAAAATTGTTGAACTATTGAAAGATCAACATGATCTAAATTTGGTAACAGTTAAAACATTTAAAAGTTATTTATACCGATATGCAAAAGTGAATCCCGTTATGTCTAAAAATACTGCTACCATCCATTCCATGCCATCTACTCGAGAAATCAAAAAATCATCGAAGCTTGAGCATGTTTGTTATGACATCCGTGGGCCAGTTTTACGAGCCGCCAATGAAATGGAAGAGCAAGGACATAAGATTATCAAGTTGAATATTGGTAACCCAGCTCCTTTTGGATTTGAAGCACCACAAGAAATTATTAACGATGTTGCTTTAAACTTACCAAACGCAATTGGTTATGTTGACTCAAAAGGTATCTTCCCTGCTCGCAAAGCAATTTGTCAGTATTACCAGCAAAAAGGAATTCTCAATATGCATGTCAATGACGTGTATATTGGTAATGGCGTATCTGAACTCATCGTAATGGCTATGCAAGGCCTATTAGATGATGGAGACGAAATGCTGATTCCAATGCCAGATTATCCACTTTGGACAGCAGCAGTTAATCTTTCAGGCGGCACAGCAATTCATTATAAATGTGATGAAGAAAATAGCTGGTACCCAGATATTGCTGATATTGAAAGTAAGATTACTCCGAATACTCGCGGTATTGTCATCATTAACCCGAACAATCCTACGGGTTCAGTATATCCACGCCACATTCTTGAACAGATTGTAGCGATTGCAAAAAAATATGATCTAATTTTATTTGCTGATGAAATTTACGACAAAATTATTTATGACGGTATTGAACATGTTTCAGTAGCGTCATTAGCGGGCGACCAGCTTTGTGTATCTTTTAATGGTTTATCAAAAGCTTATCGTATTGCAGGCTTCCGTTCAGGTTGGATGGCAATTACGGGTGATAAAAGCCGTGCTGCCGACTATATCGAAGGATTAGACATGTTAGCGTCAATGCGCTTATGTGCAAACGTTCAAGCTCAATATGCAATTCAAACTGCCCTAGGCGGTTATCAATCAATTAATGACTTGATCCGTCCTGGTGGCCGTTTATATGAACAGCGTAATATTGCTTGGGAAATGCTTAATGAAATTCCAGGCGTAAGTTGTGTAAAACCAGATGGAGCAATGTACTGTTTCCCGCGCCTTGACCCGAACATCTACCCAATTGAAGATGATGAAAAGTTAATGCTTGATTTGCTACGTGCAGAAAAAGTTTTATTGGTGCAAGGCACAGGCTTTAACTGGCCAACACCTGACCATTTCCGCGTGGTTTTCTTACCTGCTGAAAATGAATTACGTGAAGCAATTACCCGTCTAGGTCGTTTCTTAGCCAATCGCCGTTAAAAAAATGCATAACAAAAAAAGGCATCTCTAAATAGGTGCCTTTTTTATAATTCTATTTTTTCATTTTTATAAAAGAATAATCTCCTAACCACATAACAATTTTACCAACACAAAATAAATTATTGTATTTAAATTATTTTTATAAATTTTATAATTCTTTTAACTTTAAAAATTAGTTAATTTTTTGATTTATATATTTTTTACCATACGTTTTAAATTACTTGATTTCCTTCAATCTACTTAACCTTTATTATGCAAAAAATGCATGGATCAATATTTTTTTGCATTTCACACTGCTTCAAAATCGAGCAACAATCCATCTCCATAACAACATCGCCATATTCGATTCGGTTAAAACAGATACAGATCTAGGAAGATAACATCGTTAGAACGACCGAACTGAACTAACAAGGAAAGCTTTCAATCATTCAAATCCCATCAAAGGATGATTGAATCAAATGGATAGAGGTTCATATGAAGCAAAAGAAATTGCTCAAGTATATTGTTGTTGCTATTTTACTTGGCATACTGACAGGTTGGATTTGTCACCACTTCTTTAATGAGGGTGAACAATTGAAGCAAATCGCTTCTTATCTCAACATACCTACAGATATCTTTTTACGCCTTATCAAAATGATTATTGCTCCATTGGTATTTGCCACTATTGTTTCAGGCATTGTATCAATGGGGAAATCTACATCAATCGGCAGTATCACCCTTAAATCAATGACTTGGTTTATTACTGCTTCGTTCGTATCGCTTGCTATCGGTATGGGTCTGGCAAACTTTTTCCAACCAGGTGCAGCTTTAGATTTAGTATTACCAACTGCGCAACAATTGAGTAGCTCTTCTGCTCCAGCGACTACAGGCTTCACTCTACAATCATTTTTAAGCCATGTTTTCCCACGCAGTATTGCCGAAGCAATGGCAAACAATGATATTTTGCAAGTACTTGTTTTCTCTATTTTCTTTGGCTCAGCCCTTGCTTTTGTAAATCAAGGCAAAGAAAAAGATTCAGTTATCATTCGTTTGACTGATGAACTCAGCAAAATCATGTTCCGTATTACTGATTACGTCATGATGTTTGCACCTGTTGCAGTATTTGCAGCAATCGCTTCAGCAATTACAGTACAAGGTTTAGGCTTGATTGTTGATTATGGCATCTTAATCGCAGAGTTCTACTTCGGTCTTTTATTACTGTGGATCATCTTATTCTCCGTAGGTGCAATCGTACTTAAAAAAGATATTTTCCGTTTAGGTAAATTAATTCGTGAACCTGTAACGCTTGCTTTTGCTACAGCTTCAAGTGAATCAGCCTATCCTAAAGTAATGGATGCACTAAATAAATTTGGTGTGCCTAAAAAAGTAACGAGCTTTGTATTACCTTTAGGTTATTCATTCAACCTTGATGGTTCAATGATGTACACCACGTTTGCAGTGCTCTTTATTGCTCAGGCCTACAATATTGATCTTAGTTTCACTCAACAAATCTTAATTTTGTTAACTCTAATGGTAACAAGTAAAGGTATTGCAGGTGTTTCACGAGCTTCTATTGTAGTTATTTCAGCAACGCTCACTATGTTCCATTTACCTGAAGCTGGCATCCTTTTATTACTCGGTATCGATCAGTTCCTTGATATGGGCCGTACTGCAACAAACGTAGTAGGTAACAGTATTGCTACTGCAGTTGTTGCCAAGCTTGAAGGCGATAAAGTGGCTGATAGTGAAGAACTACCAGAGCCAGTATTAATTAAATCAACTCAAGAACAAACGACCGCATAAGTTTCTCTTTTCTCCCACTCTCCCAACTTAAGAGCAATTTTATATGACCTTATAAAATTGCTCTTTTTTTATTTTAAAATTACTGGCAGAAATTCACCTATATTTTTATATTAAATAATGACTTTAAACTGCTATTAAATTTTCTTAAATCAAACCTTAAAAATAGAATAAAAATGATTCAAACAAATTTTATATTTTTAAAAATAAATACCAAGTGATTAAATTTTAATTCAATTTACAAAAATTAAATTATATTAAATTAATGGAATTATTTTTCAATTCATACTAAAAAATTTAAAATCATCTTAATATTAAATTATAACAATAAAAATCAATAATATAAAAATATCAAATGGCAAAAAATTACTCAAACATATCTATTATTTTTTAGTTTTATACAGATAAAAAAATCATTTGCTTTATTTATATTAAAAAATAAACAAATCAAGATAAATTAGAAAAACTTAATAGATTTTTTATTTTATTCATGTTATTTATTAGCGCTAAATAAAAGCAATGACTAAGCAATTGTTGATGAAACAAAATGCTATTCAAGGATGCTTCTTATTCAAACAAGTTATGAATATGTTTTACATGGTATGTATTTTGCTTAGGAAAAGCAGTCATATTCAACAAACTTTTACTTCGTCACTTCATAAGGATATTTTCGATGTTGACTAAAACTGTTAAATCTTTAGGTTTAGCGATGGGCTTATTAGCCTGCTCTCTCCCACTTTATGCAAAAAATAATGTTGTTGTAGTTGCGACTGGCGGTACTATCGCTGGTGCTGGCGCAAGCTCGGCAAATAGTGCAACTTATACTGCTGCAAAAGTTCCTGTTGATACGCTAATTAACGCAGTTCCACAAATCAAAGATTTGGCAAATGTAACTGGTATTCAAGCATTACAAATCGCTTCTGAGAGTATTACTGACAAGGAATTATTAGAAATTGCTCGTCAAGTGAATGAGCTTGTTAAAAAGCCATCTGTTAATGGTGTCGTAATTACACACGGTACAGATACTTTAGAAGAAACAGCATTTTTCTTAAATTTGGTTGTTCATACTGATAAACCGATTGTACTTGTTGGCTCAATGCGTCCTTCAACTGCTCTTTCAGCTGATGGTCCACTTAACCTTTATAGTGCAGTTGCTTTAGCAGCTTCTGATGATGCGAAAAATAAAGGCGTTATGGTTCTCATGAACGACTCTATTTTTGCTGCACGTGATGTAACTAAAGGCATTAACATTCATACAAATGCTTTTGTTAGCCAATGGGGCGCTTTAGGTACATTGGTTGAAGGCAAGCCTTACTGGTTCAGACAATCTGTAAAGCGTCATACAAATGCTTCAGAGTTTAATATTGAAAATATTAAAGGCGATGCACTTCCAACTGTACAGATCGTTTATGGTTCGGACTCTATGCTTCCAGATGCATATGAAGCGTATGCAAAAGCTGGTGCTAAAGCGATCATTAATGCAGGTACTGGTAACGGTTCTGTACCAAAATATATCGTACCAACCTTACAAAATCTTCACGACAAAAACGGTATTCAAATTATCCGTTCATCACGTGTCGCACAAGGTTTCGTATTACGTGATGCAGAACAACCTGACTCTAAATATGGTTGGGTAGCAGCACATGATTTAAACCCTCAAAAAGCGCGTCTTCTTGCAGCTTTAGCTCTTACTAAGACTAATGACACGAAAGAAATTCAGCGCATGTTCTGGCAGTACTAAGTTTTTCAACCAGCCCAAACATAAAGTTTGGGTTGGTCCTATTTCTTAAAAATAAGCTCTTTTATATTCAATCTGTACAATAGATATTCAAATCATTCTTCTTAAATAATAAAATCCTTAACAGTTTGCCAAAATATTAAGCATTTCGTTTTAACTTTGCGTGCTAAACTATGCTGCAGTCGTATTAAGGATTGGTTTATGCAGTTTGTTCATCTCGGTATTTATACAGAATTTTCGATTACAGAGTCGATAGTTCGCATACCTGACTTGGTCAACGCTGCGGTTAAAGACCAAATGCCTGCGCTGGCATTAACCGATCTCTCAAACCTTCATGCAGCAGTAAAATTTTATAATTCTTGTTTAAAAAAAGGGATTAAGCCGCTTTTAGGTAGCACAATTCGCCTTGACGATGCTCAACATCGTGCAACTTTACTTGCAATGAGTAATGTAGGCTGGAAAAGTCTCACCGAAATCGTTTCACGCGGTTTTATTGAAGGGCAACAACTTAGTATTCCATGTGTACAAAAAGAATGGGTACTTGAACAGCATCAAGATATTATTGTTTTACTTGGCCAACATAGTGATGTGGGTCAGATGCTTTGCTCATCTAACCCTCAAAAAGCAGCTCCGCTTTTAGAAGCATGGATCGAAAAATTTGGTAACCGTGTTTATCTGGCTTTAACACGTACCGATCGTCCTGGTGAAGAAGACTTTATTCAAGAAGCCGCTAAACTTGCTGCCCAATATAATGTGGGTGTAGTTGCGCATAATGATGTGCACTTTGTAGAAAAAGAAGATTTTGAGGCTCATGAAGCACGTGTTTGTATTGCTGATGGCTATGTATTAGCAGATGACCGTCGTCCACGCTTATATAGTCCTGAACAACACTTTAAAACCTCCGATGAAATGATTGAGTTGTTTTCAGATATCCCAAGTGCTATCGAAAACACCTACAATATAGCAAAACGCTGTAATGTTAGCCTACAACTAGGAACCTACTTTTTACCTGACTATCCAATTCCAGATGGCTTTACCATTGACACTTACTTTGAGCATTTGTCAAAAGTAGGTCTAGAAGAACGTTTAGATTATCTCTACCCTGTCGAAAAACGTGGCGAAGACTGGCCTGAGATTCGTAAACCTTACGATGAACGAATTGATTACGAAGTCGGCATTATCCTCAAAATGGGATTCCCGGGTTACTTCCTTATTGTCATGGACTTCATCCAGTGGGCAAAAAATAATGGAGTTCCTGTCGGTCCAGGCCGTGGTTCAGGTGCGGGTTCACTCGTTGCCTATAGCTTAAAAATTACTGATCTTGATCCTCTTCGTTACGATCTACTTTTCGAACGTTTCTTAAACCCAGAACGTGTTTCGATGCCCGACTTTGACGTCGACTTCTGTATTGCCGGACGTGACCGCGTCATTGATTATGTTTCCCGTACTTATGGCCGTGAAGCCGTGTCGCAAATTGCAACTTTCGGTACGATGGCGGCAAAAGGTGCAATTCGTGACGTTGCCCGTGTATTGGGTAAGTCTTACGGTTTAGCTGACCGTATCTCAAAAATGGTACCGACTAAACCGCTCGGTGTGGACTTAGCCACTGCTATTGAGATGGAACCCCAGCTTAAAGATATCGTTACCAACCCATCTAACCCAGATAATGATGATGCGAGTGAAATCTGGGAAATGGCATTAAAACTAGAAGGTATCACCCGAAATACTGGTAAACATGCCGGTGGTGTTGTTATTGCACCCGGTAAGATTACCGATTTCTCGGCTGTACTTTGTGATGAAGATGGAACTAGCCGTGTTGCTCAATATGATAAAGACGATGTAGAAGCAGCTGGTCTCGTCAAATTCGACTTCTTGGGTTTACGTAACTTAACCGTTATTGAAGACGCAATTCAAAATATTAATAAAAATCGCGATAGTAATGATCCGCTCATTATTTCGCATGTTCCACTTGATGATGCTAAAGCATACTCTGTCTTTGCCGATGCAAATACAACAGCGGTATTCCAGTTTGAATCCGTCGGCATGAAACGAATGCTTAAAGAAGCACGTCCAAGTAAATTTGAAGAGATTATTGCGTTCGTATCATTGTACCGTCCTGGTCCAATGGATCTTATTCCTGACTTTATTCACCGTATGCATGGTGGGGATTTTGAATATCTTCACCCCCTTCTTGAAGGTGTATTAGAACCAACTTACGGGATTATGGTTTACCAAGAACAGGTAATGCAGACAGCACAAATCTGTGCGGGTTATACTCTCGGTGGCGCTGACTTACTACGTCGTGCAATGGGTAAAAAGAAACCTGAGGAGATGGTTAAGCAGCGTCAAATTTTCTTAGCAGGTGCTGCTGAAAAAGGGATTGACGAAAGTACAGCCAACCATATCTTTGACTATATGGAAAAGTTCGCAGGCTATGGTTTCAACAAATCTCACGCCGCTGCTTATGCCCTCGTTGCCTACCATACTGCATGGTTAAAAGCTCATTATCCTGCTGAGTTTATGGCAGCGGTAATGTCATCGGAAATGCAGAACACCGACAGTGTTGTATTTTTAATTGATGACTGCCGAAATAATGGCCTAGAAGTTTTACCACCATCAGTCAATATGTCGACTTATCATTTCCATGCGAGCGATGATAAAACTATTGTGTATGGTTTAGGTGCAATTAAAGGCGTTGGCGAACAAGCAATGCAGTCAGTTATTGACTCTCGTCGACAATTTGGTCCTTATACAGATCTATTCGATTTTTGCCATCGTATTGATTTGAAGAAAATCAATAAGCGTACTCTTGAAGCTTTAATTCGTGCGGGTGCACTCGATTGCTTGGGAATTGAACGTGCAAGCTTAATGGCACAATTGCCTGAAGCTGTTCAAGCTGCTGAACAAGCGCGAAGTAACCGTGAAAGCGGTATTATGGATTTATTTGGTGAGGTTGAAGAAGTTCAGCGTAAGCCAGCTAAACCAGTAAAACCGTGGAGTGATGAAGTTCGTCTAAAAGGCGAAAAAGACACGCTTGGCCTATATCTCACTGGTCACCCAATTGATGTTTACCGACAAGAACTTAAAGCTTTTATTCCGGTAAAATTAAATGAAATTACGGCTACACGTCGCGGTGTTACAACAGTGTATGCAGGTTTAGTTATTGACGTCGCAAACTTCCCGAATCGGGTAGTTATTGTACTAGATGATGGTACAGCTCGTATTGAAGTAAGTTGCAACCATGAACGTTTCCAACGTTTTAAAGATATTATCCAAGTTGAGCGTGTTGTCGTCTTTGAAGGCGAAATTTATGAAAGAGAAGGCTTTGAACGTCCAATGGGCCGTTTAACCAAGGCTTTTACTTTAAATGAAATACGACAAAAACGTGCTAACAGTATTCAGATCAAATTAGCAGAAGAGTTTATGCAAGCCACTTTGGCAAAAGATTTACAAAACATAATCTTGCCATTTTGCAATGTAGATATGCATCAACATATCACTCTACAGCTACAGATTGATCAACCTTATGCTCAAGCTGAGCTTCAACTTGGTCCGCAATGGAAAGTTGCTCCTCTCGATGAATTACTTGCTAAACTCAGAGATTATTTTGGTAAAGATAATATTTATATTGGATATCAAGTAAAGTCGAAAGCAGCTAAAGCAGCAGAACCTGTTCGTCCGCAAACCGTTGCTTCCCCTCCTGCGGACATGACTATGGACGATGCATTGGATTTATACCAAAGCGAAGTTTCTCAATATTCGTAATTTCTGGAAATCTTATGAGTTCGTTTGATCACAACACTGTGTCAAAACAATTAGCACAAGTGCGTATTGTCATGGTAAACACTACCTTGCCAGCTAATATTGGCAGTGCTTTACGCGCCATGAAAACAATGGGGCTAATTAAATTAGTTCTTGTTGCACCTAAAACATATCCTCACCCAGACATACAAGCGCTTGCTGCTGGTGCCCAGGATTTATTTGAACATCTTGAGATTGTCGATACTTTAGAAGATGCTATTAAAGATTGCCATCTAGTATTTGGAACAAGTGCACGCAGCCGTACTATTCCTTGGCCTTTACTTGACGTTCGACCTGCTGCCAAAGAAGCTATTAAGGCCACTACTCAAGGGCAACAAATTGCGATTGTTTTTGGCCGTGAAGATCGTGGTTTAACCAACGAAGAATTAGCACTGGCAAATTATCATTTAACAATTCCTGTAAATCCGGACTATGGCGTATTAAATGTTGCGCAAGCAATTCAAGTTGTATGTTACGAGCTTCGCATGTCTGCTCTAGAGCAACAAAACTTGGACCAAGATGCAGAAGAAATGCCATTAGTGCAAGGTCAAAGCATGCAATGGGATGAACCATTGGTGACTCAACAACAAATGGAAGAGTTTTATCCTCATCTAGAGAAAATGCTAACCGAAATTGAATTTTTAGATCCAGATAATCCACGTTTGTTACCTTTACGCTTGCGTCGTTTATTTGGTCGTATACAATTAGATCGTATGGAATATCATTTACTTCGCGGTATTTTTAGTCGTGTACAAGCCCTAACTAGTGGTAAATGGAAAAAAGCATTATCTGACAAGGAGGATCAACCCAATGCTTAAACAGCTGAAAGAAGATATAAAGGCTGTATTTGCGCGAGATCCTGCTGCCCGCAATACACTCGAAGTTCTCACGACCTACCCTGGCATTCATGCGATTATGATGCATCGTGTCGCACATGAGTTATGGCAAAAAGATTGTAAAGGTGCTGCTCGCCTTCTTTCTTCATTTAGTCGTTTTGCAACAGGAATTGAAATTCATCCTGGCGCTAAAATCGGTAAACGTTTTTTTATTGATCATGGCATGGGTGTTGTGATTGGTGAAACGGCTGAAATTGGCGATGATGTTACACTTTATCATGGTGTGACCTTAGGTGGTACAACATGGAAGACTGGCAAACGCCACCCAACTTTAGAAGATGGTGTGGTTGTTGGTGCTGGTGCAAAAATTTTAGGTCCATTTACCATAGGAAAAGGTGCTAAAGTCGGTTCAAATGCTGTGGTAACTAAAGCTGTTCCTGCTGGCGTGACCGCTGTAGGGAACCCTGCTCGCTATATTTATAAAGATGCACCTGACAAGAATAAAGATGAAGAACGTCGCCGTGATTATGCGCAAAGTATTGGTTTCGCTCCATATGCGACAACTGCTGATCAGTCTGACCCTATTTTAGAGGGTATGCGCGTTTTACTTGATCGTATTCAGCATAATGAAACGCGTATGAATAATTTATGCCAGCGTTTATCAGAGCTAGACCCGAGCTTCAAAAAAGAAAGTCAGGATGAACAGCCTTTTAGTGATGAAGAACTGAAAATTATTGAAGAAGTTCGTCGTGAATGCGGTGCGCAAGATAAGACATCAAAAACGTAATATTCTTGATTCATAATGTAACACGCTTACCCTTGCATGTCTGTTTAGCTTTTCCTAGACTTACCTGTACCAAATCTGACTTTACTAAAATGAACGGAAGATCCTATGAATTTTAAGCCTTTGGCATATATAATCCTTGCGACCTCAAGTTTAACCGCTTGTACAATGGCACCCGTAAAAGAACAAAAAATTGAGCCTTTTGTTTTCAAGGAACCAGAGCTTACTCCTCCTTTTTATGCGCTAAACCCTTTTAACTATGATCAGCCACCGGCATTTGAAGTTGCATTAAAAGACGCTGCTGCACAGCCTGTGACCAAAATGGTCGTTAATCGTCAAGATGATCCAACCAAACAGCTTACTCTCGACGTCAATAAACTGATCATTCCGACTGTCAATAATTCACAACGTTCAATGAAATACGCAGTTTTAGCCGGTGAAAATGAAATTGACGTGACTACTATTGATGACTTCTTACAGTTAGTGGAAGGTAAAGCACGTCACTACCCACCTCGCTTTACTGACCGTCAAGAACGTAAAGGCTTTGAAAGTAAACTTAAAGAAGTAACACAACAACTTGATACACTTGCTGCAAATCCAAATGCATCATTTGATATTTTAATTCGTGCTTTTAAAGCAAGTGTTCTTGCACGTAACCTTGATTTAGGTACTGTTCATACCACTAAATCTTTAGAATATGCTCAAAGACTTTTAAAAATTAATCCAGATGATGCGGAAACAAATTTCTGGTTCGGTTTTGGTTTATCTGAAGGTGGCGGTCAACGTGAAGCGATTCCATACTTAGACAAAGCCATTAAAGGTAATGTTCAAGAAGCATATTTAGCTGCTGCAAATAACTATATTGCAATGGAGCAAAAGAAAAACGCGATCCAGACGCTAAAGAACTATAAAGTTAAATATCCAGATGAAGCGGAAATTGCTGACCGTTTAATTCAAGAAATTGAAAAACAAGGTCGTTGGAACGTATGGCAAGTTTTAACTAACCCAGCAATGTCAGCAACTACTCCTGCTGCACCTAAAAAATAAGCTTAATTCTATAAAAAAGGGCTGTTTTGACAGCCCTTTTTTATATTTGATCATTTGAAAAATATTTTAAAATTTGTATGATTTACCTACCATTGAGCCACTATATTTTGACCATAATGTTTTCAATAAAAAGAAGCAAAACACTGTTGACGGTCATACTACTCGGTTCAATTCTGAGTGGTTGTCAGGTCGTAAATGTTAAACAGCAAGCTTTGAATGTAACGATTGCAAATGAACGTAATAGTATTCTTACCCAAGATAAACTTAGCGAAGCGAGTCTGAATGTTTTATCAATGTCTGGTCAGGAAGCTAAAGTTTGTACAGATACACCTAAAACCTGTGTAAATCAACTCAAAAACCTTCCTCAAATTTTAGATGAACAGTTCTTATCAGCAGCAAGCGAGATGTATCTCGCAAAAGCAATGGCTTTATCAGATACATCTGACTGTAAAGTAAGTAGATTTACTAAACATAAATCTGAAGAAGAACAAAAGAATATTCTGAATAGATATGATGATTGCTTAGACCAACAATTGAGCCTATTAGATAAAAGTATTCGCTATAGCTATGCCTATCTATTTTCAACAAAACGTAAGCCTAATGACCGTATTTTTGATAATAGACAAGTTCAAATTCGCGATTTCTATAATCAAGCAATCGCCAAAATGGTCAGTGTTTATGATTTAAGATACCCGAAAAAAAATGTGGTAGAGCCACAAATCCATATTGGTAAGAGTGTTTATTCAATAGACTTTGAATTTCATAAACAACTATCAGGCCAAAAGTTAGAGAAATTAATTTCAAGTTATAACCTGAATTTTTCTGGCTTAAGAACCATTAACCGCCGCGATGGTTTTGGCTCCGAATTTGTGGCTGTTTTTCCGAGTTCAGGAAATGAAGATATTAATGAATATATTTTAGATCCACTTAAATATAATTATAAAAATGGTGTTAATCCAAATATTCATAACGCACGCTACTTAGCTGCGACTATTGTAGCTGAACCCAAACACGCGACCACTGTCGAAGAAATTATTAATAATCCAGAATTCGTGATTCGAGTTTATGATCCATATCGGACAGATAATATTAATGTAGCAGGCAAGCAATATCCGCTAGCAGCTAACTTTTCAGCACCTTATGGCCTATGGTTAGCCGAAAACAATTTAGGAGTTGCAGCTTATTTAACTCTGATTGACCGCGATCAGCATTTAACTATGCCGCATTTATATATGCTCGAACCTTATAATCCAAACAAAAAAATTATCGTGTTGGTGCATGGCTTGGCAAGTAGCCCCGAGGCATGGATTGCGCTGACCAATGATGTTATGGGCGATACGGTTTTAAGAGACAATTACCAAGTTTGGCAAGTTTTCTATTCGACCAACATGCCAATTTTGGAAAGTCGTTTTCAGATTTATGCACTCTTGAAACAAGCTTTTGGTTCATTAAACCCAAGTGACCCTGCCGCGCATGATGCGGTCCTTGTTGGACATAGTATGGGAGGTATTATCAGCCGTTTACTGGTCAGTGATGGAGATATTACTAAGCCTGCCTTAGAGTTAATGACGATCCGTCAGCAAAATCGCTTCAAAAAACATCCAATGGTTACCGAACGATTGCAAATGCATTCAATCAATAATTTTGATCGCGCAATTTTCTTGGCTTCCCCTCATCGCGGTACAGATTATGCGGATCGTTGGTTTACCTTGGCGGCACGTAAAATTATTCGTTTACCCGGTGCATTCCTGTCAGCTGTTGCCACGTCACTGACAACCGAAAATTTAGATGTTAAAGATTTCTTGAGTAATATTGATAATGGTTTGATTCAAAATGGACCGAGCGATCTAAGTCATCAATCTAAATTTATGGAACTCACAAAAGATATTAATCCACACCAAGGATTAGTTTTCCACTCTATTATGGGTAACATCACCAAGAGTGATGATCCAAATGTGATTACCGATGGTATTGTCCCTTATAAGAGTGCTCACTTAGAAGGTGCAAAATCTGAGAAAGTTCTTCCAGGTGGTCATTCAATCCAACTGACACCACAAGCTGTATTAGAGTTACGTCGTATTTTACGAGAGCATTTAGTCGAACACGGTTTATATAAACCATAAAAAGAAAAAGAGCCAAAGGATATACTTTGGCTCTTTCGTTTTGGACTTAAATTTTATTGCCCAGAACGGATGATGTAATCAAACGCTGAGAGCGATGCTTTAGCACCTTCACCTGTAGCAATAATGATTTGCTTGTAAGGTACAGTGGTACAGTCACCCGCAGCAAATACACCTTGTACATTGGTTTCGTTGCGGTCATTCACAATGATCTCGCCACGGTTGGTTAACTCAACTTCACTGTCTTTCAAGAAGTCAGTGTTTGGCAGTAAACCAATCTGTACAAAGATCCCTGCAAGCTCGACTACATGCTCTTCATCAGTCGCACGGTCTTTATATTTAAGGCCAGTCACTTGTGAACCATCGCCTAACACTTCTGTACTTAAGGCATTCATAATCACCGTTGTGTTTGGCAAGCTATGCAATTTGTTTTGCAACACTTGGTCTGCACGAAGCTTGGTATCGAATTCAACCAGAGTTACATGCTCAACAATCCCTGCAAGGTCAATCGCTGCTTCAACACCTGAGTTACCGCCACCAATCACGGCAACACGTTTGCCTTTGAATAATGGGCCATCACAGTGTGGGCAGTACGCAACACCACGGGTACGGTATTCTTGCTCACCCGGTACATTCATCTCTCTCCAACGTGCACCTGTAGAAAGGATCACAGTTTTCGATTCAAGTTTTGCACCGTTTTCAAGTTCAACTTCAACCAAGCCATTTTCAGTTTGGTTGGCCCCTGTGATTTTGCTGACACGTTGCAGGTTCATGATATCGACATCATATTCACGAACATGTGCTTCCATCTCGGCAGCAAACTTAGGACCTTGCGTTTTTTGCACAGATGTGAAGTTTTCAATGTCCATGGTGTCCATGACCTGACCACCAAAGCGTTCAGCGACGATACCGGTATTAATACCTTTACGTGCCGCATAGATTGCTGCTGTTGCCCCTGCAGGACCACCACCAATCACCAATACATCAAAAGCATCTTTGGCATTCAGTGCTGCTGCATCTTTTTCAGCTGAGTTGGTATCAAGTTTCGCCACAATCTCTTCAAGGGTCATACGACCTTGGCCAATGTGCTCATTGTCTTGGAATACCATCGGTACAGCCATGATTTTGCGTTGCTCAACTTCATCTTGGAAGAATGAACCGTCAATCATGGTTGCCGTGGTGTTCGGGTTATAAATCGCGATCAGGTTAAGTGCCTGTACCACATCAGGACAGTTATGACAGCTGAGTGATACAAACACATCAAAGTTTGCTTTGAGGTTTAAACCTTTAATCTGGTTGAGCACTTCATTTGACACTTTAGGTGCATAGCCAGACACCTGCAACAGTGCCAAGATCAAAGACGTAAACTCATGACCCATTGGTAAGCCTGCGAAGAACACACGAGGCTGTTCACCTGCTTTAGCCACACCAAAGCTTGGACGACGTGTATTATTACCGTCAAAACGGGCAGTCACCTTGTCAGAAAGCTCAGCGATTTCAGTTACTAATTCTTTAATTTGAGCTGCTTTATCTGATTCATCTAAAGCAGCAACTAATTCGATTGGACTTTCTAGACGTTCTAAGTAAGCTTTTAATTGAGTTTTAATGTTTTGATCTAACATCTGTTTTTTACTCCAATGCATCCAAATTCTTTCAATAGATGCATAGTACGTGAAAACACAGAATAGGTGAAACAGTATGTTTTTATATATTTAATCGGTTTTTTAGATTTAATTGTTATTTTCTTCATCAAAAAAAGCCAACCTGAACTCATCCAGCGCAGGTCGGCAAACTGGTTAAACTAAAGTAAGACCACGCCAAATACCGCTCCAGCAATCAATACATGCAAGGGATGAACTTTTTTAATTAAAGACAATAAAGTTGCAATGACGACCATAATGACAAGTAAAGTATTTATTGCCGCTGCCTCAGAAATAATCCACGCACTGGCAAGCACAGTTCCCACAGTGACAGGTTGTAAAGCAAGCTGTAAAACACGGCGCCATTTCTTATCTTTAAATTTTGACCAGCCTCTCATTACAAACACAGTAATAATTGATGAAGGTAAAAATTTAGCTGTAGACGTTACCAGTAGACCTGACAACCCTGCTACATGCCATCCTACCAACGGTACAATCATCATGTTTGGACCTGGTGCTGCTTGAGCCATGGCAAATAATGCACTAAATTCTTGTGCTGTCATCCAGTGATGGATGTCAACGACTTGGCGTTGCATCTCAGGTAAAATTGTATTTCCGCCACCAAATGCAATAAGAGACAATTGAGTAAAAATGATGGCTAAAGTAAGTAGAACTGCACCCATTACACACGTCTCCAAATAATAGTTGAATAAAGTGCCAACAAAATCAGCATGGTCAAAAGCAAAGAGATTTTTAGAAAAGCAATACTAACAATTGCTGCCACAACAACACACATCGCTATTGGGTTACGTAATAATGGTTTCAACATTTTTAAGCCAGTTGCCACCAGAAGCCCAGCTGCTGCTGCTCCTAACCCTTCAAAAAGATGCTTAACCATAAGGTTGTCTTGGAACTGCTCATAGACATAATGTAAAAGTACAACAATTATCGTAGGCGCAAGGATCAAGCCAATCAGTGAACTCACTGCCCCACGAACACCGCGAAACTCCATGCCAATCGCAACAGATAAATTAATGATATTGCCGCCCGGTAAAAATTGACACAGACCCAGTAACTCAGTGAATTTTTCAGGACTTAGCCACTGTCGTTGCTCTACAACAACTTTACGAGCCAAAGGTAATACACCACCAAATCCGATTAAACCTAATGTTAAAAAACCTAAAAACAGTTCTGTGCAAGTCGGTACGGTCTCCTTTTGCACAGCAATCTCAACATGGTTCATTTTCGTTACTTTTCACTTTATCTGACCAAGATAGAATGCTACTTTTATGATATATCTACAAATGCTTTTATTTTCACTAACCATACCCTAAAGGTATTCCTATGCTAGATTTACATAAGCTTCATGCCTTTGTGGTGGTAGTAGAAGAAAGAAATATCACACATGCCGCAAACCGATTATTTATTCAACAGCCGCCTTTGACGCGTTTACTCAAAAAGCTTGAAGAAGAACTCGGTGCACAGTTACTTATTCGCCAGCCTCGTGGCATTGAACCGACTGAAGCGGGTTTAGCATTATTTAAAGAAGCACAACTTTTATTAGAACATGCCAAACATATTCCAAAATTAGTCCAAGATGTTAGTCAAGGTAAAACTGGACAACTCAATATTGGTTTTACAAGTTCCGCAGGTTTGCATCCGCTCATTTCATTAGTATTACGGTCATATCGAGAAATATATCCAAAGGTACTAACCAAACTTGAAGAAGCAGGCAGCCAAAAACAATTAGATCGATTAATCTCAGAGAAACTTGATATCGCTTTTTTAAGAGCGCCAATCAGCCGTGATATTGGGCTAAAGCATCTTCATATATTAGATGAGCCAATGGTAGTGGCATTGCCTATGGGCCACCCACTTACACAAAAAGAAAAAATTAGCTCAAATGACTTATCAGATGAAAATTTTGTTTTATACCGTCGTTCTTCAGGACAAGGTTTATATGACAATATTTTATATAGCTGTTATCAAGCAGGCTTTAGTCCACGCATTATTCAGGAAGCACCTCGTCCTACTGCAACATTAAATTTAGTCGCTGCTGGAATTGGTATAACGATTGTGCCAGCCTCAATGCATAACTTTTGGGAACATGAAATTGTATATCGCGAGTTTGATAATTCAATGAAACTAAATGCGCCTCTTTACCTGATTACTCGGGAAAATGAGAGTTCTGCCAAAGTTTCAAACTTTATTGAACTATTACAAAAACTTTTGCCCACAATGGCCTGAATGTAAAAGCTAAACAATAAAAAGTGCCCCGAGTGGAGCACTTTTTTATGAAACTGTTTATTTTTGATTTACTCGTTTTGCCAGCTCTTCTGCCGACTCTTTACGCTCAGAGTAGCGATCTGTCAGGTATTGTTTTTGCCCACGAGTTAATAAAGTGAACTTATACAACTCCTCCATAACATCAACGATTCGGTCATAGTAAGAGGATGGTTTCATACTGCCATCTTCTTCAAACTCTAAAAAGGCTTTAGCAACTGAAGACTGATTTGGGATGGTAATCATGCGCATCCAACGGCCTAAAATACGCATTTGATTGACCGCATTAAACGACTGCGAACCACCACTAACTTGCATGACTGCTAAGGTTTTACCTTGAGTTGCACGAATTGCTCCGGCTGCCAAAGGAATCCAGTCAATCTGGGCTTTTAAAATTGAACTCATCGCGCCATGACGTTCGGGTGAGCACCACACCATACCTTCTGCCCAAGCTAAAAGCTCATGCAACTCTTGCACTTTCGGATGATCAGTTCCTGCATCCTCAGGTAAAGGTAAACCTTTAGGATGAAAGATTTTGACTTCAGCACCTAAGTATTCAAGGATTCGACCAGCAGTCAGCACAGCAAAACGACTATAAGAACGTTCACGATTAGAACCATATAGCAATAAAATGCGAGGTGGATGCTCAAGCTGCTGTGCTTGCACTTGCTCAAATGTAGGTTTATCTAAAAGATCTAATGCTACATTTGATAAATCATTATTAAGACTGTTCATCTGAGAAATACTTTTTCTTTAACCAAAGAGAAACGGTAACGAGTAAAATTAAAACGGGTACTTCAACCAATGGTCCAATCACTGTGGTAAATGCCACAGGTGATGCCAAACCAAATGTTGCAATGGCAACCGCTAAAGCTAACTCAAAATTGTTACCAGCCGCAGTAAACGAAATAGCAGTGGTACGTGGATAGTTATTCCCCATACGTTTACTCATAAAGAAGCTAATAAAGAACATCACCACAAAGTAAATCGTCAGTGGAATTGCAATACGTAATACATCTAAAGGCAAGCTCACCACATCACCACCTTTTAGACTAAACATAGCCACAATGGTAAAAAGTAAAGCAATTAAACTAATCGGGCTGATTTTTGGTAAAAATTTAGTTTGATACCATTCTAAACCTTTCGACTTGACTAAAATCAAACGCGTCAAGAACCCCATTAAGAATGGAATACCTAAGTACACCAAAACCGCATGTGTAATGGTCCAAAAATTTACATCAATGACTTGCCCTGCCACACCAAAATATGGAGGTAAGAAAGTTAAGAAAAGCCATGCGTAGGTACTAAAGAACAAAATTTGGAAAATACTGTTAAAGGCAACCAAAGCTGCAAGGTATTGGTTATCACCACAAGCAAGACCATTCCAAACCAAAACCATTGCGATACAACGTGCCAAGCCAATCAAAATCAGGCCTGTCATGTATTCCGGATAACTATGCAAGAAAACTATAGCAAGTACGAACATTAAAACTGGAGCAATAATCCAGTTCTGTACCAACGATAAAGTTAAGGTTTTCTTATCTTTAAATACTTCTGGTAACGTAGCATAATCAACCTTTGCTAAAGGTGGATACATCATCAAAATTAAGCCGATTGCGATCGGAATATTAACGTTATCTACACTCATTCTGTTCAAAGAAACCGAGGCTTGAGGAAAGAACACCCCAATTGCCAAACCTAAAGCCATGGCAATAAAAATCCATAGCGTCAGGTTACGATCTAAAAAAGAAAGCTTTTGCTTAGTCATCTCGGCTCTCTCACTCAATATGAGAGATTTCATTAATCTCAGCAATTAAATGTGAACGGCTTAAGTTCGGAACATCAAGTGCAAACAATGCATCTAAACGACGGTTGATATGATCTACAGTCTCTTGGAATGCTTTAAGCTTTTCTTCTTTTGGCAAGTCCAAATGAGATGGATCACTTAAGCCCCAGTGTGCTTTGATTGCGCCACCTAAATAAAGTGGGCATGCTTCTTGTGCAGCAGAATCACAGACTGTAATCACAACATCTGGTTGATACTGTTCGCAGTCATCAATAGTTTTACTCCATAACCCATCTGTTGAAAGACCTAAGTTTTCAAGTGTTTCAATGGTTAATGGATGCACCTGCCCTGATGGTTTACTGCCTGCGCTATACGCTTTCCAATTTTCTGGTGCACGACTATTAAATAAAACTTCTGACAAAATGCTACGACAACTGTTTCCAGTGCATAAAAATAAGAATTTCATGGTCTTACTCACAATAGGTAGAAATAGAAGAAAACTTTGAAGATGATTGATTCACTAAACTTTCATCTTGGTTTCCTATAGTTTTCAAAACTTCAACAGCCCAATTTGGTAAATCTGGATTGACGCTGTAATACACCCATTGCCCCTGTCGTGCATCAAGTAAAATGCCATGAGTTCTTAATAAAGCTAAATGTCTGGAGATTTTCGGTTGGCTCAACTCAAGCTGTTCTGTTAGCTCACAAACACAAATATTTTGTTTGCTCAGAACTAACTTAAGAATGTTTAACCGAGTTTGGTCAGATAGACATTTAAAGAAATCGATTTGGTTGATCATATCTTCAACAAAATATATTCGTTATTGTAAATATACGGATATCCATATATAAATGCAATATCTTAATTTGATAATAAATTTACCATGACTGAGCTAGTGAAAATTTACCATAATCCTGCTTGCGGAACCTCACGCAATACATTGGCGCTTATTCGTCATGCTGGGTTTGAGCCTATCGTTATTGAATATTTGCAAACACCACCAAGTAAAGATGAATTGATTCAACTCATTAAGGATTCAGGCTTAACTGTACGTGAAGCAATTCGTAAAAATGTTGATCCCTATAAAGATTTAGAGATAGAACAAGATCATTGGACCGATGAACAGTTAACTGATTTTATGGTTCAGTACCCAATTTTAATTAATCGCCCATTTGTGGTTACACCAAAAGGCACACGACTTTGCCGTCCTTCTGAGATTGTATTGGATATTTTAGATGTAGAAAACTTAGGCTATTTTGTAAAAGAAGATGGCGAAGTGATCATTGATGAGCAAGGTCGTCGTATAAAGTAATTGAAGATATTTATTAATATAAAAAGCTAAATGGCATGGCACCATTTAGCTTTTTTGAATGAAACAGATTAAAAATAAGACTTGATGAAAGGAAGCAGTTGCTCTCCTATTACCATGCCTAATAAACCAACTAATGCAACAAGAGGTGGAGCTGGTGACTTAACATTTAAAACATAATATAAGACACCAACAAGCAACCCTACAGCCAAAGATAACAAGTACATTTTCATCGTACATACCTTAGAGAATCAAGCCATTTAATCAGCAGGTTCCCATACTGTTTTATTTAAAATGCAAAACACGAGCACCCAAGTGCGCCCCAGAAAGACTTTTTGTCTTTATCATTTACAGGAAGATCAAGCATCCAAGCGTGACTGTGTCCATGCATTCCACAGCTGCTAGCACATGCACACAAAGCACTTTGTGACTGTAATGATTGATTGGAAGGAGCATTACGGTTTTCAGATAACCGCCACTGACCACCGAAGCGTTTTACCGGCGACCATGTTGGAGATGCTGGCGGTAACGGCGGATCGTCTTGCTTAAACTCTGCCCCTGCATAGACCACTTTGCCACCTAAGACAGTAAGTACAGACTCAATCCACTGGATATCCTCAGCTTCTACTTTAAAGTAGTCATCAGACAATACCACCAGATCACCAAGTTCTCCTGCTGTGAGTGAGCCCTTAACATCTTTTTCACCAGAGAACCAAGCGGAACCTTTAGTCCAGAGTTTGAGTGCTGTCTGACGGTCTAATAGATTTTTTTCCTCATACAAAGGTAATCCACCCACTGTTTTACCCGTACTCAACCAATATAAACACACCCAAGGGTTATAAGAGGCAACACGAGTCGCATCTGTTCCCGCACCCACAGGAACACCGAGTTCTAACATTTTCTTAACAGGTGGCGTTGCCTGAGCAGCCTCAGCACCATAGCGTTTTACGAAAATCTCACCTTGATATGCCATACGGTGTTGAATGGCAATACCACCACCCAACGCACCAATACGTTCGATATTACGCTCAGATACAGTTTCGGCATGGTCAATAATAAATCGTGTCGCAAATGGTTGTTTTGAATTGACGCGCTCAAATACATTCAGTAAGCGATTAATACTTTCATCATAAGTTGCATGAATACGGAATGGCCATTTCTTTTCAGCCAAGTGCTCTACAATAGCTTCGAGCTCACCTTCCATTTTTTCTGGTAAATCCGGACGTGGCTCATAGAAGTCTTCAAAGTCCCCCGCTGACCAAGTCAGATTCTCGCCTGCTCCATTCATTCTAAATAGCTCATCACCATCGCCCGGAAATGTCATTTCGGTCCAACGGCGATAATCATCAAGCTCTTGGCCTGCCTTTTGAGCAAATAGGTTGTAAGCAATACGTACGGTCATTTGATTTTGATCGTGTAATTGCTTAATCACATCATAATCTTCAGGATAATTTTGACCGCCACCGCCCGCATCAATTGCTGAAGTAATACCTAACCGGTTCAATTCACGCATGAAATGTCGAGTTGAATTGACTTGATCTTCAACTGGCAATTTCGGTGCTTTCCCTAAGGTCGAATACAAAATCATAGCCGATGGCGTAGCAAGCAAGAGACCTGTTGGCTCACCTTTTTCATTTCGTACAATCTTGCCGCCAGGTGGGTCCGGTGTGTCTTTGTTAAAGCCCAATACATCAAGTGCAGCTCGGTTCAACAAAGCACTGGCATATAGATGTAAAACAAAGACAGGAGTATCTGGTGCAGCTTTATTAATTTCTTCTAAAGTCGGTAAACGCTTTTCGGCAAACTGGAATTCAGTCCATCCGCCTACGACACGAACCCATTGTGGAGCTGGAGTATTGTCTGCTTGTTCTTTGAGTAAGCGTAACGCATCGGCAACAGATGGCACACCTTCCCAGCGCAGCTCCATATTGTAATTTAGGCCACCACGAATAATATGCAAATGACTGTCGTTTAGACCTGGTATAACGCGACGGCCATTTAAATCTACAACTTTACTTGTTGGAGTTGCGAGTTTCATTACCTCATCATTTGTACCCGTGCGTAATACTTTACCGTCTGCAATCGCAATTGCTTGTACTTCGGGGTTCTGAGGATCTAGTGTTGTGATTTTACCGTTTATGAGTATGAGGTTTATTTCGGTCATTCTGAACTCCATTCTTGTGAATTATCGTTCTAAAAAATAAAGGCATATCTGTATTAATATCACTTAAATATTGAATACTAGACATGCCTTTACCTAAATCAGTACTGTTTTATTTTGCAGGAACTGGTGCAAGTACTTCATGTTTTGATGTTGTACGCTCAGGTGCCTTATGTACCATCGTATAAGCATAATCCACACCCATACCGTAAGCACCAGAATGCTCGCGTACAATTGCCATAACTGCATCATACGTATCACGGTGTGCCCAATCACGCTGCCATTCAAGTAATACTTGTTGCCAAGTTACCGGAACAACACCAGCTTGAATCATACGTTGCATGGCATAGTCATGTGCCTCTTTCGAGGTACCACCTGAAGCATCTGCGACCATATAAATCTCATAATCCCCTTCAAGCATCGCACCAAAAGCGAAGGTGTTATTACACACTTCAGTCCACAAACCTGAAACAATCACTTTTTTACGATTATTTTTTGCAAGCGAATCACGTACTTTTTGGTCATCCCACGAATTCATTGAAGTACGTTCTAGTAATGGAGCATCTGGAAATACATCTAAAAGTTCTGGATAGGTATGACCAGAGAAGCTTTCAGTTTCAACCGTTGTAATGGTGACAGGAATATTGAATGTTTTAGCTGCTTTTGCTAATCCTACAGTATTATTCTTTAATACTTGGCGATCTATTGACTGTACCCCAAAAGCCATTTGTGGCTGATGATCAATAAAAATAACCTGACAATTGGTTGGTGATAGTTGTTCTAAAAGTGATTTATTCATGGGTAAACTCCATTATTCCTTATGAGTAATGCATCAAAATTGCTTACTGGTTATTATGAAAACAGATAAAAATGTAAAAGCATAGACAGTAAATCACCACGAATCTGTATTCTGTACGAATACAATCAAAACAATGATTGCTTTTTAATTTTTATAGTTTAATCATTGATATATATTTGTTACCTTTCGCTTATCCATGGATCGATTAGACTGTATTTCCACTTTTGTAAGTGTTGTAGAACATGGGAATTTTAGTAGTGCAGCCAGAGCACTCGATATTTCTCGTGACTTAGTTGCCAAACGTGTTTGCTACCTCGAAAACGACCTCAGAACCACACTTTTAACTCGAACAACAAGACAGATGAACCTCACCTCTTGTGGGGAAAAGTTTTATCAACATAGCAAAGTCATTTTAAGTGAGTTCGAATGGGCTGCATATGAAATTAGCTATAATCAGCAGTACCCTGAAGGCGAACTCAAGCTCAATACACCAATGTCTTTTAGCAACATTTTTCTTCAACATATCATTTCAGACTTTATTGAGAAATATCCCAGCATAAAAATTGATTTATTCATGACTGATCAGCTATTAGACATGAATAATAATAAATTTGATTTAACCATTCGTGTAGATGGCTCTCCTCCAAATTTGGCAAATAGTAAAATATTAAATACCTATCAACGATATTTGTATGCAACACCTGAGTATTTTAATCAGCATGGATTGCCAGATTCATTAGAAGAACTTAAAGAACACAAGTTTCTAATTTACTATCAGGATAGCCGACATAAGAAGTTGATCTTCCAAAAAGATCAAAAAGAAGTGTCCTTTAATTGCTTCCCTGTGATGACCTGTAATAATGGTGAATTATTATTAGATATGTGCTTGAAAGATCACGGTATTGTTTTTCTTCCAGAGTTTATTGCAGAGCCTTATTATAAAGAAGGTAAATTACAAAAATGTTTGGAGGACTACACCAGTCAGCCGCTTCACCTATATGTTACATGGCCAAACCGTAAGATTTTATCGAAGAAAGTAAAATTATTTATTGATTTTCTAACACGTCAAATCGTTCCTATAAAATAACCAATCCGGGCCTTTTCCATAGGAAATTGGCCCATGATTTTCAGTTAGTTTGACTGATTTCAATCTTCTTATTTTTAAATAAATTTAATAAATTTTGTTCTGCTGATGCTGTGCTGTCTTGTTCAATAAATGTGGTCGCGTAGTTTTCTAAATGCTCTTCCATCAATTGAGTGGCTCGTTTTTCATCGCCTTGTTCAATCGCATCTAAAATTGCACGGTGTTCATCTGCCGAACAATTATTATGTTTTGGAATTTCATATAAGCCAATTAATAATGAAGTCCTTGCAATAAGCGTCTGCAAATAACTGGTCATAATCGTATTTTGATTTGCTTCAATCAGCTTTAAATGAAATTGCCCCGATAGCTTAATCCACTCGGCCCAATTACCAGCTAAACGCTCATGAGACTCTTGATCTACTAAGCCTCGAAGCTCACTAAAATCTAGGTTATGTGACTTTTGAGCTAATTTTTTTACAGTGGCGATTTCAAGCATGCTGCGTGCTTCAAAGACCTCTTTTGTTTCATGAGCGCTATGTTTTGCGATGAGTGCCCCACGATTGGGCTGAATTTCGATGACCTTATCATGGGCAAGTTTCACGAAAACACGTCTTAACACTCCCCTCGTTACACCAAATGCCTCACACAAAGGTGCTTCAACTAAACGTGCGCCAGGAACGAGTTGTCGATTTAAAATAGCATCTACAATAGCGTTATATATATGGTCATCAATTTCATCATTGCTCATTTCTACGGCTTTTTTTGGTGCATTTGATGGCATTGATTTCTCCATTTTTATTAACGCCTCCTCTTTCTAAAACTTTATCTAATAACTGTAGTGTAAGTTTAACTTAAGCGTTTTGGAATATTGCTCTCATTTCCAAAACACTAATGTTGAGCTAAACAATTCAATATTAGACTTCTAAATATCCACTTATACACCTAACTTTACTTACTTTTTATAAAAAATTAAGCACTTCTCATTTTATAAATTTGTCTCTTCATATCCAAAATTCATACCAGTTTAAATAACTCATAAGTGCTACTTCTTAAATTTGGCATAACTTTTGCTCAATTAAAATTGTGCACAATATAAATATCACATTGTGCACAATTTTAATTTCATTCTTTTAGCCAGAATTTCAAGCTGCTGAAGAACGTGCCAGCCCAACATAAGGGAAGTGAGTGTTCAAGATGAATAATACCGAAGCAATAATTAAACCTTCTTATGATGCAAAACTGACAAATCAAGACTTAGCTCCTTTAAAAAAGCAAACATGGGGCGCTTATAATATTTTTGCTTTCTGGATGTCTGATGTTCATAGTGTCGGCGGTTATGTCATGGCTGGGAGCCTTTTTGCACTCGGGCTGAACAGCTGGCAGGGACTTTTATCTTTACTCATCGGCATTGCCATAGTTCAGTTTTTTACAAATCTGATTGCCAAGTCTAGCCAACAAACAGGCACGCCCTATCCTGTTATTTGTCGTGCCACTTTCGGTGTGCTTGGTGCAAATATTCCTGCTGTTATTCGGGGTCTTATCGCTGTCGCGTGGTATGGCATTCAAACCTATTTGGCCTCAAGTGCATTCTTATTAGTCATTTTAAAGTTCTTTCCAGAATGGTCACCCTATGCTGATGTTTCAACTTACGGCTTTCTTGGGCTTTCCTATTTAGGATGGGTTGGCTTCATGCTGCTTTGGCTACTACAAGCGATTGTTTTTTGGTCTGGCATGGACAGCATTCGTAAATTCATTGACTGGGCAGGTCCAGCTGTCTATGTTGTGATGTTTGCGATGGCAGTATGGCTCATCTGGAAAGCTGGCTGGCAAAATATTGATCTAAACTTGAGCGGTGTTCAATACGACGGTTTTGCGGTTGTACCAGTCATGATTGGTGCTATTGCACTTGTTGTTTCATATTTTTCAGGACCTATGCTGAACTTTGGTGACTTCTCTCGTTATGGCAAAAGCTTTAACGCGATTAAAATGGGTAACTTTCTTGGACTACCGATTAACTTCTTAGGCTTTTCTTTACTTACTGTAGTTTGTATTGCAGCAACGCTTCCAGTCTACGGTAAGCTCATTACCGACCCTGTCGAGATGGTTGGAAAACTTGATAATACCTTTGTAGTCATTTTAGGTAGTTTGACCTTAATGATTGCCACCATCGGGATTAATATTGTCGCTAACTTTGTATCACCTGCCTTTGATTTTTCCAATGTTTCACCGAGCAAAATTAGCTGGCGCATGGGTGGAATGATCGCAGCAGTAGGTTCAATTTTCATTACCCCATGGAATTTATTTAATAACCCTCAAGTGATCCATTACACCATTGATATTTTAGGTGCATTTATCGGTCCGCTTTTTGGCGTATTGCTAGCTGATTTTTACCTCGTTAAAAAACAAAAAATCGTAGTAGATGATTTATATACCTTAGATACCAAAGGTTTGTATTGGTACAAAAATGGTTATAACCACTCTGCCTTTTATGCCTTAATTCCAGCTTCATTAATTCCTATTCTCTGCGTACTTTTACCACAACTATCAGGGCTAGCTAATTTCACATGGTTTATTGGGATGGGATTCGGTTTTGTCATTTACCGATTTCTTAACCAACCGCTTACACATGCTAAATCGGCACTGACTAAGGCAAAAGTACAATGAAAATAAAAATTATTAATCCCAATACCACCCAAAGTATGACTGACAAAATTGCTGCATCAGCAAAGATAGTTGCAAGTTCTGGTACTCAAATTATTGCAGTGAGTCCTCAAATGGGCCCTGCAACAATTGAAAGTTATTATGATGAAGCATTAAGTGCAGTAGGTGTGCTGGAGGAAATTCACCAAGGTGAACTTCTAGGTGTAGATGCTTATGTTATTGCCTGTTTTGGTGACCCTGCGCTTTATGCTGCCCGTGAAATGACTTCAGCGCCTGTGATTGGGATTGCAGAAGCAGCTATGCGAACTGCAAGTTATGTCAGTAATGGTTTTAGTGTGGTCACAACCTTACAACGCACAGTGAATATGAGTTGGCATCTGGCTCATCGCTATGGGGCTACACCATTTTGCAAAAATGTTCGAGCTTGTGACATTGCAGTTGAAGAATTGGAGCTTCCTGACTCAGATGCTTATCGAACCATACGAGAGGAGTGCAAAAAAGCACTGGTAGAAGATAAAAGCGATGCAATTGTTTTGGGCTGTGCAGGTATGAGTGATTTATGTCTAAAGCTACAAAACGAGTTAGGTATAATCGTTATTGACGGCGTTGCAGCAGCCGTTAAACAAGCTGAAATGTTAGTCCAGTTAAATTTAAAAACCAGCAAAATTGGTGATTGGGCTTCACCTCCTGTAAAGAACTACACAGGCATATTGTCGGGTTTTGGAGCACAATAGAGATAACTTACTGTTTCAATTCCAACTCAAAACGCTACGTTGGAATTGAAACAAAGAATAATTAAAGGAATTAAGCCTCTGCTAACTCTGGCTGTTGTTCTTCTTTATAAAATGGCACATCACCGTTAATGGTTGCACGGTGCATGATGCGATGAGCATCGCCATAATCAAATAATGCTTTATGTTGCGTACAACGGTTATCCCAAATCGCGATATCACCATCTTGCCACTTCCAACGCAAATGAAATTGCTCTTGAGTCGCATGTTCAAACAAGAAATTAAGTAACTGTTCACTTTCTTTTTTAAGTAACTCATTAATGCGAGTGGTAAAACCCTCGCTTACAAACAACAAAGGCTCACCTGTAACCGGATGGGTACGCACCACTGGGTGAACCACTGGTGGATTACGCTTAAATGTTTGCAAAAGCTTTTCACGTTCTTCTTCGTTATGAGCAAAACGTTCAAGCGGAAAAGACTTACGAATATCGTGGGTTGCAGTTAAGCCACGTAGTTTTTGCTGTAACTCAAGCGGAAGCCCTTTAAAAGCTGCTGTGTTGCTCGACCATAATGTATCTCCGCCTACAGGTGGAATTTTAATGGCTTGCAACACACAACCTAAAGGCGGGGGTTTACTAAAAGTCACATCTGTGTGCCAAAGTTCATTGTCACGCAAATCTTGTTTCCAGCTATCGAGTACCATCACTTCAGGTACATCTTCAATTGAAGGATAAATCGGGTGCACATGTAAGCTACCAAAACTGCGTGCCAAGTCTGCTTGTGCTTGCGGTGCTAATTGTTGCTTTCGAAAAAAAATGACCTGATGATCAAGCAAAGCCTGCTGGATTTGTTGCGTTGTCTGTTCATTTAACGCATTCAAATCAATTTCGTGAATAATTGCGCCAATGCTAGGCTTGATCACTTCAATATTTAAGTTTGCTACTACTGTATTCATCTTCTTTACTACAACTGCTGACCATACCAAGGAGAAAACTGTTTTTGTAACCAACGTAAAAACAGCTCAAAACTAACTGCGACAATCGCAATCACAATAATGCCCAGAATCACCGTATCGGTAATTAAGAACTGTGCTGCCGATTGCACCATAAAACCAATACCACGGTCCGCTGCAACCAATTCTGCTGCAACTAATGTTGACCAGCCCACCCCGAGACCAATACGAATACCGGTAATAATATGAGGTAAAGCTGTTGGTAAAATGACATGCCAAAATACTTGTGTCTGACTTGCCCCTAATGACAATGCCGCACGTTCACGATTTAGCTGATGGCTTAACACACCATGCGCACTACTAATAATGACAGGCGCCAATATCGAGAAAAAAATCAAAAGTACTTTTGTGGTTTCGCCAATACCGAACCAAATAACAAGTAACGGCAAATAAGCTAACGGTGGAATTGGACGTAATAATTCAACCAAAGGATCTAGAACAGCGCGAACCCATTTGTTCAGACCCATCCATAAGCCTAGCGGAACGCCAATCACTACGGCAGCAATCAAAGCTAAAAATACACGTGAGATACTGGCTGCCAAGTGTTGCCACAAAGTCGCCTTCATAAAGCCTTCTTGGCTGACCGATATAAATTTTTGCCAGACTGCCTGTGGACTTGGTAAAAACAGTTCGGGTACGACATGCAAAGCAGTAATGAGGAACCAGAGTGCAACCACACTTCCCACACTAATTATGCTAACTGCCAAAGTGCGATGTTTCTCAAAAAATGACGATAAAAATGAAGCTTTTTCTGTTTGCACATCTGGCTTAAGTTTTAGCTCTGCTTTGTCATATTCATAGACGTTATCTTTAGTGTTCATGTAGGTAACGCCTCCTTACCGCTTTGTTTTTGAGCCCTTAAACTTTCAAATAGCTGTTCTCTGAGCTGAATAAACTGAGGGTCAGATTTAATCGAACGAATAGGCTCGCCCTGACGATATCGTTGAGCAAAATCGAGATGTAGAGTTTCTACAATTTTGCCTGGATGCGCCGTCATCAGAACTAACTGATTGCTGAGCAATAATGCTTCTTCAATGTCATGTGTAATTAAAAAGAAGCTTTTATTTTGTTTAATCCATAAATCGAGCACTAACTGCTGCATGTTTTCACGCGTAAAAGCATCTAAGGCAGCAAAAGGTTCATCTAATAAAATAAACGGCGCATGACTGATCAAAGCTCTGGCAATACCAACACGTTGTTTCATACCACCGGAAAGTTCCCAGATATTGGTTTTTTCAACGTGACTTAAACCCACAATTTTTAAAATTGCACTCACTTGTTTCTCAATCTCTGCACGCTTTAAACCTTTTAACTGCAGAGCGAAGCCAACATTATCTGCAACATTCAACCAAGGAAGTAAGGCGTGATCTTGAAATACAACAGCACGAGTTACATCTGGTCCAGTTACGACTTCATGATTTACAAGCACATCACCAGAACTCGGCTTTTGAAACCCTGCCAAGATATTAAGCAAAGTTGTTTTGCCACAACCCGACTCACCTAAAATCACGGTTAAAGAACCTTCTTCAATGGTTAGGTTAATGTCTTGTAAAACTGGCTTTTGCTGTTTAGGAAAAGTCAGATGAATATGTTTGGCTTCAAGTACACTCATGACAACTCCTTAAGGCTGCAAAAATGAAGAATTCACATTGCCTTTATAATCGGCTTTAAGTTGATCGACTTTGCCCTGACCTTTTAAGAATTTCGCTGTATCAAAAATATTTTGCGCAAATTCACCATCTAACGTTTGTTTTTGCTGAGCATGGTCAAGGTAAATGTTTCCACTTAATAAAAGCGGGATATCTTTTGGATCAGAACCTGTAAGCTGCGCAATTTTTTGCACGTTATCGGCGTCTTTAACGTAAGCAGCTGGGTCTTGATTATATTTTTCAAGCTGCTCAAGCGTGGTTTGGACAAAAGCTTTTAAGAAATCAGGATTTTTCTCTGCAAAATCTTTACGCACAACCCATAAGTCATAAGTTGGAGCGCCCCATTCTCCCACTTGTTTCGAGTCGGTTAAAACCGTACCAGATGCTTTGGCTTTACTTAAAGCAGGTTCCCAAACATAGGCAGCATCAATATCACCACGTTCCCAAGCAGCTGAAATTTCAGGTGGACGCAAGTTGATAATTTTTACTTTGTCTTCTGGAATGTTCCAATGTTTAAGTGCAGACAAAAGGCTGTAATGGGTTGTTGAAACAAAAGGTACAGCAATGGTTTTGCCAATTAAATCTTGAGGGGTTTTAATGCCTGATTTATTACTCACCACTAATGCTTCAGACCCACCAAGTTTTGAAGTAATTAAGAATACTTCAATCGGTAAATCACGGCTTGCCGCAGCAGCAAGTGGGCTTGAACCAATATTGCCAAGTACCACATCACCTGAAGCAAGTGCATTAACTACATCTGAACCCGCATCAAATTTTTTCCATTGAATGGTCCGTTGACTATGTTTTTCATAATCTCCGTTGGCCTGTGCAACTTTGCTTGGGTCAACCCCAGTTTGATAAGCAATCACGACAGGTTTGTTGTCACGAACTGAAGCACCCGTATTATTATCTTTCTTATTTTGCCATACGATAAATGCAACAATTGCTACAACCACAATTGCCGTGATAATCAACGGTTTGGTCTTTGTGCTCATAATTTCATGATCTTTCAATAATATAAGCCCATGGTATGCAGCCGGCTTTATAATGAAAAATAAAAAAATATGAGTTGCTTATCTAATTTTTATAAATAACTTTTCCTTATAAGTTTTTATCTTTTGGTAAAAAGAAAATTCTAAGTAAACTTACAGATTAAAATAAAAATTAAAATACTTATATATCAATAATTAAAAATGATATTCACAAATCATATGATTAGGAAAACCTGACAGATGTCCTCTAAGTATTTTATCCTCTCATATTTGATCATTTTTATTTTTGCTTATTGCATCCAGAGTTTTGCATCTAATTAATTTTCATTCTTTTATATAAAGTTCAGATTTTATTATCTTTTTATCTTAAATCTTCTGCAAATATTGAGATTTGGGCAAATCTTTTTCTGGTTTATACATGACGCAAATTTAATTTTTATTTTTAAGAGGAGAAAAATTCTTTTGTTTAAACATTCTCAAATTTTGAAAAAAACATTAATTACAACGTCTTTAATTACATTCAGCCTCTCAAGTCATGCAGCGCTTACCTTTGGCAATGCTGAAGAAGGTGAACTTAAAGTAAGTGGTACTGTTCGGGCTAAATATGTTTATGATTTTGACTCTGAACCCTCTACCAGTAAATTTTCTTTTAATGACGCCGTATTATGGCTAGATTACAACTCCTCGAAATGGATTGGCCGCTTAGATTATCGGATTTATGAATATTACGGGCATTTAGGCGATGCCAATTGGCTCACCGATGCATGGATGGGTTATAAAATTAATGACAACAGTAAAATTATTGCTGGCTTAAACCCCGTTCCTTTTGGCTTGGGTCGCTTTTGGGGAAATACTTATTATTTAGGCATTGCCAATAGTGCTGGTTGGGAAGATGTACACAACCTTGGGGTGAAATATGATTTCAATGATGGAATCAATGAAGCACAACTCGCCTTTTATCCTACCGATGGTGGCACCTATAGAGGTAAAAGCAAAGACTCGAGTCGATTTAGTATCAACCCTGTCAATGCAGATGACTCAGTACCAGAAGGCACCAATACCAAAGAAAAGAACTCCATTGTTGTTCGTGGTGCTCATACCTTTAAGAATGTATTAGGCCAAGAAAATTTCTCTACCCAACTGGGCGCCTCTGCATGGTATTCCACCATTGAAAATAAACGTTCAGGGCAAGATGGCGATCGCCAAGTCTATTCAGTTTTTAGCAATACCAATTATAACCAATGGAATTTACAGCTTTTGGCTGGTTATCAAGACATTGATAATGCCGACAATGAATATAAAGATCATCTGACTTTGGGCGGTTTCGATTATTCATTTAATTCGGCAACCAAAGGTCAGATTTATTCAGCCGAACTGAGCTATCAATTTCCTCAGCAGTTTGGACCAATTACTTCTGTTCGTCCTTACCTAAACTATAGTTCTTATCGGAAAGAGCAAGACGGGTTTAAAGACTCCACCCGTTTTATTCCCGGCATTGCCTTTAACTATCAAAAATTGACAGTACAAGCCGAGTTACTAATGGGTAAACATGATCCATATTTAGGAGATAGTGAAGGTCTTGCAGCTGGTGGAAGTAATGATAAATGGAATAAAAAAGCATTTGTAATTTTTGCTTATTACTTCTAACTCCAAAAACAAAGGCCAACAGATGTTGGCCTTTGTTTTTATCTAGATATTTATTTTTACTCTAATCGATTACTGGTGAATTATTGAGAGGAAGTTCTGTTTTATCTTCATCAATCACATCGACATCTTGGGCGGTAGGCTCAAACTTAATCAGTAGCCCAATCACAATTAAAGGAATAAACGCAAAAATAGAAATAATCAGGTAAACATCAGTTTTATATCCCGCCATCCAGATTGGTAAAACAAACAAAGCAATTGCCTGAGCAACACCCGTTACAGCACGGTTAAAGCCAACACCAACGCCACGAATCGAAGCAGGATAAGCCATAGTTGGATAAACCATCATTTGTGCCCCTGGCCCAAAGCCTTCGGCAAAAAGCCATAAACCTAGCATGCCAATTGCGGTGTAGAGTAAAAAGCTATTACCCGGTTCACCAATGAATGCCAAGGCAATGAGGGCTATAAATTGGAGTAAAAAGCCTGTAAGCAACACATGACGAGATTTAAATCTGCTAGCAACAAATACGCCTAACAGTCCGCCCGTAAATGCAAACAGTAAATTAAGTCCGAGTGTGGTTGTAATGGTCGTCAAGACATCGGTATGAAAGAAACGCGTTAAAATAGAAGGTAAAAAGAAGGCAATGGTCGTGTACTGAAATGCCACCGAAATGTGAATCACAATTGCCACAATCGTTCTTGGTAAATAGGTTTTATTAAATAAAACTGCAAAACCCTCGCGCTTTTTCTTTTCAGCAGTTCTTTCTACTTTTTCAACTGTAGCGACTGCATTAATTGCATAGGATTCTTGTAGAACTTTAGCTGCCCCCTTTAAATCCCCTTGGTTCGCAAGCCAAATGGGTGATTCAGTTAAATATTTACCGCGAATAAAAATAATGAGTAACGCTGGCACTGCTCCAAAAATTAAAGATGCTCGCCATAACCAATTGCTATGCTCAGGTGGTAAAAGAAAATAAAGCGCCAGAACTAGACCAAAACAGACCGAAGAAGCGGCATACCACATTGGGCACCATGCGGCTAAACGCGCTGCCTTGTTGCTACTCCCGTTAAATTTAGAAAACTCAGATAAGTATGACATTGCCACAGGCAGATCAATACCAACACTAATTCCCATAATAAATCGGGCTAAAATCAAAACCCATACATTCGGAGCAAAACCAGCGACAATTGCCGCAATGACAAACAGCACCATGTCCGCCATGAAGACCCGATAACGGCCAATTTTATCTGTCAGCCAACCACCAATCAGGTTACCCACAATGGTTCCGCAGACAATTGCTGAAGCCACTACACCAGTCATCACAGGGCTTAAGGAAAATTCTGAGATAACTTGCTCAATACCAAAGGACAGCGTTGTTAAATCATAGGCGTCAATAAACACCCCAATCAGTGCCAACCAAATAACTTTATTCGATTTACCCTTCCCTGCAAACTTGGAAATTAATTGTGAAACATCATCGGGAGATTTAATTTCATAACGATGGTTATGATCGAGTTCTTGTGTGCTCACTTAATAATTCCTGTATTTTAATCACAGAAACAAAGTAATGATTATTCACATCATATAAAAACAAATTAATCTGATGTTTTAATCTTAATTATAGAATTATCTTTTCATTATTAACTCAGCAGTAAAACCGATATAAAAAGACAAAATAAAAGCTGGTATTTAACCAGCTATTTATTTAAAGGTTTTCCAAAATATTAACTCGCCTCAGCAAGTTTTAATTCCTTTAGATTACGATATTTTGCACCGCGGTGATTTTCAGGCAAATATGGCCCAGCACCAAATAATTTTTCTCTTAATGTTCCTTGTGCATACGAAGTTTGATATACCCCTCGTTTTTGCAACTCCGGAACAATAAACTCAACCACATCGGCAAAGGTTTGATGAGCCAAAATATAGGCAAGGTTAAAGCCATCAACATCGGTATCTTCAACCCATTGCTGTAAAGCATCCGAAACGGTTTCTGCCGAACCCACTAACACAGGTCCATTCCCACCTAAGCTGTTCCAGTTTGCAATTTCTTCAATGGTCCAAACACGTTCTGGGTCCGCATTTACATAAGAATCTAATAAAGATTGAATGGCATTGGTTTGAATATATTCAACTTTATCCGTTGGCTGGTATTGTGAAAAATCTACACCTGACCAGCCAGACAGCAAGGTTAAAGCACCATCATAGCTTCCATAGCTTTGATATTCTTTAAACTTAGCCTGTGCTTTTGCATCGGTTTCATCAGTGACAATCGACAAAAGTGCATAAATTTTAACTGAGTACGGGTCACGGCCTTCTTGAGCCAATTTTTGGCGAATACCCTGTACCACTTTTTTAGTGGCAATTTTAGACGGCGCTGCTATGAATACACACTCGGCATTTTGACTCGCAAACTTCTGCCCGCGTGAAGATGCACCTGCTTGATAAAGTACTGGTGTGCGCTGCGGTGATGGTTCACAAATATGGATACCTGGTACAGTAAAGTATTTACCCTCGTGCTGAATTGGATGCACTTTTTTATGGTCAGCAAAGATACCGCTTTCACGGTCACGAAGTACCGAACCTTCTTCCCAGGACCCTTCCCAAAGTTTGTAAAGGACTTCTAAATATTCATCAGCAATATCATAACGATTGTCATGATTAACCTGAGTTTTTAGGCCCAAGTTTTTCGAACCACTTTCCAAATAAGACGTCACGATATTCCAACCAACTCGCCCTTTGGTTAAATGGTCTAGCGTGCTAATACGTCTAGCAAAAGGATAAGGATGTTCAAAGGAAATAGAAGTCGTGACACCAAAACCCAAGTGCTTTGTGACTGCGGCCATCGCTGGCACAATCTGTAGCGGATCATTGACTGGAACTTGTACTGCACCTGTTAAGGCATGTTCAGCACTTTGATGATAAACGTCATAAATACCAAGCACATCTGCAATAAAAATACCGTCAAAAAAACCACGCTCAAGAATTTGTGCTAAATCTGTCCAATATTCTAGATCTTTATATTCAACAGATCGATCTTGAGGATGTCGCCATAATCCAGGAGATTGATGGGCAATACAATTCATTTCAAAAGCATTAAAACTAATTTTCTTAGTCATAAAATATCAACCAGCATTTTATTTAATTTTTATACTAAAGCAATTTTTAGGTTTTCTTTATAATATAAACCCCAAACAAAATATGATTTTATTCTAATAGTTTTTTATAATTTATTTCTAAAAACATAAATAATATTAAGCCACTAAAATAGCAGCTTAATATCTAAAACTATAATTTATTGTTTAGCAACATTCCCTATTCGCCATTGATACGGTGGTAATGTACCGTTTACACTAAAATCACCTACAATTCGGTTTTTAAATACTCTCGGGTTGTGTGATGATAAAGTTCGTACATTACGCCAGTATCGATCTAGGCCTAAATCTTTGTCTGTTGCAGAAGCACCTAAAGCATCAAATAAAATTGTAGAGGCATTTAAAATTAGATCGGTAATGACCGTTTGAGATTGTGCACTTTCAAGCTCGGCAAGTGCATTTTGTTCTTCTTCAAGCTGCTCATTATTTTGAAATGCAGCCAAATAAGCACGTTGTAAGCTTTGTGCGACTTTTTCAACAATCGCCCCTGCACTGTAAGCCGCACCACGAATTTGTCCTACGACTTGTAAAATTTGTGGATCCTGTTTTACAAATTGCGCATTTGCATGAGTGTAGTTTCGTGTACGTTTTGCCACAGCTTGAGAAACATCATAGGTTGCAGCACGTCCTAGACCTGTAATGATTGCCAGTTGAACCAGTTGATAGTAAGCCGCTGAATATTTAAAACGGTCATCATCAGGTAAAATTTCAGTTTCATCGACCAATACATCATGGAAATATGCTGTACCACTTGCAGTGAGTTGCTGACCAAAGCCATTCCAGTCATCAACAATTTCAACACCTTCATCTTCACGGCGAACAACGACCGAGCCAGATTCACCGTTTAAATCTGTTACACCAACATCCACCCAGTCTGCATATAGGCTACCAGTGGTGTAATATTTTTTACCCTTAACGCGAATTTTTCCTTCACTGTCTCGATATAAATGTGTTTCGAACTGATCAATTGACTCTTTCCCGCCTTCAGACCATGCACTACCGACTGTTTCCCCATTTGCAATTCGGCTAAGCCAACGCTGTTGAAACGTTTTGTCTTTACTTACCAACACATCTTCAGTGAAACCAAAATGCACACGTAAAGCTTGCGGTAAGTTTGAGTCCGCTTCTGCAAGTTCAATAAGTAATGCAAATAATTCAGGAATGGTTGCATCAAAGCCACCATGAACTTTGGGAAGTCTTAACCGTGTAAAGCCAATATCTTTGAGCCACTGAAGTTGTTCATAAGGCAAAATATGCTGCTGTTCACGGATTAAAGCCCCTTCTTTAATACGGGCAAAAGTCGGTCTGAAATTTTTTGCCAATTCATCATAACGTTCTGAAGGCCCTTCACCCCACACGCGAGAAATAATTGAGGCCTGACTAAGTACTGCATGTGTTAGTGAACCGAGATGATGCTCAAAATTTAAATTTGTCATGTAAGTAAAACCAATATTGCTTTGCTTTTACCATAAAATATTTATTTCACATGAAAACGATTATTTTTTTATAACAGTATTCATTCTTTATATAAGAACCTAAACACAAAGATAAAAAGCTCATCTATCAAGTCCTAGGATAGCTCTTTTTGTCTAATGCTCTGCTGGCTTTGCAGAAGTGTTTGTATATATTCTGAATAGACAGATAATTTTTCGAAAATATGCTCTGAATAGAACATATCATCAATTAAATGTGTCATTTGACCAGCAGTAAAGGTGTCGCATAAACCAACCAGCGCTGCGTTCATTTGAGCAAACTTCGCGCATAATTTTACATAAGTTTCATCTTTATTTTTGAATAATAATTTCCGCATTTCTAAGCTATTGAGATTTTTTAAGTCATCATCTTTTGTGGTTTTAATCCAATAAATTTTGACCTTTAAAAATTGCTCCAGTGCTTTTAAATGCTCGACATCTACGTCTAAACTCGTAATTAAAAAAACGGTAGAGATATCACTTCGGCATAGTGCCTTGATTAAGCTTAGATAAATAAATTCGACTTCATTAAGCTCTGCAAGTTCCAAATCTATATAAATTTTTAGACTTTCTAAAACATCATCTACTTTAAAGAGTACTTTCTTCTCAGCTTGATAATATTTATTAAGAATAGAAAGCACAGGCGCAGTTGCAGGCGTTGTATAAATAGCTGCCTTGTTTAAGTTAGCAAAAATAAATGGTGAAAATAGATAGGCCACACTACTTTGCTGTGCCTCAATATGAGATTGAATTAAATATACTGTTTCAGATTTAGAAAAGTCTCTGAGTACTTTCGCTCTCAATAAAGTAGCTTCAAAATTAACGTAGGTTTGCTCTAATTGAGCCAATATAGATACAGGAATAGGCTGATTTTTAATAATTTTATGCAGGACATTGAGTTGAGAAGTAATAAACATTTTTTAACATCCAAGCTATTTTAGAAGAGCTACACTTAAATCAGGTCTTTAATAACCTACGTAACAACCAGACCTCACTTAAAACAACAAAGGAATAAAAGAGAAGAAACTATTCTGCGCTTATTACCCAAAGTCGCATTTACTCTGTTTTTGGAAAGTGATTTTGGCCATTCGTAAATCTTGTTCATTTATTTTGGACTTTTGAAGAATGGATACATAGCTACAGATATTTGAAAAAAAACTATAGCACACCTCATGAGTGCTTCAGACTGTTATAGTTTTATAAAAAATTTCTGTATCTACATATACAAAAATAGTAAGTGCATGATTAAGGAAACTTCTTAAGGTAGGTAGTTTTCATGAGACGATCTATTGCATATCGCCAGATATTTCATCAATGTTTCAATGCAACATGCATTTTTACAAATGCAACATCAAGCATAAACTTTGTTAACAGATTGAGAACAATCAATCAGTCTATTCTCTTGAAATATCAAGCAATTATATTGCTTAACCCTGTTGGCATTTTACTTGCTAAGAACATTTATCACAGAAGCAAGTTTAATCGTCAGAATACTTTGTTGCCTGAAAATAAGTATTTAACTCATTTAACCATCATCAGCTAGTTCACAGGGGGAAAGTTTATGAGCCTCGGTCTAACCGCTCTAGAATTAGCGCGAATACAATTTGCTTTTACAGTATCCTTCCATATTATTTTTCCAGCCACTTCCATCGGTCTTGCCTGCTTTTTAGCAGTGCTAGAGTGGAAATGGTTAAGAACCCAAAACCCGATTTATAAAGATCTATTTAAGTACTGGATTAAGATCTTTGCCGTTGCCTTTGGTATGGGTGTGGTCTCGGGCGTGGTCATGAGTTACCAGTTCGGTACTAACTGGAGTGAATTTTCACGCGTCGCCGGAAGTATTACTGGTCCTTTACTTACCTATGAAGTCTTGAGTGCCTTCTTCTTAGAAGCAGGTTTCTTAGGCATTATGTTATTTGGTTGGGGACGGGTTGGTCCTCGAGCCCATTTCTTCGCAACACTTATGGTGGCCATCGGAACATGTATTTCCATGTTCTGGATTCTATCTTCTAATAGCTGGATGCAGACACCTCAAGGCTTTGCCATCGAAAATGGCATTATTGTCCCCAAAGACTGGTTTGCAATTGTCTTTAACCCATCCTTCCCTTACCGCTTTGCCCACATGGGTGCTGCGGCCTTCTTAGTTTCATCATTATTGGTCGTCGGAACATCTGCATGGCATTTAGTAAAAGGCCGTCGCGATGAGTTGGTGAAAAAATCGTTCTCGATGGGTCTCTGGATGGTGCTTGTGACTTCATGTTTACAAGTAGTAATTGGCGATAACCATGGTTTAAACACCCGTGAACATCAACCAGCCAAACTTGCAGCAATGGAAGGTCACTGGGAAACCAATCACAATGAACCTATGCCATTATTGCTATTTGCAATTCCAGATATGAAAGAAGAACGTAACCACTTCGAAGTGGGTGTTCCTTATTTGGGTAGCTTAATTTTAACGCATAGCTTAGATGGCCAAGTGACAGGTTTAAAAGATTTCGCACCTGAAGACCGTCCAAATTCAACCATCGTTTTCTGGAGCTTCCGTGTGATGGTGGGTCTTGGTGTGCTCATGGTCACTCTGTCTTTAATTGCGCTTTGGTTACGTAAGCGTGGAAAACTCTATGAAACATCATGGTTTCATAAATTCGCTGTAGTGATGGGGCCTGCGGGTTATGTGGCAATGCTGGCTGGCTGGATTACTACCGAAGTAGGTCGTCAACCGTGGGTTGTATACGGGATTATGCGCACTAAAGACGGGCTTTCACATACGGTTTCCGCAGATCAGGTGGGCCTGAGTCTCTTTATTTTTGTGGTGGTATACACCATCGTTTTTGGTAGCGGTATTTACTACACCTTAAAACTCATTAATAAAGGCCCTGTATTTATCGATACTCCAACTATTGAATCTGGTGGTGTTGGACACTTTAAAACACCAATGCGTCCACTCAGTGCGGTCGATGAAAACATTGACGATAATCAAAAATCTGGGGAGAAACATCATGATTGATCTTTCTTTAATATGGGTCGGTATTATTGGTTTAGGTGTTTTAATTTACGTGGTCATGGATGGTTTTGACTTAGGGATCGGGATTATGTTCCCGTTTATTAAGAACAGCCAAGAACGTGACGTCATGATGAATACCGTCGCTCCTGTTTGGGATGGTAACGAAACTTGGATGGTTCTCGGTGGTGCTGGTCTGTATGCAGCCTTCCCGCTGGTTTATTCAACAGTTTTATCAGCACTCTACCTGCCTATCATTTTCATGGTGATTGCCCTGATTTTCCGTGGAGTTGCTTTTGAATTCCGTTTTAAAGCTCATCGAACCAAGCACCTTTGGGACTTGGCTTTTATTTGGGGTTCAGTTTTAACCAGCTTCCTTCAAGGGATTATTTTGGGTGCTTATATTCAAGGGATTAAAACCGAAAATGGTATTTTTGCTGGTGGGTCTTTTGATTGGCTTTCCCCATTTACCATCTTTACAGGTATTGGCGTAGTTGCGATGTATGCCACTTTAGGCTGTGGATGGCTGATTTTAAAAACCGAAAAAGGTTTGCAGCAACGTATGTATGAGCTTATGCCAAAGCTGATTATTGCATTGCTCATTATTTTTGGTGGTGTGAGTTTATATACGCCTCTGACTCATCCTGAAATTGCAGATCGCTGGTTCTCTTTACCAAATCTGTTCTATTTTAGCCCTGTACCAATTTTGGTCTTGTTATTTGTTGGTCTGATTTTATCAGCATGTAAAAAGCAAGATCACGACCTTAAACCATTTGCATATACATTGGCCCTCGTTTTCCTTGCATTTACTGGTTTTGTAATTAGTTTATGGCCTTATATTATTCCGCCATCAGTCACCATCTGGCAGGCTGCAGCACCTCATTCAAGCCAAATGTTTGCTCTGGTTGGCGCACTTATCTTGATTCCAATCATTATTGCTTACACCATTGTCTCTTACTGGGTATTTAGAGACAAAGTCCGTGTAGGTGATGAAGGCTATCATTAAGTATGGAGGGTTTTATGAAAAAGTCATCCGTTAAACTCAATCAAACCCAATGGTTTATTTTGCTATGGCTCGGTGGGTTTTTTAGCCTTAGCTGTGATTGCGGGATTGTTTAAAGTTATCTTGATTTATGCAGCCCCTTACTTAAAGTAAATCTATTGTTCTAAATAAATGCCGTTTGTAGATTCTGCAAACGGCATTTATTATTGATTAAGTGCTTCTTTCATTTTGTTATTTCGTGCAGCTCATACATGTATAAATCAGAACAACTCGCTCATAGCATTCGCCAACTCATTGAGAGCGGCACTTTAAATGCACATGAAAAATTACCGTCATTGAGAGATCAGGTACAACGCTCGGGCTTTAGCTTAATGACCGTCATGAATGCTTATCAGGAGCTTGAATCACAAGGTCTGATCTATTCAAAAGAAAAATCTGGTTACTTCGTTGCCGAGCAAATTGCACTAAAGCCACTCGAGCAATATTCAGTTGTTTCACTAAACTCTAAAATTGAAATTAATTCTTTAGTTTTTAAATATCTTAAGTCAATCCAACACGAGTCCGTCGTACCTTTTGGTTCAGCTTTTCCAGACAGTCAGCTTTTAACAGCCCCCAAACTTATTCAAATTATGGGGCAACTTGCGCGCCAAAGACAAAGTTATGACCAGACCACAAGCTTGCCTCCTGGTAATTTGGTCTTGAGAAAACTGATTGCTCAGCGCTACTGTATGCAAGGCATACAGACCGATCCAGATGACATTGTCATTACATCTGGAGGTTTAGATGCACTAAACCTTTCGCTACAAGCAGTCGCGCAACCCGGTGATTATATTTTATTGCAGCAAACTGTGTTTTATGGGGCTTGGCAAGCCGCTGAGCGTTTAGGACTTAAAGTGATTACCATTCCTGAACATCCTCAACATGGTTTTGACCTAGAGGCTTTCGAACAGGTTATTCAAACATATCCAATCAAGGTGTGTTGGCTGATGCTGAATGCCCACAATCCGATTGGTTTTACAGTCAGTGATGACATTAAATATAAAATTGCTAAGTTGCTTCACGAACATCAAATCTATTTAATTGAAGATGATGTCTATGAAGAGCTTTATTACGGTGGGCAAAAACCACTTTCAATGAAGTATTTTGATCAACAAAATCTGGTACTGCACTGTTCGTCTTTTTCTAAAACATTAGGTGCAGGTTTTCGGGTCGGTTGGGTCTATGCGGGTAAATTTTCAGACCATATTCAACACTTACAGCTCATGAGTACTATTTCAGTGAATGCACTCATTCAAAATGCATTGGTTGAGTTTTTGTCTCATCATCATTATGAAAAGCACTTGCGTACCCTTAGACTTTCCCTCGAGCGTTATAAAAAGCAGTTTTATCATTATTTGAAGCAACATTTACCTAACTCTTGTGAAGTGTATTACTACCCAAGTGGTTATTTTCTATGGGTCAAACTTCCTAGCACTTTAGATAGTATGCAAGTTTATGAAGCGTTGATTCAGCAAAACATTGGCGTTGCGCCAAGCCCTCTATTTAGTGTTTTACCTGCACAGCAATATTATTTAAGAATCAATTGCTCTTTTGAATGGAACACTAAAATTCAAAATGCATTAGATCAGGTTATCAAAACCATTCAACAAAGAGTTGAAGCAAGTTTATAAAGATATGCTTCGACCTAAGCACAATTTTATAGTCTTTATTTTGTGCTAACTTTATAGCTCAAATCTATAGTTTTTAGGGAAACTGGTTCAAGGAATTAATATGGAAATTGATGAAGAACTCACCCTTAAAAAAATACAGATTTTTTTAGCTTTTATGCGCTGTGGGAATTTGTCTAAAACAGCCACAGAAATGCAGTTGAGTAATGTCAGTGTTCATAAAGCCTTACACTCTTTAGAAAGTGCTTTACGTTGCCCTCTTTTTAAAAATGAAGGTCGTAATCTCATTCCTTTAAAAAGTGCTTATGTCTTTGAAGAACGGGCACAAAAAATCGTACAAGACATTTTTATTACCGTAAATAAAACCAGAGAAGCCGCTGGCTTTGCAGCTAAGGTTTTACATTTAGGTTCTCTTTATTCTTTGACTGTAAATACAATTCCAAATGTGATTAGCGGTCTTAAGCTCCGACGTAGTGAGCTTGATATTCAACTATTGCTGAGTTCAAATCAGGATTTGGTGAAAAAGCTGAAAGCCACGGAGCTTGATGCCATTATTGTGGCTTTAAATGAAACTACTCAAGATGATGACTTTGAAATTTTGCCAATGTTTTCAGACGATATCTTTCTGGCAGTCAATAAAGATTCAAAATATGCCGATTTTAAAGATATTGATTTAAGCCTTTTAAAAGAAGAAACTTTTTTAACTTTAACTAAGGGGTTTGCAACTCATAACGACAGCGATATCATTTTTAAAAAAGCTGGTTTTTCACCAAAAGTTGCTTTACAGGTCAATGATATTTTTACCCTCATTAGTATGGTCAGCTCAGGTGTCGGTTTTGCTCTACTACCCGGTCGTATTTCTGCAGTTTATGAAAGTTCAGTAAAACTTATTCCACTAAAACAGCAATATCATATGCAACAAGAAATTGGTTTGGTCTTTCTAAAAAGTAAAGAACGCGACCCAAACTTACTTGCTCTGATTGCTGAATGTCGAATGTTTGCCTCTAATTTTAAAAGATAAATATCGGCAACTTATTAAAGAATAATGAGTTGCCGTTATAGGATTTTCAAAAATTTATCCAAAAATCGCATTAACCGTTAAGAAAAAGACAGAAGGTCCAAGTAAACAGCCAAGTCCTGTATAGAAGGTTGCAACTAAAGCGCCATAAGGTACCAATCGTACATCTGTCCCTGCCAATCCAGCAGCTGTACCACTGGTTGTTCCTGCCAAACCGCCAAAGACCATGGCAGAGCGCGGACTTTTTAGATACATAAATTTCGCAAGCAATGGCGTCCCTACCATAAAGAAAACTGACTTGATTAATCCAATTGCAATAGAAAGTGCGATCACATCAGAGCTTGCACCAATTGCGGTTCCTGTAATCGGACCAACAATATAAGTCATTGCGCCTGCACCGATCGTTGTCATCGAAATTGGATCTCGATACCCCATGCTCCATGCGACCAGAACACCAATTGCAAAAGGCACAACGCAACCAAGCATTAATGCAATTAGACCAATTTTGCCTGCTTTCTTCACTTCTTTCACATCAACTTCAAATGCAGTTGAAGCGATAGCTAAATCACGAATCATGGCTCCGCCCAACAGCGCAAAACCAGAAAAAATAGCAATGTCAGAAACGCCTTTGGTTCCTTGCGTATAAACCCCTGCAAAGTAAGCAACAACCAAACCTAAAGTAATCGCGATTGCAGAGCTTTGTAGTTTTCCCTTCGTCAAATATTTTGAGAGTAAATGGGAAACAAACATCATTAAACCCGTTACGGCAAGAGCAGTGACTAATGCATTTTTTGATAACACAGCAATTATAGCGTCCATCATTTAAATCCTTTTTGATTGAACTTTTTTTGTAGTTTATGTTTGCTTAGGCTATTTTTTCTTTGGTTTCTATTGTCCATTCATAAGTTTCATAGTCACCACTAATTCTATTTAAATAACGGATGACTAAAACCGTACCGATCAACGATGCAATAGAGACAATCAGCCCTAACATGCCACCTGATAAAGCGGCAACGACATTTTGACCTGCTGACATCGCAACTACGATCGGAATGTACATGCCTGACCAATACAAGACGCCAAATTGTGTGACTTGAGGTAAGTAACCTTTTTTTGCCAATAATTCTTTAGATAAGATTAACAGAATCATCGAAATAGCCACTCCACCGACATTGGCTTTAACGCCTAATACCATGCCTAAGGTGTTGCCAAGATAATCACCTAATAAATGGCAGATCGCTAATATTGCTGTTCCATAAATAATCATTGTAAATCCCTCATATCCTTGGGTTATTACTCAATTTTTAATTTGTATTGTAATTACAAAGAAGCATTATTTTCGTTTTGCATTGCCAATTGAATGCTGTCTAAACGTGTTCCCTGAAATGACAATACAGTTCCTTCTTTAAATGTTCGACGTGCAAGTGTAGTAAGTACCGTTCCCGGCAAAGCTTCGATCTGCAACCTTACACCTCGCTCCCATGCAGCTTGGATGGTACTTTCCCAATCTACAGTTCGACTCATATTAAAAGCCAAATCATCACCAATCTGTTCTGGCCTGCCAAGCGTACGAGCCGTTGTACCACTTAAATAACATATTTTAGGCTGCTTTAAAGTCACTCCCTCCATAGACGCTGCAAGTTGCTTTGCTTGCTGACTTAATAATTCACAGTGCGATGGCACCGATACATCTAATTTTTTTGCCACCACGCCTTGTTGCTTTGCCAAAACAGCAACTTGGTTCATGGCTTCAAAGCCTCCTGAAATAACGATCTGGTTATATGCATTAATATTTGCGACAAACACCTCTGGCGTTATTTCATAAATTTGTTTGACCCATGTTTCAACAGCTGCACGGTCTGTACCAATCAAGGCGGTCATACTATAGCCAGTTGGATAGGCGTTTTGCATGAGCTCACCGCGATAGGCAACTAAACGAACGGCATCCTCAAAGGCTAAAACTTCTGCTACAACTGCAGCCGACCATGCACCAATCGATAGACCAGCCACATAATCAGGTGTTAAGTTTTCCGCTGTTAATAAAGCTGAACTCACCACACCTGAAATCAGTAAACAAAGCTGTACTGCACGTGTCGATTGCAATGCAGCCGGACTATCTAGCATCAAGACATCTTCTTTGAGTGCATCCGATGCACGCTCAAGGTATTCTTTAACCAGAGCGGTTTGGGGTAAGTCGTGCAACATATTGCTTCGTTGCACACCTTGTCCTGGATATACCCAAATTGAAGCCATGATATCTATTTCCCTAATTCCATGGGTTTTCTACTAAAACAGCGCTATCAGGACGTTTCAATAGAACTTTTCCACTGTTCCCAGCCCATTCTTTTAATGCCAAACCGCCTTGTGGAAGTTGTAGCTGTATATCCACATTGAGTCCTGCTTGCTGAAAATTTTCGAGTAATTCAATTGCCTGCTTTTTGGCAAAAGGCTGTTCAGCTCGAATCAACAAATCTATGTCACTTTGCTGAGTTACCATTTTAATGCCCGTTGCCAACTCAAATCCGAAACTCCCTGTATATCCCCAACATCCTGAAAAGTTTTTCATAATGCTAGAAATGCTTTGTAAACGTTCTGCCAAGTGCTCAAACTGTTGCGTATCTATGCGAGTCAGCGCTTCTGGCTTGAGCTGTCTGCTAATCGCTGATCGTGGCATTTGAGCTGCATATCGTTGATGACGAAATTGCCCTCTTATACCCACAGCCACCTGATCTACAGGAGTAATTGCCCGTCGAACCACAACAGGATCACCTCGTTGCAATACCTCTTTCACCCAATGCGGAGCATCATCGGCCAAGCAATCGACCGTCATACCCCACAGTAAATCATGGGCTTCAAGCTTAAGTTTCATGACCATTGCTCACGCAATAATTCACGGACTCTTTTAGACATCTGACGGTTTGGACCGTGAAGTCGTTGTTCCAGTCCTCTCGATTGATCAGCATTAATTTCTTTAAACGCTTGAGCGATCACCTGCTTCGCTGACAAAAGATCATCGGTTGTTGGTTGTTCAGGGTTTTCAACAGATAACAGTTCAGATAACAAACCTAGAGTTGCATAACTTTCAATGTCATAAGCCATTGGCGGAATGCTTGAGGCCAATTGCTCTAACTCATCAACCGATCGCAAGGTAACGCGTGCAGCAGATTCCTTACCCATCGCATGCACCATAACACCTGAATCTTTTAAGGCAATAATACGATTGGCTTGGTATCCATGCGCCAAGAAAGCACCCGACATCGACTTACCAACCAATAAACTCACAATAGGATGGCCTACCAATCTGGCTCTGGCATAACTATCTACTGCACCTGCTAAAGCTTGATGAATACCTAATAATTCTTCACGGCGCCCATAGGCCTGACTTGGGACATCAACCAAACATAAAATGCCGCGTTTAGTTTCCGAATGAATATCGGCTTGAATCACGTCATCAACTGCTTTTGCTAAATTCCAGCCTTCTAGTAGTCCAACTTCACCTTGTTTTGCCCGTGGGAACAGATTATTGGTATCTTGCACAACTGCAATCACACGCACCTCTTGCTGATCGATCTGACCATCAGCCATCCAAATCGAAGCTGGAAAACCATCAACTGTCTTAAACCCTTGCGTGAGTGCTTTAAACCAATGTGCACCACGAGTAGATGCTTTTAATGTATCAACGGCGATATTCATGCTTACTCTCCTTGATACAAAGCTTGAACTTGTGCTGGGGTAATCTGCTCAGCAGTATCGACTTGTTGTAGCTTCACTAAATAGAATGAATAATTTGAACTACGATGCTGCTGAGGCACGCCTTGAGTTAAATAATCGATGACTTGCTCACGAATTTTCTGGCGATCATCGTCAACATAAGCATCTGCCAAACCACTAGCGTAACGCTGATTACCACCAGCAATACTCCATATAAATGGACGATCTTTGGCGTTATATTCTTGTACACCAGCTTCTTGTTCAATTACTTGCGGGCCATTTAAGCCTAAACGTCCTTCTTTTGTCATTACAATGTAGCTACATAGGCCAGCCGCAATTGACATACCGCCGAAGCACCCTACACTGCCTGCAACTACAGCAATGACGGGTTGATACTGACGTAAGTTCACAATGCCAGCCTGAATTTCAGCAATTGCAGCCAAGCCTAGATTTGCTTCTTGTAAGCGAACGCCACCCGTTTCCAACAATAAAATTGCAGCTGTTGGAATGCCTTTAAGATTGTCTTCAACCGCAAGTTCTAAGGCACCCGCAATTTTGGCACCACCCACCTCACCTAAACTGCCACCTTGAAATAAACCTTCAATAGAAATTAAAACTACTGGCTGTTCTTGAATAGTTCCCTTTGCAATCACTACACCATCATCGGCTTGCGGCACAATATTCTGCTTAACGAGCCAAGGCGACATAATACGGGCAAATGGGTCGAGTAACTCTCGAAAAGTCCCTTCATCTAATAATGCTTTGGCACGTTCTCTTGCGCTGAGTTCAATAAAATCTTGTTTATTTAATAAGCTCTCGATATCAGTCATGAGCAATCTCCTCTAATGCTTGTTCCAGACGTAAGCGAACGACACCGGGAGTTGCACCAAAGTCATGAATATCAATATTGACCGCTGGTGGTATTTGAGCGGTAAAAATCCGTTCAAAAAGATTGTGCCAACGTGCTGCACTGCCATCTACCGAAGTTACTACCTGAATAGAAGTTTTTCCTGTTTCACCAGGTTCCATCAAAATTTCTAAATCGCCCGAGCCAACACATCCTACCAATGCTTTTTTTACAGGTGGCTTTGTCGCCACAAATTCAAAATGAAGTGTTTCCATCATCAAAATCCCTCTTTATTTTTTAAAGATGACTGCTGAGCACGATCTATAAACAAGGTTGCTGCCAACAAATCTGCACCACCACCAGCAGAAGCTTTCATCCGAAGCAGATCAATCTCTAAAAGATGTAAAGCACGTCGACCTTCCAAGCTTGAGCTACCGCCCAAATCGAGAACTTGCTGAGCACCTTGTTGCATACGCTTTAAACCATTTGTTCCAGATCGATAAAGCACACATGTATCGTTCAGATCGGTCATCATGGCAAGTAAGGCATCTAAGCGAGCGAACTCTTCTTTCATAGGTTTACTACGACTTTGGTAAAGCTGCTTTAAACCAAAATTCACAATAGTTGGAAAACCTTGTCGTGCCTGTTCTTTCGCACCTAAGATGCCTAATTTTTTCTGTACTTGTTGACCATGGCTTAAAGCCTGCTTCGGAATAAAGCGATCTTCAAGCTGGGCAATCTGGCCCGCTAACTGGCATAACTCAACAGCCGATAAGTACTGTTGATTCGTGCGCGACAATGCTGCTGCCGTAACCATTAAACCCAAGGCCCAAATTGAACCGCGGTGTGTATTTACGCCATTTGTTGCCAACATCATGGTCTTTTCACCTTGGCGGCCAATTTCTCCAATACCTTCACGTAAGGCTAAACAGACTTTTCCGTGATGTATGGCTGCTTGGGCCATTGCCTCAAACATTGGCCTTAAACTTTTTGCAGAGCGCTCCATTAATTCCAAAGTCAGGTCGTTGTGTGCACCACTGCCACGGCGATCAACCAAGGCGGGCTTCGGCGTTAGATTCACTTCATCAATTAACGCTTCGACCGCCATATCTGCCAAAAGCTGACTATCGCTGAGCGTTTGATATTGAAATTGTGCCATCATTACCAACTCCTAAATTTTGCAGGAGGTTGATATAAACCATCTGACCATGTCACCAAGTCGGCAATATTTTTTGCAGCTAAAAGCTCACGTGTTGCATCGGTGCGGCGAATACCTAAATCTTCAGGGAATACCACCAAGCCTTCGCTTCTTAAACGTGCTGTTGTTTTAGGGTCCTGAGTTAAACCAATACTGGTCACGCCTGCCACCGCAGCAATCATGGCTTGACGCTCTTCTTGGCTGCTTGCTTTATATAGATAAGCAATGCCTTCTTCAGTCAGTAGATGGGTGACATCATCGCCATAAATCATGATTGGTGCTAAAGGCAGGCCTGCTGTTTTAGCAACATCAATGGCATCGAGACGATTCACAAAAGTCGGCTTACCGCCCTCTTGGAAAGTTTCCACCATTTGCACAACGAGTTTTTTACCACGTGCCAAATAAGTTTCTGTTTCATTAGCACCTTGTAAACACATATCTAACCATGCTGGCGTATCGTGACGACGTCCGCGTGGATCATGTCCCATATTTGGTGCACCACCGAAACCAGCTAAACGGCCTTTGGTGACAGTCGAAGAATGTCCCATACCATCAACTTGCAAAGTTGCGCCAATAAATAGATCAACGGCGTACTGACCTGCAAGCTGACACATCATGCGGTTAGAACGTAAAGCACCATCACGACCTGTAAAGAAAACATCAGGACGAGCTGCAACATATTTTTCCATACCGAGTTCGGTACCAAAACAATGCACGCTTTCAACCCAACCTGTTTCAATCGCTGGAATTAAGGTTGGATGCGGATTTAGTGTCCAATTTCGGCAAATTTTTCCTTTTAAACCTAAAGATTCACCATAGGTCGGTAAAATCAATTCAATTGCCGCAGTGTTAAAACCAATACCATGGTTTAACGATTGCACATTATGCTTTTCATAAATTCCGCGAATTGCCATCATGGCCATAAGCACATGCACTGGCTTGATGTGTTTCGGGTCACGGGTAAATAACGGTTCGATATAAAATGGCTGATCTGCGACCACCACATAATCAACCCAAGAAGCAGGAATATCGACACGTGGTAACTCTGAGACGTCATCGACCAGTTCATTGACCTGAACAATCACAATACCGTCACTAAAAGCCGCAGGTTCAATAAGGGCTGGAGAATCTTCGGTACTTGGCCCTGTATAGATATTGCCTTGACGGTCCGCCATAAAACCCGCTGAGAGCACCACATTTGGAATGAGGTCGACCACCAAACGTGAATACAACTCGATATAGGTATGAATCGCACCAATCTCTAGTAAACCATCTTCAATTAACTGGCTAATACGTAAGCTTTGTGGGCCAGCAAAAGAAAAATCGAGCTTACGCGCAATGCCTTTTTCAAACAGATCGAGATGTTCCGAACGTCCGACGCTTGGCATGATCATATGTAAATCATGTAAAACATCTGGATTGGTTTGTGCCAAAGAGCGCGATAAAAAATCTGCCTGCTTTTGGTTATTCCCTTCGAGTACAACTTTGTCACCCGGTGTAATTAAGGTTTCCAAAACTTTAATAATGTCTTGAGTTGGAATCACCACACCATCGGTATATTGGTTTGCCATCTCTAGTTTTAGTTGTTTGGCATGACGCCGCTTTGTCCATAATCGCTCTTTATTCTGAACTGAGCCTTCCATGTGTTTACCTATAGATCGCAGTTTTGTTCTGAATCTATAAAAACTCTTTATGGACTTTCGATCAATCAACCTACATCAATGGTTATTAACCTCAGGTTAATGATTTAAGTATGGCTTAATCCCGTGGCTAGTAATTGCAGCATGCTCATTACTATGGTTAAGCAAAAGATGACCAGAAGCTTTAATTTAACTTTGTGTATCTGCTCTTATTTCCAGAAAATGATATTTTAAAAATTTGGCGCACTTTGATTACACATTGTCGCCATTCGATTTGGATAAATACTGTTCAAATTTCTATGATGTCTCTATCGAAAAGCAAGTTCTTTAAAACTTTAGTTGAGAGACAGAATATGAACACAGTTAAAGAAAAAATCGTTCTCATCACAGGCGCATCATCTGGTATGGGAAAAGCATTTACCAAAGCATTACTCAAAGAAGGCGCAACTGTTTATGCCGTTGCCCGTCGCGTTGATGCTATGCAAGAACTAAAAGCACTTGGTGCTCATACATTAAAAATGGATATTACCAATCAGGATGATATCGACCAAGTTGTGAAAACTATTGAAAAAGAAACCCATGGTGTTGATATTTTAGTTAATTGCGCAGGCTTTGGTATGTATGGCGCTATGGAAGATACGACACTTGCCGATGCACGCTATCAATTTGAAGTGAATCTATTTGGTATGGCCTATTTAACCCAAAAGGTTCTGCCTAGTATGCGTAAAAAAATGCAGGGTCGAATTATCAACATTTCATCAATGGGTGGGAAAATTTATACACCACTTGGTAGTTGGTATCATGCGAGTAAACATGCTGTTGAAGGTTGGTCTGACTGTCTACGTTTAGAATTAAAATCATTTAATATTGATGTTGTTGTCATTGAACCCGGTGCTATAGCAACTGAATTTGCAGATGTAATGATCCAACCTATGCTGGAACGTTCAGGGCAAAGTGCGTATAGCCATATGGCAGCCGCAGTTGCTAACTCAACAAAAACTACAGTAGAAAAAGGTGAACTTTCAGACGTGCAAGTTGTCGTTGATATGCTGATGAAAGCTGTTCATGCATCCTCACCTAAAACACGTTATGTGGGTGGCAAATATGCAAAACTGATGATATTTGTACGTAAATGGTTTGGCGACCGTGTGTTTGATCGTATGGTGATGTCAGTTATTAAATAAATGAAGTGCCCCATATAAGTTTAATGTTGAGATGCTCAAATGAAATATGCTTCAAATTTTGCCCTAAATACCAACTGGAAGTTATTACTGAACGACCTAGGCATAAATCTTGAAGATGCATTACGTTTGGCATCTCTACCGCTTGATTTGTTTAATCGTAAAGATGCAAGCCTTACGCCCGTTCAATATTTCAATTTTTGGCACGCAATTGAACAACTTGCTGGAATAAATGACTTACCTTTAAAAATCGGTCAAATGATTACAGTTGAGCTTTTTGATCCAGCGATTTTTGCCTGTATTTGTAGTCCCAACTTCAATATTGCGATACAGCGTCTATCTGAATTTAAAAGACTCGTTGGGCCAATGCAGTTACAAGTAGAAATTGATAACGACACAACAACGCTAGAACTCAAATTTTATAATGTATCTACACCAACGCCGCAAAGTCTTGCCATGTCAGAACTGGTCTTTTTTGCTCAATTAGCAAGAATATGTACAAGACATCAGGTTATACCTTTGAAAGTTACTCTGCCCGATTTACCTAATAATCCGGCAGAGTACAAAACATTTTTTGGCGTACTTCCACAAAAAAGTGAACACATTTCAATTGTCTTTTCACGCCAAGATGCTGAACGTCCTTTTTTAACAGCCAACCCGACCATGTGGTCTTTTTTCGAGCCAAATTTGCAACGTAGTCTTATACAGCTTGATGAAGATGCAACAGTTAGCGAAAAAGTTAAAGCAATACTTTTAGAAAACTTGCCTGCTGGACTATGTACAATAGAAGATGTTGCTCAACGACTCGCGATGAGCAAACGTACGCTACAACGGCTACTTTTAGAAGAGCAAACTAATTTTAAAACGCTTTTGGATGCGACTCGTCAATCTCTTGCCCAACATTATTTAGAAAAATCATCAATGAGCACGGGTGAAATTTCATTTCTATTGGGCTTTCAAGAGCACAACTCTTTTAGCAGAGCATTTAAAAACTGGACAGGTAATACTCCGCAAGAATATAGACTTATGCATTAATTCCTAACGCGGTTTATTCAACATCCATTCCAGATTTTGGCGAACTGCTGGCCACTCATGTTTCAAAATGCTATAAACATGGGTGTCCCGCAAAATATCATCTTTCACAATTTGATGACTTCTGAGTACACCGTCCAACTTTGCACCCAAACGAAGAATTGCAGTTTGGCTTTGAACATTTAAAGAAGATGTGCGTAACTCAACCGCAATACAGTTTAAAGTCTCAAATGCGTGGGCCAGCAATAGCTTTTTACACTCAGTATTTACAGGTGAACGCTGTGCAGATTTTCTGTACCACGTCGAACCAATTTCTACACGGCGATGTGCTTCTTCAATATGCATTAAAGTCGTCATGCCCAACGCTCGCCCCGTTTTTCGGTCTTCAATATAAAATGGCAACATAGAGCCGGATTTTTGTAAACCGAGACGTCTTTCAATTTCAGCAGTCATCTGTTCAGGTCTTGGCACACGGGTATACCAAAGATTATAGAGTTCCCCATCACAAACGGCCTCTTTGAGCGCTTCAGCTTGAGTTACATCTAGCGGCTTTAAAATAACGTGTTCACCCAATAACTCAACAGGTGTAGTCAAAGACATCTTTATCTCCTCAATTGATATTAAGCTTTTATATTTTCAAAATTATTTATTTAACTCAGCCACACTGTACATGGCATTCGCTATAGTTTGATGACCAGATTTCGATAGGCCATCTGCCGCGCCCAAAATGTCTCGACGTTCTTTGTTTTGCCCAAGTTTTGATTTGCCTCGCAGCTTGGTAATTTCAATCTCAATACCTACAATGGCTTTTAACATCGGTTCAAGATAGTCCTTTGGTGCATCGGACATTTTCCATGGTTCAGGTTGAGATGCTTCGTGGGTACGAGTTAAACGAGCCACAACACCACGGACGTAACGTTCATCATCTCGAATGGTTACTTTGCCATAAGCATGCACAACCCTATAGTTCCATGTCGGTACTTGTCTGTGCTGTTCATGTTTGGATGGGTACCAGTTTGGTGAAATATAAGCATCACCCGCTTGAAATACGACTAGTACCTCATCTCCATTTTTAATGTCCTGCCAGACAGGATTAACTCTAGACACATGCGCACGTAGTACACCCAATCCCCCTTCGCTTGCCTGTAATTCGAATGGAAGATGATTTGCATCTAACCCATTACTTCCATGCGTAAAAAGCACGCCAAACGGATATTCGGTAATAAGAGAATGCAATACATCCAAACGGTTTTCTGCATAATCATCGGGGATATACATGGCTCAAAACCTCACTGTAAATATCAGGGTTATTTATATTTTGTGTTGTAAATTTTCTGGTTTCTGTGGTTTATTAAAAAGAACCACTTTGTATTTTTTTAAGTAGACCAGAATTATGGCAAGAATGGCAAAAGTTGTTGAACTTCCGTCGATTGCAAAGATTAATAAAAGCCAAGGAAAGATAAGTGCTCAACTGACCCAAGCTTTGCGTGAAGCTGTACAAAGTGGTGATTTACAGCCTGGCGATCCGTTGCCTTCTTCACGAGAACTGGCTCAAACACTCGGAGTCGCTCGCGGAACGATTATCGAAGCTTACGATCAGCTTTTAGCTGAAGGTGTTTTTGACTCTCAAGCAAGAACTGGCACCCATGTGTCTCATGCTTTAACTAAAAAAACTACGCCGCAACATTCTCAAAAAGAAACCACACCCAGCTCAATACCGTTGACCAAATCGGCACGTTCTTATGCCCAAGTGCTTAAGGAGTTTAAACCACTTCCTCGCGCCCCTTTTGCAGTGTCTGTCCCGATTGCCCGCACCCAACCGAGTGATATTTGGCGCAAGTTTGGTAATAAATATAGATCACGAGGTGCAGGTGCCCCTTCGGGTTATGGCGAACCGCAAGGTGTATTATCGCTGAGAGTTGCTATAGCAGACTATGTACGACGGTCACGTTCTGTCCACTGCGAACCTGAACAAATTGTGATTACACCAGGTATTCAGCAGTCACTTTATATTTGCAGCCAGATTTTATTTGAAGCAAAAGATGAAGTTTGGATTGAAGATCCAGCTTATCGGGGTACAACAGCCATTTTTGAACATGCTGTACAAAACATTCGGATGGTGCGTGTTCCTGTCGATGAAGAAGGTATTCAAGTTGAAACCGGAATTAGACTTTCGAAAAATGCACGTGCCGCCTTCGTGACACCCTCTCACCAATATCCACTTGGCATGCCGATGAGTCTAGCAAGACGCACTGCTTTATTGGCTTGGGCAAAACAGCAAAATGCATGGATCATTGAAGATGACTATGACAGCGAACTCCGTTATAACGGTCAGCCCTTCCCATCTTTACAAGGCATGGCACCCGACCAAGTCATTTATCTGGGTACTTTCAGCAAAGTACTATTTCCTTCCCTTAGACTTGGCTATGCAGTATTACCTAAAGAATTGGTGGCACCATTTTGTGGACTCAGAGTATTAATTGATCGACACCCTCCTGCTGCCGACCAGCACGTTTTGGCTGCTTTTATTCAAGAAGGCTATTTAGAACGGCATATTCGACGCACTCGAAATGTCTATGCAGAAGTTCGAGAATACATTATTGGCTTGATTGAAAAATACATACCTCGAGAACTGGCTTGGTTACAGCCGGGCGATCAAGGCATGCATATGGTGTTATGGCTTGCTCACCATATTAATGATATTGACGTTGCAAGTTCGGCAATCGATGCAGGCATTGCCATCAAAGCAATTTCGCCGACATTTTCAAAAGAGCGGCAACGTTCGGGTTTAATTGTCGGCTTAGGCGATTTTGAACCCGAACTGATGCAACAAGCCATAAAAAAACTATCAAAGATTATTCAACAATATGACAAGCCGACTTAGACAAAGCCTACAATAACAGCCATAGATGAATCGCAAATGGCCCAATCAGTACCATTAAAATACCTGCAATGACCATGGTTAAACTGGCAATCACCCCTTCTTCACTATTGCGCTGCTGTGCTCTGACTGTACCAAAACCATGGGCTGCATTACCAAAGGCCGCCCCATTTGCTACGTTAGAACGGATTTTAGTAATCGCTAAAATCGCATCGCCGCAAATCATACCGACCAAACCAGTAATAACGGTAAATAGTGAAACCAAAGCTGCCGAACCGTGAATATCTTCCGCTAAAATCATGGCAAATGGTGTGGAAATAGAACGTGCCATCAAACTATTGGTGACTTCAGGGCTAAAGTGAAACCACTGTGCCATTTCATAGGCAGACATCACACCTACACTCATCCCGACAATAATCGCAATCGAAAGGACCCCAAGGTTTTTACGAATCGTTTCCCGATAACGATAAATCGGTACGGCGAAAGCAACCGTTGCTGGTCCTAATAAATTAACAATCCACTGTGTATCTTCAGCATAAGTTTGATATGAAATTCCAAAAATCGTCATCAAAATAATGGTGAGTACAGGCACACTAATCGCAGGTGACAACCAAAGTTTTGGATTTTTCTGATAGATTCGCTTTGCCACAACATAGGCTGCCAAAGTCCAGATCAGACAAAGAATTGACCAAATATTCATGTCGTTTTGCTCTTTAGATATGCTTATGTTGAAGACGTTTTCGAGCCTGTAAATAAGCTTTCAAACGATTGTAATAGTGAATCGTCAGACATGTACTGAGCATGACCGAAATGGTCCCAACCGCAATGCTCAAGACAATTTGCCACCCTTCGGTCATAAACAAGGTTTTATACTGAACTACGGCAACGACTACAGGCACAAAAAACAGTAATAGCTCACCTAAAACCACAGTTGCTCCCATTGCCACCTGATCCATTTTGATAATTTTAAAGAACAGGCATAGAAGCAATAAAAACATACCTAAAATACCTGCCGAGACAGGTACACCGAGCTTTTGATGTAAAAGATACCCGATCCACCAAAATCCAGCCAAAATCAAAATTTGTTTAACTAAAACTAAAAGTGAAGGTTGTTTGGGTGTTCCAGAAGCAGATTCAGTACTCATTTTGCGAAATTAGATGGTTAACTACACTATTATGCTAGCTTGGTTAGACCTGCTAAATATGAATTATTCATGTTAATATTATTCCAAAATGGAATAATTTATTCTTTATTATGCTTTCTCTAAAATCATTACAGTGCTTTGTTACGCTGGTAAAAACTAAAAGTTTTACCCATACTGCTGAAGAGTTATATCTGACTCAGCCCACCATTAGTAAAATATTACAGCAGCTTGAAGAGCAGCTTCAGGTACAGCTTTTGGTTAAACCCGATCATGGACGAAAAAGACAAATTGAATTAACCGAAATTGGAGAGCGCATATATCAACATGCGGTCGAGCTTCTTCAGGCAGAACAGAACATTTTTCTTGAAATTGAAAACTACCAACAATTAAAAACTGGGACTTTAAAACTTGGTGTTCCACCTTTAGGTTCGCAGCTTCTGACGACTGCCCTGTTTGATTATCATCAGCAATTGCCAGATATTGAATTGGCTTTTATGGAGGTTGGTTCACGCGGTATTGAGCAAGCTTTGCTTAACAATGAGTTGGACGTTGGCGTTTTATTGCAGCCTTTTGATGAGCAAACTTTTAATAGCATCGAGTTATGTAACTACCCTTTAATGGTACTTTTACGTCGTGATGCGACTTGGGCAACCCGTAAAAAAATAAATCTAGAAGAGCTACAACACCAATCATTTTTAATGTTTCCTGAAAATTTCTCTTTAAACAGTATTATTCTCAATGCATGTAAGCAGCATGGTTTCTACCCAACCATTGCGTGCCGGACCAGCCAATGGCACCTCTTAGCAGACATGGTGTTACAACGTATGGGGATCGCGCTTCTTCCTCAATATTATACCGACATGCTTGACCCGACTTTATTTGCAGCAGTGCCACTCGAAAAACCAAATATTCAATGGCACTTAGTCATGGCTTGGAAAAAAAATCTTCCTGTTTCACCAGCAGTACAAGCTTGGCTTAGCATTGTCCGTCAACATTTTCAGCACATTAAGCCCTAACGTTGAAATAGCTTAATTCAAAAACCGATAAAGCTTTTCCACAAAAAAGCTACCCAATCTTGGATCAGCTCACTTAGACTAGATCCAATTGTTTTATGACATGGACAATAACAATGAATAACGAGCATTTTAAGCTGTATACAGATTCACAATTTCTAAGTCCCTATGCATTTACAGTTTTTGTAGGGCTACATGAAAAACAAATTCCATTTGAAATAGCGACCATCAACTTAGGCCAGCAAGGCCAGTTTGAAAAATCTTATGTAGAAAAGTCATTAACTGCCAAAGTGCCTGTACTCGAACATAACGATTTTGCCTTATCAGAATCTTCTGCCATTTTGGAATATCTTGAAGAACTTTATCCAAACACATCTATTTATCCAAAAGATATTCAAGCACGCGCAAGAGCAAGACAAATTCAGGCATGGCTCAGATCGGACTTAGTTGCATTAAGAACTGAGCGTCCAACCGATGTTATTTTTATTCAGCCCACCTTCACTCCACTTTCAGAAGAAGGCAAAAAAGCAGCCGAGAAACTTTTCTTTGTTGCAGAAAAACTTCTTGCGTCTGATGCTGAATTTCTTTTTGGTTCATGGAGTATTGTGGATGCTGAACTTGCCCTGATGTTGCAACGCCTTATTCAAAATGGTGATGCTGTACCACAGCGTTTAAAAACCTATGCATTACAGCAATGGCAACGTCCGAGCGTACAAAAATGGCTTGCCTTGCGAAATAACTAAGCCTTTTATTTACACCAAACATGAGATAAAAAATGAGTGATTCAAACTATATTCCTCCACAAGTTTGGCAATGGACTGGAGAAAAAACCGATTTAAACCAACCTAGCTCAGGTGCGCGTTACGAGCATACACTTCCAGTAGGAAAACATCCGCTCCAACTCTACTCTTTAGCAACGCCTAATGGTCAAAAAGTTACTATTTTGCTTGAAGAGCTTTTAGCGTTAGGACATAAAGATGCTGAATATGATGCTTGGCTGATTAAAATCGGAGAAGGACAGCAATTTGGCAGTGGCTTTGTAGAAATTAATCCCAACTCTAAAATTCCAGCATTGGTTGACCATAGCCAAAACCCGCCATTAAGAGTATTTGAATCTGGCTCAATTTTGCTTTACTTGGCTGAAAAGTTTAAAGCGTTTATTCCGACTGATATTGCTGCACGTACTGAATGCCTCAATTGGTTATTCTGGCAAATGGGCAGTGCACCTTACTTAGGTGGTGGTTTTGGACATTTTTATGCTTATGCCCCTGTTAAAATTGAATATGCGATTAACCGCTTTGCAATGGAAACAAAACGCTTACTTGATGTATTAGATCAGCATCTGGCAAAAAACGAATATTTGGCTGGTTCTGAATATAGCATCGCTGATATTGCAGCGTTCCCTTGGTATGGCGGTCTTGTTAAAAACTGGGTATATAACGGCGCGGAGTTTTTAGGTGTCGATCAATATAAAAATGTTCAACGTTGGGCAGATGCGATTTTAGAGCGCCCTGCGGTACAACGTGGCCGTATGGTCAATCGTACTTTTGGTGATTTAACTACGCAGTTGCATGAACGCCATGATGCGAGTGATTTTGAGACCAATACTCAAGATAAAGTTTAATTATTATTTTTAAATAAAACCCACTTTTGCTCAAAAAGTGGGTTTTATCATTCTTCCAATAAAAATCTTATTGATGCAAAGAAAGTCCTTTAATTGCCTTATCAACTGCTTTTTTAGGTCCTCTTAATGCTAGCCCAACCAAATTTAATTGATTCGCATCTTCGGCCAAAAATACAGCTCGATTATCCTCATCATTGCCTGTAGAAAACATGGCATGTACATAAGGAATTATCGTTAAATCTTGCTCTATTCCTTTGCGATGTGCTTTTTGTAGACCAGATAAATCCCCCTCAAATACCAACATCGGTTGCCCTAGCATGTTGCCATACTCATAGCCATTTGCATCGATATAAGGTTTCCCCAACATTTCAGGTACAGCAGAGGCAATCCCCGTTGCCAAAAAAGCCACCACATTTAATCTCTGCCACGTCGCAAGATCATTACGGACAATCAGCGCAATTTTTGTGTCAAACATAAATCTCTTTCCTGAATCATTTATTTTAGGTCGCTCATCATGACTCATTCGGATTTTTCTCGTCTTGTACGTTTGTGCAAGAGCCATCACAAACGTACAAGACCCTAAATTTACGAGTCACTATGCTGGGTTGTTTTTGTTTCAGTAGATACGTTATGGAAATCTTTTTTTATACCTTGAGTGTGATGTATAGCCCCGGTCCAGTAAATTTTATGGGGCTAAATGCTGGGCTTACCGGACAATTCAAAAAAACGATTTATTTTTTTATAGGCGTTGGTTGTGCAATGCTGATGTTATTCATGATTTTTGGATATCTTGGGGCTGCAATCATTCCACAAAATGCCTTGCACTATATTGCGTTGTTTGGTGCACTTTATACGTTTTATCTTTCATACCAAATGTTAAAGTCAGATATCGATCTGAGTAATGAGACCACTGAAGTTCAGGTGCTTTCGTTCTGGAATGGTTTTTGGATACAAGCTTTAAACCCCAAAGGGATTTTAGTCATTTTGCCTGTTACAACCATTATGTACCCTACTGCACATATCATTGGTGTACAAATCTTCTTCGTATCATTGCTCATTTCACTGGGTGCAGCTGGCGCGCCCTGCCTTTACTCTTGGGCAGGTGCTGTGTTAGGTAAAAAAATTAAAAATAAAATCTGGTTTAATCGTATAAACCGAGCCATGGGATTGATGCTAATCATTTCCGGCATATTTATGCTTTATGATTTTTTGAAAGGTATGCAGCTAATTTAAGATAAAGTCTATGTCAGCCTAAACAGGCTGGCTTTTGTTTATGAAGAGAGTTTATTGATCATCCGCCATCTGGCTGGAGTCAATCCAAATGCTTTTAAAAAATGACGTGTCATGTGGCTTTGATCAAAAAATCCTGCAATCAATGAAGCTTGAGTTAAGGACTCTCCATACATCAAACAGGACTTCACAACTTCCAGTCTGCGCATAGTCATATATCGATGTGGACTTGTACCAAATAGCAATCGGAAGTCCCGTGAAAGGCTCCAACGGTCTCGTCCCACATTTTTTTCAATATCATCTAAAGAGATATTTTCATATAAAGAGGCATGTATAAATTCTCTAGCACGCTCCGCTGCAATATAGTCATAAGAATGTGAGGTTCGCTGATGATTACCAGAAATTTCGTAAAGTGTGGTTGCAAGATCATATAAAGCATCTTGTTTTTCTAATGGATCAATATGGTGATCCATCCCTTGTAATAGAACATCGGTTGCCTTAAATAACCGAGGGTCCTGACTCAAGCCATTTTCAAAAAATGGTAAAGGTTTGCCCTTCATAATTTCCTGTAGGGTTGCAGGTTCTACATACACCATCCGATATCTAAAACCGTCTCGACTACCTGACTCTCCATCATGTTTTTCATCAGGATGCAAAACCATCGTCATACCCGGCAAGCTATGTTTCATCTCTCCACGATAATGAAAGCTTTGAACACCTGTTAATGTTCGACCAATGGCAAAAGTATCGTGGCGATGCGACTCATAAGCATGATCGGTAAAAAAGGCTTCGATTCGTTCGAGACTATTAGGGTCAGAATTTCTGACGATCCAATCATTTGCATTGGGTAATTCAATCACATATTCACCAAAATTTTATATGTGCTAGAGAGCATTCTACCTATACGTTTATGCTATCGTTATTTTGAAAAATAACCTGTATATAACTCACTCAGCCAAGCGACAAAAACGCGTACGCGTGGCGAGAGCTGCCGATGCTGCGGATATAAAGCAGAAACTGACATCTTCGGGATTTGCCATTCAGATAAAACCTCAACCAACTGCCCGTCTTTTAACTCATTCGCTACATGATAGCGCGGGACCTGAATTAAACCTGCCCCACGTAAAGCAGATAATACATAGTTTTCAGCATCATTTACCGCGATCCAGCTTTTCAAAAAATAATCTTGTTTTTTGCCGTTCACCATCAATTCAAATGGATAATTCCGCCCGCCTGATGTCGAAAAGAAATTGACACAATAATGTGATAACAAATCCTCTGGTTGTTGTGGTGTTCTATATTTATTTAAATAGTCAGGACTTGCACAAATGACTTGTGGCATATCGACCAAATGTCTAGCAATTAAAGTGGAATCATCCAAACGCCCTGCTCTCACCACACAGTCTATCCCTTCCCGAATCAGATCAACCAAGCGATCACCCGTACTAATTACGAGTTCAATGTCGGGGTACAACTCGTGAAATTGATCGATATTGGGTAAAACAATTTTAGTCGCATGCGCACCGGATAAATCGACACGTAGCAAACCACGGGGCTGAGCAATTACATTGCGTAAAGATGATTCGGCATCATCAAGTTCCGATAATATTTGTGTACAACGCTCATAAAATGCCTGTCCATCTAGTGATGGTCTTACATGCCGAGTCGTCCGTTCTAGCAAACGGCACTGTAAATTACTCTCTAACTCCTTAATGGCATTACTTGCAGTAGCACGTGGGATATTTAGCTGATCGGCTGCCTGACTAAAGCTACCCAGCTCTACGATGCGGGTAAAAAGTTGCAAGGTATTAAATTTATCCATAGTGCTCGCTTTTAACTCTGCCAATTATTAATCTATATGGAATTATCTTATCCAATTCTGATGATTTATCCCATATTTCTATATTATTAAAATAAGCCATACTTACTCAAACAGGCAATCTAAAAATGAATATTTCAAGAAAAACAGCTCTGGTTACTGGCGCATCACGTGGTATTGGTCGTGCTATTGCTGAACGCTTAGCACAAGATGGCTTTTATGTCATTGTTAACTATGCTGGCAATAAGGTTCATGCCCAAGCAACTGTAGATCATATTATTGAGCAAGGTGGTCAAGCCTCAGCTATTAAAGCGGACGTTGCAAATGAACATGAGGTGAGCCGTTTATTTCAAGAGGCAAAGGCCATTAATGGTCAAGTAGATGTGGTAGTTCATAGTGCCGGTATTATTCCTATGGCAAAAATTACACCTGAAAGCCTGCCAGATTTCGATAAAGTGATTCATACCAATTTACGTGGCGCGTTTTTAATATTGGCGCATGCGGCCGAAACAGTGCCAGATGGTGGCCGGATTATTGCGCTTTCAACCAGTGTAATTGCCAAATCTTTTCCGGCATATGGCCCCTATATTGCTTCAAAAGCAGGTGTTGAAGGTTTGGTACATGTGTTAGCAAATGAGTTACGCGGACGGAATATTACTGTAAATGCTGTTGCGCCCGGCCCGATAGGCACTGACCTTTTTTACAATGGAAAAACTGAAGAGCAAGTGGCAGCTATTGCAAAACTTGCTCCATTGGAACGAATCGGGACACCTGACGAAATTGCTTGCGTAGTGGCCATGCTGGCTGGTCCAGATGGGGGCTGGGTAAACTCTCAAGTCATTCGTGTAAATGGTGGATTTGCTTAATTTTAAAAACCGTGCGGATTATTTTAATCTGTACGGTTTTTACTAAATAATAAAATTTCTTAAATTTATTTTATTTTAATAACTTTATAAGATTAACTCATACTGTTTTATATAAAATATTCACCGCTCTTATTTATCAAAATAATATATATAAATAGATATTCCTTATTTTTGCTTATATTTAAAACCGCGTAAATTGAACCTTAACAATCTGAATCACAGATAAGGATATATTCAATGAACGCTAAATTAAATACTGAAACTCCACAAAGTTTTATCTCAAATGGTTCAAATACGTCCTTTTCAGCCGAAGATATCCTTGCTAAAGCACAGCAATATGCACAAGAACACGAATTAAATTTTAGTGGCGGTTTATCACCTGTTGATGCATGGCAGCTTGTACAACAAGGAGAAGCTGTTTTAGTTGATGTGCGTACTAATGAAGAACGTAAATTTGTGGGTTATGTCCCTGAAAGTATTCATGTTGCATGGGCAACAGGCACATCATTTAATCGTAATCCACGCTTTTTAAAAGAACTTGAATCAAAAGTTGGTAAAGACAAAACCATTCTTTTGTTATGCCGTAGTGGCAACCGTTCAGCACAAGCTGCCGAAGCCGCATTTAATGCAGGTTTTGAACACATTTATAACGTTCTTGAAGGCTTTGAAGGTGATCTAAATGAACAGCAACAGCGTAATCAGAAAAATGGCTGGCGCATCCACCAACTTCCTTGGCAACAAGACTAATACTTCAATCAATTTTCAGTGAATCAAGGAAAGCTTGTGACTCAATGGAACATTAATGCGGTTGTACAAGGTTTACAACAAGCAAGGCATGACTGGCGTCAGCAGCAGCACAGAACCAAAGAATTTGGGGGTCGTGAACTTCCATCTAAAGAAGCTTTAAAGGCCATTTTAGATGACCTGTGCGGGATTTTATTTCCAATGCGTTTAGGCCCTGCTGACTTACGCCAGGAAACTGAAGATTCTTATATTGCCTATACTTTAAATCGGGTGCTAACCGCCTTACATGCTCAAGTACAACTGGCTTTAAATTATGAAGCAAAACGACATTTGAGTCATTCAAGCCCAGTGCAGCAGCCACAAGAACTTGCTCAAACTATTGTGCAGGATTTTGCCAACACTTTGCCCTCTATACGGCGCCTTTTAGACGGCGATGTGCGAGCGGCTTATGAAGGTGATCCGGCAGCACATAGTGTAGATGAAGTATTACTCTGCTATCCGGGCATATTTGCGATTATCTATCACCGAATTGCCCATCAGCTCTATGCTCAAGTGCCTTTATTGTCACGCATTATTTCGGAGTTGGCTCACTCTGCAACAGGTATTGATATTCATCCGGGTGCGCAAATCGGTAAAGGATTTTTCATTGATCATGGTACGGGTGTGGTGATTGGTGAGACTTGTGTGATTGGGGAACGCGTTCGTATTTATCAGGCCGTGACCCTTGGAGCAAAACGCTTTGAAACCAATGATGATGGTGGTTTGAAAAAGGACTATACACGCCATCCAATTGTTGAAGATGATGTCGTGATCTATGCAGGTGCCACTATTTTAGGTCGTATTACCATTGGCCGAGGATCAATCATTGGGGGAAATGTCTGGCTAACCCATAGTGTTGCTGCAGGTAGCCAGATTTTACAGTCACCGAATGAGTCTTATCAAAAAAATCATATTGCCGGTTAAAAACTATAGATGTGAAATAAATAGATAAGGAGATAAATAAACAAAGAACGTGCAGATTAATAAAATGCTTATTTCTAGTTTAAATATATTTTTATTTAGAAAATAGATAACTCATTAATAAGCTCAGTATTTAAAAAATTTATAACGCGATTTTAATTTTAAAACCAGAACTAATTCTAGTTTATATGCATCCTAGAATTTTTATTTTCGAAAAGCCAATGTAATAAGGAAAAATGATTCATGGCGAAAAATACAGACAAAGCCCAACTTGCACTTGGGGACCATGCGGCCCGTCAACTGGCCAATGCAACCAAGACAGCTCCCCAGCTTTCTACAATTACTCCCCGCTGGCTGACTCACTTACTTCAATGGATTCCTGTTGAAGCAGGTATTTATCGCCTAAACCGTGTCAATAATACCGATGATATTCAAGTAGCTTGCACACAACGTGATGAAGCAACTTTACCTCAAACTTTTGTTGATTATGACCCAGAGCCACGCGAATACTTTTTAAATGGTGTATCTACTGTTTTAGATGTACATACACGTGTAGCCGACCTTTACAGCAGCCCACACGACCAAATTAAAGAACAGCTTCGCTTAACCATTGAAACCATTAAAGAACGTCAAGAAAGTGAGCTTATCAATAACCCTGAATACGGTTTACTGGCAAGTGTGACAGATGACCAACGTATTTCGACTTTAAATGGCCCACCCACTCCTGATGATCTTGATGATTTGCTACGTAAAGTCTGGAAAGAACCGGGATTTTTCCTAGCACACCCTGATGCGATTGCAGCATTTGGCCGTGAATGTACACGCCGTGGTGTACCGCCTCCAACGGTTAGCTTATTTGGTTCGCAGTTCATTACATGGCGCGGAATTCCACTTATTCCATCAAATAAAATTCCTGTAGAAGATGGCAAAACTAAAATCTTGCTGCTTCGTGTTGGTGAAAAGCGTCAAGGGATTGTTGGTTTGTTCCAACCGGGTCTTGCGGGTGAACAGTCACCGGGGCTTTCAGTACGCTTTATGGGAATCAACCGTAACGCGATTGCCTCATATCTAATCTCGTTATATTGCTCACTTGCAGTATTAACAGACGATGCTTTGGCAGTGTTAGATGATGTGGAGGTGGACAAATATCATGACTACCCAGTTAACTACAAGTAATCTGCAAGGTAGTTCAACGGGGCCTGAAGTGGCTGGTGCTAACCCACCAGCCAACTTCCCCGATGAGTCCACCATTGCTCGACTTGCTAATGAGTTTTTTTTAGCAGTGCCAAGCTCAAGCAATTCAGCTTCTCCATCGGGCCTTAACTTGGACTTACCTGTCGGAGCACCACCGCACCCACCACAACCGGGTGAACCATTTTCTGCACTCAGTGGTCGTGCGCCCAATATCGCCTTTCAGAAAAGTCTCAATCCGGAATATCCTGAGCATATTCCAAATTTGCCAGACTACCCTGAACGCCGAATTGTAGCGTCTGCGCCTGTGGTTGGTGGAGCTAATTTGCCACGCCCACCATTTGAACCACATTTGCCACAAGCTGCTCATAGTGAACCCAACGTGCCACGCATTGAACCAAACTTACCCACTGGTGCAGGTGAATCACCTTATTATTTTTTAAATGATTTTTCTGCTCCTAATACAGCAGAACCGTCTGTTAAAGGTGTTGAAGATAATTATTCAGTTGCACAGTCTTTTCAGTTACCACATGGTGATCAGCTGAAATCATTGCTGACGGAAGATCGTTTTGCAACGAACACGCCTCCCCAAAGTTCGGCAAGCTCTGCATTTTATTTTTTAGACTTGCCTCAAACTGGACAAAGTTATAGTCACTATCAACCATCGCAACCCACCTTTGTAGCAAGCAGTGCTCAACCACTCGATGTACATGCCATACGTCGCGATTTTCCAATTTTACAGGAACGCGTCAATGGTCGACCTCTAGTTTGGTTGGATAATGCTGCCACCACACAAAAACCGCAGCGTGTGATTGACCGGATTGCTTATTTTTATCAGCATGAAAATTCAAATATTCACCGTGCTGCACATGAGTTAGCGGCTCGTGCAACTGATGCCTATGAGCATGCAAGAAATGTAGTTGCCCGATTTATTGGTGCACCCTCTTCTAAAGAAATTATCTTTGTTCGAGGAACAACCGAAGGGATTAACCTGATTGCAAAAACATGGGGCGAGCAAAATATTGGTGAAGGTGATGAAATTATCGTTTCTCACTTAGAACACCATGCCAATATTGTACCTTGGTATCAACTCAGTAAAAAAACTGGAGCGAAATTAAGAGTCATTCCTGTGGATGACACGGGCCAGATTATTTTAGAAGAGTTGCCAAAACTGATTAATGAGCGCACTAAACTGCTGTCAATTACTCAAGTTTCGAATGCTTTAGGCACAGTTACACCTGTTGCTGAAGTCATTAAAATTGCCCATGCCAAAGGTGTACGTGTTTTAGTTGACGGCGCGCAATCTGTTTCGCACATCCCTACCGATGTACAAGCTCTCGATGCAGACTTTTTTGTATTTTCTGGACATAAAGTATTTGGTCCAACGGGTATTGGTGTGGTCTATGCAAAACCAGAACTACTTGAAAGCATGCCTGTTTGGGAAGGCGGCGGCAACATGATTCAAGATGTGACCTTCGAACAAGTAGTTTACCAACCTGCACCCAACAAGTTTGAAGCTGGAACTGGAAATATTGCCGATGCTGCTGGCTTAGGTGCTGCACTTGAATATGTAGAAAGTCTAGGTATTCATAACATTGCTCGCTATGAACATGATCTACTCGAATATGGTCAAAATGCACTGAGTAGTGTGTCTGGTTTACGTCTGATCGGAACGGCACATCATAAAGCCAGTGTTATGTCCTTTACCTTACAAGGCTATTCAACCGAACAAGTGGGTAAAGCTTTAAATCAACGTGGTATTGCCGTACGTTCTGGTCACCACTGTGCACAGCCAATTTTACGTCGTTTTGGTGTAGAACAGACCGTGCGTCCGTCTTTAGCTTTTTATAATACGACGGAAGAAATTGATTTATTGGTGTCGGTTTTACATCAACTGACGCGTAATAGGCGTAGCAACTAAATCTATTTTTAGACTAGAAAAGACTGCTTTTGAGCGGTCTTTTTTATGGATTATTTATTAAAACTACTTGAGCTCAAAAGTTATATATGAAGTAACAAGTCAAAGTAGCTATTACAGTGGAGTCTTATTATTTTAAATTCGATTTCTGAATTAGCCTTCGGCTAGACTTACTTTGGTTTCGCCCAAAGTAAGCAAAAGCATTTTCATCTGCAAAACCTGTCCTCTTCTTATATCTAATCGATATATCGCAGAAACATAAACTATTTAATACCACGCAGGTTGCAGATGATTTTAGCTCGAATTAAGAGTCATCAATAGTTCGGACAACTCAAAGTAGTTATTACTACGGAGTCTTGTTATTTTAAATTCGATTTCTGAATTAGCCTTCGGCTCGTGCTAAGAGTCATCTACAGCCTGCCCATAATTTATAAAAATAATGTTTTTGCAACATTTCCTGATAGATGAAAAACAGTGAACAGGTTCTGTAGATGACAAAGTTTTTTGGTTACTTTTTCCAAAAAAAGTAACAGAATTAGCTACTTTATTATGACGTATAAACGGTAAGACTCCGTCGTGCTACCCCATCCACTTATAAATACAACCAACTTAAACAAACAATCCCCAAATCAATCTCAATGCAATTCCAATTAATAACGCTCCCATTACCCTCTCAAAATAAACCCCAAACTCCAAAAATCTTTTACGTACAATAGGCTGTGCAAACAGTACACTCACCACCATAAACCAGATGGCATTGACCATACACATCCACACACCATAAAAAACCTGAACTTTCATTGGTGTGGTTGTACTTACAATCGTTGTAAAAATTGCCAGAAAAAAGATAGTGGCTTTTGGGTTTAACGCATTGGTAAGAAAACCCATAGTAAAAGCTTTAAATAAACTTGGCGTGTCACTACCTGCTTGGCCATTAATTTCAATAGTGGTATTCGGCTGGCTACGTAAACACTGCCATCCTAAATACACTAAGTAAGCTGCCCCAGCTGTTCTGATCAGTGACATGAGCCATTCACTTTGCTGAATCAAAAAGCCAATACCAACAAGTGTATAAAACACATGCACTGAAATCCCGACACCAATACCAATTGCAGTCAGGCAACCAATCAAGTAGCCATAACGTACACTTTGCCTTACCGTAACCACAAAATCTGGTCCAGGTAAAATCACCGCCATAAAGTGAATAAGAGCTAGCGTTAAAAACTCATGTCCATACAACTGCCACATAACAATTTAGTTTCCTGAAAATCACCTAAAAGATTGTATTGCGATTTTTTAGACGCGATAATCCAATCAAAATCCAAATAACTTTTGCCTCATGAGCACAAATCAAAGTCTGGTTCTATTAAATGAAATGGCGACTTTCGTTAAGGTTGTCGAGTCGGAAAGCTTTTCTGAAACTGCCCGCCAGCTTGGTACAACACCTTCTGCTGTTAGTCGTGCAATTGCTCGTTTAGAACGTGCTTTAGGCACTCGCTTACTCTATCGGACCACACGGAAACTTCGTTTAAGTGAAAGTGGACAACAGGTTTATCAACGTTGTTTAGATATGGTGAATGCGGCACAAGCAGTCATGGAAAGTTCGGGTCAATTTCATGTTGAACCCGAAGGTATTATTCGCATGAGTGTTCCGAAAGCTGTGGGGCATTTTATGATTCATCCGCATTTACCCGAGTTTTTAGAACGCTACCCGAAAATTGATATACAAATGCTTTTAGAAGATCGCTATGTAGACCTGATTGATGATGGAGTAGATTTAGCACTTCGAATTACAGAGCAACCACCGGGTGGCCTTATGGGTCGAAAGCTGATTGATATTGATCACTTGGTTTGTGCTACACCTGAATATTTGTCCAAGCACGGTACACCGAACCACCCTCATGATTTAAAGCAGCATGAATGTATTTACTTGGGCGAACAAGCCAGTGACTCAAAATGGAAATTTCAGCAAGGAAACAAATCGATCAGTGTGGCTGTGCGTGGGCGTTATGCAGCAAACCATACAGGTGTGCGTTTGAGTGCGGCATTACAGCATTTAGGTATTGCGAGCTTACCTTACTTCGTTGCACGCCATGCTCTACAACAAGGTACCTTAGTTCAGGTTTTACCAGATTGGTATTTTAAAACCTATTACAGTGGTGGGCTGTGGTTACTTTATCCACCGACAAGGCATGTCCCGCCTAAATTAAGTGTATTGATTCAATATTTGGCAGATAAATTAGCAGCAGAACCGACTTTAAAAATCTAGTCGGCTCCTAACTCGAGCAAATCCTGTCTAGAATCCTCTTTATTAGAATTATTCAACCAATAGATCTTTTGGATTAATCGTATCGCCATAGACTGGTTTTAACGTCTTTTCATAAGCCTGATGAATCACGCCTTCTTTTGCCAATTTCTCTAAATCTTGATTCAACCAGTCCAGCAACTCTTTATCACCTTTTTTCACTGCTGGTGCAATTAAGTCCTGCTCACCTAAATTAGTAATGCCAACAGTGTAATTTGGATTTTCTTTAGCCCAAGCTAAAACCAGCAAGTTATCATGGGCAAGCGCAGCACCACGTCCATCTTTTAAAGCATCAAAAGTTTCAGTGTTTTGCTCATACTTTTGTAGTTTAATTTCAGGATGAGTCTTGGTGAAGAATGAATCAGCCGTTGTACCTTTGTTCACCAGTAAAATTTTATCTTTAAGTTGAGCCACATCAGTAATCGGATGACTTTTAGGAGAAACCACACCTAGTGCCACTTTTAGGTAAGGCTTAGCAAAATCGACAACTTCTTTACGTTCTGGTGTAACGGTAAAGTTGGCAAAAATAATATCCACTTTATTGGCTTTTAAGTATTCGACACGGTTAGCCGCTTCAGTTAAAACAAACTCTACTTTGTTTTCATCACCCAGCAGATCTTTAGCAACATGCTTAGCAATTTCTACATCAAAGCCCTGATTTTTACCTTGAGCATCTAAATATCCAAACGGTGGTTTATCACTAAATACGCCAATTCGTACCACGCCATTCTTTTTGATCTGTTCAATACTCGACACAGTTTGTGTGGTATCTGCCGTTTTTTCAGTAGACTGAGTTCCTTTGTCACATGCAACTAAACCTAAACTCAGTAAAGACGCAGCTAAAATATGCTTCACGTTTTGAAATGTTAATGTTGTCATTATTTCACCCTATCGTTCTTGTAAAAGTCTTATTTAAAACAGCAGCACCTCTTGGTAGACACTGCTCTAGCGATATCGAAAATTATTGGCCTACATCTAAAAACACATTCGGATTGACCGAGTCACCGTAAATTGGTTTCAAGGTTTCATCATAAATTTTATTAATTTCACCACTTGTTCTGAGTTGCTTAATTTCAGTATTGAGCCAATTCAATAATTGGGTATTGCCCTTTTTAACTGCTGGTGCAATAAACTCTTGATCACCAATAGACTGAATACCCGCCACATAACTTGGGTTCTTCGCGGCCCATGCCAAAGCATACGTACTATCTTGTGAAATTGCGTCACCACGACCGTCGGTTAAGGCTTTAAACGCATCCGAGTTTCTTTCAAACTTAAGTAAATTCACTTTCGGATAATGCTTGGTAAAGTAGGTATCTGAACTTGTGCCTTTGTTTACGATTAAGGTCTTACCTTCTAATTGGGCAATGTCCGTAATCGGCTTGGCTTTAGGTGAGACAATACCAAAAGCCCCTTTTAAATAAGGCTCGGCAAAATCGACAACTTCCTTACGTTCAGGGGTTACTGTAAATGTCGCGAACACCACATCGGCACGATTTGATTTTAAAAACTCCACCCGATTTGAAGCTTCAGTCACAATAAACTCAACTTTCTTTTCATCACCAAGCAAATCTTTAGTCACCCGTTTTGCTAGAGCTACATCGAAGCCCTGATTATTCCCCGCACTATCTACATAACCAAACGGCGGATCATCGGCAAAAACAGCAACGCGTAGAACCCCATTTTTTTTGACTTGTTCTAAAGAATGGTCTTCTTGACTATTGTTTGCCTGTTCAGTTGATGGCGTTTTACTACATGCAGTTAATAAAACCCCAGCAACGGCAAGACTGCTTAATATTTTTATTGAATTACGTTTAAACATTCACTTCCTCATGATTCAAATAATAAAAATTTAGTACGACAAAATATTTAGAAAGGCTTTCGCTCGTTCTGTTTTCGGCTGTTCAAAAAATTCTTCTGGTGAAGCCTGTTCAATAATCTTGCCCTTATCCATGAAAATAATGCGGTCAGCAACCTTGCGGGCAAAGGACATCTCATGTGTCACAATCAACATGGTCATTCCTTCATTCGCCAATTTGAGTACGACATCGAGCACTTCTCTGACCATTTCTGGGTCAAGCGCAGCGGTAATTTCATCAAGTAAAATGACTTTAGGTTGCATAACTAGCGAACGCACAATAGCGATACGTTGTTTTTGTCCACCTGAAAGCTGGCGTGGATAATCAAGTTTTCGCTCAAATAGCCCCACTCGCTTTAACAACTCATCTGCTACTTGTTCAGCTTCATCACGATGACGTTTTTGTACTTTGAGGGGTCCAAGCAAAATATTGTCAATGACATTCATATGCCCAAATAACTCATAGTTCTGAAAAACCATGCCAATTTTTTGACGAGCATTAGTCCAGTCCACATCTTTACCAAGCACACCTGAGCCAGTTAAACGGATTTCACCACCCTGAATCGGTTCTAAGCCGTTAATACAGCGCAATAAGGTACTTTTACCGCAGCCCGATGGACCTAAAATAACAACCACCTCTCCTTGTTCTACATCTAGATCAATGCCCTGTAAAATATGACTTTGTGCAAATGATTTCTGTAATTGTTGTATCGATAACAAAGGCATAATTACTCCCAGACCTTTTCTAAATGTGCCGCCAAACGCGATAAGGGATAGCAAATCAGAAAATACAAAATAAAAATAAAGCCATAAATCCAAAGAGAAGCGCTTGGCACGGTTAACAGCGAATTTTCAATAATTTGCTGGCCAACTTTAATGACCTCAACCACACCAATCAGGACTGCCAAAGAGCTGGTTTTCACCATTCGGGTAAATAAGTTAATTGCGCCTGGTGTTACTCGTTTTAGACTTTGCGGAAAAATGACATACGCCAAGGCTTGAACATGAGTTAGTCCGAGCGCATAGGCCGAATCGCGTTGATGCTGATCAATCGAAGTAATGGCTGCACGAACCAAATCGCCCATTTCGGCCGTACCCCACAAAACAAATACAACAACACATACCCACATTGCTGAAAACTGCCAGTTAAACCATGTTGCAAAGCCGAAATAAAACACAAACAGCAAAACTAAAATTGGAATGATTCTTATGGCTTCTAAATACAGACGGCACAACGATTTAACGACTATATTTTTAGAGGTCATAATGACGCCGAAAACTGTGCCGAAAATTGCAGAGAAAAACACTGAAATAAATGCAATTTTTGCAGTTGCCCAAAGTCCCCACATTAAACGTTCGAGGTGACTCGCTTGAAATAGATAATCAAGTTCCATGGCTCACCTTCCGACTTCTGTGCTCCAGATAGCTGGTTAAAATAGACACGGGCAATAAAATAATCAGATAAGCCATGATGAGTAAGAACAAAGCTTCTGTGGTTTTATAGTCCATGCCAATTAAGTCTTTGGTGACAAAAAGCAATTCAACGACAGCAATTGCACTGACCACAGAACTTTCTTTAATTAGAAATAGGCAATTTGCCCCTATTGCCGGAATTGAAATAGCCAGTGCTTGAGGGAAAATGACATATCTAAAAATTTGAATCGGTTGTAGTCCAATACTTTTTGCAGAGTCAATCTGCCCTTTTGCAACAGACTGCAAACCTGCTCGGAATGCTTCGGCCATATAGCTTCCACCCAAAAAGGTCAATCCGATCACACCACAGGCAAAACCATCGATTTTGATGCCAAGCTTTGGCAAACCGTAATACAAAAAGAACAGTTGAATTAATAAAGGGGTATTTCGAGATAACTCAATATAGAACTGGGCAATTCTATTTAGCACCCGCACGCGATATGTGATTAAAATGCTGCAAATTAGCCCTACAATAATTGCCAGAATAATGCTGATAATTGAAATTTTCAGCGTGGTCAAAGTTGCAGAGAAAAATTGCGGCAACACACTATGGATATACTGCCAGTTCAAGGAAAATTCCAAAAAAATAATATTAAAACGCTATAAATATTTAGCTTTCATCAGCTATTAAATATTTGTGTAACGAGTTTATTTTTTTCCCAATTGGTCTAAAACTATTTTTATTAGATAAGCTTTTCTATAAGTTTGATAAATTCGATCTGGCAATCGAAAACCTTAAAATCAGTTGAAGACAACCGCTTAAAACATATTCACTAAAACAAAGATGAATAAAAAAATCGGACACTAACGCCCGATTCCTATTAAATGATTTTTAATTTATTGCTTACTTTCTAAGTACATCACCAATGCTTGGGTCTTTATCAAAAACCGATTTAGCATATGGGCAAAGCGGAATTACTTTTATGTCTTTTTCACGAACAAAAGCCACCAAAGCATCAAGTAATTGGCGACCTACACCTTGTCCCCGATAATTTTCATTTACATCTGTAGCGTCAATAATCAGCATGCCTTCGCCTGCCCATGTATAAGTCATTTCACCCGCAACGGTTTCACCATCAAGTAAGCTAAAGCTGCCGTGTTTTGCATCATCTTTTTGTTGAATATTCACAATGAATTCCTCGTATTATGGCTCAAATTTATTTAAAAATGACTTTATATATCTTTATCTATAAGAACAAATTTAAGTGTAAAAAAATAGACTATTTTTAGCAGTGAGTCTGTATGCTTTTTAAATACAATCGTCAATTAAATTAGTGAAACTCTTGTACCAGACTATTAATGTGCGCCACGGCAGCAGTTCGATTTTCAACGCAAAGTTTTTCAAAAACATGTTCTAAATGCTTGTTCACGGTCCGTGGGCTAAGCTCCAATATTTCTGCAATATCTTTATTGGTTTTCCCTAACAATAACCAGTGCATGACTTCTGCCTCACGTTGAGTCAACTGTGGGCAATATTTCAAAATATCAGCCATTTCCAAAGCCGGCGTAGAAGTCTTAATCTGTATCAGATAATTTTTTGCCACACTTGGTTCAGTTTCCCACGGCGTAAGCAATAAAAGCTGTAATTGCTGGGATGGCGTTGAATAAGAACAGCTGGTTAATTTTTTAGGGTCTTTTTCATTTTCTAAGTCTGAAAACCAAGCTTTTAAGCCTGCTTCAAAGCCCTCTAATTCAGGTAAATATTGATTCAGTAAATCACTGGCTTTTTTGGTTTTCCAAACAATTTTACCTTGAACATCTAGCGCAAGAATGGCTGTTTCCGTCGCATCAATCACCTGTTTCTGTTGCTGCAATAGTTTGGCATGTGCCAAATGTGTTTTTACCCTTGCTAGTACTTCTTCAATATTCAAAGGCTTGGTTACATAGTCCACCCCACCGACCTGAAAACCTCGCACTATATGCTCTGTTTCCGACAAGCCTGTCATAAAAATGACGGGAATAAACTGTGTAATTGGGCTCGCTTTAAGTTGTATACAACTTTCAAAACCATCCATATGTGGCATATTGCCATCAAGTAAAATCATATCTGGTAAGCATCGGTGTGCTATTTCAATAGCACTTAACCCATCGGTTGTGACAAGCACGCGATAACCTGCCTGGTCCAGACTTTCATGTAGCAAGCCTAAATTTTCCGGCACATCATCCACAATCAGAATAACAGCCTGCTCGTTTGACGAAGCTTGCTGAAAAGAAACATGTTGCTTACTCATTGCTTATCCTGAATTAATCGTTGGGCGTGTTTTAAATCAAATTTTTGAATAGCCTGTTCAAACTGTTCCCATAACTCGTTATGCTCCGGAAAATTCTGACGGCATTGCGTTAAAGTCTGTTGAATTCCACGAATGTACCCCTGTCCAATCAAATCATTTAATTGCTGCAGGCTTTGCGGTAAATCGAGCAAATTATTATCTTCTGGTTGTTGGATTGATGTATGAACAGCAGCTTGCTCCTGCTTAAACACCTTTACATCCAATGCTTGAACATCATTATTTTCAATGGATTTCTCTGATTTGGAATCAATCCATATCAAACCTAATTTGTCCCCAATTTTACTCAGCAACAAATTCAGGTCGATTGGTTTTAACATAAAGTCTTCACTTAAAACTGCATCTTGTGGATTGACTTCACGCTCGCCTGCATTGGCCGAAATAATTAAGATCGGCACATTGGTAATATTATTCTGACGTAATAATCGCGCTGTTTCCCACCCGCCCATCAAAGGCATATTTAAATCCATCAAAATCAGGTTAGGATGAAAAATAGGTACACGTCTTAAACAGTCAATGCCCGACTCGGCTTCTTCAATCATAAATCCTAAAGGTTTGAGAAAATTAGCGACTAGGCCTCGATCCACCGCTTCATTATCGACAACCAAAATTCGTTTACGCTCACCTTGATAGCCTGTAATCTGGTTGGAATAAATATTAGAAATTGGATGAACTACTTCTTTTGAAGGTAAGTAAAACTTAATCTTAAATTGTGAACCCTGATTGAGCTGACTAGTCACAGATAGCTGTCCACCGAGTAAATCGACCAACAATTTTACAATGGGTAGGCCTAGCCCTGTTCCGGTAAATCCGCCTTGAACCACATTACTACCCCGTTCAAACGGGTTAAAGATTCGCTCTAAATCTGCTTCTGCAATACCACAGCCCGTATCTCTAATTTCAAAATAAGCCGTTTGAAAACGGTACTCAACCTTCAAAGTAATTGTGCCGCTCGTTGTAAACTTTAAAGCATTGCCCAGCAAATTGATGAGCACTTGCTCTAAGCGTTTTTTGTCGGTACGGACATAGTGCGGCAGGTTATCTCCAATTTCATAAACAAACTGTAAATTCTTCTGTTCAAACTGTGGCTGAAACATTTGAATAATCTGTTCAATAAAATTTGGGAAATGAACGTCCACTACATTTAAAGAAATCTTCCCTGTTTCAATGCGTGCTAAATCTAGTAAACCATCAATCAATGAAGTCAAATGCTGCCCACTACGGCTAATCACCCCAAGCGCCATTTTGCCTTGTTCTGAAAGCTGCTCTTGTTTTTGAAGTAATTGGCTATAGCCTAAAATACTATTTAGAGGCGTTCTTAGTTCGTGACTAATGCCAATGACATAACGGCTTTTTGCATCATTTGCTCGTTCTGCTGAAATTCTGGCGTCTTGTAAGTCTTTTGAAGTGACTTCATGGGCAGCAATTTCATCAATCAATAATGCTGTTTGTTGGTGTGTCTCAATTTCGGCATTACGTCGGCTTTCATCGTTTAACACTAACCACCATGCAGCAACACTCATCAATAAAAATAAAATGGTGTAAATTTTCACAAACAGTGTAAAGAGCTGTGGAACGGCTGCCGCATTGATTGTTTCTAAATAGGTTTTTTCTTGGATATAAACCAGACTTAAACTTACTGCCAAAACGATCGACAGCCCTAAAGTCAGTAATAAATACAAACTGACCCTGCTATTTAAATGGCTAGCCCAACGTTCTGGTAAATAGTGCCAAATGGCTTTTTTGAGCTGTACCGACCAACGTGCATCGGGTTTACATAAATCGTGACAGCGTGCTTCAAGTGAACAGCATAGAGAGCAAATCGTACCGTTATAGGCTGGACAGCCCGCCATATCGGCAAGTTCATAGTCCCTTTCACATACCACACAGTTAGCAACCGAAGTCGCCTGAATTTTTTCAGGCTGGCGTGCGATGTAATATTTGCCTTTGGTTAAGTAAGCAATAATAGGAACACATAACACCGCACTCCCTAGAGCAATGAAACTCGCCAAGCCTTTCGCCATGAGTCCGAAAAAGCCCAAATAGCTCAGTATCGATAACACTGAAGCAATTAGTAAAGCACCCACACCTACGGGGTTAATGTCATATAAATAAGCACGGCGAAATTCAATTCCCTTCGGGCTTAAACCTAAAGGCTTACAGATAATTAAATCGGCAACAACGGCACCAATCCATGCCAAAGCGATATTGCTATATAGCCCCAAAATGCGTTCAACCGCATGGCTAATGCCCATTTCCATCAAAACAATGGCAATAAAAACGTTAAAAAGAAGCCAGACAATTCGCCCAGGATGGCTATGAGTTAAACGGGCAAAAAAGTTTGACCATGCCAATGAGCCAGCGTAGGCATTAGTCATATTAATTTTAATTTGCGCCAAGCAAACCAGTGCTAGAGTCAATATTAAAGCTAGTTGAGGATTTGGAATAAATTGCTGATAGGCAACCCAATACAGATAAGTCGGATTGTCTAGTTCAGAGACAGGAATAAACAACTGAAAAGCCAATATCATCAGCAGCATGCCCATCAAAACTTTTAGAAAACCGAAAATAATCCAAGATGGACCACCTAACAAAACGGCAAAACACCATGCGGTTCTGTTCTTTTCTTTTTGCGGTAAGAAACGTAAATAGTCGGCCTGCTCACCAATTTGGATCACAAATGAAAAAATAAGAGTGCACGCCGCACCAAAGTAATACAGATTAAAATCGGTCGAGTTTGAAACCGCACCAACAAAATGCAGGCTACTACTTAAAATTTGTGGCTGTTTCCAAAGTACAAAAAACCATGGTAATAACAGCAATAAAAGCCAGATTGGTTGTGTGATCGCCTGAACTTTATTAATAAAACCAATGCCTTTGACTACTAAAGGCAAAATCACTAAGGCAGAAATTAAGTAACCAATAACTTGCGGAATGCCTAAAGCAAGCTCAAGTGCCATTGCCATAATTGCGGCTTCAAACGCAAGCAAAATAAAGGTAAAGCTGGCATAAATCAGAGACGTAATGGTCGAGCCAATATAGCCAAAACCTGCACCACGAGTAAGCAGATCAACATCTACATTATATTTTGCGGCGTAGTAACTAATCGGCCAACTGGTCAAAAATATGATGGTACATACGACAATTGCTGCCCATAACGCATTGCTAAAGCCATACTGCCAAAGCATGGTCGCCCCAATGGCTTCCATCGCTAAAAAGCTAACTGTCGAAATTGCGGTATTAGTTACCGTCCAAGGCGACCATTTTCGTACTGAGGTGGGTGCGTAGCGGAGCGCATAGTCTTCGATACTTTCATCTGCCACCCAAATATTATATTCACGGCGTGTTTTGATCACACGTTGTGGCGCTTGTTGGGGACGTGAAGAATCTGGCATAACACTCATGTTTGGCATGTGGCTGCATTAAACCCAGCAATCCTTATGCCAAAAGTCATTTATCATGGCGATTTTTTCTAATACGCACATATACGCAAAATAACGTATTTTCAATTTTTCCCAAAAATCACACACTCAAAACCATCAAAAAACAATGATCAATATTTGTGTTGATTGACCGAAAATGATTGGGAGATTGATGTTATGAGTGTATCTGAACATCCAAATCTGGACACTGTGCAAGGTACAGATTCACAAAAAGCAGTGAATGAAACCTTAGAAGATTATACTTTACGTTATGCTCCACACAGCTTTCGGCGCTGGAGTCCCAAAGTTGTCGCTATTACTGCACTTGGTGGTATTGCCTATCTTGCTGACTTTTCTATTGGCGCCAGTATTGGTATGTCTTACGGAACAACCAATGCTGTTTTCTCCATTTTATTTGCAGCGATTATTATCTTCTTAACTGGCATTCCTTTAGCCTACTACGCAGCGCGCTATAACATCGACCTTGACTTGATTACCCGCGGCGCAGGTTTCGGTTATATCGGCTCAGTCCTGACCAGTATCATTTTCGCCAGTTTCACGTTTATTTTCTTTGCCCTTGAAGGTTCAATCATGGCGCAAGGATTATTGCTCGGTTTAGGTATTCCGCTTTGGGCAGGTTATCTCATCTCAACAGTTATGGTCATACCGCTGGTGATTTACGGTATGAAAGCCTTAAGTAAATTACAAGTCTGGACTACCCCGCTTTGGCTCGTTCTAATGATTGGTCCTGTGGCCTATCTGATTTATCAAGAACCAACCTTAGTCAGCCAGTTTGCAACTTTCACAGGTAACGAAGGTTTTGCAACTGTAGACATGGCTGCAATCATGTTAGGTGCTGGTATATGTTTATCGCTAATCATGCAAATCGGTGAGCAAATTGACTATCTACGCTTCATGCCTGCTAAAACAAAAGAAAATAGCAAAGCATGGTGGGCTGCGGTTATTTCCGCGGGTCCGGGTTGGGGGATTTTAGGGGCAATTAAACAAATTATTGGGGCATTTTTAGGTTTCTATTTACTTACTAAAATACCGGGCGTAAACAGTACTGAACCTGTTCAACAGTTTAATGCGGCGTTTCATGACATGCTTCCGGGTTGGGCTGCTTTAACACTTGCAGTGATTTTGGTGGTTATTTCTCAAATTAAAATTAATGTGACCAATGCTTACTCTGGTTCCCTTGCATGGACAAGTGCCTACACACGTATTAGCAAACATTATCCTGGTCGTATTGTCTTTGTGATCGTAAACTTGGCAATTGCGCTTGCTTTAATGGAAGGCAACATGTTTGCGGTACTGGGTAAAATCTTAGGTTTCTATTCAAACTTTGCGATTGCTTGGGTTGTGGTTGTTGCAACAGACATTTCAATCAACAAATATGTATTAAAACTTTCACCGAAAGAACCGGAATATCGCCGTGACATGCTATACAACGTAAACCCTGTCGGTATGGTTGCGTTCCTTGTATCAGCAGGCTTATCAATTGCAGCATTCTTCGGCTTACTCGGTAGTTTCTTGGCGCCTTACTCACCGCTTATCGCCCTTGTACTTGCCTTTGTATTAACACCAATCATGGGCTTATTAACCAAAGGAAAATACTACATCAAGTCACACGACGACGGTATTAAAGAACCACGTTACGATGCTGAAGGTACTCCTGTTGCTACCGTCTATCACTGCCGCGTATGTGAGCAAGGTTATGAACGTCCAGATATTATGTTCTCTCACAAACATAACGGTACAATCTGTTCTTTGTGTAAAACACTTGATGCTTAAAATTCTATAGCAACTAAAAAAGAAGCTTTAAAGCTTCTTTTTTATATCTGATGATTCTTAGCCAATCGGGAATAAACGTTCAGGCACCACATCTTTCATTACAATGGTTGAGATGAGTCGTTGCACACTTGGAATAGCAGATAATTTTTCATCGTACAAACGCTGAAAAGCAGGCAAATCTTTAGCCACCACATGTAGCAAATAGTCAGGTTCACCAAACAAGCGCTGGGCCTGAATAATTTGCGGGATATCAATTACGGCATTTTCAAAATTCTCGACTGCCTGTTTATCACCTTCTTTAAGCGTAATAAAAACAATCGCTGAAAATTCAAATCCAACTAAGTTTGGGTCGAGCTCTGCCCGATAACCTTTGATAGCTCCTGACTCTTCTAAAGCCTTCACTCGTCTATGACAAGGTGAAATGCTCAAACCGACTTTCTCTGCCAATTCAGTAATAGATAATCGGCCATTTAATTGCAATTCAGCAAGAATCTTTTTATCTGTGCGATCCATTTAGAAAAATTTACCCCAAATGAGTGTGATATGAGCAAACATTTAAAAGCACATTCTAAATACATGAGCATATTATTTTCAACAAGCTCGAATAAATAGGGATTTTTTCTAAACCACGAGTGAAACCTTTGGAAAATAGTTCGCCGAGATAAGCATATGGCTTTTAACATTTTTATTGCATTTTGGAGTGTATCCATTCTTTTTATTATTACGCCAGGGGCAGACTGGGCCTATGCCATTTCGGCAGGGATTAAAGGCAAAGTCGTCGTACCCGCTGTCGCAGGCATGCTATTTGGGCACTTTATTACGATTTTATTAGTAGCAGCTGGTGTTGGTCTGCTTGTAGCAAATAATCCAACTGCTCTAATGATTCTTACTGTTGCGGGTTCTGCTTATTTGTTATGGATGGGTATAAATTTATTACTTACCCCTCCTACTCCGAACGAATCTGGTTCTGAAAAAGCTCAGTCATGGTTGAGCTGGGCAACCAAAGGTGTTTATGTGAGTGGCTTAAACCCGAAAGTTTTTTTGCTCTTTTTAGCCCTGCTTCCTCAATTTATTGACACCACTGCTTCATGGTCAGTGACGACACAAATTCTTGCCTTTGGTGTTGTCCACATGATTAGCTGCGCAATTATTTACTTAATGGTGGGTTATGGTTCAGAGGCTATTTTGAAAACCAGACCACAAGCAGCACAGTTAGTCGGCCGTTTTTCAGGTGGTTTAATGGTCGTTATCGCAACGTGCCTATTGATTGGGCAAATTTAAAAGTCATTCAGCAAAAAGTTACTGGCCTCGATTTCAGGTCAGTAACTTAAATAATAAATATAAGAAAAAATTATCTCATTCGTTTGAGGTTATACGTCACGACTCCCCAAATAACCAGTTCTTGCCCCTCTTCAATATAAATATTCTGATAATCAGGATTTTCTGCTTTTAGCCAAACTTTAGGTGGATGAAATTGACTATCAATCATTAAGCGCTTCACAGTGAAATCATTGTCGATGAGTGCAATCACAATATCACCCGATTTAGCGGGAATGCTACGATCTACAATAAGCGGATCATTAATATCAATTCCAGCATCTAACATTGACAAAGAGTTGGCTTTGACAATAAACGTTGCATTTTCATTTCTAATTAAATATTCATTTAAATCGAGTGCTTGCTCAATATCATCTTGTGCAGGCGAAGGAAACCCTGCCGCAACACGTTCAGTTGCCAAAGGAATGTGGTAAATTTTATCGTTATTCGGGTGGACCTGTTGGACATTAAGTTTTGAGTTAAAGTCGGTCAAGTTATTGGTTTTGACATTATTCAGTAACCAATTTTTGATAAAGTTAACTTGAGACTCAGGAACACGAATGACTTTGGTGGGTTCATTGAACTGTGCTTTACGTCCGGCATTTTCTCGTGCACCGCCATGCTCGAACTCTTTTTTCTTTGGCATATTGCCTCCATTCCACTGTTCAAATCCTACACAAACAATGTAACTTGAAAAAGTTACATTTTCAAGTTGACGAAATATTTTTTTTGCATAACAATAAATCTCATGATCAGATTTTAATCCATTTTGTTTTTAACAGGGATGTTTTAACCAAAATGGCAATTTGAAGAAAATCAAAACCTATTTCGAAATAGTCGTTATCGCTGACTGTTTTTTGATTTTTATCAAATGAGATTCTGAACACTTAACATTCTGGTTAAATTCAGTTTTTGGTATGGAGACATGCGAAATGAAAAATCAACGTGATGCGGTTTTAGGTTATGCAAATGAGCAACATGCTTACTATATCCGCCTAATTGAAAATGATGCGGTTTTAGGTGAAAGCTACGGATTATTTTGTGAAAATCCTGATAGCGAAGCAGCCGAAAGTATTATGACGACACTTTTTTTGAAAAAATCTTTTTGGTTAAACGGTTCTGAATACCTTGATATTGTAAAAGGCCTACAACCTCTCCCTCAGTAAGTAAGCTAAAAACAAAGGAGGCAAAAGCCTCCTTTGTTTTTAAAACATTCTGCTTAAGACGTAAAACGTCCGTAGGCATCACGTTTTTGATTACGAGAGTTTTGACCACGACCATCATAATCATCGTCGTCATCACGGCTGCGACCTCGGCCTCGACCACCTGAGCGACCACCGCGATCATCATCATCGTCGTCATCACGGCTGCGACCACGGCCTCGTCCGCCTGAACGGCCTCCGCGATCATCATCATCGTCATCACGACTGCGGCCACGACCTCGTCCGCCTGAACGGCCTCCGCGATCGTCATCATCATCGTCATCATCGTCATCACGGCTACGGCCACGGCCTCGTCCGCCTGAACGGCCTCCGCGATCGTCATCATCATCGTCATCACGGCTGCGACCACGACCTCGTCCGCCTGAACGGCCTCCGCGATCATCATCGTCGTCATCATCACGGCTGCGGCCACGACCTCGTCCGCCTGAACGGCCTCCGCGATCGTCATCATCGTCGTCATCACGGCTGCGACCACGACCTCGTCCGCCTGAACGGCCTCCGCGATCGTCATCATCATCGTCATCACGGCTGCGACCTCGGCCTCGACCACCTGAGCGGCCTCCGCGATCATCATCGTCGTCATCATCACGGCTACGACCTCGGCCTCGTCCGCCTGAACGGCCTCCGCGATCGTCATCATCATCGTCATCACGGCTGCGACCTCGGCCTCGACCACCTGAGCGGCCTCCGCGATCATCATCGTCGTCATCATCACGGCTACGACCTCGGCCTCGTCCGCCTGAACGGCCTCCGCGATCGTCATCATCATCGTCATCACGGCTGCGACCTCGGCCTCGACCACCTGAGCGGCCTCCGCGATCATCATCGTCGTCATCATCACGGCTACGACCTCGGCCTCGTCCGCCTGAACGGCCACCACGATCATCGTCATCATCATCGTCATCGCGGCTGCGACCACGACCTCGTCCACCTGAACGGCCACCGCGATCGTCATCATCATCATCACGGCTGCGGCCACGACCTCGTCCACCTGAACGGCCACCGCGATCGTCATCATCATCGTCGTCATCACGGCTGCGGCCACGGCCTCGTCCGCTTGAACGGCCACCGCGATCATCGTCATCATCGTCGTCGTAACGGCTTCGGCCTCGACCACCTGAGCGGCTACCGCGATCGTCATCCTCGTCGTCATCATCACGACCGCGGCCACGACCATTACGGCCATCATTTTTATGGCTTAATGCACCCGCTTCACGCGCTTCTTCAGACGTAAATTCATGAGCGTTACCACTTGCATGGGCTGCTCGACCAGCTTCACGAGCTTCTTCAGAGGTAAACTCATGTGCATTACCACTCGCGTGAGCAGCTCGCCCACCTTTGCTGGCTATTTCTCGTACTCTTTCAGGATCCATACTTGCAAATCCACGATTTGAAGTACCTGTTCTATTGTTATCATCATCTTCATATCTAGTATTAGCCATAGTTATATCTTCCTATATTTAATTATAGTCACTACCGCTTTTAGTTAACGGATTTAATAACAATAGAATATCTATAATATTTTCCCACCCAAGTGATGTATCAATCCTTTTAAATGTATATCAATCAAAAAATGAAATTTCTTATAAACATATTATTTTTAAAATATTTTAAAAATTTTAATTATTAATAATTTTACTCTTTAAATATTGGATATACTCATTATTACCTAAGGGCACACTACAATATATTTTTACAAACACAGTTAAAATATTTTAACTGATAACAAAAAATTTCAAAATGTACAAAACAGTAAACTAACACAACATCAGATCTATTGAGAAAATAACAAGCAAACAATTATTTTAATTAAAAAACAATAACATATATCATTACATTTTCAAAATTAATTTACTTGAGAGATTAATATGAATATTTAAAACTATTTTTAATAAGATGGTTTGAGTAACTTAACTATGCAATTAAAAAATCAACAGTCAGCTCTACAATATATCCATATTTCTATCCCTGAAATTTTACTAGGACATATTAAGTCCAAAAACTCATGGCAGGACTATGACAAAGAATGGAGCTATAGATTAGACCCACCTCATGCAAGTCATCCCTTCCAAAGAGACTTATATATTATTAAATCAAAAAATATAGAACATGAAGATATAAAACTGTTGCTAGATAATATAGCTATTAAAAATAATAAAAATTCAAAAAATATAGATGGAGCAAAAGAAATTATTAAAAAAATATTAGACTTATCTAATAATATACCGATAGAAAACTGGTTAGAGGATACAGGAAATAGGTCTATTATTGAAAGCATGATTGATAAAAACAAAATCAAGTTAATCGATATTATTTAGCCCTTAAATATAAAATATTTTTTTACATCCTTACAAATAAAATAACAAAGACAACTTATTAAAAAATTCATTTTACTCACATTTACGCGGTAACAACTCACTATATAAAAATTAGATATTACAACTGAGGTATTTAAAATGGAAAACTCAACAAACCAGTATCCAACATCTGCCCCCGCACAAGTTCAATCTCATCAACCAGGTGATCAGGAAAAAATGCATCCTGAACCTGAGATAATAAAAAGTACCCATAAAGGTAGCGATAAGCTAAAAGATAAAGTTGCCGTTATTAGTGGTGGCGATAGCGGTATAGGTCGTTCTGTCGCAGTATTGTTTGCTCGTGAGGGCGCTAATATTGCGATACTTTATCTCGAAGAAGATCAAGATGCCGAAATCACTAAACAACTCGTTGAAAGAGAAGGACAACATTGCCTTTTATTAAAAGGTGATATTTCTGACCCAGATGTTGCAAAACTCGATATTGATAAAGTTCTACAACATTACGGCAAAATTAATATTTTAGTGAATAACGCTGGTGTGCAATATCAACAAAAAGAAATTGAAAGTATTAGTAATGAGCAATTAGAAAAGACATTTAAAACTAATATTTTCCCAATGTTTTATCTTACTAAAGAAGCCATTCCTTATATGGAAGAAGGTGACAGTATTATTAACACCACCAGTATTACCAGCTATCAAGGCCATGATGAGCTCATTGATTATGCAAGTACCAAAGGTGCGATTACGACTTTTACGCGTAGCTTATCGAACAATTTAATGAAACAGAAAAAAGGAATTCGTGTAAATGGTGTTGCACCAGGACCCATCTGGACACCATTAATTCCAAGCAGTTTCGATGCAGAAACCGTTAAAGAGTTTGGTAAAGACCCCCCAATGGGAAGAATGGGACAACCAAGTGAAGTTGCTCCCGCCTATCTTTTTCTTGCCTCAGATGATGCAAGTTATATTACAGGTCAGGTCATTCATGTAAATGGTGGTCAAATCGTAAATGGCTAATCCCTAAGCTATAAAAAAGCCCTGAAAGTTAAAGCTTGCAGGGCTTTTTGTTTTTTAAGCTGGTATGTGGGCAGCTATTGGTTCTCGTGACCAAACACGATGTGCCATAATCAGGTTTTTGAACTTTTCAGCAATCGGCTGGAATTCATCTCCAACTAGAGTGCCTTCATCGGGAACTAAACCTAGCGGTTCAAGTAAATCAGATTTATTACCTAAAAACGCAATTGGTTTTAAATGCTTGTAAGCCTCTAATAGATAATGGCGAGTCACTCCGTCTTGCATGACAGCGTTTAAGTTATCGCCATCAGGAATAATCACTGCATCATACGCAATTGACGGTTCAGCCATTTGCATGCCATCAGCCGTAATAATATTGTCTTGATGATCTTTTACAGGAGCTAAGCTTGGCGCTAATAAATGAAGAGTCACCCCTTCTTTAATTGCCCAGTTTTTCATAGCTTCTAATGCATCAGATTTGACTAAATTATGGATGAGTACTGCAACTTTTCGACCTTGAATATCTTGGGGCGGGAAAGCCAAGAAAGATAATTTAGCCGATTTTTCAACTGCAGTTTTTTTATAATCTAGCGTTAAATCAGGCACTTCAATTCCTAAATTAGCGCCTACTTGTCGTGCTAAGTCGAGATCAATATTTGCCAAAATTTGTTGAACTTGGCGCTCACGGATGTGTTTTCGTTGCACTTTACTTAATTCAAAAGTATAGGCATCGACCACATGCTTTTGCTCATGAGGGGCAAGGCTCTTGTAGTAAAGGCGCGGTTGTGAAAAATGATCAGAAAAAGTCTCGCTTCTTTGACGAAGTTTATGTCCGCTAATCTGTTCAGGATAGCTTTCAAAACCTCCGTTTGAAGCAGCAGGTGGGGTTTCGGCTGGCCAATCATTATCAATTGAGTTTGGTTGATATGAAGCCTGCCCTTTATGAATCGTATGCTGGTGAATACCATCACGTTGATTATTGTGGAATGGGCACACAGGTTTATTGATCGGAATTTGATGGAAGTTTGGTCCACCTAAACGGCTTAACTGTGTATCGGTGTATGAAAATAGACGTGCTTGTAGAAGCGGGTCATTTGTAAAGTCAATTCCTGGCACAATATGTCCCGGACAGAAAGCCACCTGCTCTGTTTCTGCAAAGAAGTTATCTACATTTCTGTTTAAAACAAATCGGCCAATTGGTGTCACTGGAACCAACTCTTCAGGAATAATTTTTGTCGGGTCCAATAAGTCGAAGTCAAAGTTCATCTCGTCCTCTTCTTCAACAATTTGTACACCGAGTTCCCATTCAGGATAAACCCCATTTTCAATGGCTTCATAAAGATCGCGACGGTGGAAATCTGGATCTTTACCAGCAAGCTTTTGAGCTTCATCCCAAACTAACGCACTTAAACCTTGTTTAGGGGTCCAGTGGAATTTCACAAAATGTGATTTTCCTTCGGCATTAATGAGTCGGAATGTATGAACCCCAAACCCTTGGATTGAGCGTAAATTACGTGGAATTGCACGGTCTGACATAGCCCAAATCACCGCGTGTGCTGACTCAGGTACTAAAGACACAAAATCCCAAAAAGTATCGTGTGCAGTTGCTCCTGTTGGTATTTCTGTATCTGGTTCAGGTTTTACTGCATGAACAAAGTCTGGAAACTTAATCCCATCTTGCACAAAAAACACAGGCGCATTGTTGCCGACTAAATCAAAATTACCCTCTTGGGTATAAAATTTAATGGCAAAACCACGAATATCACGGACCGTATCAGCAGAACCACGTGGGCCCTGCACTGTTGAGAAGCGTACAAAAATTGGAGTTTGAATGGTTGGGTCAGTCAAAAAACCAGCTTTTGTTAAGCGCTCATTTCCTTCATAAGCCTGAAAGTAACCATGAGCACCCACGCCACGCGCATGTACAATACGCTCAGGAATACGTTCATGGTCAAAATGAGTAATCTTTTCTCGTAAAATAAAATCTTCTAATAGTGTCGAACCTCGAATACCTGCTCTTAAACTATTCTGGTTATCAGCAATTTTAACCCCTTGATTTGTGGTTAATGCTTCATTGGTTGCATCGTCTCTGACTGAGTCTAATTGTTCAGTTTTTTTGGTAGTATTGGCTTTATTTGCAGCATCAGCACCAGCCATTTCACTTGTTTTATTTGTTGATTTAACATTATCAGTCATGTTCATTACCTATGTTTTAAAGTTAAACGTGGGGTGAATTAAAAACTTCAAGAGTTAGTTTTGTTAAAGGAACTTAAATATGGAAAAAGGAGCTCGACATATTTACGTGTGCTCCAAAGCCCAATGCTTTTATGGTGTGAATCTGGAGCCAAAAACGGAGTCAGCTTGCATATTTTTATGGCAAGATCAGGTGTATGACGTATACGCTCTTGGAGCGCATCAAGTTCGCCATCAGAAATATAGCTAAATAGATAATCTTGGATGCGCTGGCTATTCTTTAATTCCCTGCTATAAGCCAAGAAGTTAGAAGAATGATCACTACCTGCAATCCAGTCATGAATAATTTGTCGTTCTACAGGGTTAAATACCCCAAACATTTTTCCATTTTCTTCATTAATCATTCGCCAGAACACACTCTGCTCAGGGTCGGTATTAAATTTAATCCATTTGTGATCAATAAGATGTGTAACCAAGCCTTTAACGTCTTCTGGGTTTGATAACCATTGGTTAATGGTTTTACATCCAAACTGTCTAGTTTCGTTATGAATAAGCTGCCCCACGAGCGCTTTTCTTTTTAAAATTTTAAGGACTAAATCTTCAAGATTTAAATTTTTAATAATTTTTGAAGAAGAAACACCATGATTATTAAGAGCAAAACCACGTTTTAATTTATTAAAGAAAGCTTCTTTATCTCTGTACTTATCATAAATATTTTCTATAACTTTAATTGCTTTATCTGCATGTCCGTTATCAATGTTATCGATAGTGATGTGCAAATTAAAATATTTAGAATCAATACCCAGTTCAGCAAGTTCATAATTACTGATGAGTAGATGCAGTGGCAGTTGCTCATAACCTAAATTGAAGCCGACAATTTCGGGAATGAACTCTGGTGGAGCATAGCCAAGCGCCAGCTGAATCACAGCATTATGATAGTATTCATCTTCTAAAAGCAGATCAAAACTATCAAGCCCCAGACTACGTAATAAGTCATCATAAATACAGACATGGTTTGCTTTCGGCTCACCGAGTCCCAGCTCTTCTAGATAAGTAATAATAAGGTCATGAAAAACCGGATCGTTCCAGTAGTGAACTGAGCTATAGAGCCATGCACCGTCGACCTTTTTAGTTGGAGAGACCTTAATCAAAAATTCAAATGCCTGTCCGACATTCTGGAAATACTCTCTCTCACCCCCACTTTGTCTACGGTTTAGATAAGCCTGAAATAACTCACAATTTTGTTTATTGTCGTTTTCACACCATTCTTTAACTGTATTTATAGTTGCAGGAAAATCAATTTCCTTTTGATCTATTTTATCTATTTCTTCATTAAGAAAATCTCTTGCTTTCTTCTCTTTTTCAAAACTAGAAATATCAGGATCAAGGAAAAAAACAAATAATTCGTAATAGTTCTGTTGATTATCTTGTAATAAGTCTAATAATCTTTTTTTCACTACAACAGGCATTTCTATTCTCCTTTAGTGAGATATAAATTACCATACTTTAACTGAACAATAATCCCAGCCTATCTTTGTTATATTACGTTATTAATAAACAACCCATAATTTTAAAAACTTTATATTTCAACAACATGAAAAATAACATAAACTTACATTCTCACCTTTAGAATAATTTAACTATATGTTTTTATAAAAAATATATAAACAATAAACTATATTTACAATTAACTTACCTTTAAAATTATAAAGACTAAAAACTTAACAAAAAGAAATTAAAAATAATCTTATAACTAAATTAAAAACAATTGTAAGGAGAATACAAATGTTTAACTCATGTTGTAAATTACTCGCACAAGAAAAAATTAAAATCGCTTTTTTTGAAAGTGCTTCGGCAGGTTATTTAGCTTATCGCTTCTCTTTAAGTCCCTATTCAGGTGATATTCTGATTGGTAGCTTGGTCAGCTATGACTTACGTGTTAAAGAAAACACTCTTCATATTTCACCAGAACTCATTGAAAAATATACGCCTGAGTCGATGCAAGTCACTGTAGAGATGATCAAAAAAGGTAAAGAACTCTTGAATGCCGATCTTTATATTGCCTGTACCGGGTTATTAAAAAAAGGAGGTTCTGAAACTCCAGAAAAGCCTGTAGGTACCTTTTTTTATTCCATTTATTATAAAGATAATTTTTATAATTTCAGACGTATATTTAAAGGATTACCCTATCTTAAACTTAGACAACTGCTCTATTACATTACTCAAGATATAGAATATATAATATTAGATAATAAAAAATAGCTTTCCTTCATAAAAGATAACAAATACATATTTAGAAATGATCATAGCTTTTATTTAACCTCTATGTACCCAAATGTAATTTTAACTATATTCATATTAATTATGTTTAATCATTAAAATTACATTTTATAGAAATCAAGGTTTTATTTAATTTTTAAATTTACATTTAAATATAGGGTAACACCCCAAAGCTACACATTAAAAAATTTCATGTTTAAATGAACCTATCTGAAGCTCTCAGATAAAACACACATCATAAATGATATGAGGTAATTAAAGATGAGCACTACTAATAATCAAAGCAATCAACGCGATAATCAACAGCAACAACAACAGCAAAACGACAACCGTAATAACCAGCAGCAACAAGGCAACCAACAGCAAAACGATCAACAGCAACAAAACAATCAGCAACAACAGCAAAATGACAACCGCCGTCAACAACAAGGCTCGAATCAAAAAGATTCAGGCCAACAAAACTCAAATAACAACAATCAGCAACGCTAATCCGTTGCTGACTTAAATGTCATTTGATGCGGTCATTCATTTTATTTAGGAAGGTGCCCTCACCTTCCTAAATTTAACATAAGCATAAAATTAAATAAGAGATGAGGAAAAACTGATGACAGATCAAAATACAGACCATGCTCAACTAGTAGCTGGCGACCATAATTATTCTGACTCTCGCTGGCGAGAAAGTTATCTTACTCGACCTTATTATCAAGAAGCTCAATTAACTACGCCAGATCTGGATTATGATCGTGATTTTTCTGCTGCTTATGAACTAGGTCACCGTGCCCGTTCAGAATCTAAAGAAGGAACTCAGTTTGAAGATATGGAAGGTAGCTTGCAACAAAAGTGGGAAGAACTCAAAGCTGAATCCCGATTAAAATGGGAACATGCAAAACAAGCCATTAAAGATGCATGGGATGACATGTAACATCCTTAATTGGTCCAAAGCATATAGCTTATTTCCTATTGGCCCTGGGAAATAAGCTTTTTTATTATTTGAAATATTTATAAATTAGAAAAACGGCGGCATATTAAAATTATTACTAAGATATTGATTGGCTTGGTGCGGATCATCAAAAATTTCTTTTTTAAATTGTACATCTGGCGTTGTAGATAGTGTATGTGTTGGCTTGATCGTAACTTCTACGACATATCTGTTTTGTTCTTGCTTAGCTTTTACACCATAAATTTCAGAATCATTAATGCAAGTTCCATCAGTAAAATATACAAATATACCGCCACCTTATTTCTTGACTGAAGTTACTGGTTTTTCCCATTTATTTAACGCAAAAGCCTAACAATAGACTTGAGCCATACGTAAACAAAATATCAGTTTTGGTTTTTCTTAAAGTATTCAATAATTTCTTCCCCGTTATTCACAGGAGTTTCTTTAGCAGGATATGTTTCTTCATAAGCATATGCAGGTAATGCAACTTTATCGCGAATTGTCGGTAACTTTTCTTGGCCACCTGTGGTAATACGCTCAATAAAACCTGCAAGCCACAATACAAATTCTTGTGTGTTTTTACTCTTCGGAATAATACTTAAATCTAATTTAATTTTAGATTCCTGAAGAGGCTTAATCAGCAATTCAGCAAAATCAATATAATTGTATAAAAGTTTAAGTTTTGTCCCCTTAATCTCATGTCTAAGCTCAATCATTAAATTGTTAAGATCTTCCATAGGATCATCTACAAACCCTTTTTTTTCCTTAACATTTTGATAGATTTTCTCAGCTAATTTTAAGTACTGGGGCATATCCTTACCTTTAAAAATTGTTTTCTCTAAAATGAATTTTGGATGAATATAAGTATTTATTGTGTTTATTTTATTAATTTTTTGAAACTATAATTTACGGAGGAAACAATTCAATAACAACAAATTAATATAAAGGCTATAACACACTAATTTATTGATTAATTTTATATTTTTATATAATTGCTTTTTTTATTATGTTACATATTTTATAGAAAATAACGATAAGAAAACCCACATAAATGTGAGTTTTCTTAAGTGAAATAATTATGAGTTTTTATCCATTTGTTGAGTAGTTGCTGGATCATTAGAGCCATGTGTTCCATCATCATCTGTTGAATTTCGATCTTGGCAGGCACTCATACCCATTGCGATTGCAACTACCATACTTACTGCACAAAAAATTCTTAACATTGAGGTCACCCTTATAAATCTTAAGATGTAGGCTTATGAATAACATTATCTTATGTTGGCCTACCGCTGTGGTTCTCTTAAGTTTTGTAGGTTGTGCAAGCTTTTGTAAAAATCTAAATAATATAAATGTTAAAAAATTACTTTTCTTGCAATTGATATTTTAATTAAAATTTGGCAACGGCTATTTATTTAATCACATGATATTCATAAAATCAAAATTTCCCGCTCTTTTTTGACTTATGTTGAAATAAGTCATTACTTGCAAACACTATACAAATAAACAATTAATAAATATTTGATATATAAACATTAAAAATTATTTTTTAACCTCTATTGAACCATTATTCAATATTTTCAATTCTAAATAACTCATTATTTTATTAATGAAAATTTAAAAATATTAATATTTGTTTATATAAACCAATCTTTTATTTTTGCAATTGACCCGCTTTAAGGCTCAGCTTATGATGCTCCGGCTGACCTATTTTGTCAGTCGGTTTTAGCAGACCGTCTACCTAAGCGCACTAAAAACAAGTTTTTTGGTGTGTAGCCCCTCGTGCCTTTGACGGAGGAACGGGAGTGGGACACCTTCGGGTGTGCTGGTTTCTTAGGTATCAGTCTGCTAACCCTCTTTCGTTTCACCACCATAATTAATAGCAGTGATTGGGCGCAACTTCTTTCATCAAGGAGTCTCTAATGACTATTATTTTATATCGTGTTTTTTCTTCTACTCTTCATCACGTTATCGACTTAACTGAAACTATTTTCAAGAAAATATCCTACAGTTTTATGTTTCTGCTTTCCTATCTTTTCAGAGTAAATATTTCCATATTTAACGCTCGATAAGGACTAGAAAATTTCTATAAACATGACTTAACAATAACAACAACCAATGAAGAGCAATAATGATGTTTTTTTTATATCGTATTGTTTTAATCTGCACCCTATTAATAAGTTCTATAAGTTTATTAGGTTGCAGGTCTATCAGTAAAAATGAATTTAATACACATTGTGTTTGGGCAGGTCGTGCACTTTCACAATGCAACTGTATTTATAACTCTTTAGAAAAACATTATTCGCCGCAGTTTGTAGAGAACTTACCCAAAGTAAGCTTACAAAATATTAATGCGAATATGCACTTTGTGGAAACTATGAATGAAACTATGCACCAATGTCAGTTAAGCGCAAGAAAAGACTCAATTAACTAACTTTTGCATGCTCTACCAAGAAATCTAAAAAAGCCCTTACGCGCTTAGGGACATATTTATCATGTCCTATCCACACAGCATGAAATTCTTCTGAAGCCTTGATATTCCAGTCTTCAAGGATTTTGACCAACTGTTTTTGTTCTAAAGCTTTTTTGACTTGGAATTGGTTAAGCTGTGCAATACCAGCACCTGCAAGCGCTAACTGCAAGATGGCTTCTCCATGATTTATTCTTAAAACCTTAGTGGGAGCAAGTGTGATTTCTTGATCGTCTTTTTTAAAAAGCCACGTTTTATTTTGACGTTGGTAACTTACGTCTAAAAGCTGATGTTCGTATAACTCTTCTGGATGCTGCGGATAACCATTCTTTTCAATATAGGTAGGTGAACATACATAATGTTTCTGAGTGCTTCCGAGTGAACGAGCAACCAAATTTGAGCTTTTCAAAGGTCCCGTGCGAATTGCAACATCAATTCTTTGTTCAACTAAATTAATGACTTCATCACTCAAATGAGCTTCTAATTCTATTTGTGGGTAGCGCTCGTTAAATAGAGAAATACAAGGCAATAAAAAATGCGTCCAATATGAAAGACTGGTATGAATTCTAATTCGCCCTTGCGGTATATGGTTTGCAGTAACAGATTGTTCAAGCTCGTCTAGATCGTTCAGGATTTGAATGCCTTGCTCATAAAATTGGCATCCTTCACTGGTAAGCTGAAACTGGCGTGTTGAACGGTTCAGTAGTCTGACGCCAAGTCTTTTTTCTAAGCGTGAAATTAACTTACTCACAGCAGACGGCGTCATGTCACAAGCTCTTGCGACTGCTGAAAAGCTTCCTAACTCGACTACCCGAATAAAAATTGCCAACTCACCAGACCGATTAATATCAAAATATGACATAACAAAATCTATTTATGAATCTCATTCACAAATCTTATTCCGCTTATGTTGCTATAACAAGCTAGTAATTTGTTTCAAGATAACTTTAATTTATTTTAAAGAGTTCACGAGATGAAACTTTATCAACCCGCCCTATTCTCTCTTGTTTTATTTACGAGCTTTGCACAAGCAGAAGTACAAAAGAGTCAGTGGGTTACCACTTGGGCAGCTAGTCCACAAAAAGTCTGGAATAAAGATTTCGTTTTCCCGACCAATATTCCCGATCAAATATCTAATCAGACCATTAAACAAATTAGTCAAATTAGTTTAGGTGGTGAAGCTGTTAGGCTCGTTTTTACCAATCAATATGGGGATCAACCGTTATCTATTGATAAAACAACTGTGGGGCTAGTCAAAGGACAAAGTCTAAAAGCTAAGAGTGCTTATCCAGTTTATTTCTCTGGAAAGCTTAAAGCACAAATTTTACCTGGCAAACAATTGATTAGTGATCCAATCCAACTACCTGTTCCAGATCATGCACAGTTAATGGTAAATAGCTTTATTCAAAGGCCAACTACATTTAAAACTTTTCATTGGGATGCGAAACAAACCAGTTGGCTCATTACGGGTAACCAGACCGCGAACTTAAATACGCCTAACAGTGCCAAAAAAACAACCGCACGATTATTATTATCGGCTGTAGAAGTAAAACCAAAGCTTAAAGCACATGTTGTTGCAGTCATTGGAGATTCAATTACCGACGGTGCAACTGCAACTTTAGATGCAAATACGAGATGGACCGACTTTTTAGCTAAACGGTTATCGCCACATCAAATAGCAGTCATTAACAGTGGAATTTCAGGGAATCGATTACTTACAGACGGTATGGGTGACAGTGCTTTAGAACGCTTACAAAAAGAAGTATTTCAATATTCAGGTGTGAAAACATTAATTGTTCTGGTGGGTATTAATGATATTTCATGGCCCGGTACTGCTTTTGCACCTAAACAACAAATACCGAGTTTTGAAGCACTCACTCAAGGTTATAAACGTGTTGTAGATGAAGCACATCGCCAAGGTATTCAAGTGATTGGAGCAACCTTATTACCATTTTCGGGAGCTTTACCAAATACTCCTCTTGATAACTATTATCAGCCTAACAAAGATGAATTACGTCAGCGCATTAATCACTGGATCAGAACCAGCCATACATTTGACGACGTACTTGATCTTGAACAAGGTTTAAAAGACCCTAAGCATCCTGACCGATTAAATCCAATTTATGATTCGGGAGATCATTTACATCCGAATGACCGTGGGAATCAACAAATGGCAAATCTGGTTGATTTAAACGAATTAGTTAATCAATAAAACGTCCAGATACGGATAGGAATTTGTTTCCTACCCGTATCCATATGGATTAATTACCCTCTAACTCGACATTAAGTTTTGGTGTAATAGGCTGTTTTTCAGCTGCATATCGTCTTAAAACCATGACGGCGAAAAGCGCTAAAATTGCAGGAATTGCGATCATCACAAAATTCATTTTATGTGGTAATTCCAACCCTAATAACAGGCCCGTTAAGATAGGTCCAACAATAGCCCCAATTCGACCTACACCAGAGGCACAGCCAATTCCAGTAGAACGCACACTTAATGGATAATATTGTGCAACGTAACTATAAAGAAGAATTGAAGTACCAATCGTTGCTGCTCCTGCCACAGTCACCAAACCATATAAAACATAGGCTGGTGACTTAAAACCTAAACCGACTAAAGCAACAACACCCGCCAGTAGCATTCCCATAATTACAGGTTTTAGATGGAATTTATCAGACAAAATACCACCACCGATTGAACCGATCATTGCGCCAACATTTAGAGCAAGCAAGAATAAAATACTCTTTCCGAGTGAATAGCCTGCTGCCAGCATGAGTTTTGGTAACCAGCTACTTAAGGCATACACCATGAGCAAGCACATAAAGAATACGAGCCAAAACATGAGTGTATTGAAAGCACGGCCTTGCTGAAATAATCCCTTTACAGAACTACCTGTTGGAACATTATCTTCATTAAGCACTAAGTGAGTATTAATCGTTAGGTTTTGTTCAGGTGAAATTTTTTGAATAATGCGCTGTGCTTGCTCAGTCTTACCCGTCTTAACTAAAAAGGTTAAAGACTCAGGCAAAAACTTCCAAATGACAGGTAATAAAAATAATGGAATACCGGCAATTAAAAACATAATTTGCCACCCCTGACTTTCAACCAAATAGCTACCGATCAATGCTGAAAGAATTCCCCCAATTGCATAACCACTAAACATACTCCCCACCAAAGTACTTCTTATACGTTTAGGCGCATATTCTGATGTAAGTGCAACTAAATTTGGCATAACCCCACCAATGCCTAATCCTGCCAAGAACCGAAGTATCCCAAACTCAAGTGGGCTTGATGCAAAAGCACCTAAAAAGGTGAAACCACTAAAAAAAGTCACACAGATTAAAATTACCTTTTTACGGCCTATTTTGTCTGCCAATGTTCCAAAGAACATCGCCCCAAACATCATTCCACATAGTGCCGTACTTGCTAACATCCACGCCTGTACAGCTGTTAACGACCACTCTTGCATTAGCAAAGGCAATACCACGCCATAAATCACCAGATCGTAACCATCAAAAATAATAATTAATAAACACCAAAGTAAAATACTCCAGTGAAAAGGGGTAAATCTGGCCTGATCAATAACTTCATTTACATTTAATTTAGATGTTGTCATTTACTCACCTCCTTTGTGAGATAAATTCATATTCAATTTTTTAAAACGACATATTGCACCCTAAAGAAAAAACAGATTATTCAAGGTTTTATTGAATAAATTAAAAGTCATAACTCGCCATCATATTGAAGCGGTTATCAATTCCGTTACGTCCATCAAAAGTTTCTCGTTCGCCATACACATATTCGACGCCCAAGGTAATTGGTTTGTATGGGTTATAAAGTGCATTCACCCAGCCCTGCCAAAGCTCTTTATTTTGGGTGGTGCTATTACGTTGTAATTCAGCAAAACGGTTATCATCTTTGGCTTTCATATAGCCGTAGCCTAAAGTCGAGCGAATTTGCGGTGTAAATTGATGAGTAATACCGAAAGAAAGAGTATCAAATTCATTGCTATGCATATTGTTTTGATCATCTATTGCATAGCCACTGTTACTCCATAGCAGGAAACGCCCATCTCCTTTGACATGGTAATAATCGGCTTTGAGTAATGTATCGGGCGTAATTTGGTATTTACCGCCCAAGCCTACGCCCCAAGCGACTTCCTCATCATGATTAGTTCTCTTTTCGGCAACAAAACTACGCCCCGACAACATCGAGCCATTGGCAAATTTATGATTTAAGCGCCCTACCAAGGCTGGTAAACGCATTTTATTATCTGGATCTGAGGTCGCAGTATATTTCGGATCTTCAACCGATATTGCAAAGCTTGTATTTGCCGTTAAGTTATCGCTATAGCGAACTAGCGGCGATCTTAATAATGCACTCCCTACAAATGTGCCCGCATCAATCGTTTCCGGATAATATTCGGGTGCGATAAATGTTGACCACGTTTGACCAATAAGCCATTTATCAAAAGTTAAATAAGCATGGCGTATCCGAAACTGATCACGAGTGGCTGCGCCAAAGAAGTCCATTTCCAACTTTCCGCCCACATCACCCGCGACTGTTGGGGTTTTAAAATTCAACCCGAAACGTGTCACATTAACCGTACTGTGCAACTGGTCTTTTTGTGCAGATTCTTCTGGCGTGTTTTCAAGTGGAACACCGCTAATATTGTTATACATGGTAGATGCGCCCTTCATTTGATAAGAAGCATCTGCCCGTATATAACCATATAAGTTAAATTCTGCACCAGACTTGGTTAAACCTTGCTGTATTGGTGATACGGCTTGAGGAGTCGCTGAATTTGCTAGTTCCACTCGTCCTTGCGATAAAGATTTTTGCGCCTGCATATTAGCTTGTAACATAGCCCGAAGTTCTTTCACTTCTTGGCGAAGTTGTGCTATTTCAGGATCTGTTTGACCTGCAAAAGCGGAAGACATAAACAGGGTCACAGAAACAGCCAACAGGCTTTTTTGAACCGTTGTATTTAAAACTTTCATCATGAAATTTTCCTTTTGATCTTTAATTACACTTAAAGATCTCGACATCCTTTTTGTTATGTACCCATCTAAAATAGGTGCTTAAAATTTGTCTTTCTTTCACAAGAAAAACCTTCGATCATATTTTTTAGACAAAACCTCCCTAAAGCGGCCTGAAAACCACTTTTAATTTGTTTTAAGTAAAGCTAAATCTTCTAATTCTTTTCAGTTTTTATATTCTCTTCCTCATTGAGAATATGCAGGTTTTATATCCGTATTAACGCTTTCCAAAATCCATTATTTTTTTGCAATAAACCCTTGATACGTCAAAATTTGCGTATAAGACTGCACACTTTCAAAACCAGTTTTTTCTAAAAGTTTTATATATCCTTCAGTGGTTAGGCTAAAAAAGTCTTGCGCCATACGCTCTAACATTTTTTGACATTGTTCTTCTGTTAAGCCTTGTGCCAAACATAAATAACGTAAAGCTTGAAGATGCTGTGGATTTACACACGTCATTAAATCGTAGGTCAGTAAAATCGCTTTTTCTTTTAAGCGATCATAAATACCCTTAAAAAAAACAGGTTTTATGTCATCTGCAATAAAATGAGCCACGAGAATAGAAAGTGCAGCATCAAAGCAATTCTCAAGAGGTAAAGCTGACGTTTCACCGTGAACAAAGGTGACTTGAGAAGATTTATCTAAAAGTTCAACCTGTTCCTGAGCTTTTTGCAGCATAGTCAAAGATGGATCAACTGCTGTAAATTTCCAGTTTGGATGACGTTTAAGTAAATATTCGAGTTCATACCCCGTGCCACAACCCACAATTAAAATATGAGCATTTGGCGGCAACACTGATTGCAAAATGGCATCCACCTGTTGATGGATCACTTCATAACCCGGAATTAATTTACGAATATGTCCGTCATATCCTTCGACTACCTTTGGGCTATTAAAGTCTTTTGCCATTTTGCTTATCCTCTATTTAAGCTGCCTTTCAACTTATAGTTTGCTGCACTTTGACCAAACTTTTAACCTCTTTAGTCAAAGACATTTCCAGTTAAGTTAAGTTCAGCTCGCATAATTTCCTGCAATTTAAACTTCTGCGCTTTGCCTGAAGCTGTCATTGGAAACTCATTAAAGAATCGGACATAGCGCGGCACTTTATTATGAGAAATATGCTCTTTGCAGAATTGGCGAATGCTGTCTTCATCAATTTGATGATGCTCATGCAAAATAATACAAGCACAGAGTTCTTCACCATATCTGGCATCTGGCAAACCAATGACTTGGACATCGCTCACATCTGGATGAGTATATAAAAAGTCTTCAATTTCTTTTGGAAAGAGATTTTCCCCACCGCGAATCACCACATCTTTAATACGGCCTTTAATTTTAATAAAACCGTCTTGATCCATTTCGGCAATATCACCTGTATGCATCCAACCAGCAGCATCAATGACCTCTTTGGTCTTTTCTTCTTCACCCCAATAGCCAGCCATCACTGAATAACCGCGAACGCATAGCTCACCCAAAGTTCCTTGCGGAACAATCTGCCCTTCTAAATCGACAATTTTAATTTCAACATGCGGATGAACATGTCCAACTGTACTTACTCGCTTATCAATCGAATCATTTACCGAGCTTTGTACACTCACTGGCGAGGTTTCGGTCATGCCATAACAAATGGTGATTTCAGACATATGCATTCGGTCTATAACACGCTGCATAATTTCTCTTGGACAAGGACTCCCTGCCATAATGCCTGTTCTTAAGCTCGACAGATCAAACTCACTAAACTGTTCATGCTCTAAGGTGGCAATAAACATGGTTGGCACGCCATACGCTGCCGTACAATGCTCTTGATGAATCGCTTTTAAAGTTTCTAAAGGATTAAATACAGCCGATGGATAGACCATGGTTGACCCATGTGCAACGCAGGCCAAATTCCCCATCACCATGCCAAAACAATGAAACAATGGCACAGAAATACAGACTTTATCTTGAGGGCTTAAGCGGATGCCTTCACCCACAAAATAGCCATTATTTAAAATATTATGGTGGGTCAACATGGTCCCTTTAGGATTACCTGTTGTACCTGAGGTAAATTGAATATTAATGGTTTCATCAAATTGAAGTTGCTTGGTTAATAGTTTTAATTGTTCTAGCTGTTCAGAAGTTGGTGTAGTGACTAAATCACTAAAGCGATGAATACCTGTATGTTGCTGATCATCAATTTTAATAACAAATTTTAAATGTGGTAGTCGTGCTGAACTCAGCACTTTATCTGGGCTGGTCGTTAACTCAGGGGCAATTTTTGTGAGTAGTTCTTGGTAATCAGTCGTTTTGAATTGAGAAGCAATAATCAATCCTTTGCATGAGACCTTATTCAACACATATTCAAGTTCATGGCTTTTATAAGCTGTATTCAGGTTGACTAAAATAATCCCTGCTTTAAAGGCTGCAAATTGAGTAACTGTCCATTCCACACAGTTAGGCGACCAGATCGCTAATCGATCACCTTTTTTTAATCCCAATTTTAAAAGGCTACAAGCAAAAGCATTTACTTCATCCTGTAAAGCTTTATAGGTTAATCGTCTGTTTTGGTGGAAACTAACGATTGCTTCCTTTTCAGCATATTGCCGACAGGCCTGATCAAATTGTTCACCAATGGTCATACCCAATAAGGGCTGCGTGCTTGGTCCCGAGGCGTAACTTAACCGTTCTTGTTGCATTGAATCATTCTCCTTGATTCTTCTAATTCTCTTCATACCTGATCTAATTGTTGTTACTGCAACTACTTTTCTAAACCGCCTTCTTTGTGTTGTTTTATCCTTTATATGCCCTATTTTTTCTGCACAGCATCCACACAAAAGTCAGCAATCTGTTTTGAAAAATAGTCTTTGTGCGCATGATCAAACTTTGTATTTTGAGCTGGGTCTAGGGGTTCAACCACCACATAGGTCATGGCACCAACAACACAGAGTGCTGCTGTATTTAAATCATCCAAGACAAACTCACCACTTGCATTTCCATCCGCAAGTATTTTTTTAATACTTTGCTTAATCAATTGCTTCACACGAAAACGCTCATGTTCAACTGTTGAATCGACGGGTTCAAACATGAGTGAATATGCAAGCTGAGGACTATTCAGTGCCCGTTTTACAAAGGTTGCCACAGCCTTATGTAATTTCTGCTTTGCCGATAAGTCACTTTCGGTAATTGAGTCAATCACCAATAGTTCTGTATTAATGGCTTCGGACAAAACTTCAATCAGCACTTGGCTTTTATTGTCAAAGTAACGATAAACCAGACCACTTGATACGCCCGCTTGCTCTGCAATTGTTTGTATTTGCGCGTCTTTAAACCCTCCCTCTGAAATTAACTTTCTGGCTGAACTCAAAATCGACTTACGATTTTGCTCCATCCGCTCTTGCATTAAAGATGATCGTTTATAGCTCATAATTTATTCTCTAACAAATAAAATGAATTGTAAATCATTTTATGAATCAGTATTCACTTTTTTAAAAAATCATTGTATGGTAATTATCAAATACCCACAAAATATTTTATGGACAACAAATATAACCAATAGGATGAAGATATCATGAACCTACGCAGCTTGAATTTCGGTCTAGATGAAACTTTAATTGCGCTTCAAGATTCAGTGGCAGCATTTTGTGCAAAGGAAATTGCACCAATTGCCCAACAAGTTGATCAAGACAACAAATTCCCTGCACATCTCTGGAAAAAATTCGGAGATATGGGCCTTTTAGGTATGACGGTTTCTGAAGAATATGGCGGTGCCAATATGGGTTATTTAGCTCATATTATTGCCATGCAAGAAATTTCCCGTGCTTCGGCAGCCATTGGTTTGTCTTATGGTGCTCATTCTAATTTATGTGTAAACCAAATTAACCGTAACGGTAACGAACAACAAAAACAAAAGTATTTACCAAAACTCATTTCTGGTGAATATGTTGGTGCCCTTGCAATGTCTGAACCAAATGCAGGTTCAGATGTCGTTAGCATGAAATTACGTGCCGAACAAAAAGGTGATCACTTCGTTTTAAATGGTTCAAAAATGTGGATCACTAACGGCGGTGATGCAGATGTACTCGTGGTTTACGCTAAAACTGACCCACAAGCTGGCGCAAAAGGTATGACTGCTTTTTTAATTGAAAAAGGCATGAAAGGCTTTAGTCATGGCAACCATTTAGACAAACTCGGTATGCGTGGCTCTAACACTTACCCACTGTTTTTTGACAATGTAGAAGTACCTGCTGAAAACGTACTCGGCGGTGTTGGTAACGGCACAAAAGTACTGATGAGCGGCCTAGACTATGAACGTGCAGTTTTAAGTGCTGGACCTTTAGGCATTATGGATGCCTGCCTAGATGTGGTAATTCCTTATTTACATCAACGTGAACAGTTTGGTCAGGCATTAGGTGAGTTCCAGCTTATGCAAGGCAAACTTGCCGATATGTATTCAACTTGGTTGGCATGTAAAGCCCTCGTCTACGCTGTTGGTGCTGCCTGTGACAAAGCTGACCATGACCGCAGCCTACGCAAAGATGCTGCAAGTGCCATTTTATATTCTGCCGAAAAAGCAACATGGATGGCTGGAGAAGCAATTCAAAGTTTAGGCGGCAACGGTTATATCAATGAATTCCCTGCCGGCCGCTTATGGCGCGATGCAAAACTTTATGAAATTGGTGCTGGAACTTCTGAAATTCGCCGCATGCTGATTGGCCGCGAACTCTTCAATGAAACCAAATAATAATTACAAATAAGGACGCATCTTATGAACCAATTACAAAGCAAGATTAATGTTCGAAGTGAAGACTTCAAAACAAACCAGCAAGCCATGCAAACATTGGTCACAGATCTAAAACAAGTTGCCCAGCGTATTGCTTTAGGCGGCGGTGAAAATGCCCGTCAAAAACATTTGGCTCGAGGTAAACTTTTACCTCGTGAACGTATTGATCAACTGATTGACGTCGGCACGGCATTTTTAGAAATTGGTCAATTGGCAGCGTACAACGTTTATGAAGATGATGTTCCTGCTGCTGGGGTGATCGCGGGTATTGGTCAGGTCAACGGCATCACTTGCATGATCGTTGCTAACGATGCAACGGTTAAAGGTGGAACGTATTACCCACTTACGGTTAAAAAGCATTTACGCGCACAAGAAATTGCCGAACAAAATCACTTGCCTTGTATTTATTTGGTGGACTCAGGCGGTGCCTATTTACCAATGCAAGATGAAGTCTTCCCAGACCGTGATCACTTTGGACGTATTTTCTATAATCAGGCACGCATGTCGAGCCTAGGTATTGCCCAAATTGCTGTAGTAATGGGTAGCTGTACCGCTGGCGGTGCTTATGTACCTGCCATGTCGGATGAAACGATTATTGTCCGTAATCAAGGTACGATTTTCTTAGGTGGCCCTCCTCTGGTAAAAGCTGCAACTGGCGAAGTGGTGAGCAGTGAAGACTTAGGCGGTGGTGATGTGCATACACGTCTTTCAGGCGTGGCTGACCATTTAGCTGAAAATGATGAACATGCGATTGCCATTGCACGAAACATTGTCGCTAACCTTAATAAAAAGCCAAATGACTTAAATAAACAAGTTGATGAACCATTGTTTGATGCATCAGAACTCTATGGTGTAGTGCCAAGCGATGCACGTAAACCTTTTGATGTACGTGAAGTGATTGCCCGTATTGTAGACGGCTCGCGTTTTGATGAGTTTAAAGCACGCTTTGGTTCAACACTGATTACCGGTTTTGCTTCACTCTACGGCATGTCAGTCGGCATTATTGCCAATAACGGAATTTTATTTTCAGAGTCTGCACAAAAAGGCGCGCACTTTATTGAGCTATGCACACAGCGCAATATTCCATTGTTATTCCTACAAAACATTACTGGGTTTATGGTTGGTCGCCAGTATGAAAATGAAGGGATTGCAAAAAACGGCGCTAAATTGGTTATGGCAGTTGCAACCGCAAATGTACCAAAACTCACCTTGATTATTGGTGGTTCGTTTGGTGCAGGTAACTACGGTATGTGTGGCCGTGCTTATTCACCACGCTTTTTATGGACTTGGCCAAACTCTCGTATTTCAGTGATGGGCGGCGAGCAAGCAGCAAGCGTACTCTCAACTTTAAAACGTGATCAGATTGAGCAAAAAGGTGCCGAGTGGTCAGCACAAGAAGAAGATGAATTTAAACAACCGATTCGTGAACAATATGAACGTCAAGGCCATCCGTACTATGCTTCTGCTCGCCTTTGGGATGATGGCGTAATTGATCCAGCGCAAACTCGTCAGGTACTTGGTTTAAGTTTGGCTGCGGCCATGAACGCCCCAATCCAGCCAACCAAATTTGGCGTGTTCCGCATGTAAGAGGTGTATATGAGCTATCAATTTTTACAACTCGAACAACAAGGTCAGGTTGCCTATGTTTGGCTGAACCGCCCTGAACTACACAATGCTTTTAATACGACAGTCATTGAAGAACTACATGCTTGCTTTAAGCAAATTAATACCCGTGATGACATTCGTGTTGTGGTTTTAGCTGGTCGCGGCAAAAGCTTTTCGGCAGGTGCCGACCTCAACTGGATGAAACAGGCAGGTCAGGCATCTTCAGCAGAAAATGAAGTAGATGCATTAAAACTTGCACAAATGTTGGATGCACTTGCAACGCTAAAACAACCGACTATTGCTCGTGTGCATGGCATTGCTTTTGGTGGTGGCATGGGTTTGGCATCGGCATGTGATATTTGTATTGCCAGCACCGACGCCAAATTTGCAACATCTGAGGTTCGTTTAGGGCTTGCTCCATCTACCATTAGTCCCTATGTGATCCGTGCGATTGGTGCAAGACAAGCCTCTCGTTACTTCTTAACTGCCGAGCGAATTTCAGCACGTGATGCCAAACACATTGGCTTGGCACATGAAGTGGCAGATGCGGAAGACTTAGATAAAAAAGTTCAAGAAATTGTTGATGCTCTATTACTCGGTGGCCCGCATGCTCAAGCGGCATCAAAACAACTCATTCAAATGGTGAGCAACCAGACCATGAGCAATGACTTGCTGCAAAAGACAGCACATCATATTGCTCAAGTTCGTCAAGGCAGCGAGGCAAAAGAAGGTCTGAGTGCCTTTTTAAATAAACAGCAGCCTGCTTGGGTTTCTAACTCGAATAACAACAATTAAGGACGATCATCATGTTTGAAAAGATTTTAATTGCGAACCGTGGCGAGATTGCATGCCGCGTAATTCGTACAGCTAAAAAATTAGGGATAGCAACGGTTGCCGTTTACTCAGATGCAGACGCAAATGCACAACACGTCAAACTTGCAGATGAAGCGGTTTATATTGGTCAGTCCCCTGCAACGCAAAGTTATTTACAGGTTGATCGTATTATTCAAGCAGCGATCGATACAGGCAGTCAAGCGGTTCATCCGGGTTACGGCTTCCTTTCTGAAAATGACCAGTTTGCACTCGCTTGCCAACAACACAACATTTGCTTTATTGGCCCGCCAGTAGATGCCATTTTAGCAATGGGCTTAAAAGCGACCTCTAAAGCTTTAATGGAAAAAGCAGGTGTTCCTTTAACACCGGGTTATCACGGAACCAACCAAGATGCTGACTTTTTAAAACAGCAGGCAGACCGAATTGGCTATCCTGTTTTAATTAAAGCTAGTGCTGGCGGCGGTGGTAAAGGCATGAGTCTGGTTGAACGCAGTGAAGACTTTTTGCATGCCTTAGCTTCGTGTAAACGTGAAGCCAAATCGAGCTTTGGTAATGATGATGTCTTAATTGAGCGTTATGTGATTCAGCCTCGCCATATTGAAGTTCAAGTGTTTGGCGACACACATGGCAACTATGTGCATCTGTTTGAACGTGACTGCTCTGTACAACGCCGTCACCAAAAAGTGCTAGAAGAAGCCCCTGCTCCACAAATGCCAAGCGAGAAGCTCGATGCAATGCGCCAAGCTGCAATTGATGCTGCACGCGCGGTAAATTACGTGGGCGCAGGTACGGTTGAGTTTATTGTAGAACAAGATGGTACGGCGTATTTCATGGAAATGAATCCCCGCCTACAAGTCGAGCATCCTGTCACGGAAATGATTACAGGTGAAGACTTGGTTGAATGGCAACTTCGTGTGGCTTATGGCGAACCTTTGCCTAAACTACAAAACGAATTGCAGATTCATGGACATGCGCTTGAAGCACGTATTTACGCCGAAGAACCAGAAAAAGGCTTTTTACCTGCCATTGGTAAAATTGACTATTTGCATTACCCAACTCAAAACCAGTATGTGCGTGTAGACAGCGGTATCGTTGAAGGCGATGAAATCACGACCTATTACGACCCAATGATTGCCAAACTGATCGTATGGGGTAAAAACCGTGAAGCTGCGCTCATTCAAATGCAACACGCTTTAAGCCAATTTCATGTGGATGGCTTAGGTAACAACATTGCCTTTCTTGAAAAAATTGTACGCAGTGAGTCTTTTAAACAAGCCAAGCTTGATACCAACCTGATTCAACGTGAACAAAACTTCTTGTTTAGTCCTGAAGAGATCAAACCTGAACTAATAGTAGCAGCGGCATTTATTGAGTTTCTAAGTAAACTTAATAACAACAGCTCAAGTCAAAAACAGCTTTGGCAGGCTCAACCACTTTGGCGTTTAAATATTGCTTATCAGCATAGTATTAAACTGAATTATTTAAACCAAAATATCCAAATTAAGTTTGCCTCAAATGAAGATGGCTTCACCGCAGAATATAACGGTCAAAGCTACCCGATTTCAGGTCAATTGATTGATGCGCATACGGCGTCTGTTCAAATTGGTGGGTCTAAGCAAAAGCTGTCTTTTAACCAAAGTCAGCAAGGCATTACCTTATTCCAAAATGGACAGAGCTATAAGTTTGCTTATATTCGCCAAGACTTTAATCAAGCAGATAGCCAAGCCGATGAAGGCCACCTAAAAGCACCAATGCCGGGTGTGGTCACGCAAGTACTGGTGAGTGCAAATCATAGCGTGAAGAAAGACGATATTTTAATGACGCTTGAAGCAATGAAAATGGAATATACCATCCGCGCCCCTAAAGACGGCGTGATTGTAGACTCCTATTTCCAAGTCGGTGATCAGGTCAAAGCTGGCGACGAGCTTGTGGAATTTCAGCCTGCTCAGGAGGAAGTTGCATGAGTGAGTTTGTCAAAATCGTGGAGGTCGGTCCCAGAGACGGCCTCCAAAATGAAAAGCAGGCTTTGACTGTCGAACAACGCTTAAACTTTATTAATGACCTTATTAATGCAGGTCTGAAATCGATTGAAGTCGGTTCATGCGTTTCGGCAAAATGGGTACCTCAAATGGCTCAAAGTGATGAGCTATTTAAGCTGTTACCCCAAACAACTGATGTGCAATTTAGCCTGCTCACCCCCAATATCAAAGGTTTTGAAACTGCTCAAGCGGTAGGATGCAAAGAGGTTGCGGTGTTTACCGCAGCTTCTGAAAGTTTTACCCGCAAAAATATCAACTGCTCTATTGATGAAAGCTTTGAAAAATTTAGCGATGTCATGAGCGCGGCAAAAGCGCATAACATCCGTGTGCGCGGTTATGTCTCTTGTGTTGTCGACTGTCCTTATGAAGGTGCAATTGCCCCTGAACAAGTGGTAAAAGTTGTTAAACGGCTCTATGATATGGGCTGCTATGAGGTGTCTTTAGGTGAAACTATTGGTACCGCAACACCAGATCGCGTTCAAAAGGTTTGGCAAGCATGCCTCGCTGAACTCGACAGCAAGGTTTTGGCAGGACATTTCCACAATACCTATGGCATGGCGATTGCCAATATTTATCAGTCTTTACAGCAAGGTATTCGTGTTTTTGATTCATCTCTTGCAGGACTTGGCGGTTGCCCTTATGCCAAAGGTGCTTCTGGCAATGTATCGACCGAAGATCTATTTTATTTGCTGTCACACATGGGCTTTAAAACTGGCATTGACTTAGAAAAACTGATGCAAGCCAGCCAAAATATTAGCAATGTGTTAAACCGAAAAAGCTTGTCGAACTATGCAAATGCTTATTGGCAAACCAAGTGTGCCTAACCATAAATTAAAGTAGGTCAGCATCTGGTATAAGGCTTAATATAAGGCAAAGTACCAGATCATCCTATCTAATCTTTATCTCATTCTGTTCAGGAATTGGGACTAAATCCCTCATGCAATTTTTTAAAATCTATTATTTATCTGTGTATTAAATGCCTCTTTCAAAAGAAGCATTCTCTACCCTATTTTTATTCTAATCCGTATTATTCTTCATCCTTTTCTATCTTAGTCCTTAAAAAAATTATCTCATTATTTATAAAAATAAGATGCATCCATTTCAATTCTTGGGGAAATATATTCTTCCACCCAATCTAACCATGCACGAGTTTTGGCATCAATAAAATGGCGTGAAGGCAACAAGGTATAAACCCCTATATCGGGCGAACGCCACTCTGGCAAGATATGACATAATCTTCCATTTTGAACCGCATCTAAAGCTGAAAACATCGGCAATAACGCGATGCCCATATCCTGTTGCACTACATCTAATAATAACTCAGGGTTATCTGCAATAAGTTGTCCGCCAATGTCGATTTGGTAAGACTCACCACTTGTATTTAATAAGTGCCAATCTGGCGTAATAGACGGGTTTACCAAGCGTAAACAGGCATGATTTTTTAAGTCTTCTGGGGACTTTGGCATACCATGTTTTTCGAGGTAAGCAGGTGAAGCACATAAAACAGAAAAAATAGTGCCAATTCTGCGTGCAACAAACCGAGAATCTGTTAATGATTCAGTCAGATAAAGACTGACATCCACCCCTTTTGCCAACAAGTCTGGAACGTACTGTGAAGTCGTATATTCCACGGTTAATTCAGGGTAATGCTTACAAAACTCGGCCATCACTGGAAAAACATAATGATGCCCAAAGCTTCCCATGCTTAATACACGTAAACGGCCTTTGGGTTTAGATGCTGTTCCTGTTACTTCCGACTCCGCTTCATCCACCATTGAAATGACTTGACGACACCGCTCTGCGTAAGTCGCACCAATATCGGTCAGTGCCTGCTGGCGCGTTGAGCGTTGTATTAATTTTGTACCTAAGCGTGTTTCTAGCTCGCTGATAAGACGTGAAACCTGTGCTGTGGTCAGATCCATCTGCTCAGCTGCTGCTGTGAAACTCCCGCTATCAATCACTTTCAGGAATGCATGCATTGCATGCAATAGTCCACCATCGAGATTTTTGCGCATAACGTAAATATGTTTTCCTAAATTACGGATTGTTGCACCAGTTTAGATCAACCACAATGACTAAATGTACATACATTGGCACTAATTCTTTTTAAGAAGAGGAACCGATCTTTTTTTATTTCGTATGTCACTTGCTCCAAATATTCAACTGGATGTTGAAAAAAGAAAGTAGTCCGAGCTACTAAAAATTCTAAGGAGATATAAATGAATATAGCTACAAAAGTCACTCCAAATATTATTGCAACAAAGGATGTGTCACTTGAAGATAAATATGTAAGTGATAACGGTACAGCATATATGACCGGCATTCAGGCACTTGTTCGGTTGCCTCTTGCCCAAACTCGCCGTGACGCGATTAATGGTTATCATACTGCTGGTTTTATTTCTGGTTATCGCGGTTCTCCTGTTGGTAACTATGATAGTTTCCTTTGGCAAGTTCAAGGATTACTTAAATCCCATAATGTTGTGTTTCAACCTGGTGTAAATGAAGACTTGGCTGCTACCGCAATTTGGGGTACCCAACAAGTTAACCTTTCAGGCCAAGGCAAATATGATGGAGTGTCTTCTTGGTGGTATGGTAAAGGCCCGGGTGTTGACCGTTCAGGCGACGTACTCCGCCATGCTAACTTAGCTGGTACCTCTGAACGTGGTGGTGTGGTTGCTTTATTTGGTGATGACCACTCATGTAAATCTTCTACAATCCCTCACCAGTCCGAACATGTCATGATTGGTTGTGGCATTCCAATTTTCTACCCAACATCCGTTCAACAAATTTTAGACTTTGGTGTTCACGCCATTGCTGTTTCACGTTTTTCTGGCCTTTGGTCTTCAATGAAGCTCGTCAGTGAAATTGTAGAAACTTCTGCTTCTGTTCATGTCGACCTAGACCGTGTTACTCCGGTTATACCAGAAGATATCAATTTCCCAGAGGGTGGCGTCAATATTCGTTGGCCAGATCATGGCATTCAGCAAGAAGAACGCCTTTATAAATATCGCTTACCTGCTGTTTTGGCCTATGCCCGTGCCAATAAAATCAACACCGTTACATGGCCTTGTGAAAATGCCCGTATCGGTATTGCTGCAAGTGGTAAAGGTTATTTAGATACCATTGAAGCCTTACGTATTTTAGGTATTGAAGATGAAACTGCCCAACAACTTGGGCTACGTGTTTATCAGGTTGGTCTGATTTGGCCTTTAGAACCTCAAGGTGTTCGTGAGTTTGCCGAAGGTTTACAAGAACTGATCGTTATTGAAGAAAAACGTCCAATTATTGAAACACAAATTAAAGATGAGCTGTACTCACTGCCTGATGGCAAACGTCCACATGTGATTGGTAAAGCAACTGACGGCAAAGGTGAATGGAGTACCTCTATTGAAGAAGCACCGCTCATTGGTCACTATGAGTACCAGCCTGAACCTATTGCAAAAATGCTAGCTGCTCGCTTCTTAAAACTCGATATTCCTGAAAGTTTAAAAACACAAATCCAAAGCAGAATCGACTTACTGCTAAAAGCAGAACAAGAATCAAAACGTGTTATTGATCTTGCTGAACGTAAACCGTATTTCTGTAGTGGTTGCCCACATAACTCTTCAACCGTAGTTCCTGAAGGTAGCCGTGCATTAGGCGGTATCGGTTGTCACTATATTGCAGTTTCACTTGACCGCGGTACCGAAACATTCTCTCAAATGGGCGGTGAAGGTGTAAGTTGGGTGGGTGCATCACCATTTACCAATGAAAAACACATTTTTGCCAACCTTGGTGACGGAACTTACTTCCACTCAGGTTACTTAGCAATTCGTCAGTCTATCGCTGCAAAAACCAATATTACCTACAAAATCCTCTATAACGATGCAGTCGCTATGACAGGTGGTCAGCATGTAGATGGTCATTTGAGCGTTGCGCAGTTAACTCGTCAGCTTGCTGCCGAAGGCATTAAAAAACAAGTTATTGTTACTGATGAAGTTAAACTATTAAACGAAGAAGATGGCATTGCACCGGGTGTCGAAATTCGCCACCGTAATGAACTCGATACAGTTCAACGTGAGCTTCGTGAAGTTACAGGTGTCACCGCTTTAATTTATGTACAAACCTGTGCCAGCGAAAAACGCCGTCGTCGCAAACGTGATGCGTACCCTGACCCAGCTGAGCGTTTATACATTAATAGTGATATTTGCGAGGGCTGTGGCGACTGTTCGAAAAAATCAAACTGTTTATCTATTGAGCCAGTAGAAACAGCATTAGGTACTAAACGTCAAATTAACCAAAGTAGCTGTAACAAAGACTTCACTTGTGCCGAAGGGTTCTGCCCTAGTTTTGTGACTGTTCATACACGTGACATGAAACGACCGGCTAAATTTGAAGGTATTGGTGCAGGCTGGCCAACATCACCAGTTATTCCTCAGTTATATGACGTTCCAAGTCGTATTATGGTTGGCGGTATTGGTGGTACAGGTGTTGTGACTATTGGTGCACTGCTTGGTATAGCAGCTCACCTAGAAGGTAAAGCTACACGTGTTATGGACATGGCAGGTCTTGCTCAAAAAGGTGGTACGGTTTATTCATACGTTCAACTTGCGGCAAGTGATGAGCAAATTTCTTCTACTAAAATTCCGGCGGGCCAATGTGAATTATTGATTGGTGCAGATGCGGTAGTCGCTGGTGGTAGCGCTGCTCTATCTCGCTTAAAAGATGATGCTTTAGTTATTGTGAATGAAGACAGTACGCCTACTTCTGAGTTTATTAAATCTCGTGACTGGTATGCACCTATTAGCGATTTAATTGATCGTCTTCGTGGTCGTGTTCGTCAAGGTCAACTAGTTTCTTTGCCAGCAGCTCGCATTGCAACGCAACTGCTAGGTGATTCAATCTATACCAACCAGTTATTACTCGGTATGGCATGGCAATCTGGACGTATTCCGTTATTACGTGAAAGCATTGAAAAAGCAATTCGCTTAAATGGTACTGCTGTTGAAAAGAACCTCGAAGCTTTCCGCGTGGGTTGTCATCTTGCAAGTGACCCAACTTTAGCTGCACGTTTAGTTGCGGCAATGCCAAAAACCAAAACTCCGCAAACTTTAGCTGAACTTGTTGAAGACCGTTCTGCTCGTCTAACAGACTATTGGAATGAAGCTTATGCAGCTAAATACCGTACGCTTGTAGAATTAGCTGCTAAAAAGTTACCAGAAGAGTTAACAGGTACGATTGCAACTCAGCTTTATAGAGTCATGGCATATAAAGATGAATATGAAGTTGCACGTCTTTTAACAGGTAAAAGCTTCAAAGAATCGATTGAAACACAGTTCGGTAAAGGCCTACATTTAACGTATCACCTTGCTCCGCCAGCGTTACTTGGTGGCCTGAAAAATGTCCGTAAACGTGCGTTTGGTTACTGGATGCGCTTCCCAATGATGATGCTTGCTCGCTTACAATGGCTTCGTGAAACTTTCCTTGACCCATTTGCACGTCAAGAAGAACGTCAACACGAACAAGCTTGGCGTGACCGTTACATCGCATTTGTTGAAGCACTTGTTGAAGCACCAGACAATCATAACTTGGTAGTTGCTGAGCAAATTGCAAAATTACCAGCAGAAGTCCGCGGTTATGGTCATATCAAAATGAAAGCAATGGACGCTGCAAAACAACGTTGGGATGAACTTACACCAACACTGCTAAAAGTCCGTAACTAAAATTAAATCTCAAAATAAAAAGTCATCCTTAGGGATGACTTTTTTATTGGCTCAAAAATTTATTTAGTCATTTTACGTAAAGTCAAAATCTGCTCGCTTCGTCCAAATGGACCATACACATCATGTAAAACTGCACTGGTTAAACCAATACCATCCGAACCATATTGCTGAACGGTTTCCAAACCTAGCCATTTCCCTTGCGGATAACGGTGCATGTGAACTTGCAAATCAAGATTTGGAAAGCCCCAAGTAAATTCTCCTTCTTGTCTTGGCACAATCCCGTTTGCCGCATCTACCATGCCAATTAAATGCGCAAAATCTGTGGTCGGCTGCCCTTCCACGATTTCTTTATCATTATTGAGCCAAACAATGCCTTTACCTGCGCGATGCTGATCATCCGTTTTAGTGACGAGTGTCTGGATAAAGCCACCCGGCCATCTTTTCATGCCCGTCCATTCTGTAAAAGTATCTGGATGGTGAACTGGCTGATCTTCAAGCCCAGCAATATCGGAACTATCTTGAGTACACATGCGCCATGCCCTAGCCACAATGCAGGTTTTACCTTGTGCTTGTAGTTCTGCTTCAATCAGTTCAATGGTTTTACCAGCACGAATGACATGTGTCTTAATCGTAAACTCACCAAAAGCAATCAATCCAAAAATATCAAAACTAATTCGACCAATTCGCATATCTTGTCGTGGTGAAAATTGCTCTAACTCTGCTGCGATTACACCACTTGCGGGCGCCATGTGCTGTTCATGAGGGTTCCAAGCCCCTTGTGCATGGACAGTTGAGCAATAATGAGCAATGACTTCACCTTGAGGACCAATTGTTCTATTCAGTAATTGATAATAAGCATTCATGATTTTCTTTCCTTAGTCCTTATACAACTTCAATATTTGATGAAAATTCACGTTTTAATGCTTATGTTAACCCTCTATTTCATTGGCTCAACTGGTTTTTCCTACCAAAAACTGATGAGTCTAAAATTACAAATTTAATCACTAGGTAAAATTTCGCATGTCAATTTCACCCAGTGATTCTAGAACTTATCATTCACTAAAATGCAAAAGCATCTTGATCGAGCTCCATCACAGATTCAGCTCCTGACTCAATAGAAGCGGCATGGCTCTGTGTACGATGCAAAAGCTTTTGATAGAAAAACTTAGCTGTCGTTAATTTTGCTTTATAAAAATCTTCCTCTTGTGTACCCGATTCTAATTTTTCATGGGCAACTTGTGCCATTCGAGCCCACAAATACGCGAACACAACGTAACTGGAAAAATAAAGATAATCTACTGAAGCTGCCCCTATTTCTTCTGGGTTGTGCTTGGCTTTCTCTGCAATAGTTTTGGTCAGTGACAACCATTGTTGCTTAAGCTCAGCTAATTTTTCTAAATAAGGTTTCAAGACTTCATTGGATTGCTGTTGACCAATAAATTGATCAATTAAGTCAGTCATATTTTTTAGAAGTTTGCCTTCTGACTTGAGGACTTTACGTGCAAGTAGATCTAAAGATTGAATTTCGGTCGTTCCTTCATACAATGTTGAGATACGCGCATCACGTACAATTTGCTCCATTCCATGCTCAACAATAAAGCCATGACCGCCAAATACTTGAACGCCATGCTTGGCAGACTCATTACCCGACTCTGTTAAAAAGGCCTTAGCAATAGGTGTTAAAAAAGCCAGTAATTCATCGGAGTGTTTTTGCTGTTCCTGATCGTTTGAGCTTTCGACAATATCGACATGCTGAGCCAGAAAGTAAGCCAGTGCGCGGCCCCCTTCAGAAAAAGCTTTTTGTGTCATTAACATTGAACGTACAGCGGGATGCGCAATAATTGGGTCGGCATTTTTCTCAGGATATTTAGGACCAGATAACGAACGCATAGCGAGTCGCTCTTTGGCATAACTTAATGCGCCCTGAAATGAAATTTCAGAAGCAGCAAGCCCTTGAACTGCCGTTCCAATACGTGCGGTATTCATAAAGGTAAACATACAATTGAGCCCGCGATTTTCAGGACCAATCAAATAACCTTTGGCGCCATCAAAATTAAGTACGCAGGTGGCATTACCATGAATCCCCATTTTATGTTCAATCGCGCTACAAACGACGTTATTACGGTCCAGCACCTGACCGTCGTCACTCACATTAAATTTAGGCACAATAAATAAAGAAATACCTTTAGTCCCTGCGGGTGCCTGAGGTAAACGGGCTAAAACAATATGAATAATATTTTCAGAAAGATCGTGTTCTCCTGCCGAGATAAAAATCTTTTCGCCTGTAATTGAGTAACTACCATCCGGATTTGGTTCGGCTTTCGTTCTAATTAACCCAAGGTCTGAGCCTGCATGGGATTCGGTTAAACACATTGTTCCCGTCCAGACACCGCTAATGAGTTTAGTCAAATACTGCTGTTTTTGTTGCTCAGTACCATGATGCTCAATGGTTCTCATTGCGCCATGAGACAAGCCGGGATACATTGCCCACGCCCAATTAGAACCACATAACATTTCAGAAATGGCAATCCGCAGCAATGTTGGTAAGCCTTGCCCACCATATTCAGGGTCGGCGGTTAACGAGGTAAACCCAAGCTCGGTATATTTTTGGTAGGCTTCTTTAAAACCTTTCGGCGTTATGACTACGCCTTGATTTAAATGACAGCCTTCCTGATCGCCATTTTGATTTATGGGCGCCAATTCATTTTCACAAAAATCTGCTGCTGCCTCTAAGTATTGATCAATTAATTCTCGATTTACGCTTTCCTGATATTTGCTTAAACCTTGGTAGTTCTGTTCTGTTTGAAGCATTTCATGCAGCACAAATTGCATATCGCGTAATGGAGCTTTGTATAAAGGCATAGTTTTTTTCCTTTCACCTCTCTGCCTGTGTTATGGGCAGATATCGTTTTTCCTTAAAATGGACTTTTATTGTTTCAATCTCATCAAAATATCAAAAAATTTCTTATAGCAAAATATATTTTCACTAATTTAATAAAATTATCGTAACTTAGCCATAGGAATAAAATATAGATATATGTTTTAAATACAAATATAAGATAAAAAGTTATTAGTCTCGTTTTAAGTAGAATAAATTTATATTTTGTATTGCAAAATTTTATTCCGTAAAAAATCAATTTATAGTATGGTGATTAGACTGCTTAATCATGCAAGGACGATTTATGGAAAGCCCGAAATACACAGGTCTTGAATTTTTAACCGCTTTAAAAAATGGTGAAGTTTCTCCATCACCTATGGCTCACACCATACCAATGGAACTCGTTGAAGTTTCCGAAGGTAAAGCAACTTATAAAGTTACTCCTCGCAAAGAACATAGAAATATACAAGGCGGTGTACACGGCGGCTTTTGCGCCACAGCTTTAGATACGGCAACAGGCAGCGCAGCTCATACATTACTTGAACATGGCGTTGGTTATGGAACCATTGATTTAAATGTAAAAATGATCCGTCCCATGCAAGTTGATACTTCGTACTATGCGACAGCCGAATTGATTAATGCGGGCCGTAATATTATTAGTACCGAAGGAAAAATCGTAGATGAGAACGGCAAAGTGTATGCTTTTGCCTCGGCAACATTAATGATTATTCGCAAATAATAAAATATTGAAGCTCCTATTTATGGAGCTTTTTCTTGCTTTGCTAACTTGTTCATTTCATAAAAATCTAAGCGATCAATCGTAAAACTCACCAATGCCATCACTAAACCTAAGGCAGCACATGCTTCCCATCCCCAGTGTTTCCAAGCATACACCGCAATAAAAGAACCTAAGGCGGCTCCACCAAAATATAAAGTCATATAAATTGAATTAATACGAGAACGCGCCTCAGCCGAAATTCGATAGACCAAATTTTGGTTGAGTACATGAAATGCCGACAAACCAAAGTACGCCATAATTACACCAACAGCATAGGCAACCAAAGACTGCTGGGCAAAAAATAGTGGTATCCATGCACTTATTAATAACCCCATGCAAATCACTGCAATTTTATTTTCAAGCCCCGCTGCAATTTTCTTCCCTGCCCAAGGAGTCGCAAATACCCCTGCCAATCCAACAATCCCAAATAAACCAATCTGGAAATCGTTAAAGTGATAAGGCTCATTCGCCAAAATAAAAGTCATAGTGGTAAAAATCAGAGCTAAAATTCCAAAGCCAATTCCACCAGCAAAACCACGGCGTAATAAATGCGGCTGGTGAACAGCTAATGAAAATAGTGAACCATAAATCTGTAGAATATTGAGTTGGTGAGACTTACGCGCAACTGGCAACTTCACCCACATCACCCAAGCAAACACCAAAATGACAATTCCACTAATTAAATAAACCGCATGCCAAGACCAAACTGTAGAAAGTAAGCCTGCAATGGAACGCGCTAATAATATTCCTAAGAACAAACCACTCATGAGAGTGCCTACAACTTGAGGGCTTTTTTTCGGGCTGGCTAAACCTGCGGCGAAAGGAACCAAAACTTGAGTTGCAATCGAAAAGAATGTCGCTAAAAAGGTAAAGCCATATAAAGCTGGCAAGGTTTGACTTAAAGATAGCCCTACTTGTGCAAGCCCCGTACAACACATGAGCAAGCAAATATAACTGCGCTTTTCAAAAAAGTCGCCTAAGGGAACCAATATAAAAAGGCCAACTGCATATGACAGTTGGCTAATCACAATAGTTAAGGCGACTTGATCGGCATTAACTTTTAATGCTTCTGCAATTGAATAGATTAAGGGCTGGTTATAATAGTTTGAACCCGCACAAATGCCACATGTCATTGCCATGATAAAAATAAAGCTTTTTGACAGTATATTTTCTGCATTGGGCTCAACTATTTTTTCCATTTTTAACTACGTCCCATTTTAGAATTTATACATCGATACAAAGTTTACACGTGATACATCAGCGGTTCTGCCATCAAATACTTCTCGTTTGCCTTGATGATATTCCATACCAATATCCATTTGCTCAATTGGTGAATAGAAAACGTTAGCTGCATAGTCAGTTAGGCGTTTGTTGGCATCTGGGTTAAGTTTGGCATAAGCCGTGTCATCATCATAATCAAACATTGAAGCCGATAAGTTTGCACGCCATTGCTCATTAAATTTATATGAATAACCAATATTGATGCTATTCAACTTATTCATAACCAAATCTGTTTTGTCTTCGTTTAAAGAAAAATCACCCGCGGCATTTAAACTTGCTGAATTTGCCAACCCACTTTGGGTGGTGTACGGCATAAATTTTTGATCACCGACAATATATTGATAATTTGCTTGTACCGATTGTTGTGGCGTGAGTTGATATTTTAAGCCGCCTCCTGCCCCCCAGCTTACTTTCTTCACCGTGGCAGTTGCGACATCTGTAGACTTTTCATTAATAAAGCCTTGAGCAAGTGCCGTTAGAGGCCCCTGTTTAAAGGTATAGCGACCCGTTAAAGTTGGAAATGCCGAGACTCTCGAACCTGTATATTCCAAAGCTACTTTTAAATCATTATTGGCATCAATTTTCCAGTCATAGCGAATTTGAGGAGTACGCGTATAAGAGGTTCCCACAAATTGGGTGTAATCAACAGCTTCTGTACGGGTTTCCATGTTAGACATGAGTGACCATGTTTGACCAAAGGTCCAGTCTTTATAGGTAAAAAATGCATGACGGATACGGAATTTACCATCTCCCGTTCCCATGTTAGAGCTATCAAAGAAATCGGCTTCAATATTTCCCGTTACTGCTTTATTTGGGCTATTAAAATAAACGCCTAATCGGCTTGCATTAATCATGGCATCAGAGCGTGCATGGTTTGAACGCTTTTCACTTTCAAAAGGTGTTCGATACAGGCTGCTGGTCGTTCTACCCCCCGAATCAGGCGATGATTTAAAATCAACCGCTGCATCAATACGGGCAATACCGTAAACCTTAACATTATCTGTCCAAGTCACCCATGAAGGAGCAACAGGCTTCTCTGTAACCGTTGCTTTAGTTTTTTCAATGTTTTCTTCAATCTTTACCTGTTTGACCTGTAAATTATTTTGAGTTTGTTTCTGAGCAGCAAGTTCTGCTTTTAATTTTTGCAGCTCGGTTTCTAGCAAATTAATTCTTTGTTCTGTCGTATCTGAAGAATTTGCAAAAATAGTCCCTGAAGCCGCAGCGCAAGCTGCAGCTAATATTAATTTTTTCATCTTTTAATCCTTAAAGAAGCGTTTTTCCGTGTGTATTTAGGCTACACGTGCATCGATTAGTTCACAGTCTGTGACTGCCTGTAGCTCATCAAAAGTTAAGCCTTCCACCATTTCTGTGACATAAGCTTTTTGGTCTTTGAGTTCAATAATGCATAAATCGGTATAAATACGATCTACACACTGCTCACCCGTCATTGGATAGCTCAGCTCTTTTACAATTTTGGACTCACCTTTTTTAGTGACATGTTCCATATAGACATAAATCGTTTTTGCGCCGACCGCCAAGTCCATAGCACCGCCGACTGCTGGTACATCATCTGCTTTACCGGTATGCCAGTTTGCCAAGTCTCCATTTACCGCAACTTGGAATGCACCAATCACACAAATGTCCAGATGGCCACCACGCATAATGTCAAACGAGTCGCCATGATGCATAAAGCATCCACCATCTAACAAAGTGACAAGTTCTTTTCCGGCATTAACCAAATCTTGGTCTTCTTCACCAGGTTGTGGTGGTGGACCAAAAGCTAAAACCCCATTTTCCGAATGTAGAAAGATTTCTTTGTCTTTAGGCAAAAATTTAGCAACGTTGGTTGGTAAGCCAATACCTAAATTGACATAAGAACCTTCAGGAATGTCGTTGGCAATGAGTTTGGCAATATCTTCACGAGAACGCTTTTGAACTGACATTAGATATCTCCTACTTTTACAACGTGCTGAACAAAAATTCCCGGTGTAATAATGCACTCTGGGTCAAGCGTTCCTAGCTCTACGGTGTCATTCACTTGAACAATCGTGGTCTTGGCGGCTTTTGCCATAATTGGCCCAAAATTGCGGGCTGCTTTGCGATAAGTTAAATTGCCCCAGCGGTCAGCTTTATCGGCATAAATCAGTGCAAAATCAGCTTCAAGTGGATATTCAAGTACATAGTTTTTACCGTTGATGGTGCGGGTTTCTTTACCCTCGGCAACTTTAGTGCCATAACCAGTCGGCGTAAAAATAGCGCCCAAACCTGCACCAGCAGCCTGAATACGACAAGCCAAATTACCTTGTGGAACCAGTTCTAACTCAATTTTTCCCGCTCTATATAAGTCTTGAAAAACGGTTGATCCAGCAGATTTCGGAAATGAACAAATCATTTTTTTAACACAGCCAGCAATAATGAGCTTGGTTAGGCCACGGTCACCAGAAGCCGCATTGTTATTTACAATGGTAAGTTCTTTTTTTCCTAAATCGATTAAGGCTTCAATTAATTCAGCAAGTTGCCCCGTCACACCAACCCCGCCGGTCATGATGGTTGCCCCATCAGGAATAGCTTTTAAAATCGGTTCAATGTCACTGGTGATTTTATTTATCATCTCACTTGTCCCTTTTCATCCTTAATTTAAGGTGACAGATTGATCTGTCACTCTGCCTTTTGCGGGTTAAATAGTCGGTCTTTAATAAATAACAATGGGATTACACCGCAGATAAAATAAGCCGCAGCCATCACCAAGAGCCCTAAGCCAATAGAACCGTTTTGCGATAGAAAACCAATTGTTAATGGAGAGAAAATAGAAAGTACTTTGCCAATATTATAAGCACCACCCACTGCCGAGCCTCGAATAGAAGTCGGGAAACTTTCTGTCATATAGGTGGCATTAATTGCGTATGGAATACCGTAAAGGAAACCGAAGAACAGCATCATCCACAAAATATTCGTAGGCGTATTTAAATAGACAATGACCGGAATAAATAAAGCTGTGCCAATGGTTCCGAAAGCGAATACAGCGCGGCGCCCTAATTTGTCGGCAACGATCCCTGCAATCACTTTGGCAAACATCATAATCAGGAAAGTACCGACCATATACATGGCCATTTCTTTAAATTTGATGCCCAGATCAGACTCTAAATAAGCCGGTAACCAGTTACTTACGCCGTAATAACCGAACTGCAATGCACCCGTACTAATAATCCAAAGCACAAACATGGTGCCATGTTTTTTATCTCTTAAAATCTCAAGATATGGATTTTGACGTTTTTTAGGTTGATTACTTTGAGCGACTTCTAGCGCTTTTAATTGACGGGCTTTTTTCCAAGACTCAGGTTCAGGTACACAAAAGTGCATCAAAACTGACAACACCACAGGCGCAATTGCAATCCAGTAAAGGAAACGCCAGCCATGTTCAGGAATAATATGTCCAGCTAATAATGTCGCGAGCAAAGAACCCAGTGTATAACCAGTCATGAGAGTAGCCAAAACAGTCGAGCGATGTTTGGTTGGCACCATTTCAGACATTAAAATATTACAAGCAATATAGAGCGCACCTAAACCCATCGCTCCAAAAGTTCTTAAAACTGCAAATTGCATATAAGAATCAGTAAAACCCAGTGCGCTGGTTAAAACTGAAGAATAAGCAATAAAGAACACAATAATGCGTACTCGCCCAAAACGGTCACAAGCCCATCCGCCAATCAGACCACCCACAGCCGATCCGAAAAGCGTTAAGCTGCCTAATGTTCCGGCTTGTACACCCGTTAAATGAAATTCTGTTTTAAGACTGGTCAGGCTCAATGCCAAAAAACCTAAGTCTGCCCCATCACACAACAATGTTAAAAAAGCGAATATAAATGCGGTAATCCAAATCTTTTTTGGTGTCTGGATAGCTTCACTGCTAGCCGTATTTTGGGTAACTGTTTCTGTTGTCATGTCCATATCCTCAGAAGGAACATGAGGCATCCAATGCCTCATGGCATTTGATTTTTTATTAGGCTGTAGCTTCCCTAATCATGTTTTTGGCAATAATAATTTGTTGAACTTGCGTGGTTCCTTCATATAAACGGAACAAACGCACATCGCGATAAAAACGCTCGATGGCATATTCACTGATATAGCCTGCACCACCGTGAATCTGTACACAGCGGTCAGCAACGCGTCCGCACATTTCAGTCGCAAACATTTTTGCGCATGATGCTTCTGTGCTAATGTTTTCGCCATTATCACGGCGGCGAGCTGCATCTAGGACCATACATTTAGCTGCATAAATCTCGGCTTTAGAGTCGGCAAGCATGGCTTGAATCAACTGGAAGTTTGCAATAGGTTGACCAAACTGTTTACGCTCAATCGCATAGTGCAATGCGTCGTTTAACATGCGTTCGGCAACACCCACGCTATAAGCACCAATGTGCAAACGACCTTTATCGAGCACTTTCATGGCCGTTTTAAAACCGACACCTTCTACCCCACCAATCAATGCAGAAGCAGGCACACGGCAATTTTCAAAAATCACATCACAAGTGTGTGAACCCTTTTGACCCATTTTTTGATCAATTTTGCCTAACGTAATCCCTGGTGTATTGGCCTCAACTAAAAAAGCTGAAATACCACCAGACCCTTTAATTTCAGGATTGGTTCGAGCCATTACAGTAAAAGTTGCAGCATGGGGTGCATTGGTAATAAAACGTTTGGTGCCGTTTAATACATAAAAGTCGCCGTCCTTAACTGCGCTGGTTTTTAATGAGGCAGCGTCAGAGCCAGATTCAGGCTCGGTTAAACAAAATGAACCAATAATTTCGCCACTTGCATAACGCGGTAAATATTTCTGCTTTTGCTCTTCTGTGCCATCAATCAAAATTGCACTTGAGCCAATCCCGTTATTGGTACCAATTAAAGAACGGAAAGCCGGTGAAGTTTGTCCAAGTTCAAATGCAACTCTGACCTCTTCTTCCATGGTGATGCCTAGGCCACCATATTCTTCGGGAATTGTAAGACCGAACAAACCAAGCTCACGCATTTGCTGCACAATGTCATCCGGAATTTTGTCTTTCTCTACCACTTCGTTTTCACGAGGGATCAATTCATTTTTTACAAAATCTCGAATTGTTGAAAGTAACTGCTCCAACATGCCTTCATCACGGATCATCTGTGATCTCCCTTTTTATGTATTTCCATCGCACCCATCAGCCATCTCCAGCTTGTCTGGATACCATGTTTTAAATCTTGTTTACTGCGGATGTGTTTCATAGTACGAGAACAAAAATACAAATTTCAAGTTTTTTTGAAAATTAATTTCGTTAAACGAAATTTAAAAATACACCATTACGCAATATCAAACACTTAGCTTATTTAATAAATCATAATTGCTCTAATGGACTAAATAAGACTTGAAATAAATTCCAAAATAAGCATCATAAAAGGAATATAGTTTTGATGTGCGAAACAAGGAATTCAAAAATGAGTATATCAATAGGGAATAATTTCGTAGAAGTCGACTTTTCTATTCAAAAAATAGCGGTTGTTAAAATTAACCGCCCAGAAGCAAAAAATGCTTTAAACGGTGAAGTTCGCAAACAACTCGCTCAAGCTTTTACCGAGTTAAGTTTTAACGATGAGATCAATGCGGTTGTGCTCACGGGCGGTGAAGAAGTCTTTGCTGCAGGTGCAGATCTAAAAGAAATGGCAACCGCAACTTCCACAGAAATGTTATTGCGTCATACAGAACGTTATTGGAATGCGATTGCCCAGTGCCCTAAACCCGTGATTGCTGCCGTAAATGGTTATGCATTAGGGGGTGGCTGCGAACTTGCAATGCACGCTGACATTATTATTGCAGGTAAAGGTGCAACCTTTGGCCAGCCGGAAATTAAAGTTGGTTTAATGCCTGGTGCTGGCGGTACACAACGTTTATTCCGTGCTGTGGGTAAATTCCATGCCATGCGCATGATTATGACAGGCGCCATGGTCAAAGCCGAAGAAGCTTATTTGATTGGTCTTGTTTCACAAGTCACAGAAGATGACCAAACTATTCCAACTGCAATTCAAATGGCACAAAGCCTCGCAAAAATGCCGCCCATTGCCCTGCAACAAATTAAAGAAGTTGCGTTGATGAGCGAGGATGTTCCATTAAATGCAGGCTTAACTCTAGAACGAAAAGCATTCCAGTTGTTGTTTTCTACGGAAGATAAAAATGAAGGCGTTCAAGCTTTTATCGAAAAGCGTAAGCCGTCGTATCAAGGTAAATAATTTAAAACCATAATAACAAAGGAATGAAAATGGCCAGGAAAGTATTGATTAGTGCAGGTGGTTCAGGGATTGGACGATGCATTGCCGAGGTATTTTTAAACAATCAGGATGAAGTTTTTGTTTGTGATATTAATGCTAAAAGCCTAGAACAATTTCAACAAGATTATCCAAAGCTACATATATATACCTGTGATTTGGCTGATCATGAGCAAATTAAACTCATGTTTAGTCAAGCCATTCAGAAACTTGGCGGTATTGATATTTTAATCAATAACACAGGCATCTCCGGCCCAACCGTTGCAGCAGATGAGCTAAGTTTTGAAGATTGGAACACGGTGATTAATTTAAACCTGAATAGCACTTTTTTAATTACCCAGTTAGCCATTCCCTCTTTAAAGCAAGCACAGGCAGGCGTGATTATAAATATGTCATCTATTGCCGGACGCTTAGGCTATCCATATCGACTGGCCTATTCTACTTCAAAATGGGGACTGATTGGTTTTACCAAAACGCTTTCTATGGAACTCGGTGCAGATAATATTCGAGTTAACGCTATTCTTCCGGGTGCAGTCGATGGTGATCGGGTTCAACGCGTATTACAGGCCCGTGCCGATGTAGCGCATACCTCACTTGAAGAAGTGACTCAAAATGCACTGAAAAATCAGTCGCTCAAATATTTTGTCAATCCAAAGCATATTGCAGATTTATGCCTATTTTTAGCGTCAGACAGTGGTCGCTCAATTTCAGGGCAAATCTTACCCATTGATGGTGATAAACAATGCTTAAGCTAAATCACCCAACCCTATTTTTCCGTTTAATTTCAAATATAGATTAATCATCAGGATGATCGACATGACTTATGATATTAAAAGCATGGCTGTGATTGGTGTAGGTGTCATGGGCAGTGGTATTGCTCAAATTGCTGCACAGTCAGGTCATACCACTTATTTATATGATGCCAAAGCAGGTGCAGCAGAACAGGCTAAAGAAAAACTGGCTGCTACATTTCAAAAGTTAGTCGACAAAAATAAGATTACATCTGAGCAAGCAGCAGCGGCAAATAACCATTTAATTGTTGCTCATCAAATTGAAGATTTAAAAAATTGCGACCTCATTGTAGAAGCAATTGTTGAACGTCTTGATATCAAACAAAGCTTGATGCAGCAGCTTGAAGATATTGTTTCGGATAATACTATTTTAGCCTCAAACACTTCTTCTCTTTCTATTACAGCCATTGCTGCAAATTGCAAAAAGCCTGAGCGTGTTGTGGGTTATCACTTTTTTAACCCAGTTCCACTTATGAAAGTGGTCGAAGTCATTCGTGGTTTAAAAACAGACCCACTTATTATTGATGCTTTAAACGATCTGTCTCGTGCATTTGGTCATCGCCCTGTTGTAGCGAAGGACACCCCTGGATTTATTATTAATCACGCGGGCCGAGCTTATGGCACCGAAGCGCTCAAAATTTTAAATGAGAATGTCTGTGATATCAGTGAAATTGATCGAATTTTACGTGACGGCGTAGGATTTAGAATGGGTCCTTTTGAATTACTCGATTTAACAGGCCTTGATGTTTCGCATCCAGTTATGGAGTCGATTTATCATCAGTACTATGAAGAAGCCCGCTACAAACCAAACCCGCTCACCAAACAAATGCTAGATGCTAAACAACTTGGACGTAAAGTCAATCAAGGTTTTTATAATTATGAAACCGGTTCAAAAACAGGTGAACAACCTGCCAAATTTGTAGAGCGTTTAGCGCAATATCCAAAAGTTTGGATTGCGGCCGATTTCTTAGATGATAAAAAACAGCTCGAAGATTATTTAACTCAGCAAAATATTGCCTTAGACACTCAGCCGGAACCACAAACAGATAGCTTATGTTTACTCGCTTGTTACGGTGAAGACACAACCCAAGCGGCGACCCGCCTAGGGGTTAACCCCGAACAAGCTGTTGCTATAGACATCCTTTATGGCATTGCAAAGCATCGAACCTTGATGCCTTCACTTGTTACCAAACCCAAATCCCGACAAGCCGCTCACTCAATTTTCAATTTAGACGGAAATGTGGTGAGCATGATTGCTGAAAGTATTGGCTTTGTTGCGCAACGCGTTTTAGCAATGGTCATTAATTTAGGCTGTGATATTGCCCAACAAAATATTGCCACTGTAGATGATATTAATGCCGCGGTACGTCTTGGCTTAGGCTATCCATTTGGACCAATTGAATGGGGCGATCAAGTCGGCAGCGAAAAAGTTTTACTCATTCTAAACCGTATAACCGCACTTACGCATGACCCGCGTTACCGCCCTAGCCCGTGGTTACAGCGTCGTGTCGCACTTCATTTACCACTTACTTTTACTCACGAGTCTTGAAAAGGAATTTCTCAATGTTAAATGCATATATCTATGATGGTTTACGTAGTCCATTTGGCCGTCATGCAGGTGAACTTGCCTCAATTCGTCCTGATGATTTAGCAGCAACCGTTATTCAAAAGTTACTTGAAAAAACTGGTGTTCCGGGTGCTGATATTGAAGATGTGATTTTAGGCGATACAAACCAAGCGGGTGAAGATAGCCGTAATGTGGCACGAAATGCATTATTACTTGCCGGTTTACCTGTTACTGTACCGGGCCAGACAGTAAACCGCCTATGTGCTAGTGGTTTAGGCGCTGTGATTGACTCAGCACGTGCCATTACTTGTGGTGAAGGTGAACTGTATATTGCAGGTGGTGTAGAAAGTATGTCACGTGCACCCTTTGTAATGGGTAAAGCCGAAAGCGCTTATAGCCGTGATGCAAAAATTTATGACACCACAATTGGCTCTCGTTTTCCAAATAAAAAAATTATTGCTCAGTACGGCGGACATTCAATGCCTGAAACAGGTGATAACGTTGCTGCCGAGTTTGGGATTAGCCGTGAGCAAGCAGACTTATTTGCCGCTCAATCACAAGCTAAATATCAAAAAGCCAAAGAAGAAGGTTTCTTTGCCGATGAAATTACTCCAATTGAGGTTTTCCAAGGCAAAAAATTGCCACCTAAACTCGTTTCAGAAGATGAACACCCTCGCCCAAGTTCAACTGTTGAAGCACTCACAAAGTTAAAACCACTCTTTGAAGGTGGCGTGGTTACAGCTGGTAATGCTTCAGGTATTAATGACGGTGCAGCAGCCCTGTTAATTGGTTCAGAAGCTGCGGGTCAAAAATATGGCCTAAAACCAATGGCAAAAATTTTATCAGCGGCAGCTGCGGGTATTGAACCACGTATTATGGGTGCAGGCCCGATCGAAGCCATTAAAAAAGCAGTTACTCGTGCTGGCCTTACTTTAGATGACATGGATATTATTGAAATTAATGAAGCCTTTGCCTCACAGGTTTTATCTTGTTTAAAAGGTTTGAATGTTGATTTTAATGACCCACGTGTGAACCCGAACGGTGGTGCGATTGCAGTTGGTCATCCACTTGGTGCATCTGGCGCTCGTCTTGCGTTAACAGTAGCTCGTGAGCTAATACGCCGTAAGAAAAAATATGCCGTGGTGAGCCTATGTATTGGTGTAGGCCAAGGTCTTGCAATGGTGATTGAAAACGTTTCATAACCATTGAACCAGATATCCATTCATCACAACAGCGCAGTGATGAATGGATTTATTTTGCAGAGCGAAATATAATGGCAAAACTATTGCTTTAATTATATTTGAGGATCGAATGTCTCAAAACACGGAAACTGAAAAACCAATAAATTTTGATGAGATACGTTTAGATCCTATTTCGCATATACATCGGGAAAACAACCCGCAATTTATTGCTTCTTTAGCACGCGGTTTAGAACTTTTAAGATGCTTTTCTGCAAATAATCAGGTGCTTGGCAACCAAGAATTAGCAAAAATGACAGGTTTACCTAAACCGACCATTGCACGAATTACCAATACGCTTGTGTCATTAGGCTATTTAAAACAATTGCCTAACTCAACCAAGTACACATTAGATATTGGTGTTTTATCTTTAGGATACGCAGCACTATCTAACATCTCGATTCGTAATATTGCTCATCAATATATGGAAGAGTTGAGTCAGCATGTTCAGGCTCCTGTGGCGATGGCAACGCGTGACCGCTTAAATATGGTGTATATCGATGTTGTGCAAATTGAAACAGCCTTAAATATGCGCCGTCCAATTGGTTCGACTTTACCACTGCATAGCAGTTCTATGGGACGAGCATGCTTGGCTGCGACTCCTGAACGTGAGCGCAACTTTCTACTTGATGCGTTGAAACAAAAGAACCCCGAAACCTGGCCAGCCATAAAACGCTCATTAGAACGAGCTTTCCGTGATTACCAAGATTATGGATATTGTTTGTCTTTAGGTGAGTGGCATAAAGAAGTGAACTCGGTGGCTGTACCTTTGGTCAGTTCGAAATACGGTCTTTATGTTTTTAACTGTGGTGCGCCAAGTTTTCATTTAAATCTGGAAAAACTTGAAGGTGAAATTGGACCACGTTTAATCCACATGGTGCACAATATTCAAGATGCTTTGAATGAAACGCACTAACAGTCGTGCTTAAAACAGTCATGGTTGTGTTGATTAAAGTTCCACTTTCATTATGACTAAGGCATGATGAAAAACGCACTCTATACCCCAACCATTATTTTAATGGCAATTGCCGCAGGCATTTGTACAGGTGGAAATTATTTTAGTCAGCCACTTATTCATTCAATTAGTGTAAGCCTAGATTTAACTGAAACAACTACAGCGTGGGTGCCAACTCTAGCCCAAATCACCTACGCATGTGGCTTACTCTTTTTAATGCCGTTGGGTGACATATTAGAAAAGCGCAAGCTGCTATTTATCTTTATGTTATTGGCTTCAAGCGGATTAATTATTAGCGGGGTTTCGCACAATATTTATCTTTTACTGCTTGGTACTGTCATTACTGGCCTATTTTCTAGTGCAGCCCAACTGTTGTTACCGCTTGCTGCAAGTCTGGTTCCAATTCAACAAAGCGGCCGTGTCGTTGGCTTTCTACTGAGTGGACTGATGATGGGGGTTTTACTCGCCCGCTCCCTTTCTGGGCTGATGTCTACACTTTTCGCTTGGAATATTATTTATCTGGTCAGTGGTTTTCTGTTACTCATCATTGCCATTATTTTGCATCGTAATATTGGGTTATTTCCACCGACTAAATCTGAAAATTATGTAAAAACTATTCGCTCTCTTCCACAGATTTTTATTCAAAATCGACGGTTAAGAACCAGAACTTATATTGGTGGTTTTACATTTGCTTGTGTAAGTTTAACCTTTACCACCATGTCTTTGCTTCTGGCTCCAGCGCCCTATTTTTTTAGTGACTTTACCATTGGCCTTTTCGGTTTTGTTGGCGTGTTAGGAACTTTCGTTGCCAATTTTTCAGGCAAATTTATTGACCAAGGCTATATTCATAAAATTTCAATTTATTGCGGCGTTGGCCTTATTTTAAGTTGGGTTCTGTTTTCACTTTTACCCTACCATTTCGCCTTTTATATTATTGCCTTACTCATTCTCTACGCTTCTCTTTCTGCGGTACATGTCACCAACCAAAGTATTGTAATTAAACTTAATCAAGAACTACGCTCACGTTTTAACGCGATTTATATGACGGGTTACTTTGCTGGCGGCGCTTTAGGCACAACGGCAGGAAGTTATGCTTGGAAACACTTCGGATGGACAGGTGTCTGTATTTTAGGTTTAATTTTTGCCGTGCTATGTCTTTATTATTGTGTGCGTGATGCAAAAAATCAGCACAATTAAAGCTTGTGCTGATCTTATATAAAGTAGGCTAATGGTTCGTTATAAAAGCCCTAATAACCGACCACGAATAATATCTTCTGCATCTTTGACAATCCGGCTAACCAGTTCATCGCATGTTGGAATATCATGAATCAAGCTTGCCACCAACCCACATGACCATGCGCCCGCATTGACATCACCATCAATCATGACTTTGGGATAGACGCCCGCAACTTCTTCGATAATATCTTCAAATTTAATGTTATCGCCGAGTGCTTTTTCTTTTGCCACGATTTTTTCTACGGCAGCATTATTCATGACACGTTCTGTGTTTCGCAAAGCACGCATAATTAAACGCGTGTCTCGTTCGGTTGCATTCAAAATCGCCTGTTTCACATTTGCATGTACGGGAGCTTCCTGAGTCGCAATAAAACGCGTTCCCATGTTAATTCCATCGGCTCCCATCGCTAATGCAGCAGCGAGTGAGCGTCCGTCTGCCATTCCACCTGAAGCAACAAACGGAATTTCTAATGCATCGGCTGCTAAAGGCAATAAAATCATATTTGGCACGTCATCCTCACCAGGATGCCCACCACACTCGAAACCATCTACAGAAACCGCATCACATCCAATTTGCTGAGCTTTTAAGCTATGTCGAACCGAAGTACATTTGTGAATTACTTTAATACCAGCAGCCTTTAAATATGGCATCACCTGTTCAGGATTACGCCCTGCTGTTTCTACAACCTTGACTCCACCTTTAATAATTGCCTCTACAAAACCCGGATAATCAGGGGTATTCACCGTAGGCAAAAAGGTTAAATTTACCCCAAAAGGCTTATCAGTCATTTCACGGCAACGTGCAATTTCTTTTGCTAGATTTTCAGGTGTACGCTGAGTTAAGCCAGTAATAATACCTAACCCGCCTGCGTTAGAAACCGCAGCAGCAAGCTCTGCAAAACCAACATAATGCATACCGCCTTGAATAATTGGATGCTCGATTTCAAATAGTTCTGTAATTTTGGTCTTCATATTCTTTCCACTCACTGTTCTATAGCTAGATTCTCATTTCCTTAGCAGAGCTAGATGCTTATTTACTCATAAATCCTATCAGCATTTAAAGTAATTTAAGTTAAAAATTCCACAATACAAAATTATATACCACAATATAAAACAAAATAATTGATAACGGAATTATTTTTCGATAGCATTATTTTAATGAGTTTAATTTTCAGACAGAAAGTTATTTAAAGGAATGAATGATGGAGCAGGACAATAAAACTCAAAATGAGCTAAAAACAGGCACAATCCATGAGTGTTTAGATAAACATATACTAACGCTTACCATGAGCAACCCTAGCAAAAAGAATGCAATTAATTATGAAATGTATGCAGCTTTAAGTCAGGCATTAGATCAAGCTGCAACTAATCAAGAGGTTCATGTCGTTGTGCTTGCTGGTGAAGGTTCTTCGTTTACCAGTGGTAATGATGTCAATGCATTTGAAAAACGCGACGCATCAAGTTCAGAACCACCCGCTTCGATTGTTTTCTTAAAAAGCTTAGCAACGTTTCCAAAGCCGATTATTGCTAAAGTAAATGGCGTGGCAATTGGTATTGGCAGTACTATGCTTCTACATTGTGACCTTGTGTATGCAAGCCAAGGCTCTATTTTTCAGTTTCCCTTTGTGAATTTGGGACTTGTACCTGAAGCGGGTTCAAGTTACATCTTGCCAAGATTATTGGGCTTTGCTCGAGCTTCGGAAATTATTTTATTAGGTGAAAAATTTTCGGCAGATAAAGCAAAAAATTATGGCTTGGTGAATGAAATATTTGAAGCAACTGAGCTAGATCAAGTAGTTGAAGATGTGGCAATTAAACTTGCTCATAAACCAAGTCAAGCCTTACAACTGAGTAAAAAATTGCTAAGAGATATGCCAATCGATGATCTACTCAATCGTATTGACCATGAGTCGACTATTTTCTCACACTGTTTACAGGGTTCCGAGTTTAAAGAAGCATTAAGTGCTTTCAAAGAAAAAAGAAAACCGAACTTTCACAGCCAAACAGTCTAGATACACCCACTAAAAAGCCAGCATTGAAAATCAAAGCTGGCTTTTTTAAGTGAATCAGATAAGTTTAGCTAATCTCGGTACGAATATTATTCACCATGTGTAAAAGACGCGGTGCAATATCTTCTTCGAGTTTTTCACGGTTCATAATGAAACTTGGACCACCACAGTTGAACACCAGTAAACCATGTTGTTCATGAATAAGAGGAACAGCAACCGAATTGACATCTTTATGCCATTCACCGATTGAAAAACAGTATCCAAAATCTTGGTAGTCTTTAAACGCTTTGTCTAGATCACGGTTAATTTTAATCCAGTCTTCTTTGTGCTTGCTACGAATAGCATCAAGTAAAAACTCTCTTTCATCTTCAGGCATTGCAGCTAAACAGGCACGTCCCATCGAACTTAAATGGATCGGTAAATAGGTTCCGACTTGACGGCGCATGGTCATATTGCCTTTGCCTTGAACGACATCAAGATAAATCATATTCAGTCGATCGCGTGTTGCCATTGCTACAGCAGCACCAGCATAGTCTGCCAAATTTTTCATATATGGATGAGCAATAGAACGAATCGACACGTTAGACAGCATGGAATAACCAAATGCAAGAACACCCACTGAAAGCTGGAATTTGCTTGAGTTAGGTACTTGTTTGATATAGCCCAAACGCGACAAAGTATGTGTAAGACGAGTAATGGTTGGTTTTGGCAAACCGGTCATTTGAGCAAGCTCTTGGTTGCCCAAATGCTGATGCTTCGGCGTAAAACAACGTAATAGCTCTAAACCACGTGCTAATGCAGTAATAAATTGGCGATCATTTTCATCCTGCATGTCTTCAATCGGATGTAATAATTCATGCCTTAAAGGCGCTAATAATTTTTCTGTCTGTTCTGCATCTACTGCATCATTCATTGTCATACCAATCCATATTTTGTTTCGCACTGCGAAAATTATAATCTATTTTTTCTATAAATAGCAAAAGAGCAAACATCCGAGTCTGCAACTAAAAGATAACTTCATTTAACTCATTAAAGCGAAAGATTAAATATTTTATTTTCTGATTTTAAATATAATTTTAACCTTCCGCTTTTAAGCCACCTACCCAATTACACCTTTTTCTTTGAGCTCAGCTAGTTTTTCAGGAGAAACCACTCGGCCCAAAATGGCTTGCGTATGTTCTCCCAATAACGGAGGAGCTGTTTTGTATTCAACTGGCGTTCTAGAAAGTTTGATTGGTGACCCAATTACCTTCAATTTTTCACGTTGAGGATGGTTCATCTCGACTAACATTTCTCGGGCAATGACTTGCGGCTCTTGAAAAGCTTGTTCCAAGTTATTAATCACACCTACCGGAACTTTAGCCGCATAGATTGCATCTACCCATTCATCAGCCGTTTTAGTTAAAAAGTGTGTTTGTAAAATTCCGATAATTTCATCACGATGCTTGATTCGGTCCGCATTTCGGGCAAAACGCGCATCATTTGGTAAATCGGGTAAACCTATACTTCGACAGAGTTGAATAAACTGAGTGTCATTTCCACATGCAATAATAAAATCACGGTCAGAAGCTTTGAACACTTGATAAGGCACAATATTAGCGTGTGCATTGCCATAACGCTTAGGGATATTTCCTGATGAAAGATAGTTCATTCCCTGATTTGCCATTGTGGCAATTTGAACATCAAGCAAAGCCATATCAATGTATTGGCCTAAACCTGTCACATGGCGGTTGAGTAAAGCAGCCTGTATGGCAATCGTAGAATAAAGTCCCGTGGCTAAATCAGAAAATGCGACCCCTACTTTTTGTGGACCACCCCCCGGCAAATCATCACGCTCACCCGTGACTGACATAAGCCCGCCCATGCCCTGAATAATAAAGTCATAACCAGGCTCTTCTGCTCTTGGGCCGTTTTGCCCAAAACCTGTAATTGAGCAATACACCAGTTTAGGATTAATCTCAGATAAAGACTCGTAGTCCAAACCGTATTTTTTCAAAGAACCCGCTTTGTAGTTTTCAATCACGACATCGGTGTTTTGAATGAGGGCTTTAATCAATTCTTGGCCATCAGAGCTAGCAATGTCGATGGCAACCGATAGTTTATTGCGGTTGGTCGACTGATAATACGCAGCTTCTTGAGTGTCTTGGCCTGAGTCATCTTTCATCCAAGGCGGCCCCCAAGAACGGGTATCGTCACCGACTTTCGGTCGTTCAATCTTGATGACTTCTGCGCCTAAATCGGCAAGAATCTGCCCACACCAAGGTCCAGCCAATACCCGACTTAAGTCAAGCACCCGAATTCCATTTAAAGCACCCATCTTCATCCCACTATATTTTGTGACTCATTTCCTATAGGAAAACTTATCCATTTAAAATTTCGCATAGCGATATATTTTTTTAATATACATAACTCTTTTTAAAAATCAAACTTTAATTTTCCACTAAAAATAATGATTTTTTATAAGAAAATATAGCTCAAATAAATCAATAAATTAGCTAAACATAAATCAACAACAAAGTACCGCATTGCGAAATTAATTTTCAAAATATATTGTTTTACGCTTATCCTTTGATTACTATCGCTTCAAATATTGGTGATTTTACGAACATCACATTGATGTTTTTTGCATGTAGTAAAAGGACGAGACTATGATTCGAGATCAGGAAACCTTAGATCAACTTGTTGATATGATTCGACAATTTATTGAAGGTGTATTAATTCCTCATGAGAATGAAGTCGCTGAAACGGATGAAATTCCTCAAGATATTATTGAGCAAATGAAAGCTCTCGGTTTATTTGGTTTAACCATTCCTGAAGAGTACGAAGGTCTTGGACTGACAATGGAAGAAGAGGTCTATGTGGCTTTTGAATTGGGTCGTACCTCTCCTGCTTTTCGCTCTCTCATTGGAACCAATAATGGCATTGGCTCAAGTGGCCTGATTATTGACGGAACCGAAGCACAAAAATCATTTTTCTTGCCTCGTTTAGCACGTGGTGAAGTGATTAGTTCTTTTTGCTTAACCGAACCGGATGCGGGTTCTGACGCTGCCTCTTTAAAAACCAGCGCAGTAAAAGATGGTGACTTTTATATTTTAAATGGCACCAAACGTTTTATTACCAATGCTCCTCATGCTGGCGTATTTACAGTCATGGCACGTACAAACTTTGATATTAAAGGCGCTGGTGGTATTTCTGCGTTTATTGTCGATAGCCAAACTCCCGGTATTTTTCTTGGCAAACGCGATAAAAAGATGGAGCAAAAAGGCGCCCATACTTGTGACGTTATTTTTGAAAATTGTCGTATTCCTGCCTCAGCACTCATTGGTGGTGTAGAAGGAGTTGGTTTTAAAACTGCTATGAAAGTACTCGATAAAGGCCGTTTGCATATTGCGGCTTTGAGTGTTGGAGCAGCAACCCGAATGCTAGATGATTCTTTAAATTACGCCATCGAACGCAAGCAATTTGGACAACCGATTGCCGAATTCCAGCTCATTCAAGCCATGCTTGCCGACTCAAAAGCTGAAATTTATGCCGCTAAATGTATGGTCTTAGACGCTGCACGCCTACGCGATGCAGGACAAAACGTTAGCACTGAAGCCTCATGCGCAAAAATGTTTGCAACCGAAATGTGTGGCCGCGTTGCTGATCGCTGCGTACAAATTCACGGCGGTGCGGGTTACATCAGTGAATATGCCATTGAACGTTTTTATCGAGATGTTCGTTTGTTCCGTCTCTATGAAGGGACCACTCAAATTCAACAAGTGATTATTGCCCGAAACATGATTCGCGCTGCGTCTTAATCAAATTTTAAGCGCTTCAAAACGACTTGAAGTGCTTTTTATCAAATGTAGGTAATGGATTATGGCTACAAATTACAAAGAAGGTCTTTCTCGTATACAGCCTCATACGTGGAAAATAGCTTTTACTTTTGCTTTTCTAGCACTGTTGGTAGATGGTGCAGATTTGATGATGCTGTCTTATAGCTTAAATAGTATTAAGGCAGATTTTGGATTAAGTTCAGTACAAGCAGGTATGCTTGGCAGTTTCACATTGGCAGGCATGGCTGTTGGTGGAATTTTTGGGGGATGGGCGTGCGATAAATTTGGTCGTGTGCGCATTGTGGTTATTTCTATTTTAACTTTCTCGCTCCTCACCTGTGGCTTAGGTTTCACTCAAAGCTTTCTTCAGTTTGGTATTTTAAGATTTTTTGCATCACTGGGTTTAGGTTCACTTTATATCGCCTGTAATACCCTCATGGCCGAATATGTCCCGACCCGTTATCGCACCACAGTACTGGGCACTTTACAAGCAGGTTGGACGGTTGGCTATATTGTTGCGACTTTGCTTGCAGGTTGGATTATTCCTGATTATGGCTGGCGCATGCTGTTTTATGTTGCGATTATTCCAGTCATTATTGCTGTCCTTATGCATATTCTGGTACCAGAACCAGAAGCATGGCAAAAGTCTCGTTTACAACAACCGGTTTTGGCCCAAAATGCATCGAAAACTTCAGCATTTAAGCTTATTTTCCAAGATAAACGAAACCGCAATATGTTTATCTTATGGGCATTAACAGCGGGCTTTTTACAGTTTGGCTACTATGGTGTAAATAACTGGATGCCGTCATACCTTGAAAGTGAACTGGGTATGAAATTTAAGGAAATGACCGCCTATATGGTAGGTACATATACCGCTATGATTTTAGGTAAAGTTCTTGCGGGCATGATGGCCGATAAATTAGGACGTCGTTTTACCTATGCCTTTGGTGCAATCGGCACTGCTATTTTCCTACCTTTAATTGTTTTTTATAACTCGCCAAGCAACATTCTATATTTACTGGTGACCTTTGGTTTCCTCTACGGCATCCCGTATGGCGTAAATGCAACCTACATGACTGAAAGCTTTGCGACCGCTATTCGCGGTACAGCCATTGGCGGTGCTTATAACGTTGGACGTTTAGGTGCTGCTTTAGCCCCTGCAACTATTGGTTTCTTAGCCTCTGGCGGGTCAATTGGTTTAGGTTTTGTCGTGATGGGTGCTGCCTACCTGATTTGTGGCGTGATACCAGCCCTATTTATTAAAGAAAAATTATATGACCCTCAAAAGTCATAAATAGATCTATCAAATAGGTCATATGCCTATCTGGTTGATAGTGCTAACGATCGAAACATGTGTTTTAAATCGTTAGCCAAAAATAAGGAATTTACTCATTAAAGTTAATCCTTATTTTCACATATGTAGAGTGTATTTACTCTTCATTTTAATTTTTTAGGTAAGCTTAGCTCTCAAGGGAGCTAAGCTTAAAAATATATAGACCTAAACTTTATTTAAGGTCGTTCACCCTGCCCCAAACGGCGTTCAATATCATCTAAAACATTTGGCAAATCAGCAACACTATCAATCACATAGTGCGCGCCAGACGCATTCATTTTTTGGTATGCTTTATCTTTTAGAATAATCTGTTCATCGGCCGATAGCGAACTCCACTCTTCATAGCTTAAACCGACTTCATTACCACTAATCGCAAGTCCTACTGTCCAGCACCCTGCGTTTAAACCTTCGTCAATACCCACCACGGTATCATCTACTTTTACAACAGTTTTAATATCAGATACATCGAGTTGAATTAAGTTCTTCCATAGCATTTCAGGATATGGACGGCCATATTTCACGTCGCTGGCAGTAACAATACAATCCGGTCGGTAACCCTGATCGGCAGCATCTTTGACCAAGCGGCCAATCATCATGGATGCATAACCCGTGTTACTGCCGATTTTTGCACCACGCTTTTTAATATTCTCAAACGTTTCTAATGCGCCTGGAATTAAAGCAGAACATGTTGGAATCGATTTTAATTGATAAGGAATAAAATCTTTATATAAACGATCAATATCTGCTTCAGTTGCAGGCTTCCCATATACTTTTTGCCATGCCGTCGCTACACGCGGCATTTTTAAAACTGCTGCAATATGGTCACGTTTTTCTAAACCCATTGGCACTCGAGCTTCTTCAACCGTAATTTCAACTTTATTGTCTTTAAATAAAGCCATAAAAGCCAAAATCGGTGCGCGTGAACCAAAATCTACAGTTGTGCCAGCCCAGTCAAAAACCACAGCCTGAATTTGTGTATTGTTGGTCATCATGATGTATTCCCTTTAATTCAAATGTTTTAATAAAAGTTATGCTGTTACAGCTTGATTGAGATGGCTTTCGCAGTAACTGGCAATCGCAGCAAGAAGCCCTTCAATGTCTTGAATATAAACTTCGCCAATATTGCCAATACGGAAGCAGTTGAGATCTGTGACTTTGCCCGGATAGATCACATAGCCTGATTTTTTCAGCGTTTCATAAAATGACTGGAAGCTAAATGACTTAGCTGTTGGGTAAAGAAAAGTGGTAATGATGGGTGATTGTGGACACTCTTCACCGAGTACCAATTCAAAGCCCAGTTGTTGCATACCTTGCGATAAGGTTTGCTGGTTTTGTAAATAACGTTGATAACGTGCAGCAACACCGCCTTCTGCCTCAAGCTCAAGCAATGCTTGATAAAAAGCACGCACCACATGGGTTGGTGAGGTAAAGCGCCATTTGCCGTTATGCTGTTCCATCGTGTTCCACTGATCATACAAATCGAGGCTGACCGAACGAGCTAAACCTTTACATGCTTCTAGGCAATCACGCTTTGCCAAAATAAAACCAAAGCCCGGAACACCTTGAATACATTTATTTGCACTTGAAATCAGGAAATCAATTTCAAGCTCAGCAATATCCATAGGCACACCACCAAATGAGCTCATGGCATCTACAATCCAGATTTTTCCTGCTGCTTTAACTAAACGGCCAATGTCTTGAATCGGGTTTAAAATACCTGTGGTGGTTTCACAGTGCACACAAGCAACATGGCTAATGGCTTTATCTTCTAAAACGCGTTCAATCTCTTGTAAATCTGGTGTCTGGGTTTCTAAATAGTTCAGTTCTACAACTTCAATATTTAAGCAACGCGCCATTTGCACCATACGTGCACCGTATGCACCGTTATTAATAATCAAGATTTTTCCATCACGCGGAATAGCTGAACCAAGCACAGACTCCACTGCAAAACTACCACTGCCTTGCATTAACACAGCCGTATATTTTTCAGGTTGACTGGTTGCCAAGTTGACTAGACGAGAGCGGATATCTTGTACCAGCGAATTATATTCTTGGTCCCAAGTACACCAGTCTTTTTGCATGGCACGGCGTACTGTTGCCGATGTTGATAATGGTCCTGGTGTGAGAAGCAAATACTTGTTCTCTAAATCCATATCGAGTTGGGGTTGCATGTTCATAATGGTACTCATTTCTTTCGCGTTCATTTCAATATACATCAAACTGGTTTAAACCAGATGACAAACTAATAAATATTTTGTTCTAATATTTCTTTCATAAAGCCAGCCCCTGTAGTCATGCCTTTGCCAGCAATCGCACTCACCAGAAAGATATTTTTTTCAGCTTCAGTGACGCAGGCCAACTCATGTTCATGAGTCAGGTAATAACCATTCCAACGTTTTTGAATCGGCGGTAAAGTCAGCCCTAGTTTTTCGTGGCAGTACGTTTGAATAAACTCATTAATCTCTTCACGCTGCTCAAACTGAGGCGCTTCATTAATCGAATGATATTCATGGCTATCACCCACAATCAGTTCGCCAAATTCGTTTTGTTTAATCAGAATATGAATACCGAATTCTTTAATGAAACCCTGTTGTGATGCTTTAACCAACTCGGCATGACTTGGGCAAATTTCAAAAGCCGGATAACGTGAAATAGATAAGCCTGAATAAAGAGAAGCATTTAATTTTTGGTGAAACCGTTGAGTCAGGGCCATTTGTAAGCCACAGCGTTTCAAGTTCAAACTTTGCAGCAGTTCTGGATATAAAACATCGATAACTTCACCGTGGCAGATCAAAACTTTATTTGCCCGATATACCTCGCCACTTGCCAAGCGAACCTGACAAATTTCATGTTGATATTGGGTTTGAACGACACAAGCATTGGTATAAATCTCTACACCGTTTCTTTCGGCATATGCCAATAGTCGCTGCCCAATCACATGCGGTTCGACCGAATAGTCTTCTTCAAAAACCAAGCCGCCTTGAAACTGCTGCTCGGGGTTTAAATAAGAAAATTGGGTGACCAGTTCCTCATGCTTTAGCAAATGAATTGGAATTTGATAGTTATTTGCACGCTCGGCAAACTCATTTAAAACCTGCCATTCAAGTGCAGTGTTTGCGAGATAAACACCTTGTCGTTGAGCAAACGAAATATCGGTTTCAGCTTGAATACGCTGATAAAAAGAACGCGTTTCAAGCGCGTACTTTCGCCACTGTTGCTCTGGATGGGTTAATGTCGAAGTTCCGACCATGCCGAAATTACGACGAGTTGCCCCCACTGGTTTGGCATTTTTCTCGAAGATACAGACTTTTAAACCTTGCTCTTGTGCCTGTATGGCAGCGGATAGACCTAAAATACCGGCTCCGACAACAATTAAATCAAACTGTGCGTTATTCATAAGACTTCCAATTTGCGAAATTTAGGATGAATAAACCCTTGCCTTGTTGAACAAAGCATTTTTATTTCAGTCGGTTAAATAAAAATTGTGTTTACCTAAAACTTAGTGAGCGCTTTCACGCCATTGCTGACTTCTTGCCATAATTTTTCGGGTAAATAACCAGTGAATGAGTTTTACAACACATGAGGTGGTTAAAATTAGAATGCTCATGGCAACAGCAGCAACCGTGTCTCCCGCATCATCCATATTTAAAACGGCTACCGCCGCTAAACTGGTGTCTGGTGAATAGAGGAAAATGGCAGCCGACACAGTGGTCATGGCATTCACAAAAACATAGACCGACACATCACATAGCGCTGGAAAACACATGGGCAAATATACTTTCCAAAAGGTTTTCCACTTCGATGTTCCTAGAGTTTGTGCTGCCTGATCGAGCTGTAGCGGAATCTGTTTAATGGCATTGGTTAAAGTCAGGTGTGGGACGGTGTAATAATGCACGATGGTTGAAATCACCAAAATGGTCATAGTTCCATACAGCACATTTAACGGATTACTTTGCTGGTTAAAAAACAAAATATAAGCAATACCTAGCACCAACCCCGGCACAGCAAGGGGTAATAAAACTAAAGCCTGTACATAATTTTTAATGAATGGATGTGCCTTAAAACGTTCGGTTAATAACGCCACCATAAAAATCAGTGCTGTTCCAAAAACCGTACTAAAGAGTGCCATGCGAACCGAGTTAAAGTACGCTGCCCAACCGCCGCCATCGACATATTCAAAACTGTAATGTGCTAAGGTCAAAGACAAATCATAAGGCCAAGACTGAATGAATGAAGCCAGCACTGCCGTAAAGATAATCAGTAAAATCGCACCTGAAACTAAACCACAAAATAAGCTCAGAACGACTTCAAGCTTTTTATTCGATGCTGAAACATAAGGTTTAGCCTGAAAAGCTTGAAACCGTGCATGGCGTTTGCTTTGTATTCGATCGAAAATAAAGACGAACACTGCTGGTAGCAATAACAAGATGGAAATTACCGCACCCATGCTCATGTTTTGCTGACCAATAATCTGTTTATAGACATCAAGCGCCATCATGTTAAATGAACCGCCAATGACTTTGGGGATACCAAAATCGGTCAGTACATAAATAAACGCCACTAAACTTGCGCTGATGAGTCCATACCGAATTGCAGGTAATGTGACGTGATAATGCGTCTTCCAGATATTTTTACCTAGCGACAAAGATGCCTCAATTAAACGCTGATCGACACTGCGAAAAGACACCATCATCAACATCAAAATTGCCGGAAATAGCCAAAAGCAGTAGCTGATTAAAATACCGATTGGGCCATAAATTTGTATATCGCCCAGCAAAGGTTTAAACACACCTTGCTTACCAAATAAATAAACCAATGCCAAAGAAGGCAAAAGTGATGGCGCTAAAATCGGTAAAAAAGCGACTATTTTAAAGAAGCCTTTGCCTTTAATATTCACATTGGTCAGGGCAAAAGCATAAATACTGGCAAGCAATACTGTAATGACAGTAGCAGTACAAGCAACCCACACCGAGTTAAATACAGAGCTGAGTAAAGCTGGACTTGCAAAATAGTTATAAAAATTTTCAAGACCAACAAAACTTTGATTTTCATCAAAAAATGCGGTTTCAAACAGCATCATTAAAGGTGCAATAATCGCTAAAGTCAAAGCGATTGCGACCATAGCCAAAGCAATATTTGATCTTAATGAATATTCAGTTTTCCGACGCGGCTGTGTTTTTAAAACCGCTGAAGCAGCTTCATTTAACATAGTGCGTACCCTTGTTCGTCAAAGACATGAATGAGCGGATTAGGCACTTTTATAAACATGAGTTCTTGCAAATTGAACTTGGTATTTTCAATTTCAATTTGCAAAAGGTGTTTTGCCTGCTCAATTCCATCAATATGAATAGTGCAAAATAAACGACGCTTAGCACCTAAAAATTCAGTACTTAATACTTTAACCGGCAAATACAACGACTCTTTATCACTACCAAAATCATCAACCAACTCGACAGCTTCCGGTCTAAAACCAATACTGTACTTTTCCCCTGCTTTAAGTTTTTGCTGCTCCAAAGTTAGAGGAATGAAACCCAAAACCTCGAGCTGATTAACTACTGAACAAGTGGCTACAAAAAAGTTCATGGTGCCAATAAACTTGGCAACGAATTGGGTTTGTGGCTTGTAGTAAATATTGTGCGGCGTATCAATTTGCTCAATAACGCCATGATTCATGACTACAACTCGGTCAGAAATGCTTAAAGCTTCTTCTTGGTCGTGCGTGACCATAATGGTTGGCAAGTTAAGCTGTGATTGAATTGAGCGAATCTTTTGTCTTAGGTTTAAACGTACCTGAGCATCGAGTGCAGACAAGGGTTCATCGAGCAGTAAAATATCAGGCTTCGGCGCAATTGCTCGAGCAAGCGCAACACGTTGCTGCTGCCCGCCTGACAATTGATTTGGATATTTTTTAGCAATATCGGGTAATTCAATCAGTTCTAATAACTGTTGAACGCGTTGGCTACGCTGTGCCTTATCCCACTTTTTTTTATCTAAGCCAAAAGCAATATTTTCTTCTACATTTAAGTTTGGAAATAACGCATAGTTCTGAAACACAATACCACAGTATCGCTTTTCAGCATTTAACAACGTAATGTCTGTTCCCTTTTTTATAATCTTTCCATAATCAGGTTTTTCTAGACCCGCAATTATGCGTAGTAATGTGGTTTTACCGCATCCAGAAGGTCCTAAAAAGCTCACGAACTCGCCTGCTTTAAGGTCTAAATTAATATGCGTTAGAACCTGAAAGTGTTGGAACTTTTTTTGAATATCCACCACTTCTAAAACTGAAGGACCATGTTCAGGATATTTATAGGTCGTTAATGTCGACAATAAATGCCCTGCTAACTCGCCCTTTTGGTTTTGACCCAGCAGCGATGATTGCAATGAAGAAGGAATTTGCATAATGAGGCCCTTATCCAAAAGATCACTTTTCAAAACGCTTTGACCATTCAGCCAAAATACGTTCACGCTGCTCGGCCGCCCAATAAAAATCATTTTTCACGAGCATTTGAGGAAGGTTTTTTGGGAAGTCCATAGTGGTATTTTCAACGCCTTTATAAGCCACCATTGAAAAGTTATGGGCATAGGCTTCATTTGCCGCTTTGCTTACCGACCAATTTATAAATTTTTGCGCGCTACTTAATTTCTTGGTTCCTTTCATAATTGCTGAAGCTTCCATTTCCCAGCCTAAACCTTCAGTTGGATAAACCACTTCTAAAGGCGCGCCCTCTGCTTTTAATTTAAATGCAGGATAACCGAAAGAAACACCAATTGGGATTTCGCCCTGTGCTGCCATCTTGCAAGGTTTTGAACCCGAGTGAGGATATTGGGAAATGTTTTTATCCAAAGCTTGCATATAGTCCCATGCCTGCTTTTCGCCCCAAATCTGCATCCAAGCTGTGACATCTAAATAGCCTGTTCCACTCGAAGCCGGATTTGGCATCACAATCAGGTTTTTATAAATGGGGTTGGTTAAATCTTTCCAAGTTTTTGGAATTGGTAACTTACGCTTTTCTAGTTCAACTTTATTTACACAGATTGCAGATTCCCATGCATCCATACCAGTCCAAGTCGGTACAGTTTTTTGGCTTATAAATTCTGGTTTTAAATTTTCAATGCCTTCAGGTTTAAAAGGCTCAAGCATGTCTTTCTTTTCCATGACCAGCAAACTGGTTAAAGCCACACCAAAAACCACATCTGCTTGTGGGTTTTTCTGCTCTGCCAAAAGTTTAGCGGTGATCACCCCTGTTGAATCACGTACCCATTTTACTTTTAGCTCTGGATAGGCTTTGTGTAATTCCTCTTGGTACTGTTTAAGCTGGTCGGCTTCCACTGCCGTATAGACTGTAATTTCTTCTGATTGTTTTGATGTTGCTGATGAACATCCCATTTGAATAGCGACCACTACACCTAAAACTGATGCAGTGCCGAGTTTAATTGTCTGTTGAACATACTGTTTCATCTGCAAACCATCGAATGCAATTATTTGATGATCGTATTTCAACAGCTTTATATGACAGTTTAATTAATCTGGTTTAAACCAGATTTTATTTTTATGCTCGCGCTTCGAAGTGCAAATCTAAAACATCATGTAGCCAATATTCTTGGTCAACATCGGTAATCACGCCCTCTTCATTTCTATTGCTACGGCAAATATATAAACCCAGCGCGCCCGTATTTACATGCAATGCTTTAGCCTGTTGGTCGGATAAAGCTGTTGGATAGAGGTTAATGTCAGCTCTGGTAATATGGCAGTTATATTGATTTGCCATCAGTAAAGTAATCGATTGCTTGAGATCATGAGTTAAAAACTCAGGAAAAAGCTCGGCATTCACACGTAAATGCTCAACCAAAACAGGTCGTCCATTAATACAACGACGTCGCCAAACCGAATAAATCGGATGCCCTTTTTCAACTTTTAAATGCTTGGCATCCCAAGAAGTGGCCGTCGTTAGCTCACTTGAAATCACTTCTGTAGAAGGCTCATAGCCTTGTTCAATCACAAACTGATTAAAGTTTTTAGTCGATTGTGGGTGATAAATAATACGAGGAGAACGAACATACCAACCACGGCGGTCTAAACGATAAATCAAACCATCGGTTTCCAAAGCCAGCAAAGCTTCACGCGCAGCCACGCGAGTGGTTTGGAATTGTTCAGAAAGCACTCTTTCCGAAGGGAGTTTTGCGTGGGCTTCTAATACGCCAGATTCAATATCGTGGGCAATTGCATCGCGAATAGGAATATATTTAGGTATGCGAGCTTGGTCCTGTTCCATACAAACTTAGAATTTATAAATAAAGAAATTAATAGCAATATACTGAAAAAATGTGACAAAAGCTTTTATTAATGCTGATCTTTTAAGCAAAACGCGTCCTATTCCCCGCTTTTCCCAATTCATTTTTTCATAAAAAAATCGTGTGTTCACGCCTACAATGGCTTCGCAGAACTTTCCTTAGCTCATTTGTTCATCAAGAAAAATCGGCATGGCCTAGCCATTACATCATATTTAGTTAGACACTTTTTAAGATAAAAATTCATATTTCTGTACGGACTCTTACACAGGAATTGATGGTTTGCACTAAAAATCAATATCAGCCCTCCTATATTACAACCTTGTAGAATTAGAATAATATGATCAAGAAAAAGCCAAACCATTCTGAGCAATTAAAAAAACATACTCATCATCTTATATTTATAAAGTCTTAATACAAAATTATTCATTTAATAAAAACTAAAATATTAAGAAGATTACTTGACTTCAAAACAAACATAATTTTTTTAATTTAACCAAAATCTTAAACAATAAATCGAATTAAAAAAATAATATAAGACATACTAGCCTATTTATTACACAAAACCACGACCACACCCCAAGGTTAAATAACACCCAATTATTCACTCAATCTAATTAATATTCCATTTATAAAATTTAAATTAACTTATAAAAAACTATTAAACATGACATTAGATGCTTAAAAATTGACACGGCATAATCCACAATTTCTAAACAGCTTTAACCAACAACAAATAAACCCATGAAAAATATATTTATTTTTATTTTTTACATTCTATTGAATAAAATCGCGGATATTTATTCCTCCAATTTTTTATATTTTACCAACTGATAAAAAATAAAATCGAATGTATTTAAGAAATAAAAAAATCTTTTTTAATAATAAAGTTAATTATTTACCAAATGTTATATTTTAAAAAATTTTATTAAAAATAACCCTAACCAATAGATTAAAAAAATAACACTCAAAAAATTATAATAATTTTTCTTCTTGTTTTTTTTATGAATGTATATTTAGATTTAATTAAGATTAATTGAAATCAGATTTTTATTTTTTCAATTTAGTTTAAGCAAAATTAAACTTTACTTAATAGCGACTATAATATTTTAAGGAGAAAGTATTATTGCGACAAAATCATGTGACATTTTAAATTAATTATATTTCAGTACTTAACCATAAAAATCCACCCAGCGTTAAATTATATTCAGCCAGGAAAGATTAAAAACTCATGAAACTTAAAACAAAATTTTCTCATCTCGCTTATAGCTGTGCATTAATATTATTCGGTTCGGTGCAATTTGCTCATGCAGCTCCCTTACTTACTCCCCATGTTACAAATGAAGTAAGTCCTGCTCCTACAGCCAATGCATGGATAGAAATTGATACTCAAGCTTTTGAAGATAATATTAAAAGGACAAATCAGTTACTTAATGGCAAAACTCAACTTTGTATAGTCATGAAAGCTAATGCATACGGCCATAGTATTGATCTACTTATGCCAAGTGTTATGAAGTTAAACGTATCTTGTATTGGCATTACCAGTAATGCTGAAGCGGCTATGGTGCGTAAGCATGGCTATAAAGGCAAAATTACACGTTTACGTACCGCCACAGATAGTGAAATTATCAATGCACAGGCGTTAAATATTGAAGAGCTTTTAGGTAATTATGACCAAGCTGCTCGTATGTCTAAATGGGCAGAAGCGAACAATACAACTGTTCATTACAGCTTGGCTTTAAATTCAGGCGGTATGGACCGTAATGGTCTTGAAATGGCTACGGCTCTAGGCAAAGAACAAGCTGTTGCGATCACCAAACTTCCCCATCTTAAAATTGATGGCATTATGACCCACTATGCCGTAGAAGATGAAAAATTTGTCCGTGAGCGTCTGGCGCAATTTAATGAACAAACCGCATGGTTGATTAAAAAAGCCAAACTGAATCGTAAAGAATTAACATTACATACAGCTAATTCATTTGCTACTGTAAACGTTCCTGAATCACATTTAGATATGGTTCGTGCAGGTGCAATTATATATGGTGATTTTCCTAATCACCCTGAATTTAAAGGCATGATGGCATTTAAAACACAAATTGCCGCGGTTAATAATTACCTGAAAGATTCAACTGTAGGTTATGACCAAACCTATACTTTGAAACGTGACTCTAGACTCGCAAACCTCCCTGTAGGTTATTCGGATGGCTACCGTCGTAGTTTTAGTAATAAAGATTTTGTATTAATAAATGGACAAAAAGCGCCAGTAGTTGGTCGAGTATCAATGAATACTGTTATGGTTGATGTAACCGATATTCCAGAGGCAAAAGCAGGTGATGAAGTTGTATTATTTGGTCATCAAGGCAATGCAGAAGTTAAAACGAGTGATTTAACGAGTCTTACAGGCCATATTTTGACAGAAGCCTATATCCCGTGGAGTAACTCTAATCCACAAGTGGTTAAACCCCTTCAATCTCAGCAACAAGTAATATTAACCAATAATAAAGTTGCGGCAAAGGCCAACTAAACTTTAGGTGAATTGATAGGTAGCCCTATATTTTGAATAGTATTGGGGCTACTTTTAGCCGAATCACATCTTTTAAGCGATTTTATTCCATCCAGTTCTTTACATAAAAAAAGAGCATTTGCATGCCCTTTTTATTTTTACTTAGTCTTTAGCTTGCGTGCTTGAAACTATCAATTTGCTTAATCTCATAAGGCAAACCGACATAGTTTTCGGCCAATGTGGTTTTACCTGCAATCGAGCCAAGCACATAACTTAGCTCAGCTTGTTTAATCTTGTGATCAAACTCACTTTCGGTTTCAAAACGATGCAATAAATGAGTCATCCACCAAGAAAAACGCTCCGCTTTCCATACACGTTGTAGGCATTTTTCTGAGTATTCATTTATACCTTGCTCGGAACCTTCGACATAATATTCAACTAGCGCACTTGATAAATAAGCAATATCAGAAGCCGCGAGATTGAGGCCTTTTGCTCCTGTCGGTGGAACAATATGCGCAGCATCGCCAGCTAAAAATAGTTTTCCGAAACGCATTGGTTCGGTCACAAAGCTACGTAACGGCGCGATACTTTTTTCAATAGAAGGTCCTGTCACTAACTTTTCACGGCTTTCAGGGTCTAAACGATTTTTTAGCTCATCCCAGAACTTTTCATCTGACCAATCTTCGACGTGATCTGTTAAAGGAACTTGTAAATAATAACGGCTACGTGTTTCTGAACGCATACTACATAAAGCAAATCCACGCTCTGACTGTACGTAAATGAGTTCATCGGCTACAGGTGGGACATCGGCCAACACCCCTAACCAGCCAAACGGATAAACTTTTTCAAAGGTTTTAATTTTATCTTCTGGCACGCTGGCACGGCAGACGCCATGGTAGCCATCACAACCAGCAATAAAGTCACACTGAATTTGAAAAGCTTTACCTTGATACTCAAACTCAACTTTGGGTGCAGTGTAAAAATCTTTTACTTGTACATTTTGAGCTTCATAAAATGAAGTGAGCTGCTCTGCTTCACGCGCAGTCATTAAATCTTTAGTCACTTCGGTCTGACCGTATACGGTTACTTGTTTGCCACCCGTGAGTGCTGCCAAATCAACGCGATGCAATTCACCATTGGTTAAGATTTCGATGCCCGAATGTGGTAATCCTTTTTCTTTTAAGTTTTGGTCAACGCCTGCTTGTTTCAGTAAGTCTACTGAAACTTGCTCTAAAATTCCTGCACGAATCCGTGAAGCCACATATTCAGCACTACGTTGCTCAACAATAATATGGTCGATGCCAGCTTTATAGAGAAGTTGCCCAAGCAATAACCCTGCTGGTCCAGAACCAATAATTGCAACCTGTGTCTTTAAAATATCCATAACTTCATCCTTGTTTCATCCTGACTTTTAAATTACTGGCTTTAAGTTTTGTGCACTATGTATCCAAGACGAAAATAACCGTTTATCATTTAGTTTGTCCGAATAGCGGACAGAAACAACCAAAATAACAGGAATGAAAGGATGCCTTCTCTCGATGCTTTTTTAGAGCACCCGAACTCGCATGAGAAAATTCGTCAAGAAGATTACATTGCAGGGTTAGCAAAAGGCTTGGCTTTGCTGGAAGCTTTTGGAACAGATCGCCAGCGGCTTAATGTCACACAAGTGGCTGAGCGAACCGGTATTAGTCGTACAGCAGCAAGGCGTTATCTTAAAACTTTAAAATACTTAGGCTATTTAGAAACAGATGAACACTACTTTTGGCTCACTCATCGCGTGCTGCGCTTTTCGAGTTCTTATCTAAGCTCTGCCCATCTGCCTAAAGTTGCTCAATCATTTCTAAATCTTTTGTGTGCGCAGACATCGCTGACTTTCTCAATTGTGGTGTTAGACGATAACGAAGTGGTGCCAATTGCGCGTAGCTATTTACCACAACAAGATAATTTACGTGTAAGCCCTTATGGCATGCACTTAGGAAACCGACTCCCTGCCCATGCCACGTCTACAGGTAAAGTATTGCTGGCAGCACTGCCCGAAGAAGCTCAGCACGCGTGGGTAAAAAATTATGGTTTAAAGCGTTTGACCCCGTTTACCATTGTAGATGAGTCAAAGTTTTTTGAAGTGCTTAAAGGTATTTCGTTATCGGATTATTGTCTTTCTAAAGAAGAGCATGAGCTTGGCGTAATTGCGATTGCTGTGCCCGTTTTTAACGCACAAGGTCAAGCCATAGCAGCGCTTAACTGCATGTCTCAAACCAACCGAGTACAAGAAGACTATTTGGTTCAGCAAATTTTGCCATTGCTGCGCAACACGGCAAATGAACTTAGAAATGTGATTTAAATAGGCTTAGAAACTCTTGTTTCCTAAACATGAATACAAGAGTTTCAACTCATGATTTTAAAGGGTGAATTCTTTAACTTGCTGGTTTGCGAGGTCTAATGCATTGCTGCGATAAGCTTGCATGTCTAAACCTTCCGCATAGACGAAATCGACGTCATGAATGCCCATTAGCCCTAACACTGCTTTGAGATAAGGCGTGACTGCCTCAGTTTCTTGGCCAACATGCATACCACCCCGACTACTTACCACCACGGCCTTTACTCCTTCCACCAAACCTTGAGGATAGGTTTCGGTATAGCGGAATGTTTGTCTTGCGCGTGCCACTAAATCAAACCAGTTTTTGAGTTGAGTCGGTACATTTAAATTATACATCGGTGCGCCTATCACCAATAAATCGGCACTTTTTAATTCAGCAATTAATTCGTCCGACAAAGCAACGATTTGTTGAATGTCTTGATTTACATTTTCAGCCCCACGCAGCGCCTGAAAAATTGCCAGATCTAATACAGGCAGGTTCATTTCAGCTAAATTACGCATGGTGATGTCATCTTGCAAACCTTGGTCTTTTCGATGTTCAAGCATGACATCGATTAGGCGATTGGTTTGTGAACCCTCACCCATAATGCTGGATTTTAATACCAATATTTTAGCCATGACCATCTCCACTTTTTTGATGAAGCCATATTAACTCCACAATAAATTCAACAGTGGTGATATTATTTCTTATCATTGGTTCCTTTTAGGCAACAATCATGCAACATGAGCTAAGTGCAATATCTATATTTGTGACTGTGGTTGAAGCTGGAAGTTTTGTAAAAGCTGCCGAGCAATTGCATTTAACTCGCTCAGCCATTAGTAAAAATATTGCTCGGCTTGAAGAACAGCTTGGCGTTGCTTTATTTAAAAGAACAACACGTTCACTCAGCATGACTGACGAAGGTGCTTTGTTTTATGAGCATAGCCGCCGAGCGTTAAGTGAAATACAAAATGCGGCGGCGTTATTAGACCAAGGCAAAATTAACGCAACAGGCCGATTAAGAATGTCTGTGCCAGTGCTGTTCGGGCAACTCTTTGCTGCTCCGCTCATGGTTAAATTTGCTCAGCAACATGCGGACTTACAGCTAGAAATTTCATTTAATGATCGAAATGTAGACTTGGTCGAAGAAGGTTTTGATTTATGCATCCGCATCGGAGCGTTACCTGACACCACTCAGCTCGTTGCCAAACCGATTGGTGAACATCGAATGCTACTTTGTGCCTCACCTGACTATTTGAATAAAGCAGGTCCTCTACAAAATATTGAAGACTTAGACCATCACGCCACGATTGCCGATCCGCATTTTGGTCAAATGCAAAAATGGCGACTTCAAAAGGAAAATGACGAGCCTTTATTTATAAAACCCAAAGCAAAACTTCTTTTAAATGACTTACAAGCTATTAAAAATGCAGCGCTTGCTGGAGCTGGTATCGCTTGGCTACCCGACTGGCTCATTCAAAATGAATTACAGGAAGGTAAGCTGGTACAAGTGTTAGAAACCATGTCGAGCATTGCTTTTCCGATTCATCTGGTATGGCCTACGCTGCCTTTTATGCCACTCAAAACCCGCCTTGCAATTGATTATTTGGCGCAGCATTTACCACCTGAGCTGAACAAACAAGCTTAAAATAAATAAGGCCTTGCCCACTTGAACAAGGCTTTTTTAATTATTCAAAGGCAACGTTTATTGCTCAGATTCAAATTCTTTAATTGCCTCTTTAGCAATACGAAAGCTATCTACAGCAGCAGGCACGCCACAGTAAATTGCAACCTGTAAAAGCACTTCACGAATTTTCTCTTTAGGTACACCATTTCGAAGTGCACCTTTAACATGTAGTTTTAATTCATGCGGACGATTTAAAGCTGAAATCATTGCCAAATTAATTAAACTACGCTCAGGCTTACTTAATTCTTCACGCCCCCAAACAGCTCCCCAGCAATATTCAGTGACTAACTCTTGAAGAGGAAGATTAAATTCATCGGCATTGTTGATTGAATTATTTACATATTCTTCACCAAGAACTTGTTTGCGGATTGCTAAACCCTTTTCAAATTTTTCATTACTCATATATTCAATCCTCCAAACAAGGTGTATTTAATTTCCAGATAATCTTCAATACCGTATTTAGAACCTTCACGTCCCAAACCAGACTGTTTAATTCCACCAAAAGGCGCAACTTCATTTGAAATAAGGCCTTTATTAATTCCGACCATGCCATACTCAAGCTGTTCACTCATTCGCCAAGCACGGCCTAAATCTTTGGTATAACAATATGCGGCTAAACCAAATTCAGTTGCGTTGGCCATTTCAACAGCTTGTTGCTCGGTTTCAAATTTAAACACGGCTGCTAGTGGACCAAACGTTTCTTGAGTTGCCACATCCATATCAGCGGTAACATCTGCAATCAGTGTCGGTTCAAAAAACAATTCACCCGCTTTATGCTTTTTACCACCAACCACAAGACGACCATTTTTATCTAATGCATCTTGAATATGAGTTTCAACTTTTTTCACCGCATTGGCATTAATTAATGGCCCAATGTCATGCCCTGCTTCTAATCCATTACCAATATTAAAGTTTTGAATTTTTTGGCTTAAGGCAGCAATAAATTTTTCATAAATGCCTGCCTGCACTAAAAATCGATTGACGCACACACAGGTTTGCCCTGCATTTCTAAATTTAGCAATGAGTGCTCCCTCAATTGCTGCATCTAAATCGGCATCATCAAATACAATAAACGGCGCATTGCCACCCAACTCTAAGGAAACTTTTTTTAAGGTTTTTGCTGAACGCTCAAGCAGCATTTTGCCGACTGGTGTTGACCCAGTAAAAGTAAACTTGCGTACGACATCACTTTCAAAAATCGCATCACCAATATGAGCTGCATCGCCTGTAATCACACTAAAAATTTCAGCAGGTACACCCGCTTGCACAGCTAAGTCCACTAAAGCCAAAGCAGTAAAAGGTGTTTCAGGTGCCGGTTTTACAATACAAGGACAACCTGCCGCCAAGGCTGGAGCAACCTTACGCGTAATCATGGCAGCGGGAAAATTCCACGGCGTAATGGCTGCAACGACACCAATAGGCTGTTTATTTACGACAATACGAGCATCGGGATATGGACTCGGAATAATATCGCCATACACTCGTTTTGCTTCTTCGGCAAACCATTCAATAAAACTGGCAGCATATAAAATTTCACCTTTGGCTTCAGCTAAAGGCTTTCCTTGCTCACTCGTCAAAATAAAAGCCAAGTCATCTGCATTTGAAATGATTAAATCGAACCATTTTTTTAAAATAATTGATCGATCTTTTGCTGTTTTATTTTTCCATAGCGGCCAAGCTTCTTTTGCAGCTTCAATGGCACGTTCAGCTTCAGCTTTGCCCATATTAGGGACAGTACCAATAATCTCTAATGTCGCCGGATTTAAAATTTCGGATGTTTGTTGATGGTCTGCATCGCACCACTTTCCAGCAACAAAAGCTTGCTGACGAAATAAAGCGAGTTTATTAAGCTGCATGATCATTATCCTGTTGAGATCTTCTGCATTGATAGTAGAGCGATAGATAAATTAAATAGCTCACCATCAACTTTGTATTATGGCATACCAAAAATTAATTTAAAAAAATTTTCGGTATGCCCGAATGTTTAAATGTTTTTAGAAATAATAAAACAGCGTTAAGTTAAGCAACTTATTCCACTGGTTATCATCCCCTTGTGCCAATGAATCTTGAGTTCCCCCAATAAATGGGTCATTTTTACTCATGATGTATTCAGCCACCAAAGACAGCTGTTTATGGTCAATAGACACACCAATAATATTACGGATTGAATCTTTCATATTGTCCTGATCTTTGTCGTACTGACTGTACATAAAGTACGGCGTAATGTTTCCGATCTGCTTAACATTTTTGAAAGAGTAGCCTACATCTGCGGTATAGAACGTTCCTTTATTCGCGACATAATATTCAGTGTCGTAGGAACCCATAAGTGACTGATTAGGGTTGAGCTGATCCTGATTAGTTACATCATTTTTACCACCTGTAAGGGTCACATTAAAATTGCCATAATTGGCTTTACCAAAAAGTGCCCATGCATGACGACGCCCATCACTCGAAGCGGCTTTATTTTCAATATCCGATGTCCAATATGAACCACCGAGCTGTGTGGTTAAACCATTAATTCCAAGATTTACATCTTGAGTCACTCGGCCTACCCACATGTTCTTTTCTTGCAAATCGATTTTATTCAGATCGTCTGAACTCACATAGTTTGCAGTGTAGCGACCTGAATCTTGGGTAGAACCTGTGTAGTTTCCACCATCTACTGCAAAGTAAGCCACATCAAACTTAGTTGCTGTCCGCAATTCAAAGTGATAATTCAAACCAAGATTATGAACATCTTCTAAACCTGCTGTTGTGCTCATACTTCCATATAGGCTATTACCCCAAAAACGTCCCGGTCCAAATGGAATCGGCTGAACACCTGCCACCACCTGATCTGTTTTATTTAATTTGTACCCTACATAACCATCAACCAACGTAGAAAAATCACATAGACGGTCATATTGATAACAACGATATTCTGCATGACCAAATAACGGTCCACGCTCGTAGTCCAGTTTTAACTGCGCAGCATCAAAACGAATTTTTTGATCAGAAGCAGACTCTCCATAGTGTTTATCTTGATAGTTAGCGCGAACATAGCCCGATACGGTGAGCTTGCCGTATTCACCATCAGTATCTCCAAAACTTACACCTGCGTAACTTGGATAGATTACAGCCATCAATGCTGTGCTTAGAGCCGCTTGTAAGTAGCTTTTTTTCATTGTGGGATTCCTTTCACTACAATGCTTATTGAGGTAATTTTGCGTTTAATGCAGGTGCAGAACATTTAATCTTTCCTAGATTAAAGACGTAATACACCACCAGACTCACCACTAATCCAATCACCCATGAAATATCCGCATCCGGAATTACATCGGCCAGAGCACCTGTGAAAAACGCATTTTTTAAGAACGGAATTTGTACCGCAATCCCAATGAAATAAGCCGTAAGCGCTTTTGCATTAAATTTGCCGTAAATACCACCATCACGTGCAAAGATAGATTGAATGTCATAAGACTTTTTATTCACGACATAGAAATCTAGTAAATTAATAGACACCCATGGCACCAAAATAAATAACAGAGCAAAAATCACATTCAAGAAGAAACTAATAAAGTTACTTGATGCCCAAAGTGCCGTTAAAGTCGCTAGAACTAATACAATGATTGATAACACGACTCGGATATTTCGGCTTGGCATCCACTGCCCTGCAAAAGTCTGAATAGAGGGAATACAAGACAGAACCGCACCGTATAGGTTCATGGCATTGTGACCAATGATATTGCATAAGAACAAAATCATAAGGACATAACCGAATAACCCAGTACCTGTCTTTACCGCTTCCATTGCATCTGCCGTTGAGCCAATACTGACCGCAATCGTCCCAAATGCCATCGCAAAAATAGTTCCTAACGATGCGCCCAAATAGGTAAAGATAAATGGCTTATAAATACCAATCGACTTCGGTAAATATCGTGAATAGTCTGAGGTATAAGGCGAGAAACTAATTTGCCATACCGCACACAAACCAAACATGGCAAACCAGCCTTTCATATTGAAAGAACCTTTGGCGAGTACATCTGCATTAATATGCGGCACCATAATCATGAGGCCGATGAGCAACGAACCACCCATAAACCAAGTTCCAATTTTATTGAACTTATGGATAAAGTGGTAACCGATCACGCCTATGGTGGTTGCTGCAATTGCGCCAATCACGGTCGCGGTCGGCACAGGAATGGCAGGAACAACGGTATGCAGGGTTTTACCTGACAAAATAATGTTAGAGATGAAAAATCCTAAATAAATGAGGGTCGTGAACAGTACAACCAGCAATGCTCCATAACGCCCAAACTGCGCACGGCTCTGAATCATTTGAGGAATGCCGACCTGCGGACCTTGTGCAGAGGTTAAGGCCAGAATCGCTGCACCAAAAAAATGTCCGCAGCAGATCGCAAGCAATGCACTTACGATATTGAGGTTAAAAGTTAAAATTGACATTGCACCCGTAATGACGGCAAGCGGTGCAATATTGGTACAAAACCATAATGTGAATAGATCGCGAACTTTTCCATTACGTTCAGAGGGAGCAACATAATCAATGGAATGACTTTCGATAGCGAAAGCATTATTGCTATTTTCGTTTTGGCTCATATCCTTAATCTCTCTTTGAGGAATTCATTTCCTCAACATCAAAAAATCTGCCCAGCCAAAGTCATTTCTATATGACTCGGCTTCATCTTTTTATTTCCTGTTACAAACAGCTCATAACTCTGTTTGTGTTGTTTTAGCCAAGAAAAAGGTAAAGCCAGTCCGATCAATACTTGATTAAGCATCGATACATCTAGTTTTACGTTTTCAACTATTTAAAGCTTTAGGCGATTGATAAGTTTGACTGATTCATTTTTTCATCCTTGAAATTAAAATCCCGATATATTTTCATGCCTCAAGTCATGATTTATCTCATGACAAATGGGTCATCAATTGGCTCATCTGAGGTACGTAACCAAACTGTTTTGGTGGTGGTGTAATCTAAAACAGCATTTGCGCCACCTTCCCGACCATGTCCTGAAAGCCCATGTCCACCAAAAGGTGCAAGTGGAGAAACAGCGCGGTAAGTGTTTAGCCAAACAATTCCCGACCCAATCACTTTCATCATGCGATGAGCACGGCTTAAATTGGTGGTAAAAACGCCTGCTGCCAACCCATAAGGCGTACTATTGGCTTTTTGTACGGCTTCCGCTTCATCTTTGAAACTATCTACTGATAACACCGGACCAAATAATTCCGTTGTAATGCAATCTGCTTGAGGTGCATCAGTACAATCTAAAATGGTCGGTGGATAGTAATAACCTGCTTGCTCAAGGCTTTTACCACCAGTAAGAAGTTTTGCACCTTGCTGGATTGAACTTGCAACGACTTGCTCGATTTTTTGGCGTTGGCGTAAAGTACAAAGTGGTCCAAACTCGGTTGCCATCTCATGAGGTAAACCAATTTTTATGGTTTGTACACGCTCAACCAAACGCTGAACAAATTCATCTTTAATGCTTTCTTCAACAAGTAAGCGCGAACCTGCCACACAACTCTGACCAGTAGCAGCAAAAATAGCAGCGACCTGAGCATTTACCGCACTTTGAATATCTGCATCAGCGAATACAATAAATGGTGATTTGCCACCTAATTCAAGTGAAACTTTTGCAAGATTTTCAGCCGAGTTACGCACAATGTGCCGTGCGGTTTCTGGACCACCTGTAAACGCAACATGAGCAACATCAGGATGACTACTCAACACGGCGCCACATTCAGGCCCGAAACCAGTAATCACATTGACCACTCCAGCTGGAAACCCCGCCTCATGGACCAATTTAGCAAAGGCTAATAATGGCCCAGGGCCGTCTTCAGAGGCTTTTAGCACGACGGTACAACCTGCCGCTAAAGCTGGGCCAACCTTTACTGCCGATAAAAACAACTGACTATTCCAAGGGACAATTGCAGCAACCACACCTACTGGTTCACGAACAATCCATGCTTGCATGTCTGCCTTATCAATCGGTAGAAAACTGCCCTCTAATTTGTCGGCAATACCTGCATAGTAGCGATAATATTCAGCGACATAGGCAATCTGGCTCGATGTTTCACGAATAATTTTGCCCGTGTCACTGGTTTCAATTTGGGCAAGTTGCGGTGCAGCTTTTTCAATTAGATCAGCCAGTTTATAGAGCAATTTACCGCGCTGTGAGGCAGTTAAACCTGCCCAAGCCGGTGCTTTTAAAGCCTGAGATGCCGCCTGAACTGCCCGATTGACTTCATCGGTTCGAGCTTCCGGCATGTGTGCCCAGACTTCACCCGTTGCAGGATTAATACTTTCAAAAGTCGCTGCACCAGATTCAAACTGACCATTAATATAAAGCTGAAAGTCTGCTGTCATGATATTCGCCTCTATGCAAATGCCGGCATAACTTCATTGATCATACGTTCTAATGATGCTTTTTTACGTTCAAAGCTCATGCCCGTATCAATCCAGAAAGAATATTCGTTATAGCCCATTGCTTCATAAGCTTTTAAGCGGTCAATCACTTCTTGGGCCTGTCCAATCACGTTATTTTTGCGCATCGCTTCTGGTGTATAAAAAGGATGTGCAGCAATTTCTTCAGGGCTTAAAGGTGCAATTAAACCTTGATTAATTTCGCGCTCATTTTTAAACCAAGCGCCGAAATAGTTGTAGAAGGTATTAATTTCATCTGCGGCAAGTTGAGCATCTTCTTCACTATCTGCCACATAGGTATGGCGGAGCAACATAATTTCTGGACGCTGAACTTCATTGAACTTTTTACAAGCTGCATTGAAATGCTCCATGAGCTTTTCAACTTCTTCATCACCTAAATGCAAAGGCGTTACCTGTACATTACAGCCATTTTGTACAGCAAATTCGTGGCTATTAGGATCACGGGCTGCAACCCAAATTGGTGGATGCGGTTGTTGAAGCGGTTGAGGTGCTGAAGTGGTTTTTGGAAACTGCCAAAATTCCCCGTTATGCTCATAATCGCCTTTCCAAAGGTTTTTAATTGCGGGAATCATTTCACGTAAACGCTGACCTGCACTCCATGCATCCATGCCAGGAACCATACGTTCATACTCAAACGAATAAGCACCGCGAGCAATACCAATATCTAAACGGCCATTGGTAATAATGTCGGTCATTGCAGCTTCACCTGCAAGTTTAATCGGATGCCAGAACGGCGCTACCACCGTACCCGTACCTAAACGAACATTTTTGGTTTTATTGGCTAAATCGACCAGATTTAAAAATGGGTTTGGTGCAATGGTAAAGTTCATGGCATGGTGTTCGCCTGTCCAAACTGCATGCATACCGCCACGGTCTGCAATTTGACAAAGCTCAATCATTTCATCATAAAGCTGCTTCTGGGTTTGCTGATCAGAAACACGTTCCATATGCACAAATAATGAAAAACGCATGATTAAACTTCCTCTTTAACGATTTGACGAACTGTACCTGTTGTCTGATTTCCGTAATAAACACCATAAGTTTTCAAATGGTTTTCTTTGCGATAGCGCATCAGCATACTTTCTAAAGCACTGTCTACAAACTCAAGTTTTTCAAGGTCATTTAAATCGACAAACTGACCTTTGGTGGCTTGAGCTACGGGTGTGTTGCATAAAAATGAAATATATTGCTGCTGGTTTTCAACGTTTTCATATACAGAGTAAATGAAGTTGGCAGAAGCATCTGGCTGATATTGTGCAAAGATTTTCTCAAGCGCTTTATCTGCACCGTCTTTATCTACCATGACATGTGGAATAGTCCATTTATGATCGGCAGTTTCTTCAAGCAAAATGGTATTTTCATGTCCAATAATGGCACTCATTACCACTTTAGGACCAGAGATAACCTCGGCAGAAAGTTTGGCTGGTGTGAAGTATCCACCACGATAATAACCAAGACCTGCAAAACCGGTTGAAGCAAAATCTTCAACTTTACCAATTAAAATGGCATGGTCGCCTGCATCGACAACTTGGTAGGTTGTACAGTCAAACCATGCACTGACATGATCGATCAGCGGATTTTGGCAAGTGCTTTTTGACCATGAAATATTTGCAAAACGGTCTTCGCTTGGACGAGCAAAAGTATTTGAAACATCCTTTTGCTCTTCTGCCAAAATATTGATTGCAAAATGTGTGGCATTTGCAAAGTTATGATAATTGCTTGATGTCTTGGCAATACTCACTAGAAGTAAAGCTGGGTCCAAAGACACCGAAGCAAAAGAGTTCGCTGTAAAGCCAAGTGGCGTTCCATCTTCTTTACAGGTTGTGACCACGGTAACGCCTGTCATAAATGACCCGAAAGCATCACGTAGTTCACGCATTTTATTGATAGTATCCATTTCACTCATTGTTATATTCCTTCAGCAATGTGTGGCAAATTAAACGCTGGTTTCCAACCACGCTTGCATTGCATTATTCACTTTGTCAGGTGCAGTTAAGTTCACCATGTGACGTTCATTTTCAATGACTATTGCAGTGCCATGCTTTGCCTGATTCGCCATTTGCAAAGCCATTTCTGCAGTTGAGTTCGGATCATCTGTTCCGGTCAATACCAAAGCAGGACAAGTGATCTTTGACCAGTCATCTGCATAGGTTTCATCGCCTTGCGCAAAAGCAGAATATGCAGTGGTATAGCCAGACAAGTCGACATTTTCGAGCCAAGTTTTTACTTTGGCTGCTGCTATACGCTCGACTTCACTTTCGCCAAACCAGCGCTGTAGCGGAGTCTCGACATCAATACGGCCTGTTTTTAACTCTTCAGCTCTTTGGATGACTGCATTACGTGCCTGTGTTGTACGTTTATATACTCCATTGAGCACCGCCATACGTTTAACCAAATCAGGTCGGGTAACGCTGACACCTGTCGTAATCAGTGATCCCATTGAATGTCCCGCTAAATTTACAGGTCCTAAATTTAAGGCTGTAATAAATTCGATGGTCCATTCAACAAAATCTTGTAATTTTGCTTCTGCCGGTAATTTGGTGCTTTGACCATGTCCCGGCATATCCACTGAAATTACATGATAATGGTTAGAAAAATATTCAATTTGTGGATACCATGCCGCAGCTTGCATTCCCACTCCATGGATCAGAACCAGAGGCTCTCCTTCGCCTTGCTCAAAATAGTGAGCAATACGGTTATTTGACAGCTGCAGGGTTTTTGACATCATGACCTAACTCTTCCAAATCTTTATAACGATCACCAATACGGTGATGTGGTCGACCACCTGTTGCTGCACCAATCACAACAACCAGCTCATCGGCAGCAGGTGCATCTGGAATTGCAAATTGCAATGTTAAGTAATGAGAACGACGGCCTTCGTCATTTTTATCCATCATTGGAATTAAAATCGGCGCATTTGCTGGGCCACGGGTATTATTAAATGCCAAATAAGATTTCGCCCCGACAGCACTACGGTAAGTATTACCAAAATGTAAGGTGTGGATTAAAGCTGATGCATGCTCAAGTTCACCATTTAAGCCCACCACTGCACTTTTGCCAAAAGCTTCAACGGCTTCACCAGAACCCACTTCATCAAGAATAAGCTTGGTTAAATGCTCGCTTAAGATTGGCGCGATACGACGAATTTCCGGTGTTAGGTTTTCTACATAACCTTGCCCTGCCCACGGGTTTTTAATGACCGCTGCGGCTGCCACCATTTTTAAAGGCTTTGCTGCTTCTTTACCGCCATCTACATAAGTGGTTTCTACATGAAGCACTGTTTTACGTATGAGTTCCATTGCTCTTCCTTGCAAGTAAATTATCTTGTCATTCGTATTATGGTATACCATAATACACACTGAAAAAAAAGCAAGAGTTTGCTATGCTAATTTTTATTGAAAAACATGTGATGAAACTCAACATGTTAAAAAACAGGAAAATTTAATTATTTATGAATCTTAAAATTGAAAACCCGCCCGTAACTTTACGAGAGCTGTGTTTAGATAAAGTACGTAATGCCATTATTACGGGCTATTTCCCTTCAGGAAAAAGACTAGTTGAAAGAACGTTATGTGAAGAACTTGGCGTGAGCCGTTCTGTGGTTCGCGAAGTGATTCGTTATTTGGAAGCAGAAGGTTTAGTTGAAATTTTGCCAAATAAAGGCCCTATCGTTTCGCTACTTAACTGGGATATCGCTTCACAGATTTATGAAATTCGTCTTTTATTAGAGCAAAGTGCTGTGGTTGACTGCACTAAAAACCTAGATGAAAAAACTGCTGAAAAATTAAAGCTTCTATTAGAAGATCTTAAAGCTGCATTTGCTGCCGATGACATCAATCTGATTATTGAGACCTCAACCCAGCTTTATCAAACCATCTTTACTACAGCAAAACACCATATTGCGTGGGAAGTTGTTCAACGCTTAAATGGCCGAATTAGCCGTCTTCGCGCCATGACCATGAAATCGACAAAGCGTGAAATTTCAGGTTATCAACGTATTAAAAATATGTGTGAAGCTATCTACCTTCACAAAGACCCTGAAAAGGCAAAACAAGCGGTTGCTGAACATATTGCCGAAGCTGCTGCTGTCGCAAAAAATATTTTGGATGCCTGAAATCACAAGTTTTAGGAAAAGGTAAATAAACCTTTATTGAATGAATTATAGGGAAATACGATATGTCTGCTTACTGGATTGCTCATGTCACCATTCATGATATGGAACAATATAAACAATATATGACCACCGCTCCGCAAGCTTTTCAAAAGTATGGCGCCAAGTTCCTTGCGCGTGGCGGTGCCTCAGAAGTTTTAGAAGGACAAGAGTTTGAACGTCACGTGGTGATTGAATTTCCAGATATGGAAACTGCACGTGAATGTTATTTTTCACCTGAATATCAGCTTGCAAAAAGTAAACGCCAAGGCTGCTGTGATGTTATGGTGAGTTTTGTTGAAGGGATCTAAATTGCTGAATTGATTTCTCTGCTTGAGAAATCAATTCTATTTTTAAGTGCTTAAGGCCATTTCGTTTTTAGGCATTGGTTTGGTGATGAAGATTTTGTTCTATAGACATGGCTTTTTGCCAGCTTTCTAGGTTTTCGAGACCTTTTACATATTGCTCAATATTGAGATATTTTGACCGAATATTTAAAGAATTAATTAGACCATAGACTACGAAACCAATCATAAAATCGGCACCCGTTAAGTAATCGCCTACTAAGAATTTTTTGCCTACTAACTGTTGATCTAAATATGAAAATACTTTATCCAACTCAGTCTGCGCATATTGATCTAAGAACTTTAATTGAGTGCCATTTTTTAACTCAATCGAATTAAAAATATTTAATAAATATGGAACCATAGCCGAACTTTCTGAAAAATGAACCCATTGTAAATAATCAAGATAACTGTCTGAATCTTTCGCGGGCATCAGTTGAGGAGCAAACTTTTCAATCAAAATTTCTACAATGGCACCTGATTCAGCAATTACTTTTCCATTAAGCTCAATCACAGGTGATTTTCCTAAAGGATGTATGTTTTTTAATTCTTGAGGTGCAAGATTTGTAGTTTTATCTCGGAAATAACTTTTTAATTCATACGGTTGATTAATTTCTTCAAGTAACCACAGAATGCGAAATGAGCGTGAAGCATTTAAATGATGAAGAATAATAGACATTAATTTTCTCTTTTAAACTAGAAGGTCAACAAAGTAAGGCCTAACTATATAGCTTGATAGACGACCGGTCTAATATTATTTGTTATCAGCCACGCATTTGTCTGATTAAGCAATAAACTAAATGTCTTAAAAGTATAAAAACCACATCCGTAGATATGGTGTCAAACTGGCTTTTAATTTTATCGATTGCCTAGCGCATTCTGCGGCATCAAATTACATCACCTACCTAAACTGCAAAAAAACAATCTAGTACCTTTTCCCGCTCGATTGCCCCATCTGAGCTTAAAAGCTGAATGATTGCGCCTTCAATCATATATAAAAATAGTTTTGCGTCCTGAAAAGTCGTATCGGTTTTTAGTTTTATAAGCTGGCTATAAATTTCATTCAGTAGCCATGTGCGATATCTTACTGCGGTGATATAGGCTTTTGGATAGCTCAGTTTCGTTTCGAACATGGCTTTAAATAATAGGTAGTACATTCCCTCTACATCGGTATGTAAGAAATAAAGCTGTTTGAGTTTATCAGCCGCGTTTGTGTCTTGGGCATACTCAACAATTGAGACCACTTTTTCTTTTAAACGTTCTTTCTGCACGATCAAACAGATTTCAATAAACCGCTCTTTTGAATGAAAAAAGTTATAAAAAGTCGCTTTGGTAATTTCGCATTCTTTGACGATTCGATCTACCCCAACGGTATGAAAGCCACGATGGTGAAATAAATCAATCGACTTGTTGATGACTTGTATGGCACGGGAAGAAAGCACTAACTTTGGCATAATTTTACCGTTATAAATTCTTGTTGTTTGTAAATGAGATAAAAAAGCCTGTGCCCTTTCTGGGAGAAAAAAAGGCACAGCAAAGCCGTAAAGACTGTGCTTGGCACATCTCAAGTTTTGTTGTTGCTAAGTTTTAAATAAAAATGACTTTAAGCCTGAAAACCTTAGGGCGTTCAAGCTGCTTTAATTTTTAAGCTGTGTCGTTATAGCTTTTGGCATTGAGAGCCAAGAAATAATGGATGTGCAAAGCCAACTCCTTTTTATTGAGAGTTCTGCCGACATGAATAGAAATTATGGTGGCAGAACGAGAAAGGGTTCGCGGACTGGTACAACAACCAGCACACCCGAAGGTGTCCCTCTCCCGTCCTACCGCTACGGGAGGAGACGAGGAGATGCTCACACAAAATTATCCCTCAGAAAGGAATAATTCTGATGCTGTTGTAATCGGTCCGCGACGACCGTCTGGCAATGTAGGCCAGCAGGCAAAGAATAGTGCCCAACCCTATTGCAGTCAAGCATGCAAAATGCCATTTGTTTTAAATTAAATCATTAGAAAAGTAAGGCTAAATAATGAGTGGGTTATTGTTAAGTGGGGGTTGTAGAGGGGGATAAAAAAACAGCCTTGAGAGGCTGTTTTGGAGAGAGCTTTAGATAACCCAAAACTATTCTTCATCTAAATCTTGTTCATCGAAAAATTTTTCATCATAACTTCTTTGGGCTTTAATCTGATCTTCAAATGCTTGCTGAGCTGCAATATGATCTCTTAGTGCTTCATATTCTTTTCCAATCATTTGTTGAGCTGCAACATGCCCTTTCAATGCTTCATGTGCTTTTAACTGGCTTCCAACCATTCTCTGAGCTGCAATATAATTTCTCAATGCTTCATATTCTTTTCCAATCATTTGTTGAGCTGCAACATGGCCTCTCATCAATGTTTCATGTTCTTTTAACTGGCTTCCAACCATTTGCTGAGCTGCAATATGATCTCTCAATGCTTCATATTCTCTTCCGACAACTCTTTGAGCTGCAACATGGTCTCTTAATGCCTCTTGAGCTTTAAGTTGTTCTATATTCATGCGTTGAATTCTTAAATGCTCGTCATACATTCTTTTCTCTTCTTCCAAAGAAAGTTTAATACTCTTTAATGTATCTAATTCAATTTTTATATCTAAATAGTCATTTGTTTTTTGCATAAACTCTTCTATTTGATAGATTAAAAAATTTTCAACAGAAGCTTCCTTATTAAGTTCTCTTTTTAATTCAGGTCTTGCACCTAAAATTTTAGTGCCTTCAAATTCTTCTATACTTCGCCAGTCTTCTTTTACATCTTCTGAAACAAAAATAATATTTTTAATATTTCTTTCCTTAGAAAATTCAATTATTTGTTTAAAAATAATTAGATCCCCAAATTTTCTTTTATAATTCAATCCATCAAAGAAAAATTCTTCCTCTTCTTTTGAAATATCTTTATAACCAGGAGGGATACCATTCTCATAACGTTGCTCTCCCTCTTTATATAAATTCTCTAATTTTTCCTGTGTATCAAATGTATTAGAACCCACTTTTTTTTCATCAAATAATTTATCGATTTCTTTTCGAATAAAATCATCGGAATTTATAAAAATTCTATCTTTATCTAAGGCTTTAACTTCATCTTTAATTTCTTTAAGATGAAATTTTAAAGTACTGTCTAACTCTTTAAACAATTTACTTATTTCAGATAAAGTTGTATCTAGCTTTTCTTGAACTGGCTGATAATTCTTTTTTAATGAGAAAACATTTGATATTGTACTAAAAGGTTTTTTATCAAATTTTATTGTATCTATTAGTTTATCAATCTCTTTATTTAAGTCATTGAAGGAATTCCTTCTTTTTTTTATAACATTTAGTCTGTTTTTTTGAAACTCTAACCCAACATGGAAAGGAATCCATATGCGGCTTTCTATCTTAGATAAAATTTTAAAAAAATCTTGACGACCCTCTGGTTGAAAGGAATATAAACTTAATAAAACATTAGTATCAAAAATGAAAACTGTCTCAGGATCTTCCCAAATATTTTTCAATTCAGTGTTTTCAGTTGGATGATAAAAACAAGAAAATTTATTTTGCATGGGTATCATGAATAAAATTATAATTCCTTAATTATAACTATTAATTAAACAAAAAATCAGAGTTTTTCAAACCATTAGTCTTTAAGATTAAAAAATATTTTTTAAATAATTAATACACTTCCTTTCCTATTAATTCTCTACTTTTTATTGTTTTTGTTTTTAGTTTATATTGCACACTCTATAAGCGAAAAATTCCAGACACCCCCTTTGATAAGCTCTATCAATATAAAGAATTCAACGGAATCAATATGAGTATTTTTCTGATCAGACATGCTGAAAGTGAAGCCAATATTAATGGAAAAACCCTTTCACATGCTTCAATTGCTTTAAGTGAAAATGGACATAAACAAGCCCAAGAACTCTGTTTAAAACTGCCTAAAATTGATCATGTGATTGTTTCTCAATATTTCCGTACACATCAAACCGCTGCCCCACTACTAGAAAAATATAATCTCACTTTTGAAGTAGATGAACATTTGCATGAGTTTAACTATTTGTCTGAGCGTAAGTGTGCCAATACCAATATGGATGACCGTAAAGCTTGGGTAAATGCATATTGGGAGAAAATGGATTATCAGCACAAAGATGCCGATGATGCCGAATCTTTTGAAGATCTGTATTTTCGAGTTCAAGCTTTCCATGAGAAGTTAAAGGTATTGACTGAAACTTATGCCAAAAGAATTTGGCTGTGTTTAGTCATGGACAGTTTTTACAGCTTTTGATGATGCAAATACAACAACCTCAACCAATTTCAAAAGATTTAATGCGGCAATTTAGATACAATCTGGTCTATCAGCCAATTAGAAATACTCAGGTTTTTACTTATTGAACAGATAAGTTTCATATAAGCTCTATTCAGTCTTTTATAAAAACGTTAAAGAACAAAAACTATATGTAAATTTTGAAAACTTAGGGTCAAGAAAATTATTTAATCAAGCAAAAAAAGAATATTTCGATTCGAACCTAAATATGTTTCTTAGAAAAGTAAATAATTAATACAACCACACAAGCCCCCCCTAAACATATAGGTTCGTGACTCTTCAATCATATGAATTCTTTGAATTTACAAAAAAATAGACAGATCTGTATATTTTTATTTGTTATTATTCAATCTACTTATGAAAATAAAAAGGGCTTATAGTTTGGCTACACCAAAGTTTTTAAATGAATTACCTGTAGAGCAATTATTCAAATTATCTGAAGAAGAGATTACTCAAGCTATAGAGGCAGAACAGCTTTATTATCATAACAAACCACACACTGTGTATTATCTTGCTATGAATGGTTCAAAAACGCGAAATGGTGGCTTAGTTAGAGCTTTAAATGCTAACTATAATATTGGTGGTATTACTATTGCCTCTATAGGCGATGAAGCTATATATACCGATGGAACCACTTCTAAAATTATTTCAGGTGCAGGTGTTTCCTGCATTGTTAATGGAAAGTCAGTAGCTTTAGTAGGAAGCCGCTTGGAAAATGGCGATGAAATTATTGATAGTCCCAATACTTCAGTTGCTATCCGAATTTTTCAAGATCAACCAACTCCTAAAAACTTTTTAAACCATGATGACTCTCGAGGATTCAAACATGGCTAAAGGTTTTGCTATTCACAATGCTATTACTGATCATGGCGGAATTATTCCATCAACTCAATCTAGAAGTTCACAGCTAGGTAATTTATTCGTTAGAGCTGGCGATGGGCATATGTGCCCTAAATGTAAGTGTTGGTCTACAGTGGTTAAAAGTCATGATCATGTGATTATGGATGGCAAACCAGTAGCTTATGCTGGGGATAAGGTAACATGCGGTGCAACTATTCTACCTCAACAAAGTCATGTTGTTGGTGAAAGTGGTAGTGGAAGCTCAAGTACCACAAATTCTAGTTTTCAGCCCACCAATACTCAACAGAAAAACAATTTTATGGATGATGCAATAAAGAAAAATAAAATTGTTTTAAAAGATGTAATGGTTAAACCATTTATACCTTTAGGAGCACCTAAGCCAGATGGTTCTCCAAGTAATAGCAATTTAATTTTCTCTGGTTCAACTATTAATGCAATATTTGAAGCTATCGTCTTAGAAGTTAAAAAAGATGGAAAATTTATAGAAGTAAAAAGAATCGAGGGGGCATTTCAAGGTACTAAAGAATTTAAAATCCAATGGGATGGATTCATTCAGGACATATATGATAGTAAATTCATGACAGGCTCAAGTGGTGTCATGTTTAGAGTTAAAGGTATTAATGGGGGTAGTGCTATAGCCTTAGATGAAAAAACTTTTAATTTTAAATATTTTAATAAAGACTGGATGGATGTTGTAATTAATAGAAAAAAATTAAAAGTAGATATTACCCTTAGAGTTAATTTTGTTGATGGTGGTGCTAAAGGTCTTTATAACGGACACTTGGTCCCAGCAAGTCAAATAAAAATACGTCGAGTGCAACCTTATTCAACACAAACTAAGGATTTTTCACAACTTCTACAATTATCAATTGATGGAATTAATTATTATTGGAGTAGAAATCAATTCCATGCAACGGGTAAAAATATTTCTTTAGATGGCAAAAACTATGAAGTTTTTGTAAAAGCAAAAATCTCTAAAGTAAATGCTATGCCAGAAATGAAATTAACATATGTCACCAATGTTGATCCAAATGACCCAATGTTTAGAAGTTCAAATTCAGCCCTATCAAGAAAAACAGCATATATAACTGGATATTTATATTTTGATAGAACAACGTGGGGATTCTATCCAGAAACGGTATCGGACAAATCATTTAAAGAAACAATAGCTCATGAAACAGGCCATGCTATTGTAGAAGCTTATGGAGGAGTCATGGATTCTATAACGCATCATGGTTCATCAGAGATTTGGCAAGTTCCAAAATCTGGGACAAGCTATCCTACATCAGGAGAAATAGATTTGATGAAATATGCCAAAGGTAATTTAACAGCAATTCCAAATTGGGATAAAAATATGGTTGCAAATAAAAAAGATGTAACTGGGCTTTTATTTATTTCAGGAATCTCAAAACAATGAAAAAAATAATAACACTGCTACTCTTTTTTTGTATGACAGTAACTCTTTCAGCTTGCTCGCAGAAAGAAATTTATCTTACTCCAGAAGTGACAGGCTATATTTATAATAATGCTACGAAAGAACCTTTAAGACAACAAAAAGGCTTTATTGGATTCAATGGCTTAACTCCAAATGATGCTCCCGAGCTTGTTTTAAATAAAGATGGTAGTTTCACATTAAAACCTATTGCAAAAAAATATTACCTTTTTAAACCAGACATGCATGAGTACTCTAACATGGCTGCTTTAATTTATATTAGTTTTGATGGGTTTAAGGTAAAGGATATAGACTATTCTGAGGAGAAATATAAAAGAATAAAAGCTGATGAAGGTGAATCCAGACCTTATAAAAAAGTTAATTTAGGTGTTGTTTATCTAGACCCTGAAAAATAAAGCCCCTTCACGACTCATTATGTATAAGAGGTGAGTAGCTAATGTAGTCTAACTAAAGCACACCCTTTTCAATAAACCAAAGCTAAGTACGATAACTATGACTTAGCTTTGGAACATAACCAGCCTATTCAACGCTTTTATTAATTTAAATAATTTCTGCTCTGAGTCTCCTCGCCCCATAAATACATATCACGGCGCAAGTCTGTAACACGTAGATGTAAACAACGCGACTCTATTATTCAAACCGTCTGTTATTAGAACTTCATAATGCGCGAATTTTTTACTACTTCCGACCTTGGTTGCAGTTGCAAATAACACCTTATCTTTCGCACCGCTCATATAGCGAATATCAGCCTGTAGGCCAGTATATGGCGCATCCCCTGCATTACAAGCCATCGCAAAAGCGATATCGGCTAAAGAAAATATGACTCCACCATGCACGCCGCCCAAGGCATTCATGTGCTCGCCTTTCACATTAAGCTTGCAACGTGCTTCATCAAAACTGCGATGTAGCACTTGTACACCCAATAACTCCGCGAATTGATCAACCGCTGTAGTTTCCATATTTTGCACAAACGTCTCCCTACTCGTGCGAGTATTCCCTAAATGTTATGAATCTATCTGTATTGAAATCGACTGATTAAAAGCCGTTAAACACTATCTTGTTTAATCTGATAGTTTGAAGAACTAAAGTCCTTATAGGTCAGGCGGTCATCCACCTCTGATGTTAAAGGCTGAACTTCTTGCATTGAGTTTAAGCAGCGCTGTGCAAGCTCAATGTATTCTTGCGTGCCTCTGGTTTTCCACTTTTTTTCTTGTTCTGATAAATCACGTGCAACCTTGGCAGGACTACCCATTACCAATACATTTGCTGGAATAACATCTTTGGTTTTGACCAGACTATTTGCCCCAATAATGGTGTTTTCACCAATTTCAGCATAGTCCAAAATCACGCTGTTCATGCCAACCAAAACATTTTTTCCAATGCGGCAACCATGCAAAATTGCCCCATGCCCAATGTGCCCCATTTCCTCAACTAAAGTCACGCTTTGCGGAAAGCCATGTACGGTGCAGCTATCTTGTATATTGGCATTTTGCTTAATGTGAATACGACCAAAATCGGCACGCAATGAAGCAAATGGCCCTACATATACACCCGCTTCAATAATCACATCACCAATTAAAACAGCGGTTGGGTGTACAAAAGCCTCTGGGCTAACGACTGGAATAACACCGTCAATACTATAACAAGGCATGATTTAACCTCTCATTTGTCGCCACCAAACCTCCGAAACGGCGCCAATAATGTGCTGTGGCATTTGGCATTGGTCCTTCTGCTGTTGCGGCAACAGACAAGAAGTATTCATCGGCAGGGTCAAATACTTTTTTATAAATATTCATTGATAAAGTTCGTGCACTAATCGCAGGCCAGTCTGTTGGCAATAACTCAAGCGGTAGTGCTGGGTCTTTCAACAAAATCCGTCGATAATAATGAATCAGCAAAGTTCGAATCTGAAAGGCCTGAACAGGTTCGAGTTGTTCGTTTTCCTGCATCAGCAACACGCCAATTTCTCTAAAAATATCGAGAAACTGTAGATATCTTTGGCGTAATTCATCGATGGGCCAGTTGGTTCTGAGCATACGACCAATAGTATCGACCGAATTATTAAAAAGCTGCAATGTTTCGGCTTTAAACACCACCACCTGCTCACTCATATTTAAGTCAACCAACAAGCGTTGCAGTTCAATACGGTTACAACCCGGATAAGCCATTAAGTTTGTCGAAATATTGGCAAATCCTAACCATTCGAGTTCTTTCTTTAACAACGCTTTATTTTCAGTGTCGAGGCTAGACATCAGAATAAGATCCCAATAATGGTCCCACTCTTTCATCTGGTCGTTGTAAATGCGTTGCTCGGCTTGCAAATAAGTCGAACGGCTCGAATCGGTAATTCGATAAAAACTGGTTCTGCCGATTTTGTCTGAACATAACCAATCATTTTTAACTAAACGAAAAACAGAGGTTCTTACAGCGCGATCATTAAAACCAAATAGCTCTAATAACTGAATCAGGCTTGCAAGACTAATGTTTCCACCCCGATGAAGTACTGAATCTCCAAAAATTGTCGAAATAAGCGAAGTTCCACTTAAGGTTTCATTCTTTACAACAGAATCAATTATTTGCTGTATTTTTGCACTCATACTCATGTCTTGGCGTTTAGTTTCAGGGTATAGATTCTATACCCTGAATGATCTTGATGTTAAGCAATCTGACGCATATCGATTACCCGCTTTGCCTTACCTTCCGAACGAGGTAAGGTCGCTTCTGTCACAACTTCTACAGTAACGCTAATCCCAATCATGGTTTTAATGCGTTTCATCAACTCCTGAGCAAGTTGATTGGCCTGTATAGTACAGTTATGACACATCTCTGTACGAATATGCAAAGTATCCATATGGCCTTTTTTAGTCACCAAAATTTCATAATTTGGAACTAAATGTGGAACTTGCAAAATTTGCTCTTCAATCTGAGTCGGGAAAACATTCACGCCGCGAATAATCAGCATGTCGTCACTACGGCCCACAATTTTATCCATTTTACGCATTGCCAGATTTTCTCCAGCGAGTAAACGGGTCAAATCACGAGTACGGTAACGAATAATCGGCAAGCCTTCTTTGGTAATGGTGGTAAAGACTAGCTCGCCAAGTTCGCCATCTTTGCAGACTTCACCTGTTTCAGGGTTAATAATTTCCGGGTAGAAATGATCTTCCCAAATAGTTAGTCCTTCACCCTCACCTAAGCACTGCATCGCAACACCCGGTCCCATCACCTCAGACAAACCATAAATATCGAGTGCTTTAATATTGAGGCGTTCCTCAATTTCACGGCGCAGTTCGTTGGTCCACGGCTCGGCACCAAAAATCCCGACTTTTAAAGACGTATTACGTGCGGTACCAAATTGTTGCTCGAGCTTTTCAATAATACTCACGCAATATGATGGCGTAACCATAATTGCGGTAGGTTTAAAGTCTTGAATAAGCTGAACTTGCTTTTCAGTCTGCCCACCAGACATTGGAATAACCGTTGCACCTAAGCGCTCGGCACCATAATGTGCACCTAAACCACCTGTAAATAGTCCATAGCCATAAGCCACCTGAACCATGTCTTTCGCGGTTAAACCTGCCATGCGTAAACAACGCGCAACAATGTCCGACCAAGTATTAATATCTTTTTGGGTATAGCCCACCACCGTCGGTTTACCCGTTGTACCCGATGATGCATGTAAACGCACAATTTGCTCTTGCGGTACGGCAAACATTCCAAACGGATAGTTGTCTCTTAAATCCTGTTTGGTGGTAAATGGAAACTTTGCCAAATCGTCTAAAGTGACGAAGTCATCAGGATGTACACCTGCCTCATCGAACTTTTTCTTATAGACCGGACTATTTTCATATACAAAAGTCAGGGTTTGTTTTAACCGTTTAGTTTGCAGCTCTCTAAGCTCTGCAAGTGTTAATTGCTCAACATTATCCGTTGTAAGGCTGTCCATCGCCTCTCTCCTCATTATGTAATTTTTAAAACCGTCTGAATTAATTTAAGTTTTCCAAAATCAGTGCAACGCCTTGTCCAACACCTACACACATCGTGCAAAGTGCATAGCGTCCACCGCGTTTTTTTAGCTCACGTGTTGCGGTAATCACTAAACGAGTACCACTCATACCGAGCGGATGGCCTAACGCAATCGCACCGCCATTTGGGTTCACGCGTTCATCGTCATCTTTTAGACCAAGTTCACGCATACAAGCCAAAGATTGGGCTGCGAATGCTTCATTCAACTCAATCACATCCATCTGATCTAGCGTTAAACCTGTCTGCTTTAAAATTTTCTGCACAGCCGGAACAGGACCTATACCCATATACTTGGGTTCAACACCTGCACTTGCAATGCCTATCACGCGTGCTAAAGGTTTTAAACCATGTGTATCTGCAAATTCACGGTTGGTAATTAACACACACGCAGCACCATCATTTACACCAGAGGCATTTCCGGCAGTCACTGAGCCACCTTCTTTTTTAAATGGCGCTTTTAGTTTTGCGAGTGCTTCAAGTGTCGTTTCACGCGGATGTTCATCACGGTTCACCACAACTACGTTTTTCTTACGGTCTACAATCTCGACAGGCAAAATCTCGTCATTAAAGAAACCGTTTTGTTGTGCAGCAGCGGTTTTTTGCTGGCTACGCAATGCAAACGCATCTTGGTCTTCACGACTAATCTGGTATTTTTCAGCTACATTTTCGGCAGTTTCAGGCATGCTGTCGGTGCCGTATTGTGCTTTAAGTTGTTTATTTACAAAGCGCCAGCCAATGGTGGTGTCGTAAATTTCAGGTGTACGGCTAAACGCTTCGGTTGGTTTAGCTTGTACAAATGGTGCACGGCTCATTGACTCTACACCACCTGCCAACACAAACTGCGCTTCGCCAGCTTTAATAGAGCGTGCTGCAAGCCCTACTGCATCTAAACCAGAAGCACACAAGCGATTAACCGTCATGGCCGGAACTGTATCTGGTAAGCCCGCCAAGAGTGTTGCCATACGTGCAACGTTACGGTTGTCTTCACCTGCTTGGTTGGCACATCCTAAAAATACTTCGTCTACCGTATTCCACGGCAAGTTCGGGTGTTTATCTTTTAAATATTTGATCGGCAATGCAGCTAAATCATCTGCACGTACAGCACTTAAGGCACCTGCATATCGTCCAATTGGGGTACGAATAAAATCGCAAATTAAAACGTCTTCCATGTTGACTCCTGATTATGCAAATTCGGTCATATCGCGTGAATATTGGGTAGCAATGTTTTGAGTTTTTGCTACATATTGTTTGAGGTAGATACTCGCGCGATATTTTTCCTCTCCATACAGTGCATATAAGTTATTTAAGGTTTGGAGCACATAAGCACCGCCCATTTGTGTCAACCACTGGTAAGGACCTTTAGGATAATTCACTCCATATTTCATGGCATTATCAATATCTTCCAGACTCGCAACACCATGTAGACTTGCTTCACAGGCTTCATTAATGAGTAAAGCGATGGTGCGTAAGGTTAACAGTGCCGGATGGTCTTTAATCCACATTACGCTGATACCAAACTGGGCAAAGTAAGCCTCAACTTTAGCCAAATCACTTGCTTCAGAAAGTTCGTTATGACTGAGTACTAAAGCTTCTGCGTGCTCAAAATCATGGTGCCAATCCATTAAAACCACTTTACGGCTAAGGTAATGAATATTGGCTGACTCACCTTGGCTTAAACGTAAGTCGATATCATCAATTTGAAGAATATTATCGTCGCTCGCAGATCCGCTTTTTAAACCCAAACGCGTTACAAAAGCAGGTAGCTGAGACCAAGTCCCTTTTAGCTGAATATGGGCATCGACTGGTTTGGCAACCACAGCTTGAGGCTGAAATGTCTCGTACTGATTTTTTTCGTTATAACTATAGAAACCCTGTTTTGACTTACGCCCCCAAGCACCTGCATCGACCAGTTCTTTTTGAATTAGACTTGGGCGGTAGCGCGGCTCGTAAAAAAACTCTTGGTAAACACTTTGGGTTACCGAAAAGTTAACATCTTGCCCAATGAGGTCGGTAAGTTCACACGGCCCCATCGCAAAACCACCGCATTGCTTTAAGGCATAGTCTAGCTGGTCATAGCTAGTGACTTGTTCTTGCAATGCTCTAAAGCCTTCTGCATAAAACGGACGAGCAATTCGGTTAACAATAAATCCAGGAGTCGACTTGGTGAGTACAGGAATTTTTTTCCAGCTGAGCATCAAGTTTTTTAAAGCCAAACATAAGCTGTTTGGGGTTTTTAAGCCTTTTACAATTTCAACCAGTTTCATGACTGGTGCAGGATTAAAAAAGTGTAAACCCACCACGCGCTCAGGGTGAGGAATGCCAGCCGAAATTGCAGTCACTGAAATTGAAGATGTATTGCTTGCAAAAATAGTTTGCGCACTACAAATCTCAGCGAGTTGCTTAAATAAAGGCTGTTTAACTTCTTTTTTCTCAACGACTGCCTCAATAACCAAGTCAGCATCACGTAATGCTTCAACTTGATTCACCACAGTCAAACGCGCTAAGGCTTCATCAGCTTGCTGCTGTGTAAGCTTGCTCTTTTCAACCAGCTTTTTAAACGTCTGCCCTAAGCCTTGAGCAGCTTGTTGCGCTTTTTGAGCGTCCAGATCATATAAAACGGTCGAGTGCCCATTGACGATGGCTAACTGGGCAATGCCGATGCCCATGGTGCCAGAACCAATGACGGCAATTCGGGCACGAGATAAATCTAAATCTGTCATGCTTAGCGCCCTTTAAAATTTGGTTCACGTTTATTCATAAAGGCTTGTACACCTTCACGATAATCTTCTGAACGACCCGCAATACGTTGTAAGTCACGCTCTAACAGCATTTGCTCATCAAAGGTGTTATTGCTTGATTGATGAATGGCTTTTTTAATAAGAGATAAACCAAATGTAGGCTGTTTCGCTAAACGTTCAGCGAGTTCAGTCACCTTTGTTTTAAGCTCGGTGTCTTCAACCACATCCCAAATCATGCCCCATTCTTTTGCGGTTTCTGCCGGCAACTTGTCCCCTAACAAAGTTAAGCCCATAGCACGCGCATGGCCTACAGCACGTGGTAAAAACCATGTACCAGCCGAGTCTGGAACCAAACCTAAACGGCAAAATGCTTGTACGAAGTTTGCCGATTTAGCTGCAATCACCAAATCACATGCCAAGGCAATATTTGCCCCTGCACCTGCTGCCACACCATTTACGGAGCAAATCACAGGCTTTGGCATATTTACAATCGTTTTAATGAGCGGGTTATAGTAAGTTTCAATGGAATATCCTAAATCTGGAGCTTCAGCATTTGGGTCTACTACACGATCACCTAAATCTTGCCCTGCACAAAAGCCGCGGCCTTCGCCACTAATCACCACACAGCGAACATCCGGATTTTTGGTCCACTGGTTTAAAACCTCGGCCACTTCGCGGTGCATATCAACGTTAAAGCTATTCAGTGCTTTTGGGCGGTTAAATGTCAGATAGCCAACACCATTTTTTTCTTTAGCAATAATATTTTGATAGTCCATCACTCACCTCTAAACACTGGCTTTCTTTTTTCAAAGAAAGCATTAATCCCTTCGTTTCGATCTTTTGTAGCCGCCAGCCAGACAAAGTTTTGACGTTCAAACTTGAGTCCCTGACTTAACGTTGTTTCATGAATACTTTTAATTGATTGTTTAATCACGCGAATCGCTAAAGGCGCTTGTTTGGCAATTTTGGCTGCCAGTTGAACCGCATATTCAACGGTTAATTCGGTCGGAACCACTTGACTGCAAATGCCATGTTGCTCCGCCTGTTTTGCTGAAATCATCTCACCTGTCATGGCCCAGCGCATGCTGAGTTGTTGTCCAACCAAGCGCGCTAAACGCTGTGTTCCGCCTGCACCCGGCAACATACCCAAGGTAATTTCAGGTAAAGCAAAACGGGCATTTTCACCGCAAATTACCATATCTGAATGTAAAACCAGCTCAAACCCAGCGCCTAAGGCATAACCATTCACTGCACTAATCAGTGGCTTACTAAATGCATCAATTTTTTGCCAAAGCTTCGGGCGAATATCGAGTTGCAAAGTCACGGCGTCCATTGCAGCTAATTCGCTAAGATCTGCTCCAGCCGCAAAACATTGTGAGTTACCCGTTAAAACCACCGCTTTGACTTGAGCATTGTGTTCAGCTTCTTCGAGCAATTCGCACAAACACTGCAATGTTGCATTGTTTAAGGCATTTCTTTTTTCTGGACGGTTTAGGGTTAATAACAAAACACCGTCAGCAGCTGTACTGGCTTTGATCAACTCTTGCATAACAGCCTCTATTCATCAAAACTCAAGCGAACATTTGAGCCTTTTGGTAAGGTCTGGCAGCTCAGTACATAGCCCTTTTCAACTTCATCTTCTTCAAGACTATAGTTCAGGAACATGTCGACTTCGCCTGAAAGCACCTTACAGCGACAGGTCGCACACACCCCACCTTTACATGCATACGGTAAGTCGGCACCTGCACGTAAAGCCGCATCAAGAATACTTTCATCTTCTTGAGCTACAGAAACAATCAGTTCACGACCATCTAAAATGATATTGACCTTTTCTTCTTTACGGTTTGCATCCGCTTCAACACTACGTTTACGCGCTTGTCCTGTATGGAAACGTTCAGTGTGAATGCGCTCTTTGGCAATACCAAAGTTCGGCAACGTGTTTTCTACGGCATTCATCATTTCGTCTGGGCCGCAGGCAAACACATGGTCAAAGTTTGTTTCAAGCACTTCATAATCAAAAAGTTGCTTAAGCTTTTCTGCATCAATACGACCGTTCATCAGTTCACTGTCATTGAACTCACGAGAAAAAATATTGATGAGTTGAAAGCGTTCTTTAAACTGATCTTTCAAATCCATAATTTGCTCGGCAAACATGGTTTGTTTCCATGAACGATTGCCATAGAGCAAGGTAAAGTTAGCTTCAGGTTGTTCAAATAAAACTTGTTTAATAATTGATAAAATTGGCGTGATACCACTGCCTGCCGCAACGCCTAAATAGTTTTGTCCGCCCATCTTGGCTGCTTTTTGAAAAAACACACCTTGTGGTGGCATCACTTCAAGCACATCGCCCACTTTCAAATGGTCATTTGCCCAGTTTGAAAATTGACCCTGATCAATTTTTTTAACCGCAATACTGATGTCTTCTTTGCCCGCATAGCTACAAATTGAATAACAACGGCGGATTTCACCCGCTTCGGTTAAATGGCGAATGGTTAAGTGTTGCCCCGGTTGAAATTGAAATTGTTCTTGTTGTTCAGGTACAACGTCAAATGCAATACAAATTGCCTGATCGGTTTGCGGCGTAATACTTTTTACTTTTAATGGTACAAATTGGCTCATGGCTGATTTCCTTATCTAAAGACTTAAATACATTTGAAGTAATCAAAAGGCTCAAGACAGTCCTGACATTTATAAAGTGCTTTACAGGCGGTGGAACTAAACTCTGTTAACAGTCGGGTATGTCGGCTTTTACAACGTGGGCACTCGACACCATCATTTAAATGAACGTGAGTTCCACATTGATGCGCCAACCCTTCAGGTGGTGCAATGCCATAAACTTGTAGTTTCTTTTTCCCTGCTTCAGACATCCAGTCCGTGGTCCATGCTTCTGATAAATCGACCATGACTTTGACCGGTGTCAAAGCTTCTGCGGTAAATGCCTCAACAATTTGTGCTTTGAGCATATCTGTTGCTGGGCATCCGCTATATGTCGGAGTTAGACGAACAATAATTTCTTGTTGATCGTTAATCTCTACACCGCGGATCATGCCTAAATCGACAACCGATAAAACCGGAATTTCAGGGTCACTTACCGTTTGTAGAACATCCCAACATTGGTCGATGCAATGACGAATCATTTGCATGGCTCACCTCCTTGTCTTACCAGGTCATTCCCGGATAAGTTCTTTGAATACATTGCATTTCAGCCAACAAATAACCTAAATGCTCAGTATGCAATCCTTGTTTCGCACCACGGCGATAAGCACCGTTCACAGCAACATTTAATTCAAAACGCTTAAGCTCATCTGCAATGGTTTGGTTCCATTGTTCTTTTTCATTTGAAAAATCTGGAATCACGCCTTCTGCAACCAATGCTTTTTCGTCTGCACTCAATTCAAATAATTCAGCGGTAAAGCGCCATAAATTATTTAATCCGTCTTGCACACGTTGATGTGCTTCATCTGTGCTTAAACTTAAACGTTCCATCCAGCTTGTTGAAAAGCGGATGTGATACTTCACTTCTTTTAAAGATTTCACAGCAAGCGCACTTAATTCAGGAAGTGAGCTTTGCGCTAAAGCCGTAAATAAATGAAGATGGTAATGGTCCATCAACCACTGGCGTACAATCGTTTGTGCAAAGTCACCATTGGGTTGTTCGCACAACAAGAGGTTTAAAAACTCACGTTCTGTACGGAAATACGCAAGCTGGTCTTCATCACGTTGAGCTTCATCATATTGACCAGCCAAAGTCAGAAAGTTTCTTCCCTGCCCCAACAAGCCCAAGCCGATATTTGCTAAGGCAATATCAATTTCTAGCTCAGGTGCATGCCCGCACCATTCAGCCAAACGCTGAGATAAAACCAGTTGACTGTCGCCAATATGTAATAAGAATTTAGATAAAACTGAATGATTCATTTGCCATTCCCCTTACATGTGCTCAATGCCATCTGGGATATGGTAAAAAGTCGGATGACGATAAACCTTGTCTAAAGAAGGATCGAAAAATTCAGCTTTTTCATCTGGCTGTGATGACTTAATCAGTTCAGAACGAACCACCCAAATGCTAATTCCTTCATTACGGCGCGTGTAAACATCACGAGCATGTTGCAATGCGATTTCATCATCAGGTGCTCTTAAGCTGCCTACATGACGGTGGCTTAAGCCTTGTTTACTACGTACAAATACTTCGTAGAGCGACCAGTTATTTTTATCTTCCATTTTGATTTCCTCAAATTTTTCCATAAATCTTGTTAAGCCACTTTGTTCGCTTCAAGCTGCTGTTTTTTCGCGTAGACCACTGCTGCATCACGAACCCATTTGCCGTTTTCCCATGCTTTACGGCGTGCTTCGATACGCTCGTGATTACATGGTCCACGTCCGGCAATCACTTCATTAAATTCGTGCCAGTCAATCTCGCCAAACTCATAGTGGCCTGTTTCTTCATTGAACTTTAAATCTGGGTCCGGTACTTCCAAGCCAAGTTGCAGTACTTGTGGCACGGTGTTATCAACAAACTTTTGACGTAATTCATCGTTACTAAAGCGTTTGATTTTCCACGCCATGCTTTGTGCGCTGTTTGGAGAATGCTCATCACTTGGACCAAACATCATGAGCGCTGGCCACCAGTAGCGATTTACTGCATCTTGTGCCATCTGTTTTTGTTCTGGCGTTCCGTTTGCCAAAGCCATCATGGCTTCAAAACCTTGACGTTGGTGGAAACTTTCTTCTTTACAAATGCGTACCATTGCACGTGCATATGGCCCATATGAAGTACGGCAAAGCGCAACTTGGTTCACAATGGCTGCCCCATCGACAAGCCAGCCAATTGCAGCGACATCTGCCCAAGTCAAAGTTGGATAGTTAAAGATTGATGAGTATTTCATTTTCCCATCAATTAATTTTTCCATCATGTCATCACGGTCTGCACCTAAGGTTTCTGCTGCGCTATACAGATATAAGCCATGACCCGCTTCATCTTGTACTTTCGCAAGCAAAACCGCTTTACGTTTTAAAGTTGGTGCGCGAGTAATCCAGTTTCCTTCAGGCAACATACCTACAATTTCAGAATGGCCATGTTGCCCGATTTGACGAATCAATGTTTTGCGATAGGCATCGGGCATTTGATCCTTAGCCTCGATCGTAATTTCATTGGCAATATTTTGTTCAAATTTCTGGTAGTTGTTTTCCATTCTTTCATTCCCTGTAGGTATCACCCTTAAATCTATTTTTCGATACACTAAAAACAAAGTCAATCACTTTTTTAGTATCAAATTAAATTACCAATAGCAAAACACATCAAATTATTGAAATTATTAAATTTAAACCAATTGTAAAAAACCTTTTTACTTTTACAAATCAAAATAAAGTTGACTTTTAGACAAATTAATCTGAAATTATGAATCATATTTTTGCAATTTTTATAATTGACGTATCAAATAAAAAAGGAGTTTGGTCATGCTTGAACAAGCACACCTAGAAGGAACCTCAACTGACACAGATTTTCAGCAGTCTGAGCATCAACTGCCTCATCTTGCTTCTTATGTCTATGGAACATGGCATTCGACGGGTGAAGAACTACGCCCTGTTTATCATGCCATTACAGGTGAAGCGATTTATGCCGTAAGTAGTCATGGCATTGATATGAAACGTGTTGTTCAATATGCCAAACAAAATGGTTCAGAACTGGCTAACTGGACGTTTCACCAACGTGCCAATGCATTAAAACAAATTGCCCAATATTTACTTGAGCGCAAAGAAGAGTTCTACAAACTTGCTTATGCAACAGGTGCAACTCGTAAAGATGCGTGGATTGATATTGAAGGCGGCATCCAGACATTATTTGCTTATTCGAGTCTGGTTCGCCGTGAACTCAATGACGAAAAAATTATTACTGAAGATAGCTGGATTCAATTATCTAAAAATGGGACTTTCGGCGCTAAACACATTTTAAGCCCTAAAGCAGGTGTTGCCGTTCACATTAATGCTTTTAACTTTCCAATTTGGGGAATGCTTGAAAAGATTGCACCGACGCTACTTGCAGGCGTGCCATGTATTGTGAAACCAGCAACTGATGGTGCCCAATTAACTCAAGCGGTTGTAAAAGCCATTGAAGAAGCACATGTGCTACCGAAAGGCTCACTACAACTCATTTGCGGTCAGACTTATGACCTGTTCGACCACTTAGGCCCTCAAGACTGCGTGACCTTTACAGGTTCTGCCTACACAGGCCAAAAACTACGTAACCACCCTCACCTCAATAAATATTCGATTCCATTTAGCATGGAAGCCGACTCGGTAAACAGCGCAATTTTAAGCCCTGAGGCAAATGAAGAAACTGTCGATTTATTTGTGCGTGAAGTCTTCCGTGAAATGACCACCAAAGCAGGCCAAAAATGTACTGCCATTCGTCGTGCATTTGTTCCTGAAAACTTGTTAGCAACTGTGCAAGAAAAGCTAACTGCCAAACTTGCTAAAGTTGTGGTGGGCGACCCTCAAAAAGAAGAAACTACCATGGGTGCTTTGGCGAGCATTAAACAAAAACATGACGTTGCAGAAAAAGTTGCTGAACTCAGCAAAGATGCAAAAATTGTTTTTGGTGGCAATGATAGCTTTACATTTAATGCAGACCATCCTGAAAAAGGTGCTTTTTTCGCTCCAACTTTATTGGTGTGTGAACAGCCTTTACAAGCAACGAATGTTCATACCACAGAAGCTTTCGGTCCGGTATGTACACTCATGCCATATCAAAACATTGAAGAACTAGCTGACCTTATTTCACGTGGTGAAGGTAGCCTAGTGGCTTCTGTCGTTAAAAATAACGATGAGAATATTGAACAGATTATTCAAAAAATTGCGCCTTGGCATGGCCGTGTGCATGTACTCGATGCAGAGTCTGCAAAAGAAAGTACAGGACATGGTTCACCACTTCCACATTTAGTACACGGCGGCCCTGGCCGTGCAGGTGGCGGTGAAGAGTTAGGTGGTATTCGCGCGGTTAAACATTATATGCAGCGCACCGCAATTCAGGGTTCTCCAAATAGTCTGACACAAATTACCCACTCATGGACTGCTGGCTCAAAAGTTAATGAAGACCGTGTACATCCATTTAAAAAGTCTTTTGATGAGTTAGTGATTGGTGAACGTTTATTAACAGCGCGTCGTACAGTCACCGAAGCTGATATTGTCAATTTTGCTTGTTTAAGTGGTGACTACTTCTATGCACATACCGACAAAATTGCAGCTGCCGAGTCTTTCTTTGGAGAGCGTGTGGCACATGGTTACTTCATTGTGTCTGCTGCAGCAGGTCTATTTGTAGATGCAGCACAAGGTCCTGTGATTGCCAACTACGGTATGGACAACTTACGTTTTGTTGAACCGGTTAAAATTGGTGACTCAATCCAAGTTGAACTCACCTGTAAACAAAAAACCCCTAAGCCACAAAAAGACCCGTCTCAGCCTGCGCATGGCGTTGTGGTGTGGGATATTAAAGTCAAAAACCAACGTGGTGAACTTGTCGCAACTTATGACATTTTAACTTTAGTTGCTCGCGAAGCTTAATGGTTAAAATGAGATGGGGTCACCTCGTCCCCATCTCATTTTTTTAGCACTCAATGGCGTTAACAGCAAGGCCACCTTTTGAAGTCTCTTTATATTTCTCAGACATATCTTTGCCAGTTTCTTTCATGGTCTGAATCACTTTATCTAGCGTGACAAAGTGTTCATCGTCATCATGAAGTGCCATTTGGGCTGCATTAATGGCTTTTACAGCTGCAATTGCATTTCGTTCAATGCAAGGCACCTGAACCAAACCACCAATCGGGTCACACGTTAAACCCAAATTATGTTCAAGCCCAATTTCAGCCGCATGCTCCACTTGCTCAGGTGATCCACCTAAAATTTCGGCTAACCCCGCCGAAGCCATTGCACATGCTGAGCCGACTTCGCCCTGACACCCTACTTCTGCACCAGAAATAGAAGCATTGAGTTTACATAAAATGCCGACGGCTGCCGCACTTAGAAAAAAGCGAACCACTTTATCTTCGGAAAAGTCTTTAGAAAAAGTCACGTAGTAATATAAAACTGCTGGAATAATCCCTGCTGCACCATTTGTAGGTGCCGTCACCACGCGGCCACCAGCAGCATTTTCTTCATTTACCGCTAAGGCAAATAAATTGACCCATTCCATCGCATGAAAAGTCGTCACGATCAGGTTTGAGTTTTTCTTATTTAATAACTTATCGTGAATTTTTTTAGCCCGACGTTTTACGTTTAATCCGCCCGGTAATATTCCGTCATTAATTAATCCGTTATGAATACATTGCTGCATCACTTTCCAGATTTCCATAATCTTGCTACGAATCTCAGCTTCACTACGCCAGCTTTTTTCATTTTCAAGCATTAACTCGCTCACTGATAAATGATGAGTCTTACATAAGCTTAAAAGTTCAGCCGCACTGTGAAATGGATATGGAACCTTAACGTCGTTTGTTTCAGTTTGAGTTGTTGCTAATTGCCTTTGGCTAACAATAAAACCGCCACCAACCGAATAGTAAGTTTCTGCATATAAAATTTCTTGAGCCTCGTTATAGGCAATCAACTCCATTGCATTGGGGTGATAAGGCAAAGATTCATCTAGAAAAAGCACATCATGCTTATAATCAAAAGAAATAGTCTTTTGCTGATTAAGCTGGATGGCGTTATTTTCAAGAACATCTTCAATCAAGCTTGTACTTAATTGGGTATCAATATGTTCAGGGTCAAAACCCATTAAACCTAACAGAACAGCCTTATCTGTCGCATGACCAACACCAGTTGCCGACAGCGAACCGTATAACTTCACCTGAACTCTAGCTGTTGCTTGTAAATCGTTTTGCTTCAATAAATCATCCACAAAACTGTATGCCGCTCGCATGGGTCCAACTGTATGGGAGCTAGATGGACCGATGCCAATTTTAAAAAGATCAAATACACTAATAAACACGTGGTCCTACCTTCGATTCATTATTATTCGTATGTTCGTCATTATTGTGTCCTTTCGGATAACTCTAAAATTATCATTAAGCCAAGTACAAATCACGAATAACTCTTGGGTAGTCGCACAAAAAGACAACGGTTGAACAATCACTATAAATAACTTTGTTCACAGCCATAACTTTTGTAGTTTTTATTAACAAATATAAATGTATTAGCGCCCCCTTCCTTAAAACAAGTACAGGAAGTTGTACAAATAAAAAACTACAAATATTAGCCATTAGTCGCACCTCCCTATTTTTATTCATTTTTGCTGGTAAAGTGCTCTACATGGTTTGATACAACCTACTTAACTCAGATGCATAATTCACCTGTTCTTGCATCTGATGTTTTTCTGCCTCTAGTCCGCTAGGGGCTTTTTTTATTATTGATTTAAATACTGATATATTAAATTTCTAGAGATAATTAAAGACAAGAAAAATGGATCGAGTTTTCAAATTAAGTATTTTAAGTTGTCCGCTTTTATTGTTAAGTGGTTGTATTGGTTGTTATAACCCAACAGGCTGTAACCGTGATGATTCGCCGTATTTCTATACAACACAGAGCACTCAAGTCAAAGGTGTAACGGTTCCTGTTGGAACAAAACTGGTTTATAAATCTCAAAAGTCCAAACAGAAAGATGAGCAAACTGCACCTCTTAAAGAAGAGAATATAACGTGGATAAAGCTACCGAAAGACACCGCTATACTTTGGGGAGGAATGCCTACCAATCATCTCCTTCAATTTGCTAACTCTGAAATGCAAGGATTTACAGCCTACCGAGCACAAGAAGCTCCCGCTGTATATTCCAATCAATTTTTAAAACTCTGGAAAGAATGTGATAGTGATTTAGATATCTCGATCAAAAATAAAAATGACTGGAGCTTTAATCCTGCAAATATGAAAATTATTGGATGCGGAATTAACTATCAAGAAAGAGCTTCATACAACACCAACAATCCAAGCCAAGACAAAGTGGATATTTTTCTCATCAAAATTAATCAGGCTTTACAGAAGCTGCCACAACAAAAAGAGTATCCGGTTGTCCATTATTCCGAAAATTAAAGTAAAAAAGCCTGCATTTTCAGCAGGCTCTTTTCTTTAAAATTTGATTTACCAAACTTTAATTACACACATTAACCACAGGTTGCTTGAGTAATTTTCTTAGAAGCAGGATCAATAGTAACTGTAACTCGGTTTGTACGATAATCCATAGTCATTGGTTGACCTGGAGCCACTTTGCGCACAATTTCTGATTTAGTTTTTTGTTTAATTTGATCATCAGTAAGGCCAGATTGACCCACTAATTTTTGAGCTTCTTCTGCTACACAGTTCGCTTGGTTATCACGGAATAATTTCCATTCTTCCACGACTTGGCCATTTGGTAAGTGACAATACCCAACCTGACCATTTGCTTCATTTCTAATTTCTAATTTCCCGCCTTGTTCAACACAATATTGACTAGCTGGGTTTGGTGAACCATTTTTTGGTGGAGTTGGATTTTTATGTTGTACAGATGAAAAAGCCGTTAACGAAACAAGCGCTAAACCAAGAAAGATAATTTTTTTCATAAATTTTTGCTTCTTAATAAAAAAACTAAAGATATCAAAAAAATTCATGTTCCATGTGTCTTGTTTACAATAAAAAACTCACTTGTGAGTTCTACTCACCATTTCTTTAATTGATTGGAATTTAAGATTTTCCTTTCTAAAAATAATTATCAAAATATTGCGATCATGGCCTTTCTAAAATTCGTGCTCCAGATCCCTCTTGCCCCAAAACATCTTCAGGATTTCTTAACGGACATTGCTCTAACGATAAGCAACCGCAGCCAATACACCAGTCCATTTCATCCCGTAACCTCGTTAATTTTTGAATACGATCATCGAGATCTTTTCGCCAATGGCTTGATAACTCTTTCCACTGTTTAGCTGTTAATTTGCTTCCCATAGGATATGCGCTAAGAGCCTCTTTAATTTCATTTAAAGGAATTCCTACTCTTTGAGCAACTTTAATAATCGCAATATATCTTAAAACAATTAATGGAAAGCGGCGCTGATTACCATTGGTTCTTATACTTTTTATCAGCCCCTTCGCCTCATAAAAATGTAGGGTCGAGACAGGAACTCCACTCCTTTTTGCAACTTCCCCCACAGTCAAAACTCGACTAGAGTCAGCTTTTTTATTTTCACTTATCATGATTAACCTCAACTTTACTCAAGGTTTATAAGAGAGCCTATTGTTTTTGTCAAATCAATCATTCAACCACTCAAAGTCATTTTTCTGAGTTTATTGCTCTTAACTTTTCTATAAAAGCTGAGAAAATAAATTTGATACGATTACTAATTCAATTAAATTTATAAAATGAGCTGCTGACATTTAAATTTAAGAAATTAATTTTGTAGGGTACATGGGCACCCGCAAACCCAAAACATGTTGTAAACGAAAGGCATCGGTGCTCCTAATGGATAGACCTTAGCTTGTTCGATCTTATAAGTTTTTTTACGTGACTCAATGTGAAGTATATTATCGTAGCGAGCAACTACAATTCCCTTTTTATATAATTTTTTTCGTTCGTTCTTTGCATCAAATTTATATACCAAAAAGTAAACTTTTTCTCCTACGCTGATCTTTGAATGATTAACCATAATGTAACCATTACAATACTTACATTGCCAATCTTTCATATCTCAAATAATCACACACTTAAATTTAAAAACATATCAAGTTTTATAGTATAGATTTATTAAAGCTACAAATCTAAAGAAATATTTTAATTGAAAAAATAAGGTTTATCTGTGACACACATCACAATAAAACATAAAAAATTTCAAATTATATTTAGAAACATCAATCACTTACCTAGCTATCTTTTAATATTATTATTTTAAAAAATATTAAATTTATCTATATTTTATATTACTATATAGTATTTCGGTTAATAAATTTAAAAGTACCGATATAAATAATTTTAATATTTAATAATCTAATTATTTCATTATATTCAACTAAACCACAAATAAAGTAATAAATAAATTTTAAGATATTAAATTAATTTCATGTTTAATTGAAAATAATTCAGTTCACATTATACAAAATAAAAATATATAATTATTAGAATTGCAATTTAATTTTTTATTATGTCAACTCAACGTTTAAAATTAGAACTCCCATCTGGACATGATCAATTATTACTTCATTCTTGCTGTGCTCCTTGTTCAGGAGAAGTTATGGAAGCATTAATTGATTCTGGAATTAAATTTTCAATATTTTTTTATAATCCTAATATTCATCCGGTAAAAGAATATCTCATCCGTAAGGAAGAAAATATTCGTTTTGCAGAAAAGCATAATATTCCATTTATCGATGCAGATTATGACACGGATAATTGGTTTGCTCGAGCTAAAGGTATGGAAGATGAACCAGAACGCGGCATACGTTGTACCATGTGTTTCGATATGCGTTTCGAGCGAACTGCCCTTTATGCACATGAACACGGCTTTAGTCTCATCAGTAGTTCGTTAGGAATTTCTCGTTGGAAAAATATGGCTCAAATTAATGATTGCGGAATTCGGGCAGCATCCAATTATCCGGATATTCAATATTGGGATTATAACTGGCGAAAAAATGGTGGCTCTAGTCGAATGATTGAAATCAGTAAGCGAGAGGAATTCTACCAACAGGAATATTGTGGCTGTGTATATTCTTTACGTGACACCAATCGTTGGCGTATGAGTAATGGTCGAGACCGAATTAAACTAGGTGTTAAATTTTATAGTAATGCCATGGAAGAAGATTAAATCTTATTCTCCTTAAAAAATTAATTCATTCTAAGCTATATTTATTCCTAATAAAAAAAGGCCACATCTGGAGAATGTGGCCAAAAGGTGTACTGTACTGAGCTTTGATGTTTTTAGAATAATGAAGTTATCTTAAAATAAGATTAATAAATCTTTTAAATTTAAATATTTTAATATTTCATCAAAATATTTAAATCGAATAAATATTTTGTCCTTCTCATTAAAAATAAAATCCCTCTAAAATTCATATATAATTTTGAAAAGTTTAGCTATTTTACTTTTTGATACTCATGGCTAGTCTCTTAATATTTTCCACCATTTCCTCAGGTTGATGTGCAGCATAGCCCAACAAAACTGCTGCTTTTTTTGACTCAAGTTGACAATATCTTGATAGAGGTTGAATCTCCAAATCCAATGCCGAGCAATGAGAAATAAACTCATGCTCTGTCCATGGTGCTTTTAACCAACATATAAGATGAATGCCTGAATCTGTTGGCTGAACATTAAGTACATCTGAAAGGTATTCATTAATAGCGTTAATCAATACTTGTTGACGCTCATAGCATGCTTTTCGAACTTTACGTACATGTCGAGCATAGTGGCCTTGTTGAATGAATAAAGCTAAAGCGACCTGCTCTAAATATGAACTTCGCACGTCAGTATAGTATTTAGCTGCACTAAAGGTTTCAATCAATGCTTCAGGTACAGCCATGAACCCTAAACGAAACTCCGGAAACATCATCTTGGTAAAAGTTCCAGAATAAATGACTCTTTGCTGCTGATCTAAACCTTGTAGTGCTTGGATTGGGTGCGTGCCATAACGAAACTCACTATTATAATCGTCTTCAAAAATCCATTTTTCTTGTTTGTTTGCCCAATCTAATAAAGCAAAACGGCGAGCTAAACTTAAAGTTCCTCCTAAAGGAAACTGATGTGAAGGTGCCGTATAAACAAGTTTGCTTTTGAAATAATGATCTGTAATGTCAGAGATTTGCATTCCCTCCTCATCACTCTCGATCAAATTTACCTGTGCACCAAAACTTCGAAAAATCTTAAAAGCTGCATCATATCCCGGCTCATCCAAACACACTTCATCATTTGCTTGAAGTAATGCATAGGCTGTTAAATGAATAGCCTGCTGCGTTCCGTTTACGATAATAATTTGCTCTTCGTTGCAGTTCAGGCCTCGAGTGGAGCGAACATATTCAGAAATTGCCTGACGCAAAGGTAGATAGCCACGTGGGTCGTAAAATTGACCAAGTTGATAATAGGACTGCCGCCAAGCTTGCGTTAATAACTTGCCCCACAGTTGATGAGGAAATAAATCAATACAGCCTACCCCTACATGAAACATCTTTTTCTTTTTACTTAACCATGACTGCTTTCGCCATGAATCCAATAAAGCTTCAATATTCGGATTAATATTTAAGGAACGATGAGTATTTTTAGACGTTTCTTTTGAATTTTTTTGAACGTGTATTAACTGATCTGGCACAACCTCAGCAACATAGGTCCCCGAACTTGGTTTAGTAAATAAATATCCCTCATCTAGTAATCGTTCAAGAGCCGCCAATACAGAATTCCTTGAAATTGACATCATCTCTGCCAAAGCACGACTTGAGGGTAATTTTGTTCCAGCAGTTAGCCTTCCATCTAAAATCGCATCACGCAAAGCCGTATATAACCCATCTTTAATCTGGCCTTTTGGCAAAATTAAATGTGGAAAAGATGCAGAAATCGAAGCTGCCATATCAAAACTGGTACTGTGAAAAATATCAAAAGTGTATCTTATAAAAATACCACTATTAAAACTACACTCTAGTTGTCGATTTTTTATTACTTTAAAACAGAGTGTAATTATTATGCAAAATCAAGGTATTCAAATCGTTCCTGTTGAGCAGCAAGATTATTCACAATGGGAAAAATATTGGCTTGCTTACCAAAATTTTTATCAGGTGAATTTACCCCTTCATGTCACAAAAGTAACATGGGAACGTTTTTTCGATGAGAATGAACCTATGTACTGTGCTGTTGCCAAACAAGGTGAGCAAGTTTTGGGAATTGTTCATTATGTTATTCATCGTTCAACATGGGCAGAAAATAATTATTTTTATTTAGAAGACCTCTTTGTTTCACCTGAAGTTCGTGGACAACACATTGGTAAGCAACTTATTGAATATGTGCAGAAGCAAGCAATTGAACACAACTGTGACCGTTTATATTGGCATACTCAAGAAACCAATCTAACAGCACAAAAGCTTTATGACTGGATTGCACAAAAACCAGGGATTATTGAATATCGTATGTCCTTGAACTAATAAAGTGAAAACACCAAAAGCTGGAGTGCTTTTGGTGTTTAAATTTTAGTACGAATAAGCTTAATCACTTTGTCATTAACAGTTAAACATTGGTTAAACGCTGTGAAACGTTTGAGCTCTTGCTCCAATTCAAAAGAGAAATGCTCTTTATCTTTGATTGTTTTTTCTAAATGCAAGCTAATCACTTCTAACTCTTTGATAGAGCGATGTGCTTTACAATCTAGTCGGCCGACTAACTCGTCTTGATATAGAATCGGCAAACAAAAATAACCATATACACGTTTGGCCGCTGGTACATAGCATTCAATGCGGTAATCAAATTCAAATAAAGAAGCTAAACGGTCACGATGAATAAGAGAATTATCAAAAGGTGAAAGTATTTTTAAACCGAACTCAGTATTAAACTTTTGTTCTAATGCAGCGACCTCCACATATAGCATTTGACCTTTCGCAAGCTTAATTGCTGATACAACACCTGCATCAATATGTTCTTTCAGAACGACACGCATAGTTTCTTTTAAATCATTTTTCTTTAGATGAACTAATTGTTTCCATGTAAATGCACCATGTGCTCGAAGCGTATTATTAAATAAATACTGCGCATATTCATAAAGCGTAGGCATACTTAAATCAATATTTTCAGGCAAGCAGCGCTCGGTCAAATCAAAGACCTTTTCCATTCCGTTGCGCTCACAGATCATCAGGTCACCCTGCATATATAACTGCTCAAAAGCACGACGGCCTGGTCCGGTATTCCACCAGTTTCCCAAACTCTTTTTATTATTTTTATCAATATCACGGAGGCGAATTTTTCCTTCAGCACGAACACGGGCTAAAATTTCATTCATAAGGTGTTGATCACCTTTATTGAAATAACGGCTTTCTCCGTTTCTGACAGACATCATGGCTGGCAATGCATAGCGATAATCTTTCATAGGAAGATACGATGCGGCATGATACCAATATTCAAAAATCTGGCGCTCACGAACCAAACTATTGAGATGACTTAGCTCATAATCAGGCACTCGGCTCCACAATATATGGTGATGAGCTCGCTCTACAACCGATATGGTATCGATCTGCACATATCCTAAATGCTCAATAGCCTGTAAAGTTCCATCCATGCCTTTTGCAAATCGACTGGTTTTTCCTAGGCCTTGATTAAATAAAGTGAGCTGTTTCAAAGAAGAAGTCATAGAAATCAAATATTGTTGTATTCATTTAAAAGAGGAAATTTTCAGTTCTATCCTATCACTATTTCCTCATTTGCTTGTGATTATAGGAGCAACAATTCTTAAAAAATGAATCTCGGCTAACTCAACGTTTTACAGACTTACTTTAAAATAACTTTTGGGATTCAATCTAATTACTAAAACAACTACTAATATCACACTGGCTAAATGGAAAAGCCATCCTGCTTTGTAAGCCCCCGTAAGATCATGCAAAATTGCAATAATCCACGGCGGGATTGCTGCCAGTAAAAAACCACCACCCTGCATCAATGCAGATAAAGCCCCTGCATGAATCGGATCATCAAAATGGTCTAATGCAACGATAAGCGTTAACGCAAAACATCCTCCCAAACCTACGCCCAAACAAATTGCCCAAAGTATAGAGGCAAAATCAGGCATAAAAGCCATTCCAGAGAAACCGACTAGCTGCATTGCTAACGTAAACCATAACCATGGACGTCGATCTTTATATTTCCTAGCTAAAACAGGCAAAATGAGCGCTGAAGTTGCTTGGCTCAAGGCCAGCAAAGCGAGTAATTTTCCACTTTGTGCTGCACTCCAACCCTGATCTTGAAAAGAAGGTGCCAACCACGCTACTACTGACGAGTAGCCACCATTTACAAGTCCAAAGCACATCATTAATAACCATGTTCGAGGTTGATTTAACAACTTGCGTACAGGCGGATGATGAATGGATGAACTAACTTTTATAGGTAAAAAGACAAGCGCCAATATAAATGTAAATAAAGCTGGAATGGTAAAAAAAGCTAGGCCAATCGACCAGACTCCCGTTATATTTGAAATTATGGGAGCTAACCATGCACCTAGTGCTCCTCCTCCCATGAGCATAGCCGAATAAAGTCCCATCATCGGACCAATATATTGGCTAAATTCTCTTTTGATCATGCCGGGAAATGCCGCTTGTATCATCGCAACTCCGAATCCAATTACTATTGCACTAAGAATTAATCCTTCGGATGTAGGCAATAAAAATCGGACAGCACATCCTCCACAAATGGCCAGCAATGCACCAAGAATAGCTTTTCGTTCGCCGACATAGTTCTGCAATATTGGGCCAACAAATGCAATGACTCCCATAAGCATCATCGGTAGCAAAGTAAGTAGTGCTATCCCTTGTAAGCTTAAACCAGTGGCTGTTCGAATATTGGCAATCAATGGTCCAATACTTGTGATAAATGGTCTTAAATTAAGCCCAACCAAAGCCACAGTTACAATGAGCATCGACTGAGTCAAAAAAGCTCCAGACTGCTTCATTATTCTGAGCCTGAATGATTGGCTTGATAACTCTTCCAATGCGCATAAAGATCAGTGCGGTTTTCAACTCTGATCGGTATATATTGAATTTTCATTGATTGCTCAGCAAAGGGCTTGGCAAGCTCTATATATATTTCGGCTGTAGACAAACCAAATGGTGTTCCGTCTTCATTAGAATATGCATAGCTCACCGACTTAATACCTGCTATACGCATTCCAGCCATACACATTGGGCATGGATGACCACTTGCATACACAGAACAACCTTCTAAATTGGCAGTTCCTAAAACTTGACTGGCTGCACGAATCGCCAGTAATTCAGCATGTGCGGTTGGATCATTCGTTACCAGAATCTGATTTACGCCTGAAGCAATAATTTCTCCATTCTTTACAACCACAGCACCAAATGGCCTGCCACCTTTTTCAATATTGTTATAGGCAAGCTCAATCGCCTTACGTAAAAACTGTTCACCTTTTTCCATCACATACTCTCACTTTCTATTTTGCACCAGCTGCAAGAAGTCTTTTTTCAATTTCACGGTATCCTCGTGACCGCGCATAGTGTAAGGGAGTTATGCCGTCTTTATCAGCCAAATTCGGATCAGCACCTGCCTTTAATAAAAGCTCTACAATGTGTTGATATTTAGGTTCTCCATTTCCCAAAATGATGGCCTCAAGTAATGCCGTCCACCCCAAATTATTGACATGATTAACATCTACACCGGCCGCAATTAATGTACGAACTGTTTCAACATGGCCTCGTTCCGCTGCAGGAATGAGTGCAGTTCCACCGTAACGGTTAATACTTTTTAAATCGGCACCATGCATGAGTGTCATTCTTAGAATTTTTAAATATCCCTGTGCACCAGCATATAAATATGGACTGTCTTGAATATTGTCTTTTGCATTTACATCGGCACCAGCCTCTATCAGCATATGAGCAGCATGTACATTATTTGCTCTTGTAGCGACCATCAAAGCAGTCGAACCAGTTTCATCTCTCTCATCAATTAAAGCTTTTTGAGATAAAATCCGTTTAATAGATTGTGTGTCATTATTTATCACTGCCTGATGTAAAGGATACTCACCCATTGCATTCGTCATATTTGTAAAACCCGAAGTCCCTAATACAACAATCAGATTCATCCATATTAGTGACTTACGCATGCTGGTCTCCCAATAGAAATTTATGGCAAAACATTTTGCAAATAGAATAAACACGACCAAAAGTATTTGGAAATTAAATTATTGAATCGATAGTATTAAGATTATAAATATTTAACTTATCGGCTTTTAAGTGTGGCGGTACCTAATATGTTTGATCCTCGCCTTTTACGTGCTTTCGTCACTATTTTTGAAACTGGCGGTTTTACCACAGCTGCCGATCGATTACACCTGACTCAATCAACAGTTAGCCAGCAGTTAGCACGACTTGAAGAATCTGTAGGTCATGCCCTTATAGATCGGACAGCGAGACCTTTCAAATTGACGGCATCTGGAGAGTATCTAATTGGTTATGCGCAAAGGATTTTGACTCTCCAACAGGAAGCTGAGGCCCTACTTAAAGATCCGGCAGGAAGTATTCCCATTCGTATTGGTTTACCAGAAGATATGATGAGTCCTGCAATGGCTGAAGTTTTCGGTATATTTGCCAAAGAGCATCGCTCCATTCGTTTAGATGTAACCTCTGGCTTAAGTCGGAACCTAACAGAACGTTATCGGAATGGTGAGTTCGATATTATTATTGTCAAAGAACCTGCTGCTAGTGCCGATCACCACGCTACATTCCCAGAAGAAATGGCATGGTTTGAAAGTTCGAATTCAACAACTGAATGGTCTGATCCCATGAGTTTAGTGACCTTTCCTCAAGGCGGACTTTATCGGGATGAGATGTTCGCAACCTTAGAGCGCGAACGGCGACGTTGGTATATTGCCTTTACGGGTAGTAGCCTAGAAAGCGTGTTAGTCAGTGTTGAAACAGGATTAGGATTATCTTTATTACCTGTAGCTACGACCAATGGACGGAGAGTACGTCGATATGATTCATTAGGAGCTGTGCCGCCTATGGCCGTTTCAATTTACACATGGGAAAAAGCTGGGATAATTTCCCAGCTTGTGGATAAAATGACGTCTGTTTTACAAGAACGTTTTCAATCCTCAATCAATATTTAACTTATATCATTCGAACTTTCAGCAATCAGTTTTTCTGCCATTTCTTGAGTTTTTCTTAAGCCCGGCATACGGAACTCAGTATGCCCATAATCTTGGATAGATTTCCAACGTCCACCCCAAGTTAAACCAACCGATTCGGCGACTTGACCATATAATCGATAGCCTTGCATTGCCCACGGATCTCGCTCAGAAATAACCACTTTTCCATTTCGCTTAAATGCTACATCAGCTGCTAAACCAAATTGGTGATAGCTTTGATACCCCCTTGCTCTAGTCGTATTTGGATTGCCCGCCAACATATTTTGACGTGCTGGGCTACGATAGCCTTCTAATAGAACCAACTCATAACCATACTGTTCTTTCATGATTTTAAAGACCATGAGTAAACGCTGTTTATAGCGTGGGTTCATTTTGTCCCATTTACGATCAACTAAATTTGTGTCCAGAATAGCTCGACCATCGAAACTGGCGTTATCAATCGGTGAAGAATTAATAGCTCCACTATTTTGAGACGAATATTGCTGCTCTAACTGCGTCGCCTCAACAATTGCGGCTTCAATTAGGCTTTCATCTACTTCTGGCGGTGGCGATAATATTTCACCATTTAAAAGTGCATAAATTTGAGGATCTGTTTTTTTCAGATATTCAGCTTCAATTCGGGTTGAACTAATTGGACGAGTAAAAGCAAAAACTAATATACTGGCAAACAAGAAAAAGCCTGCAATTACAATCCACCATTGCTGTAAATGCCAATGAGATTGTAATTTTTCAGGAGCAGCTGCCTGATTCATGGTTTGGGCAAATTGCCTAACCTGATTAAGCTGTTTACGCCCTTGGGGCAGTAATGACAAAACAAAATCTTTGCTTCTACTCCTGAGTTCATAAGACATTAAAAACGCTAAACCAATTGCTAAACATGTAAAGCAAAAGAAAATGAGAAAGATCATCATCAGTTCATTAATTCACGGCAAAAGGACTTCGTGTAATTTTAATATCTACCGATGCCTTAGGTGGCTCAACCTCAGGTTCTGGTTCGGCTGGAGCTTTACTCTCAACTACGGGTTTAGCCTGCGCCACTTGTTGCTGCTGCGGCTTACTCACAGGTTTTTGCTGAGTTGGCTGTATTTTAGGTTGAGTCGCTTTAGCTGTACCTGTCTGTAGTTGAGGCACAATCTGAACTTTCTTTTCACCTGTTAGCTGCTCATCAAATGGTGAAACTCGTTGTTCATTCGTAGCAACAGCTTTATGTGGAACAGGTTTAAAAATATTGCTTAACTCATTATCTTTTGGCTGTTCAAAGCCATCACGACTCATTGAGTCCGTCTCGTTATCTTGACTTACAACAACCTGATTTTGTTCATCTGAAGAATGTACAGCATCTTGATTTAAAATTTGCTCTTCCGTTGATTTACTCTCAATTGCTGCTGATTCAGGCGAATTCGGTTGAGACAAGAACAGGAATAGCGAGATGCTGACAAACACCCCTGCAATCACACCAATCACAATATAAAGTACTGGTGATTTCGGCTTTTTTTTATTCGATTGTAAAACTCGAATAGAAGTTGGTTTTTCCTGAGCCATTTCGTTCCATCATCAAGGTAAATAAACTGTAATATGTGCTTGCTCTTGAGGAGCAGAAATCACATTTTGATAGTTAGATAATGCTTTATCATTTTGATTGTTCAGCATAAATCTTAAACCCGCAAAGGTAAGTAATGCAAAAATCAATAAAAAGATCAAAATCCAAAAGAAAGGTACTTCGCGATGAATAATATTTCGTATTTGATCGGGAATTGCCGAGAACGGCGAAAACGCAACTTTTTTCCCTTTTAAATAGTCAATTTCATCACCCACTCTTGATACTAGGTGGTTGAGACTTTCAATAGATTCAATTCGGTACTTACCCTGAAAACCGAGCAAAAGGCAGTAATGAAATACCTCTAACGCAGCTAGACGTTCTTTTCCACGACTTCGCAATTGCTCCAAAATTTCAAAGAAACGATACCCAGCTAACTGAGAACCAAACAAGCTCAATTGCAATGGGCTAATTAACCAAGCATTTTGTAAATTAAAATAGCTTGGGTCTTGTTGCGTTACGATAGTTTCATCAATCAAAGCACAAAATGCATATTTAGCATCATGAATATCATCAGCTGAAAATTGCAACTTTTTAGCTTGCTGCTCAAATTGATTGAGTAAATTTAAGATTTTTTCACGAAACTGCTGAGCGTCTGCCGGCACATACTGATTTCGAATCAAAAAAACCAAATAAAAGCCATCATGCAATAAATCAATAAGATTGATTGCCTGTAGCTTTGCCTGAGACTGGCTATTATTGTTCCCACCCGTTCCAATTTGCCCATCGTCAAATAAAGAAGGAGCACCAGTGGATTGTGACATTTTTCTCTCCTTTACCCTTAAGCGTTCATAACAGCAATCAGTTCAATACTGATATCTTGGAAGCCAGCCGGAACATAAATACAAATCGTCTCTGAATCTAACATGCGCTGGTATAATTCATGATGCGGTTCAACTTCAAAATAGCTCACACCAGAACGTACTGGGATCGCTGTTGGAACCTGAATCAAGTGATGCAATGGAATTGCAGGTAATGCAGCAACTACACGTTGCTCTACATCTAAAGTGCTACCAATCTTGAATCGTAAAGGTACGATCTGGATCAACTCATGTGTCTGCATTGCACTACTTGATACTGCAATATAAAGTCGAGTATCTCGAGTAATCTTATCGGTCTCAAGACTTCCCACCCAATATGAAGGGCGGATTTCTTTAAGTGCAATACTGATGTAACGACTCGAAATAATCGTATCGAGTAAATCACGTAGAATCGTGTCTAACTGCGAAAAACTTTCTTGTAAATTATGGTGTTTATAGGCAGGCAACTGATCAACATCATAAGCCGTCGAGAAGGTTAATAAAGAACCTGCTAAACGTAACAATTCGAAGAACAAACGTTCTGGATGGATTTGTGGATATTGCACAAAATGATTCAGGCCAGCATGAGCTGTGTTTAAGGCATTTACTAACCAGAATGAAACGATATCACCTGAACGGAATTCAATTAACTTCTGTTCATTTTCTCGGTTATTGGTTTGAATCGTCTTAATTTTTGCCTTAATCACATTCAGTGTTCTTTTTAAGTTTGAAATGAGTGATTCAGAGGCATCCACGTGTAAAATTGGCGGAATAAACTTCCGATCAATTTCAAAAGCGCCAGAGCTTTGTCGCTTAATCTTTCCAATCGGCAGATATAAGAAACCATCTAGATTATGGTCTGGATTACTATGTACATCTAATAATTTAAAAACAGCACGTCGGCGTAGCAAACTAATATCTGCTTCTGTAGCATTAGTAAACAAATCATGCGTTTCAACAAGGTGAGATTGATATCTACCCTTCTGCGCTTGGTTTTGATCAATTAGATTTTGCTTATTTGCTTGTAAAAGCGGCAATGCTAAATAGATTAGCATCTCACCACGTAAATTAAGATCATCTAATAAAATTGGTTCAGGCAATAGATCATATGCCGGTGCCTGATAAATTTCACCGTCTTGCCAGATCATCTCTACAGACTCAAGAGCAAGAATATGTGTACTCAATTGAGCTTCATCGAAACTTAGCTTCTGAATACCATATGAAAAAGGTACAACTGCGCGAACCGTATGATTTAGGCGTTGTTCATGATACGTATCTTGAATTTGGAAATGTTGAGGTCTTAAAAATAAACCTTCGCCCCACAGGACTTTTTCAGCTTTAAACATATGTCTTTACCAATCTTTATTCATATTCATTTTTAGGCTGCACACCTAACATTTCCTGAACCATTTGTAATGGATGCTCATCTTTAATAACTTGCGCTAACCACTCGTGTAATGGCATTTGACTCCATTTAATCGTTTTTTGAAGCATATAGCTCACAGGACTATGAGGTTCATTTGCTTGGAAGTAATCTGCGATCTCTTGCAATACTTTCATTGCTTGTTCACGGTTAGCCAAGTGCGTTTGTGCTTGAGGCTGAAAAGCTGGCTGATCTGAAACAACTTGTACAGGCCCTTGATTTTCCATAGATGAACTCGTGATAACAGTAGCCTGTTCTTGGATTGGCGTAAGCCCAGTACCAAAAGCTTCTGCTTTATAAATCTTACGTAATGTGCTGTGAATGGTCTCAAATGCCGAATCAATAGCAGCAAAACTCGGCGAATCTAATCCCATTAAATGATCAAGAGTCTGTTTTAAAACATCCCACTCGGTTAAGACTGAACTAAAATCTTGATAATTAGAATATTGAAAAGTTTTAGAAGTATTAAAAATGGCTTGGTCGAATTGTTCTAATTCAGATGGTCCTGACTGGCTGTCATACTCTTCAGTTTGTTTACGGCGAACATTTTCGTGATATAGAAAATTATCGTAATCAAGCAAATTATAATAAGGAGCTGTATTGGTTAAAGAAACTTTCTTTAACAACATCGGAAGCTGATTAATTAAACCCTGTAATAAACCAATGCGTTGATCTAAGTCATCATCTTCAATAACAGGGTGAATTTCCTGCCAGTATTGATTCAGCATGGTATGGCTTAAAGTTAACCCTTTAGCCATACCTTCAAAACCATAAAGATGAGTCCAAGCCTCTAAGAGCCAAGTTAATAGACGAATATCTTTCGTTTTATCTTTTAGCAAAACACTCGTGTTCTTTGCTACAAAGTCCCAATCGGCTTGTTTGCGCTCAGCAACCCAATCACCTTGATCTAGTAATAAATCATCTTGTGTCTTGGCTTTTTTAATTTCATGAAATTCATTAGAAAACGAAAAGTCATCACCACAAGGCAAACTATCACTAATGGGTTCGAGTAGTTCAGAAATATCAATATTCATCTAATTTTAGCTCTATTCAATTTTAAACTTCTGACTTCAATTTTTTACTAGTCCTTTTTTTAGCAGCTTTTACAACTGGGTCTAGTACATATTGAATTTCGTCATCTTTAGCATCAATCATGATAATTTTAGGTAGTTTTTGCTCTGCTAAAGCCACCAAAATTTCTGTAGCTAATGCAGGTAACACTGTAGAATTTAAAATATTATCAACGTTGCGCGCACCACTATCGACTTCTGTACAACGGCTTAAGAGGAGCTCTACCAAATCATCAGAATACTGGACTTGTGTTCCATATTGTTTCTCAATTCTTGCTGTGATTTTGCCTAACTTATGTTTAATAATTCGTACAAGTAGATCATCATGCAGTGGGAAATAAGGTACAACTCTCATTCGGCCTAAAAATGCAGGCTTAAATTGTTTATATAAACTTGGTTTTAAGTGCTCAATCAACTCTTCAGCTGTAGGCCACTCTTCTACAGGTCTATTTAAGCAAGCCTGCATAATGGCACTTGAACCAGCATTTGAAGTTAACAAAATAGTCGTGTTTTTAAAGTCAATTACTCGTCCTTCACCATCTTCTAAAGTACCTTTATCGAATACTTGATAGAACAGTTCCTGAACATCGCTATGAGCTTTTTCAATTTCATCAAGCAACACAACACTGTACGGGTTACGGCGTACAGCTTCTGTTAAAACCCCACCTTGGCCATATCCGACATATCCTGGAGGCGCACCTTTCAATGAAGATACCGTATGCGCTTCTTGATATTCAGACATATTAATAGTGATTAAATGCTGCTCACCACCATATAACTCATTTGCCAAAGTTAATGCAGTTTCAGTTTTACCTACACCACTCGGTCCCACTAAAAGAAATACACCTTGTGGCTTATTAGGATCTTCAAGTTTTGCTTTTGAAGTTTTAATGCCTTGAACTAATTGTGTGAGTGCATAATCTTGCCCCATTACACGCTCGCCCAATTTATCTTCAAGCGTTAATATCTGTTTAATTTCATCATTAACCATTTTTCCAACAGGAATACCTGTCCAATCAGAAATAATTTCATTAATGATTTGAGAGTTTACTCTTTCAAATACTAAGGGTTGCTGACCTTGAATATCAGCAAGATCTTTACGCAGTAGATTAATCTGATCGAAAGCTTCAGACTCATTAGCATGATTCTGTGCTTCTAACTCTTGAATTTTATGGACAAGTTCTAATTCTTTTTGCCACTGCTCTTCGGTTTCTTGGATCTCTTTTTGCAAAGATTCTAAATTAGCTTTTAAAGCTTCCAAGCGTTCATGATGAATTGGAATCTGACGATGTTCATTTTCTAAAATTTGCTGTTCAAGCTTTAAGTTATGTTCTTGGGCCTTTAACTGATCAAGCTTTACAGGTTGAGCATTTTGGGTCAACGCAACACGTGCTGCAGCCGTATCAAGCACACTAATTGCTTTATCTGGAAGTTGGCGTCCACTAATATATCGATGTGAAGAATGAACCGCAGTAACGATCGCCTCATCATCAATTTGCAATTTAAAATGCTGCTGCATGACAGGAATCATCGCACGCAACATATCTACCGCAACTTCTTCGGTCGGCTCTTCTACTTTTACAACCTGAAAACGTCGGCTCAATGCAGCATCTTTTTCAAAATATTGTTTATATTCTGCCCAAGTTGTCGCAGCAATCGTACGCAACTCACCACGTGCAAGTGCTGGTTTTAAAAGATTTGCAGCATCATTTTGCCCTGCTTGTCCACCTGCACCAATTAAAGTATGCGCTTCATCTATAAATAAAATAATAGGATGAGTAGAAGCTTGAACTTCTTGGATAACCTGTTTTAAACGATTTTCAAACTCGCCTTTAACACTTGCACCTGCTTGTAACAGCCCCATATCTAACACATGCAAATGAACATTTTTTAGGGCATTTGGTACTAAACCTTGAGCAATTTTTAAAGCCAAACCTTCCACTACAGCTGTTTTACCAACACCTGGCTCTCCGGTTAAGATCGGATTGTTTTGGCGTCTACGCATTAAAATATCGAGCATTAAGCGAATTTCATATTCACGGCCAATAACTGGATCTATACCGCCTTTTTTCGCTTTTTCAGTGAGATTAATCGTATATTGATCAAGTGCAGGTGTTTTAGCTACTTTGGTATTTGCTACAGTCGCCTCTGTTGAATCCACCTCATCAGGTGGTGTTTTTGTTTCATCTTGTTGTTCAACACTCTTCTCACAAATTTCAAGAAACTTGTGTTTCATTGAATCAATCGGTAAAAGGTCAAATAAACTCGAAGCTCTTGTTGCAATTTGATATAAATCAGGCGCAGTTAATAATGCAACTAATAAATGACCACTACGAATAACGGGATTTTGTTCAGCCGAAGCTAATAACCAAGCTTGTTCAAACAAACGAACAATAGATTTAGCAAAAATAGGAGTTCGGGTATTACCTTTTGGTAATTGAGAAATTGTTTCTTTTAAATCATCAGCTAAAGCTTCAGATGAAATTTTATATTTCTTTAATAAAATTTTTAAATCATTCTCTAAAGATTGATTAAGTAATTCTAAAAATAGATGCTCAATTTCAATTTCGTAATTTTGTTGAATAACACAAGCATTAGCCGATTTTTCCAAAGCAGTTCGTGCAACTGCAGAAAGTTTTGTAATTAAAATTTTTAAATTACTCATCATTACTCTCAATATTTTTAAATAATTTAATGCTTAAAATCATAATGCCTGTATATTAACAAAATTCAGCTTTATGAGACAAACTACTCATCATTTCAAGCGTTAATATGTTTTAGTAGATATTTATATCTATATAAAAATATCTCTATCCTTATCCTTGATTAACTAAACTCTGTTTTGGTAATAATTTACAGCCACATGATAATGAATCATTTACACGTGCTGCGGATTTTCCCATGACAAGCATATTTGGGTCTCCCGATACAATCGTAGAAACCGTTTTGTGTAACGGACAAGTAGCCTTATCTCCTACACAGGCAATTGCAATTCCATCAATTAAAAATGTACTGTTTCCTGAAATGACTTGCCCTCCACCAGTTGTTGGGCATCCAATCGTAATGTAAGGGCTAGCCATGTTCTTCTCCTTATATTTATAGAACAGTAAACTCAATCCGACGGTTTTTCTTTCTTCCTTCTGGAGAAGTGTTATCTGCAACTGGCTTAGATGAACCTAAACCTTCTGTAGATAAATGGTCGGCAGGAATACTCTTACTAATCAAATAGTTTTTAACTGCTAATGCGCGGTCTTGGCTAAGTTTTAAGTTTTTAGTCGCATCACCAGAACTATCAGTGTGACCAATAATTTTCACCTTCTTACCGCCAACTTTATTTAAAGCAATAGCCATCTCGTCAAGAATTTTTTGACCCGCATCAGTTAAAACCGCACTACCAGATTCAAATTCAATAATTCGATTTTTAAGTGCATCATCAATGATTTTCTGCTCAGCCTGATTGACTGATAACTGTGAATACAGTTGGTACGGTGGCTGCACTAATCCTTGAAAAGATTGAATTGTAGGCTGAATATCTGCTGGGTTCAGCATTTTTCCACTCAACTCAAACCGAGTACCATTTACGCTTAATTTGCCTTGTGAAACCTTTTTAAGATCAGGCGTAATCACTCGAGTTACCGAGTCACTCCAACCATTAGGAGCAGCTACGGGTCTCACTTGTATTTTATCTACAACCTGATCAGCACCATAAACAGATTGCATTTTTAATAAGATGGCCTGTTTACTCGCTTCGTTAGGAACCACACCTTCTACGACAATGGGCTGAGCTAAAGCATAGTTAGCAATTGCATAGATACAACAGCCTTTTATGAGCTGTGAAAGTTTACTTTGATATCGTTGATTCATTATTATTCACCCAAAAAAGTCTGTCTAAATAGTTTTAAACCTTGATTTAAACTTAGTTGGCGTTGGCATAATGATTGTTCTAGCGTAGCTAAACCAGCATTCTGCTCCAAATAAGTATCAATCCATTGTGCTTCTATTAAAGAAACCCAGTGTTTACTATCCATATTCTGAGTAAAAATATCGCTAAGGGCTAAAATATCAGCTCCTTGAAAACCGAAGAATAATACGGGTTGCTCTCGATGTAGCAAACCTATCAGCACCTCAGTATTATGTTCTTTTAAAAAACGGCAAATAATACTGACCCAAAATGCTGCTATTTCATAACTGTAAGCAGGATTGTTAATAGGTAAAATTAAAACTTTATTTAATCTACTGGTTCCATTTTGTAAAATTGGCTGTAGCAATAACCCCAAACCAATCATACTTTGAGCTAATTCATAAATACTTAACTTCATTAACTGTGCAAATGAGTGCATCGTATGATTTTCATAGAAACCTACACATTCACGTTCAGTTAAAACCTGAATTTGATTTTGTAAGTGACCTAATTTTCCAAGTAACAAATCTGAATCTTTAATTCCTTTTAAAGCACGATTGTTTTGAAATAAATCAACGAGTACATGTTTATAGCTATAGGGCGCATACAACAAATTATCATACGGTAAATCAATTTCTAATAAATGGCTCAGTACCATTGGAAAAGATCTACCTGAACTATCTTCACTTGCGAGAAGGTTCGCCGCTAAAAACATATTTTCTTTGGGATTCGCAATAAAGAAATCCAGTGAAGGTAATGTGTTATAAGCTTCTTTAAAGCTGCCTGATTGCATTGCATATTCCAATGCTTCAGTAATCCACTGATCAAGCAACTGTATTAGAGCATTCTGACCTTTTGTTTTTAAAAAGTCGCCTCGTGCAGGACTTTTGCCGTAATACAAAGGAGTTGTTTTTAATGTTTGCATTATTGCTCCTCCTTTCGCATAGAGGTTATTTTCCATGTCATGGTTTAACTCCCGCAGAAGGCTGAGCAAGTGCAGAAACAGGATTTTCAGTTCTTGCTGGAGCAGCTTGAGCTGGTGCTTGCTGAGCAGATACCACACGAGCAGCTTTATCAGCAGTCACTTTATCAACCAGTTGCATACCTGCATAACCACGGCTTGAACCGATACTGCCTGAATTACTGCTAATTAGACGGAAATTCATTTTTACAAATAATGATGGATCAGTTTTACTACGCCAAAGCATTTCAAATCCGCCATTTTGTTCCTTACGTTGAGCACTATCAATTAAACGGTTAATACCGTACTCACCTGGCTCATCAAAAATCGTGTGGGTTTGGCCTTGTAAATCTACAGCGGTAATACGAGCACCTGGAATACTGCCTTGGTTTGGCCAAATGAAGTTAACCCATTGCTGAACACCGTTTTCATAAGTCATACGCTGACCATCAATATCAACGGTATATGAAAGCAATTGTGGATTTGGAATTGGGTAAAACTGGAAGTTAGATTGGTTAGTCGCTGGAGCAGCTTGCGCTTGAGCATTCAACTCACCTGTCGCCATACCATTGGCTGGGGCAACATATCTTTGGAAATTCATAACGAATTGAGGATTTAAACTAATGCCTAAATCTTTCCAAGTTTTAGACGTTAACGTATAGCCACGACGAATCACAAATGGATCAAGACTTTCTTTTACAAAGCGAGAAATACTACCGTTCTCACCCAAGATTTGACCAATTTCACTACTTGTTGCTTGTAAAGAAGCTGATGAGTTAAATGGATATTTCTTAGCAAGATTTGCTGTAAATGGTTGATAGGCTTGCATTACCCATAATTTATTAATTTCGTCTTGTGTCGGTGTAATTAAACTCTCAAAAGCTTGCGTAAGTGGGCTAACTACTAATTTTTGCAGTAAACGCTGATCAATTTCATTGAAACCAACCGCCATTTTTTCATCTACAATTTTTTGAGTTTGGTTAAATACAGACGTTTGCTCATTTAGGGTCTGTTTGACTAATGTCATTGCATTAGGCCCAATTTCGCCCGCATTTTTAAGCTCATTAAACTTACTACGAACGAGTGCTAAATTTGTCATATATTCATCAAGCAATGACTTACCTTGTTGATCATCACGTTTGCGAACCAACTGGTAGAACATTTGGTATTCTTGAGAAATAGCGCCTTGGGCATTGTTTGCCACTTGGTTAGCAACTTGCTTGTCATCATGATTTAAAACTTTACGTTTAAACCATGCAATAAATCCTTTTTGTGGAGCTGCAAGCTCAGCTTGAACAACCGGATTATCCCAATTTGTTTCGACTGCAACTCTTTCAATTAATGTTCTAATTGGAGAGTTTTGCGGTTCACCTAAAACATCAATATTTTTTACTTGCTGAGCAAATTGGCCAGCTTTAGCATAGTGAATACCGCTTAAGAATTTTCTCCATTCCGCAATGTATTCTTGCTTATAAAGCGCTGTTAGCTGCTTTCTAATTTGCTCTGGACTACCTGAGAAAGTTAAATCATCAGATTGGCGACTATTTAACACCCAGTCTTTACTGTCTGTTGGCTTATCTGCAGCTTCCTCAATTGCTTTTTCTACATAGTCATTCCAAGCTTTTTGGGTAAATACGCCTGGTAATGCATAACTACCCAATACAATATTTTTATTTGCCTCACCCACAATCTGACTTACAGTCAGTGCTGGGAAACGTACCGCAGCACGCATTTTTATTTCGTTATAAACACGATCACGCGCTGGCATCCCTCGAACAACAGAGAGCAGCACTTGACGAGTTTGATCAACAATTTGCGAATCTGCTTCTAAAACTGGGAATTGTTTATCATTTGCTAAGGTCATTGCATACGACAAGATCTGTTCAGCTTCTTGAATCATATCTGCACGCGGCATTTGGCCTTTATTTGCATCTAACCAAGAACGCCAGAAACGCGTAACCTGATCGCTTAGATGACTAGCATCCATATATTGCGGATTGCTCATCATTAAATAAGCTTTTAATGCATTATAAGCATCTTGAGGGTTGGTATCTGAAGGTTCCAAATATTGTTGAGATTGAGCAGTTTGCTTGATCTCAACATTCGTGTGGTTTGCTTTTAATGTTGCTTCATTATTTTTTACACGTTGCAAATATTGAGCAATATTTTGCTGTGTTGGTGTTAACACAATCTGCTTAACACCTTTTAAATATTCAGCTTTTAACTTTTCACGAAGCTCATTGCCCTGATATAAACCAAAACTAAACTTAAGTGGTCTATTTTCATCAAACTCATCTAACTGCTGTAAACGTCTTTGAAGAATCAGCAAAGCTTCTAATTGGGTAGACAGTTGCTGACCAGAGGCTCTTTCTAATTGAACGACTTTATTTAAATCTGCTTGAACTTCACCAATTAATTGCTGGTTATTACGATAAGACCAAACCCATACACCCAAAATAATTGAAACACCCGCTAAAGCACCAATAAATGCAATGTAACGTTGACGTTTTATGCCCGTATTTACATGCTGCTTAACGAGATCTTTATCTTTTAAAATAACATCTGAAAATAGACCATTTAAGAAATAGCCATGGTTAGGAGTAATTTTTGTATGGTCTTTTAAATCATTTTGAGCAATTTGTGTCAGCTGGAATTCTTGTGCAATTTGTTCAGTCATTGGACTTTCAATTACACCTTCCTGCAAAGCACTGGTGAAGTAAAACCCACGGAAAACAGGTTGAAATTGATATGGGTTATCTTCAAAAAGTGTACCAATAAAGCTCTTTAGAGCTGGTTTTAATGTTTTAAACTCTAATGGGAAAGTCATTACACTTGGTGAGATATTTTGCGAATGACGGCGACTTAAATGAGTCGAACTTACCCCTTTTAGACCATCGTAAAGAATGGTGTAATGTTTTTCGAACAAATCTACTGCGTTATGAGAAGAATTTTGCTCATATGGAAGCGTTGCTCCCCAAGCTTGGTTATATTCTTGAGCTTCATAAAATTCAAAAAACTCAGTAAAACCTGCAATCAAATCCATTTTTGAAAAAACTAAATAAACAGGTACAACCACTTCTAAACGTTCGGTTAGATCTTGAATACGAGCACGTAAATTTTTAGCAAGCTTTAATGAGTTTTCAGGACTTTGACTAATTAGCTCAGCGATACTAACAATTAGAATCAAACCATTAACTGGTGCTTTAGAGCGGTTCTTTTTTAAAATATTTAAGAAACCTAACCACTCAGAATGATCTTCGCTATAAACAGAATAACGGCCCGCTGTATCGAGCAAAATACCTTCTGTAGAGAAGAACCAGTCACAATTTCGAGTACCACTTAAGCCAGCAGATACCATTTTCTGATGTGTTTCTTCAAAAGGAAACTTTAAACCAGAGTTATAGATAGCTGAACTTTTACCTGCGGCTGGGGTACCAATAACCATATACCAAGGAAGCTCATATAATGCAGCATTGCCTTTTTTATCACCCAACTTAGATTTACGAATCAGTTGAATTGATTCTTTCATTTGTTGACTAACTAGCTGAAGCTCTTCTTTATCTTTATTTTTGCCATATTCAGCTTGGTTATCTTTTTCGATTGCCTCAGCTAACTCTTCACCTTGAGCAGCATGCTTTCTTCGTTGAATAAGCCAATAGATACCATAAACAATAAGACCCAAAGCATAGGCAGTTGCTAAAGCCCAGAATATATGACGAGGAATTGAAGTATATGAAGACATCAATGCCACGAACAATGACAAGGCGATAATTGCTTTAGGATTCGTGATGTACTGCCACAAGTAGCCTAAAATTGTATGCATTCTATTCTCGTTCTAAGTCCAAAGTTTAAATTAGTTATTCAACACCATCGCATCATCTTCTGAGTTTTCAGTGATACTCTGCACAAACGTATGTGCTAACACCGTATTTTCTCCAAAGACAAAAGGAATGATATGTTCAGGGAAATGCATGCTCAGCATAAAGCCATAAATATCAGCTAAATTTTGGGTATGCCCTAATGAAGATTTCACATAAATATAGTGATGCGGTTCTACAGGCGTTTGAAGAAAGTGTTGCTGCAATTTCTTCGAAACTTTTATATCGGTCTGATCTGACAAAATCAGTACATAAGGCTCATCACCTTCATGCTGAGGTAAATCATTAAATTCAAAATTATTAAAAAGCTTCGCTGTATCTTGTTGACCTACTACCACTTTCAGTGCTTTAGTCGGTTCTAATTCTTGAATTTTTACTAAAGGATCTGCGAGTAAACAGCTTGCTGCAAATTCAGCAGGAATATAATCTTTAATCATCCAAGATTTTTCATCAATTAGATCTTGATCAATTTCCGAATCGGCCACGACCAAAAAGAACATCTCATGCTCTCTTTTATGAATACCCTTTAATAAATGCATTAACTCTTGGTAAGCCAGTTGCTCTCCAAAAAAATGATATTCAATATGTATTTTTTGAGCAGGAATACCAATCTCAGAAAAAAACTCTAAAATTAATTCATTACTGTGGTCATCATTCCAGATATGTAACAAATCCTCTGAAAGAAGGATGTGTAGATTTAAGCGATTTAAGCGATAAACTTCTACGATCGGCATTTCTACATCGTCATATTCAGACTCAGGATTTACCCATGCCGGATGCATATGATATTCAAGGGCTTGCTGCGACTCATAAAATAAAGTTGAACGCTTTAAATGCTCAGCTAGAAGATATAGATTTTCTATATTTTGTTCGAGTTGCTGTCTTATTAATGACATCATACGAACTTGTCGTGGAGATGAGTAATCACTCTCCTCATGATTCTCTTCATCAAAATCTTTAATACGGTAAGATAAAAGAGGTAATCCGTAAGAATTTAACAATTGATTATCCAGCTCTGGACTTTTAAAGTTTTGTAGCTGCTCAATAATGCTTTCGTTCTCACCAAAAGCATGTAAAGCAAAAGCAGAATAAATATTGAAATCTAGCTGTTCTAATGGTTGATCAGTTACCGCAGTTTGTTTTGAGTTAACGTCATCTTTATCTTGATTTATTGCTTGCTCTTTTTTGTCTTTATACGTTGTATAAGCGCTATAAATTAACCACGGTGATAAAATCACCAATGTAATTATTGCTGGTAAAACTAAGAAATAAAGGAAAAAATCTCCTTTATCAGGATTATATTGAACATCACGCCAGTAGAAAATAATAATTCCACTAACTACTGAAAAAATAGCAATGAATGAGAGTAATATTTTTTTAATCATATTGTCTCTCCAATAAGGCTATAGCAGGTTTCATGACTATGTACTTTGGGTTGTCGTGATATGAGAAAAGAACCCTGGCCTAACCCACTCTGATTCTTATGAGTGAGACAAATAGGTTGTATTTCTGATTCATCCAAAATAAGCCGCAAATCTATTGATAAAGTGGGACTACACCATGTTTCTACAAGTTTTTTGAGCTTTAAGCTTAACTCTTGATTTGGTAAGAAACTGAGATATTGCTGACGTTTTAATGGTCCAATTTGAATTTCAATTTTTCCGTCAATCTGCTGAATGGTTTCCCCACAAAAAGTATTAACACCAAGTAGACTCGGCTGACTTCCACCTAAAGTTGTTAACTGATCACTCGCTAACTTAAAGGATTCTTGTACAAATTCTTTAATCGTAATTTCATGTTTAAAAATACACGACAGCATCGTTTTTAATGCATGAACTGTATTATTTTGCCACTGCATTAATCCTGAAAATTCTGCAAAATATTCATCAAGATCAGCTTGTTGATGCTGCGAACGCACATAACCATTCAAAGCATGTAGGATATCTAAATAGTCATTTTTATGTTCTATCTCATATCTAATCGGTAGATTATAAGTAATACTAGAATCTACATATTGAGCAGTAAGCTTATGATTAAATAAGCTTAGAAACTCTTTAGTCTCAGCTCGTTGCTGACGCGGAGCTTGCTTAATCTTATTCGTATACGTATAAGGTAAAGCACCTTGTATGCCCGTAAGACCAACGATTAAATTTGTGATATAAATCCGCTCGTCCGTTAATTCTAAATTTTCAATCTCTGTAGCAGGAAAATTTAAATTAAAGGATGTCTCAAACTTAAAATAATCACTCCAAGATGAACTAACTGTACGACTTGAATCGTGTCTTAATAGCCGTGTTGCCTGAATAAACTCAAAAGACTTTGGCTTTGTAAAGAGCTCATCTGTTACAGAAGAGTCTTGCCACCAACGTTCTGACTGCATTGGTATAACTCCTGCTGAGATGAATAATCCTTAACCACCAAATCAACAAAACTATTAATTTGAACCTTTAAATTAAAAACACGACTCAATAACTGACTAAAAATGTATAGGCTATGACCTCTAAATACGGATGAATCGATTTGTAACTCTGCCTTTACTCCTCTTACAAACATTGGGAATGGTTTTCCATCTACAAGTTTGTGAGTAAGTGAAAATTCCAGATGTTTGATTGATTCAATAATTAGATAATTTTCTTTTGATAAAGGTAAGTTATATAAAGCAAGTAACTCTTTAATATGAGATACCGCATCACCTTTCATTAAAGCTAAACTATTTAATGAAAGGTGTGAAATAACACGCCACTGCTCACTCTGGCTTTGACCAAATTGATAAGGTTTTGTAGGTCTTTTTAAAACAATAGCGCGGCGAGCCAGACTACTATCATTAAGGTTTAATATATTATTAGATTGCCCCAATGCTTCATGCGGTAAATCACGATTTGAGCATAATAGTTTTGTGCTAATAAAATCCGAACGTGTTGACGAAGGATTTAAATTTTTAGAAATAATTGAATAACCCATTTCGACAAAATTGGGCTGCAGCTTTTGATAGTTCACTGCATAGAAAAAACGTGCCGTATCAGCATGATAATGACTCATGGCAAAAAAAGGCAACACCGGAACATAGCTTTCTTCTTGACTCGTTTTTTCACGAACCATATTCATGTCAAGTATTGAATACACCTGATAAAACTCAGGATGATGAGCATCTGTAATCAGCGGATATTCTAATTGCTTATGTACAATTTTTTGTGGTTCAGCATATTTTTCAAATAAATTAATAACTGGGGTAGTAAACAATTTAAAATTAGCGACATTTAATTCCGAATAATTTCGAACTACAGCTTGATCATTTAAATTTAATTTAAAATGTATAAGCAGTTCAAAATTACTATCTTCTAGAGATAAGCGCTTTAAAAAACCTAAATCGAGTTTTAGATAATTAAATTTTTCAGGGAAACAAAAATACTCCATCAGCAAACGATAAGCATGATGAGTATGCTGATCGAGTGGCAATAGACTTTCTTGCTCAGAAAAACCTGTTAACTCAAATGGATTTTTATCCAGTTCAACAATTTTCTGCCCTATTTTAATGGCAAAAGTTGTTCCCTTCTTAAAAATACTGTCTAGTACTTGAAGTGGAAAATTAGAAATTGCATCTAAATAAATAGGTAGTTTTTCATTTATTAAACATATATGAGCATGATTAAAAATTTCGAACTTAAAAGTTAAAGTCGCATTTTGACTTAAATGCATGTGTGCACTAGGTGTGCTTTTAAACTCTAGCGCTTGTAAATTTATAGGGAGTAATTTGACTTCTTGCGTAGTATTAAACTCACACTGTACCCCTTTAAAGCTACGTGACTTCAAGACTGTGTGAGCAGGAACAATATGCGCTTCTGTGAGCTGTTTTATTTTATTTATATCTTCAAAACTTATTACTGAACAAGCCGGAAAATGACGTAAGTATTGAGGGAACATCACCTCAAATAAAGAACGTGTAAATACATCATAACTATCAGCAAGTTTCTTATCAATACGAGCAGAAATTAATGAAAATGCCTGTATAAGACGTTCGATATGCGGGTCATCAATCTGCTCTTGATTTAAAGATAAACGCTGAGCAATTTTCGGATATTTTTGAGCAAATTCACGAGATTGCTGACCAAATTCCTGTAGTTGTTTTTCGTAAAAAGGTAAAAGCTCTTCTATCACAACACACCCACTATGCCTAGGTTCTCGCTGAAATTACATATTGCTGCGTTGTCGGTTTTAACAATGCATCAAAAACGACAGGTTCATACAGTGGATGAATATTTAGATACGCCTGAATGCTTAAACACAATGCCCCCATATTGTGCCCATCCAACAACATCTCTACCCGTATTTGTCTTAAACGAGGTTCATGAGCTGCAATTGACTGTTCAATAGATTGGCAAATCTTGTCACGATCTAGCGGATTGGCTGTAGAAAGCCCCACAAAATCAATAATACCGAACTGAAGTATAGATTTTTTAACTAGCGGGTAATCATCAACTACATGATCCAATTTAGCGACTCGACTGTTAAGTAAGTCTTCTAAATCTTTTGCTACCGATTCTCTTAATTGCTGAATAGAAAGACCTTTTGCATAATCTTCACTTTCCGGAATTAAGCGGTCAAACAAAGTTGAACGAAATCCATATGGATAAAGCCGATCTAAATTCATTCGAGTTCACAACAAGCATGCTTAAAGACAGCAGAGGCTAACTTTAAGTCAGCCTCCACCAAATATTCACTTAAACAATTACGCTGCGTAAGAAGCAGTATTGTTAGAAAGTGACCATTTCTTAGTAACAGCACCTTTAGCAGTACCGTTAATATCTTGTTGATTGTAAGTCCATTCAACAGCTGCGTATTTCAAACCAAACGCTTCTGTTGGAACACCTTCTTCATTAACTGTTGGAGTTACACTAGAAACTAGAACATGCTTCAATTTGATTTGTAAGTACTTGATGCGCTTATCACCATTTGCACGGTAGAAGTCGATTTGCACTTCATCAAATGTATAACCAGCTGAACATGCTTCCCATAATTTCGGGCTAGTTGCATCTAGATCTTTAACAAAAACCATATCTGAATGTTCAACACGTTCAGCAGTATGACCACCAACACTACTTGAAGTAGCAGATTTAGGTTGACGAATGTTATGAGACCAAGAGTTAACTTCTAACCAGCCTTTGTGCTCAGAGTCACGAGACTCTCCATCAACTTTATATTTACCGCGAAACTCAACGTATATATCTTTCATTTAGAACTTTCCTATTTGTAATTTAAAGTTATTCTTTCGCTGACCTTTATTAATTTGAGGACTGAGGTAACTCAGTGACAAGTCGTAAAGAAACTGACAACTCGTCCAGCTGGAAGTGTGGTCGCAAGAAAACCACAGATTTGTAGTGACCTGGTTGAGCAGGATCTTCTACAACTTTTACAGACGCTTCACGTAGAGGGTATTGAGCTTTTGCTTCTTGAGAAGCGCCATCGTCAAGTAATACATACTGTGACAACCACTCATTTAAGAATGCTTCAACATTTCCTGCAGAAGCAAAGCTACCCACTTTATCTCTCATCATTGCTTTTAAATAATGAGCAATGCGTGAAACGGCCATGATGTACTGAATTTGACTCGATAAAGCAGAGTTAGCATTTGCTGTATCATTGTCATATTTTTTAGGTTTTTGAGTTGATTGCGCGCCAAAGAAAGCAGCGTAATCAGTATTTTTACAATGAACCAAAGGAATAAAGCCTAAATCGCTTAATTCTTTTTCACGACGATCAGTGATTGCAATTTCTGTTGGGCATTTGAATACCACTTCACCATCTTGTGTTTTAAAAGTGTGTACAGGCAAGCCTTCAACTAAACCACCACCCTCAACACCACGAATTGCAGCACACCAACCATGCATATCAAATGCATTTGTTAAACGAGTACCGAAAGCATAAGCAGCGTTCATCCACAAATATTCATTGTGGTTTGCGCCTGAAACATCTTCAGCAAAGTTGAAGCCTTCAGTAGCTGTTCCTTCCTTTGGATGATAAGGAAGACGACCTAGCACATGTGGCAATGTTAAAGCGACATAACGAGCATCTTCACTGTCACGGAAAGAACGCCATTGAACATACTCAGCTGTTTCAAAGATTTTTGAAACATCTCTAGGACGGTCAATATCAGTAAATGACTCTAGACCAAGAATGCTTGGGCTAGCGGCCGAAATAAATGGCGCATGAGCAGCTGCAGCAACATGAGAGATTTGCTCAAGCAAATACATATCAGAAGGCGTACGGTCAAATTCAAAATCACCAATAAGCGCTGAATATGGTGCACCACCAAAAGATCCGTATTCTTCCTCATAGATTTTTTTGAATAAGGTGCTTTGATCGAAGTCTGTAGCGCCTTGGAAATCTTTTACCAACTCTTTCTTAGTCGTATTTAACATACGAATTTTAATAAGAGGGTTAGATGGTGTCTCTTGACAGAAATAATAAAGACCACGCCAAGTTGACTCAATTTTTTGGAATTGTTCATTGTGCATGATCTGACTTAATTGACTTGAAATCAGCGCATCAATTTCTGCAATACGCTTATCAATTGATAAAGTCATATTTTCAGAAACGGTAATTGTTCCTGCCATTACTTCTTTAGCAAGCTCACCGATTAAGCTTTTTGCACGTGAATGTTCTTCTTCATTTCGGGCAATACGGCTTTCTTCAACAATCGAGTCTAAGAGATTAACCTGTTCATTTTCAACAAGAGGCATTGCTGCAGATTGAGTATTATTCATGATCAGCCTCCGCACTTAATTTACGAATCTGATCTGTATTTTTAAGAACTTCATCAAGTAAGTCTTCTAAACGTTCACTGTTAGAAATTTTGTTTCTTAAGTCAGTTAAACGCTCACGAGCTTCAACAAGTTTCTTTAATGGATCAACCTGTTGAACCACATTTTCTGGACGAAAATCTTCCATTGACTTAAATGTTAAATCAACAGCGATCTTACCGCCCTCTTCTGTCAAGGTATTGTCTACTTGGAAAGCAGCTCTTGGAGATAATGACTCCATAACTTCATCAATATTATCTAAATCAACATTAATGAATTTTTTATCTTTTAATTTTGTACGCTCAAGCTCAGATGCAGCCGAAAAATCACCCATCACACCCACAACGAATGGTAGTTCTTTCGCTTCTTTTGCATCACCAATTTCGACATCATATGTAAGCTGAACACGTGGAGGTCGAATTCGCTGAAGCTTCTTTTGTACGCTCTCTCTCTTAGCCATAAGATTCTATTCCGGATTATTTAATTAAAGGGTCAAAAGGCGAACTTTTTGATTTATTAACAGTGGCTGCAGGTGCAGTTTTAGGTTTTACTGTAGTCGTCTTTGCTGGGCTTGATACTCGTTTATTTGACGTTCTAGAAGTACTCGCTTTATTACGCGTTACATACTGTTTTTTATAACTTCTTTTTTCGTTATCATCTGAGCTACTTTCTGAACTCGCTTTAAAGCTCGATGGATTAGGAGCAGGCATAGCAGTATGAATATTTTCAATTAACTGCTTTGCAGGGGGATAAGTCACATCATTGCTTAAATATCTCAGTTCCTGAGTACGCATTTGCTGTAAAGAGTTATTTGCAATGCTCACACCAGATAAAAACAAGACATCTGTTATTAATGAACCGCGTATATTTTGACTTTGCAATTGACTTGCTAAATTCAATGCTTTAACTGGTTGATTGGTTTGATAAAACCGCATAGCAGCTTTAGCTAATAAATCATTTTTTTGAGTTGTATTATCGCTATCACAAACTTGTTTAAAAATATTCAATAGCTCAGGATCATTTTGACCTTCCGCTAAAGGATTCTTCTTAATACAACTTTTTTTAAGTTTTACAGGCTCTAGTTCTGCTGCTTGAGCATATGATAGACCGATAATGTTTCCAGTCAAAAAAAGTATCAAAATACTTCGTTTCAACACAACTTTCATTCCTCTGTTTTCTTATTTATTCAAGGCCTTACCGAAAAGTTAATATTCTTAAAACATTAAAAAATCAGTCTAAAAACCTTATATTCAAAAAATTTAGGTACAGTTTATCATATAAACAAACATATTTTATATAAAAATCATATCAACTTAAACTAAAAGTAAATAGTTAAGATGCTTATAAAATATAGCTTAATAAAGTTATTCTTATAAAAACATAATATTGTTATTTTTTGTAATTAAAAATAAGTTATTGAATTTTAAAAATTAAATAAAAATTAAAACTAAATTAAAAATTATCATAAATATCACTTAGTTAAGATTTACGAAACATTTTCTTAAAAAGATTTTATTTAATTTAAAAGATAAACGAATTAAATGATTGTAAAAGATACATTTCTAATTTATGAAAGTAGAAACTCAACATTAATAAAAATAAAATTGTCAAGACTAATCGGTCTATCTATTATACTTATTTCTATGAATTTAATTTTCTAGCTAAAGGTTAAAACTGCCACACCCTGCCCTAAGCAAGCCTTTTCGACAAATTATCAAAAAAATAGAATAAAAAAATTAAGTTTGTTTTTTGTAAAAGTATGATAAAAAATTATAAACTCCTCTTTTAAATAGCCAATAGTTTCATGCTTAATTCTACTCCAAGGGCATCTAATCTACATTTCAGTTATAAAATATCTAAGTTCATTTTGATTCTTCATAAACTATAAGGATTATTCGCTAAGTTGAATAACAAAACCGCTCTTTATATCTTTCAAGTCTCTCACTAAAATAGCTTCATCAATATTCAACCTAATGATTTCCTAAAAAATGATGAAACGGAATATAGCTGTTGTTTTATTTTCAAGTTTTGCTTTAAGCGCTTGTGCTAAATCTACTGAAACAAATCATAAGTCATCAAAGCCCTCACCAGAACTTCAACAAAAAATTCAGAAATTGGTTGAGAAAACCAAAAAGAATATGATCTTTGTTGAAGGTGGTAGCTACCTAATGGGTGACTTTGGACTAGTAACTCCAGAATTAGAAAAAATGGTTCCAAACAGTATGGCAGTGAAGAACCCGAAGGGTAATACTGAAAATCCTGATAACCAACCTCTCTCACCTGGAAATGATAATAAGACTCTACATAAAGTTACACTGAGCAGCTTTAATATGAATGCTTATAAAACAACATTAGAAGACTTTAATACTTTTACTGAGGCAACAAGCCAACCTAAAAGCTATTACAATGGATTATATACACCAGAAATCATTCATGAAGTTGCTACAGGAATGGATTGGCAACAAGCCAAAGACTACTGTCAATGGCTAGGGCAACAAGTGGGTACCCCTATGGACTTACCCACTGAAGCGCAATGGGAATATGTTGCTCGAAATAGAGGTCAATATGTTGTTTTTGCAACAGATACAGGTAAAGTAGAACCCAAAAAAAATCTATGGAAATTAAACCAATACGATACGTACAGGCACACTAACAATCCTGACTCAGTACTTGATATTCCAGTACTTGGTAAAACTCCTCCAAATCCATTGGGTTTTTATGATCTGGTAACCAATAATTATGAATGGATGAATGACTGGTATGATAAAGATTATTATAAACACTCACCTACTGATAACCCAACGGGACCTAAGTCAGGGACTCAAAAAGTTTTGCGTAGCACAACTGCAATGAGTGCAGATGATTTAATGATGGCTGATGGACTCAATATAGCAAGAGCACAAGCTCAACCCAAATCCAATGAAGAGAATAAAATGACTTACCGTATGTATGGAGTACGTTGTGTCGCCAATATCCAACAACCTATAAAATAGTTTAGGCCATATGCGAATCATCTGAGCCGTGTTCATAATTTGCAGCAATAAACAGTTCCGCATCAGTACCATCCACTTCAATGGTTGGTACTATTTCAGTATTTAATGCAATTAAATTATCAGCATTAATAATACTTGGGTCTTCAGCCATTTTCTCTCTTAACTTTTTCAACTCCCTTGGATTATTCATTGGTGCTTTTTCATGAAGAGGAATAGTTTTTACAATTTTAGAGCGTAATTTTTCATATTGATCAACATATTCACTTCCACGACCAACAGTATCTGAATTAAAAGTATATTCTTTTACAATATCAGTTAATTGTTGCCACGCCCCATCATGTAAAAAAACTAAAAGTTGTTTTTCTAAATACTTAATACTTACTTCTGACTTTGCACCATCAATTGAAATTCTTTGGAGTACATTAAACCACTCTCCTTCTGTTGCAATGGTTTCAAAAATTGCAATCACAGCCTGCTTATGAGTCGGTAAATATGGCGAAATTGGAGAAGATGGTTTATCCACCCAGTGTGTAACTCTGTTATGTCTAGTCATTTGATAGATTAACATTCCTTTCGCATCTGGTGTAGCGGACTTCAACCATTCTGGTTGACGTTTAATTTTATTTGCTAAATCAACTGCATTTTCTGCAATGGAATATTTCATATTAAATTTCTGAAACTCGCCCGTAATATCATTTAAAGTCTGCGTTATCCTTGAATCATTACCTAAAGCAATTACAGCTAACCGGCTTAAATTTCTAAAAGCACCCTCTGCAATAAAGCCCAACAATTTAAATTGAGCACGAGTAAGTTGATAATGTACCCATCTTAGTACTTCAAGAACTTGGCTAAAATCAATTACAAAATCTAGCGCCCCTTTTGCGCCCAATCCAACACATAAAGCAGCTTTTGCTCTAAAACGAAATTGACTCTTTTGAGCCCAGTAAAATAATTTAAAATTTACCCCCGCCCCCAAGCCTGCACTTATAGCAAAATCGACAGCTAAGCTCGCTAAAGGTTTAAAATCTTTAGCTTCAGGTGAAAGCCACTGGAGCTCTCCAGATGGTTTGATTCCCGCTTCTGCACCAGCAAAAGCTTCAATTTGCCCCTCAGAACTTGCACCACTACCAGGAATGATGGTTTCATCTCGATCCATTGGAACAAATCTTGGACGGTTTTCTCCCATATTATTGGCGAGTGAAGGATTTCGGTTTCGCCTACCATTGGCAGCTAATTGTTGTTGACCATCTTTACTGTAGCTGATCTCTAAACCAATTCCTGCGGCCACTTTTGCACCAGCAAAACCATAGAGCTCCATGCCAACAATAAACCGGAATGCCCCTAAATCAATATCTTCAAAGTTCAGCATCCAACCTTTATCACATGGAATAACATAAGTAGTTTTTGCTTTCCCCTCAAATAAAACCAGCTTACCTTGGGCATTCACATTTGCCTTAGCATTCACTTCTCCACTTTCAGGTTTCCAACTCGCACTTGATGAGAAACCAGCACCACCAACACATCTTAACCATTGAGATTGAATATCTACCGTTAAACTATCTGAAAGTTTAATTTGTTCAACAAAACCTGCACTAAAAGCAGAGAAGTCCCAAACCTTTGTTCCAGTTTGCTTGGAATATTTAGCTAAATCTAGACTGACTTTTTTAAACTCATTGTGAATAGCCTGTTCATTAATTTTCTTAAAGTCTTGCTTTATATCTTTAAGCTTCTTTAATTCAGATCCTAAGACTGTAACCTTAAAACTTTCTTTATTCTTTTTCTTTTGTTGTAATTGCATATATCTATCAGTACGTAAATATCGACGTCTGAAATCAAACTCTTGCGTGTTACCACTTGGATTTTTCTTTTGGCGTGCCTCAAAAGTAATAACCTCTGTCAAGTCAGCCGCTTTTTTGAAGTTTTTATTTAGCTCCTCTTCAATTTTCTTCTCTGCTTCTTTTATTTCATCTTCTGCTTTTTTAACACTAGAAACGCTACCAGATTTTATTGCCTCTGCTAATTTATTTTTAGCATCAAAAGAATTACCAAATAATTTATCTAATTTCGAACTTTCTTTTTCAAACTCAGCATAGTCCTCTGCCGAAAGAACAATCATTTCCTCTCTATGCATGTTTAAAATAACAGGAGGTTTTCCATTTCCCTGTAATATTACTGTCGTATTCTCTTTTTGCTTAGTGGTTTTAGCGACAGATTTTAATTGAACGGTGACATAATTATTTTTACTAATTGTGGTGAAATGTTGTATATCTTTTTTATCTGGCTGGACATCCATATTTATAAACTTAAACTTTACAAATATAACTTCACCTTTTGGTGAATACAGGGGTGGTGTAAAACCATTTTTATCTACGATTTTCACTTTGACATTCGGTAAACTAATTTTCTTTTCTTTACCCTCTTTGTCAAAAGTGAAAGTTTCAAATGAAATATTATCAGATAATTTAGAGCCTCTAAAACCTTCTATTTTATAGCGGTAATATTGCTTAATCTGATACTCTATCGTGGTTATTCCTTGCTTTTCTTGTTTTATCTGAATGCCTGACGCACCATTTATATTGATTGCCTTTTCCCATTCAGAATCATTTCGCTTAATCCAAAGATCATATTCTCCAACTGGCAAATACATTTCTTTGGTAAAACCCTTCATATCAGTTCTGTCTTCTCTGTTATGAACGAGGGTTATACTTTCTTGTGTATCTTTATACTTTGCCATATTTTGCGCTATTGTCTGGCCAGAAATCGGAGTGTTCTTCTTATATATGGATTTCATATCCAATGGCTGCACAAGAGGCTTAGGACTTTTTGTACTCGCTATTGCTATAGCTAGTTTATTTGCCTCACCAGGTCTTCTACCCTTTTCCGTTACAGAATAAAGCATGCCATGACAAGCAATCGCATCATTATCAGGCAACACGTTAATAAATAGTTTTAATTTAATCTTATTCATCATTTATTCTTCTTCAAAAGTTACAAAACCATCATGAACATGATCTTCTAAGCTAATCTGGATTTTCTGAGGTCCTTTGGTTGTGATTTTCTGAGTTTTACCCTGATCATCCGTTACACCACTAACCATTTCTCCATTTTGTAAAATCATCAAATACTTCTTATTTTTCAAAGGATTTCCATCCAAATCTTTCGCTATATAAGTTAAATGGTAGTCAGGTAACATCGCCAACTCAGGACTTTGCGTTGCCACCTTAGCCCCCCCCATAAACAAATGCTGTCCTGCTTTCACCTCAAGCTTACCGCCCGTAACAGGGAAAATACCTGAACCATTCAACTTAACTTGAGATCCGTTTGCTGTCAGATTAATTTCAGTTGGGCTAGTAATATAAACTGTGTCTTCGGTTGAAGTAATCTGTACGCCTTTTCGAGCAATGACATCCAAGCCATCACCTTGAGCCTGAATTTCTACTTTGCCTTGGCCAGCAAAAATCCGAGCACCTTCTTGGGCGGCAAATAGACTTATTTTTTGACTCGCATGACTTACTATATTCTTTTGCGTACTAATATTAATGCTATCTCCAGCACTTTGAGTGAGCTGACCATTTGCACTGAGGTGTATATCTTCATTACTACTTACAGCAATACTTTTTGGAGATGCTAGCAGCATCACTGCTGATTGAAACTCAGCAGCCTTTTTAGGGTCTTCTTGTTTAAGAACTTCTAAAAAAGTCTGAATATTCTCAAGCATATCTAAGGGGTCAGTTTGCTGATTTTTAGCTACTTCAGTAAGTGCCTTAGCATTATTTAGGCTGCCTTCTATTTGCTGTTTAGCCTCATTTGCATCAAGGTGTCCGCCTTGAGCCTGATCCTGTTTGTGAGTACTAACGAGTAAGCCACTACCAGCTCGAACCGCGCCCCACTGATCTGTTCTAAGTTCAAACCCTTCTCCACGACCTTCACTCTCTGCTTTGTCTTTTGGATGGCTTAAGTTACCTAAGTTTAGTTGGCTGGCCGCATGACTACTTTGGAGCTGGGCACTGATTTGTCCTGTGGTGTCATCAAAGCGTAGCTGGTTAAAGCCCTTACCGTCGACTTCTTCTGAGCGGATGCCGCTGAGTTTTTTAGTGTCGGGTAACTGGCCTTTTTGGTCGAATTGCGTTGGGTGACGTTCAGCCTCATGAATACGACCCACCACAAATGGACGGTCAATGTTGCCATCAAAGAAGTCAATCACCACGATCTCGCCCACGCGAGGCAAGAAACGTGCGCCATAACCCTCACCTGCCCACGGGGTCAGCACATCAACCCAAGCTGAGTCAGTGTCATTGTCATTACTGCCTGCTCCACCATCATGGCTGTGGTCATCTGTTCGGGTAAACAGGAAGCGGACTTTTATGCGTCCCCACTGGTCAACATGAATACTTTCACCCTCTAATCCAACCACTCTAGCGCGCTGCGGGTAAGCGGCTGGTCGATGTTCAAACGGGTTATACTCAGGAACAGTTTTTATATTTCTACGCGATAAGATGAGCTCATTACCCTGACGCTCGGTTTGATCATTTAACTCGGATTGATCTTTTTGCCATTGGCTTTGGCTAAAAAGTTGATTGATTTGCTGTTGTAAATCTTTGGGCAAATTATTTTGTAAATAGAAGCTTTTACCAATAATCAGAAATTCTTTGTCTGATCCGCTATGGGTATCTATTTCAGGATGTTCATCCAATTCAAACCAATAGCCAACTTGCGTATCACGTACCGTAGTTTGTGCACGGAAATATTTTGATTGAGACGCATAATAATCAGATAGATTATTGTTGAGTTTTTCTAGCTGCTGGTGACCCGATGCAGTGGCTTGGTCTTCACCCTTTAAATCTTGCATCCAAGCAGGGCTGACATGCCATGCCTGCTCTAGACTTAAACTCGCATTATCCTGATTAGCACTATGACCATGCTTTGACTGAACACTGCCCATGCCTTCTTCTTGACTTAAAACATCAGCTTGCCAGCGTTGCACATACACGGCTGTAGGTTGCAAGCTTCGAGTTGGCACAAGACTCGCCATACTGTCTTGTTGTTCAACTGCGCTACTGCGATGATAACGGATATTTCTTCGGTCTAATGCTAAATATGATTCATTATTATCAATTAGACGTAACTTTTGTGATTGAATCTCATCAGAGCTATTAGTGACAAACAACTGAGCTTCATCAACTAACCAGTTAATACCTTCACTACGCCAAAGTCGGGTTAAAAATTCATAATCCGTTTCATTACTTTGCATGATAAAAGGTCGAACATCGTAGTCTTCGGTTAGACCTTTTAAATCCAATGTTAAACCAGAAGTAAACAAGGGGCTTTTGTTCTGCCATTCTGTAAATAGAATTTCAGTAATGTCCCGTACACTCTTATTCATAAACACACGACTATTGCGGCGTTTATGCCATAGTGCGGTTGGATCTTGCAATCTCAGTTTATACAATGTTAATGAACCATCACTCTGCCCCTGACTGGCTTCTGTAATAATTCCTGTAGTTCTAAATAGCTGCCCCTGATCAGTGACTTGATCGACTGCAACCTGACAACCAATAAATTGTTTTAATGAAATATGGGCATTGGTAGAAAGACAAAATAAATCGGCAGTCAGTCCTTCATTTAGCTGATGCTGTCCTTCAATACTTTGTAAAAAGACTTGAGTATTCAACGATGGATTAGAAAACTGAACATGAAGCACGCGCTTTTGCGAGCTGATACCCAAATCTTCTAGAATTCTATGTATATGAGATAACATCTTTTTTATGAAAACTTTGTCAGGATTGGCATTATTTTATAAAATACAGAAACATCTGTCTATTTTGTAAAGGAAAACTTAACCATATGAATACAAGAATGGATGATGATAATGAACGTAATAAAGATATAAAGTGAAATAAAAACTTACGCTATTAATTCACTTTTAAAAATTGTTAATATTTTAGTATTCTAAGAAATTCATTTTTAATTTAAATTTATTAATAGCATCCACAAATTTTTGACTTACTACATAGATATAAGGTTTATCCGTATCTCTAGCAATAAAAAAGTCATCTGTTACAAGATCTTTTTTTATGAAGTCATACTCATCTAATAAATTGTTTTTTCTCTTAATATACATAGCATAAATATCTACCTCTTCATTCCTCACAGAGCACTTATAGAAATCACAATCATCTTCAAGAATTTCTTTCACTTCATTAAAAAATCTTTTTGAAAATAGTAAAATTCCAGAAGATGAATAATAAAAATCAGTTTCTAACATCTCATTTAATCGATCAGAAAAAATATTATCACAATCTAAACTTATTCTAGGATTTTTTAAAAACTTATCACTTAAATCAAATTTAAAATAATCAACAATAATTTCTTGCTTCCCTTTCAAGTCAAAAGAAAAATATCTATCAATATATTCAGACGGATAAATTGTATAAAAATTCACAGACCAACCTTTAAAACATCTTATTTCAAAGTAGTACTTCTAAACAAACATCTAGAAATACTACTTATTTTTGAATATTACTTACACTTTAACCATAAAAAAATTCTATAAAATACTCTACATCTAACAATACTTTTTCATTTATAAGAATTTTCTTTAACTCTTCTAAAAAACCTATTTTATACCCTCCATTTTCACCTCTAGGGTTAGAGTCATATAGGTCAATAATTAAATTCTGCACAATATTAATTTGTGAAAAAAAATCAAATAAATTTTTAGCAATGATATGTAATTCATCGCCTGAAATACATGCCCCTATCTCGCCACTATTATGATTTATGTATACGATATTTACATCATGTTGCGTTAAGAATACTGTAGCACTTTCCCCCTCGAATATATCTTCAAACATATATTGAATATTATCTAACGAATCTTTTCCTAAAAAATCATTTATATTCCCTCCTAAATCAATATTAAAATCATTTTCAGGAATACAACTTAAATAGCTTTTAAACAGATCATCATTAACAGAATTAACCTGATTAATAAGGAATCTTTCACCATAAATTATTTCATTACATTCATCAACTTTCTTTAATAAATCATTAAAATTCATGATACCTATCCTAATATTAGATACTACAACCTTTATTAAACTGATTAATCATTGCTTGTCTATCAATCAATCTTCCTCTGGAGACATTAGTCGTACTTCCTCGATGACCTTGCTTTGAATGAAAATGCTCATTATATGCATTAGGCATAGGACTACTATTTGGATGTTTAGGGTTTTCCAAGAAAACAATATTCCGCGGATCTCCTTTCCAACTTTCGCCTAATGCTCCATTATTTTTAACACTGTTAATGTGATGACCAGTATAGCCAAGATTTGACATAACAGATGAGAGCTGACCTTTACCACTACCACTTGGCGTTCTAAGAATCGTATCCAGTTCAGCTTGACTCCAATCCCTAGTACCTGTTCCAGTTGTTTGTATTAGCTGCTTCTCAAGAGACCAAGCTCTATCAATAGCATCTTGTCGACTTCCAGCTTGAGGTGTTACCTTATCTGGCTTATATCTAACTAGACTACATGGTGCTAATCCATATGGATCGATCCATTGTACGGGGTTCGCAGTATAAGCATAAACATTAAACCCACCCAATAATCCAATCGGGTCTTTACTAATAAATCGACCTACATACGGCGAATAATAACGATAACGGTTGTAATGAAGTCCTGTTTCCTCATCAAAATATTGACCTTGGAAACGGATATTATTGCTAATAATTTCTGACTTTTCAAAGAAATCTGAGTTAGCCTGTTCTAGCTTACATTCACCCCAAGCTTTATATTGAGCTTTCCAGATAATGGCGCCTGTCTGGTTACTCATTTCTTGCGGTGTGCCTAAATGGTCGCAGTGATAGAACCATACATCATCAAAACCTTGGCTTTGTTTTGCAGTATTCCAAAGAGGGTCTTTATAAATGCTATATGTTTTTTCTGTCCAGTCTTGGGTTTGATGTAGCTCAATGGGGTGATGATACCCCGCTTGTAACAAAGGCACGAAACTATCTTTTTCGTAGAAATAGTGTTTTGTTAAATCAGCACTAGATTCATACGCTAAAGTATCACCATCCCACCCATAAATAGTGTTCTGCTTTTGACCTGTATGGTGATGCTTACTTCTTTTTTGAATACATCGACCTAAAGCATCATAGCGATATTCTGCCGTATATTGATTATTTCGGCTACGGACAAGACGTCCCAATACATCCCACTCAAGATTTAAATCACCTTGTGATGACTTTTGTCGAATCAGCTGTCCAAAAGCATCATATTGATATTGTTGGTCAAGATATTCCTGCACGATGTTATTTACTAAGCGATTATAACCAAGACCCTTTTCAGTGGCATTGTGCTGTGAGGATTGCTCTTTGGTACTGTTATATCGATCTAAAATATTACTTGCCGGGTCAAAATTAAAAGTCTCTTTCCCAAGTTTACTGGTCGCTTCTAATAAACGCCCAACAGGATCATATTTATAATGAATAGCCCCACGACGAGTATCCTTAATGAGCGTTAACTCACCTGTTTTATCGTAGTGATATAAGCGTTCAATCAATTGATTGGTATGCTGGATAGCATTATTTTGAGTTTGGGCTTGATAGCCTTTGTCATGCCCATTCAACATTAATTGCTGAGTTAAGCGCCCGACTTCATCATAACGTTGTTGTTGGCTAAGACCATTTGCATAGTGGCGTAATGTCTCTCTATGTAAATCATCACGTTCAAAGCTAACAACATCTTCACTATTTAAAGCCACACCATAGACATGTCCACTTCCATAAGTCAGCCAATCTATTTTCTGTCCATCAGGTCGGATGGTTGTAGTTCGATTATTTAATTCATCATAAACATGTTGCCAGACATGAAAAAACCTATCAAATGGATAGGCCTCTTATACTAATAGAATGAATTAAAGAGATAAAAATATTATTAATTTTCTAGATCTAAATACCAAATGGTTTCACCCCAAGTGTTATCTTTAATTTCTGGCATAATTTCGCTCTGATTAAAATGACGCTTTTGCATGCCATTGGCTGGACTATACCATTCGCTGGTTTGTAGACAAAGCTGACCAGCTTCACAACGTAAACGATTAGCTTCTCCTTCTATATTTACATGTTCATCTAAAACCGTATACTGGCTTCGAGCATAATTTGAAGAATTTATATATAGAAAAAGGAGCCTAGCTCCCTTTTCTAATTACTCTCATAGCATATATTTTGTTAGGCAAGATTAATCTTTCGGTTTGATACCCAAACGATCAACCTCTTTGGCAATATCCAACATCACTTGAAACTTATCTAGCTGAGCTATAAAAGGAATATATTGGAATAAATCTACTTTTTTCATATTCTCAATAACTTGTGGTCCACCCAATACCACTGGAGGTTCAAAGGCATAGATTTCATTATCGTTGACTTCACCTAAATTTGTTAAGCAACGATCAAAAAGAAACTTGCCATTTTTATCATAAATATCTATATCTTCATTCTTCGCCTTCATGACAATGGTAGATAAAAATGAAATTAAATGGTCTATATCTTCTACGTTTGGAATATCTTTAATTGATGGGTAAATTCTTAAATTAATAATATCTATTGTCAACTTTGAACTCGTACTTTTACCTATTACATGTAAATCACCAAAAGCACTTCTACCAATGACATAAAATTCATCATATTGGGGGAAATCAGTATCTTTTAAACAAAGCTCTAAAATATCTTCATAATCCAAGGGATTAACAAGCCAAAATCCGCCATTTTCAAAGGATGCGAAACCTAATTTTTCCCAAATATAAAATAAATATTCAGGATAAGTATGTTGATGCTGAGCAATAAATTCAGGCGTTGGCTTTTTACCTATTTTAATATTTTCAAATCGAATATTAAAAAAGTCTAGATGATCATTTATTTTCTTTAACACAACTTCCGATAACATTATTTACATCTCTCTAATTTCACATTAAGTTTAGTTGCATCTTTCACACGTGGATCAATTCCTTTAACAGCATCATCAGTAGATCCTACATGGCTTATAGAATCACTAATTGCTTTATTGCCACAACTAAACCTAATGAATCAAAAGATATTGTTAATTGCTATTTTTGATCAATAAAAAAGTAGGAGTTAAACTCCCACTCAAAAAATTGATAACTTACTACTTTTTAATGATTTGGCTTAATCCCTAAACGATCAACCTCTTTGGCAATATCCAACATCACTTGAAACTTATCTAGTTGAGCTACAAAAGGAATGTATTGGAATAAATCTACTTTTTTCATATTCTCAATAACTTGTGGCCCACCTAATACTGCTGGTGGTTCAAAGGCATAGATTTGATCTTCGGTAAGTTCACCTAAGTTTGTTAAGCAGCGATCAAAAAGTAATTTGCCATTTTGATCATAAACATCTATGTCTTCATTCTTGGCTCTAGTAACAATCATAGATAAAAATGAGCCTAATAAATCATTATTTTCAGTATCTTGGATATCTTTAATTGATGGGTAAATTCTTAAATTGATCATATCTATTGTCAACTTTGAACTCGTATTTTTACCTATAGCATGCAATTCTCCAAAAGCACTTCTTCCAAGAATATAGAATTCATCATATTCAGGAAAGTCAGTATCTTTGAGACAAAGTTCTAAAATATCTTCATAATCTACTGGATTGACTAGCCAAAAGCCGCCATTTTCAAACGATGCAAAACCAAGTTTTTCCCAAATATAAAATAGATATTCAGGAAAAGTATGTTGATGCTGAGCAATGAATTCAGGCGTTGGTTTTTTACCTATTTCAATCTTAGAAAACTTAACATTAAAGTAATCAAAGTACTTTTGTATCTCTTCCTGTTGGCTAATCGGCAACATTATTTACATCTCTCTAATTTCACATTAAGTTTAGTTGTTTCTTTGGCATTTAACCCCACTCCACTGACTGCATCATCAATTGATTGGACACGGCTGACTTTTTCATTTTTTGCTACATTTCCCCAACCGCTCCCTATCGAGGAGTTGACATTTTTTAAACCCATATCCATCGCTGCATTACTTTCAATCCCTCCAGTAATTTGATCAGGATTATGTAAGGCTGCCATAGTTGTCATCACACTTTTAGCATCTTTTGTTGCCTTAATATCAGCATCAATTGGATCCATGGTGTTTTTGTATTCATTAAAATACTTTTCTCTCAAGTCTTTTTCATATTTGGTTCTAGTCTGCACCTGATCCAGACCATTCCCTCGCCCATTTTGCTTAAAAAGATCCCGACCTTTCTCATAATCTTTTGCCGTCATACTATTTAAAGCATTCTGTTGCATTTCTAACTGGCGATCGGTTTCCCACTTTAAATATTGATCTTCTGACCAATTTTCACGCTTGGCTTGTGGCGGATGTCCTAAATCAATATTTTTACGTGCATTGGCTCGAGCTTTAGGAGTATTTACTGGATCAAAACATCCGACTTTATGCTCTTTCATCTTGGCAAAAGCAATTTTATTAGATGGCTGTGTATGGCTAGCTCGAGTCGGTTGACTGGGACTCCCACCAATATGGATATCCATCCCATTACCATGTCCACCAGCCACACTCAGTTTTGGTTGTCCCATAATCTCATGACAGGCATTCTCAACCTGACGACATAGATCATCAATATACCGCCCAATCTGAGCCATGATACTTTTAAGTGCAGCCGCATATTTATCTGCCAGAGCATCAAACCCAGTCATTTTAGCAGTATTACGACTACCATACATTTGTAAAAGTGATTGTAGTTTTGCAAGATATTGATTAAGGACTAGTTTTGCATTTGTACCTATTTCTATCCAAGGTTTGGTTTTCAGCCACCTTTCAGGGTTATCTCCCCAAAATGGTTTATAACCAAGCTTTCGACAATAAGATTCCAACTGCTCAATTGCCTTAAATAACTCATCTTTTGTTTTAATAACTTTACTAGTAATCAACTTGGCAATCGTTTTAAAAACTGAACCAAAAAATGGAATTACACCAATTCCTACTAAGGCTAAACTCATCCAGTTTTCAGGTGTTCTTTCTTTTTCATCTGATAAAATAATAACACTGGCCAATAAATCCCGGATATCACATATCTGATCAGCAACAGGGATCATACTGATGAGGCCACCCACAATCACTTGGGCAACTGTAGGATCTTTATTAAAATCGCCACTAATAAATCCAAAAATATATTGAATATCGTCTATATTTTCATCAATTATCTTATTAATATTATTTGCAAGATTAATATCTGTTTGTACTTTTACAGCAAATGCAAGTTGTATCGCATGTTGAAACTTATCTAAAAAACCTGCAGATTCAGGTAATGCTTCAATTGAAAAATGACTAGATACATAAGCATATTGGGTTTGATCTTTTTTTTCTAAAGGTGCATGTCTCGCTACGCCATATTCAGACTCACCTAATGCAAGACTTAGAAACTCAGAAGATTGGATAAATTCTTGTTGAATATATCCTGATTTACCACTTAAACCTTGCCAAAACTGTTCATTTCCTGTTTCAGGTGTTTTATTTTGCTCAACCATTACTTAACACCTTTGGTTTGAATAAAGTTAGAAAACCAACTGTCATCAACCGCATCTGATTTCTCATTTTCACTAAATACAGTTTCATAAAGAACTTGTGCCTTTCCAACAGGAACATCTCGAATAAAAGCTTGCCCTTTTTCATCTAAAAATCCAGTTCTTTTAGAACCATCAGAGAGTGTTACCGTATAATTAGAACCTTTTGCGGGCGTACCATCAGCATGAAAATATTCTAAAAATAAATCCTGCGGCTGGGGTTCAAAAACAGGTAATGATGGTAAGCTAGGCTGAACGCTCCCTCCCCCCATAAATAAATGCTGCCCAGCTTTTACCTCAAACTTGCCACCAGTGACAGGGAAAATTCCCGAGCCATTAATCTTGATTTGAGACCCCCCTGCCGTGATAACGATTTCTTTAGAAGCACTAATTTCAATTTTGTCTTCTGTTGAAATAATCTGAACAGCTTTACGGGCAATTAAATCGGCTCCATCGCCTTGCGCTTGTATTTCGACTTTGCCTTTGCCTGCATAAAGTCTTGCCCCTTCTTGAGCTGCAAAAAGGCTAATTTTATTTTGGGCATGCGCGATTAAATTCTTTTGGGTAGACAGATTAATGCTGTCTCCAGCAGTTTGGTTTAGCTGGTCATCTGCACTTAAGTGAATGTCTTCATTACTGGCTAAAGCGATACTGTTAGGTGCAGTTAATATCATCAAGGCTTGCTTAAAAGCGGCAGCTTTGTCTTGATCTTTTTCTTCAATTTGCTCTATGAACGTTTTTAGGTTCTCAAGCATTTCCAATGGGTCAGTTTGCTGATTTTTGGCAACTTCACTGAGTGCCTTGGCATTGTCGAGACCGCCTTCGATTTGTTGTTTGGCCTCATTTGCATCGAGGTGTACGCCTTGGGCTTGGTCCTGTTTATGGGTACTAACGAGTAAACCACTGCCAGCTCGCACCGCTCCCCACTGGTCAGTTCTGAGTTCGAAGCCTTCACCACGACCATCACTTTCAGCTTTGTCTTTTGGATGGCTTAAGTTACCCAAGTTGAGCTGGCTTGCCGCATGGCTACTTTGTAGCTGGGCACTGATTTGTCCTGTGGTGTCATCAAAACGTAGCTGGTTAAAGCCTTTACCGTCGACTTCTTCTGAACGGATACCACTGAGTTTTTTAGTGTCGGGGAAATGACCTTTCTGGTCGAACTGGGTTGGGTGACGTTCAGCTTCGTGAATGCGTCCCACCACAAATGGACGGTCAATGTTGCCGTCAAAGAAATCGATCACCACGATCTCTCCCACACGTGGCAAGAAGCGTGCGCCATAACCTGCACCTGCCCACGGAGTCAGCACATCCACCCAAGCCGAGTCGGTGTCATTGTCGTTACTTCCCGCTCCACCGTCATGGCTATGGTCGTCAGTTCTGGTAAACAGGAAGCGGACCTTAATACGTCCCCACTGGTCGACATGAATGCTTTCGCCCTCTAACCCCACCACTTTAGCACGCTGCGGGTAAGCGGCTGGTCGGTGCTCTAGCGGATTATACTCAGGTACAGCTTGTATGTTGCGTCGAACGACATTGAGTTCAGCATAGTGGCGCTGCTCAGTATTTTGGCTGTCGAGTTCGGCTGCCTTGAGCTTGTCTTTTGGTAATAGTCGCTCAAGTTGCTGTTGTAATTCTTTCGGTAAATTATTCTGGTTGTAGTAGTGCTTGCTTAAGATTAAGAACTCTTTGTCGGCACTATCATGTTGGTCGAGTTCTGGGTGTTCATTGAGTTCAAACCAGTAACCGACCTGTGCATCACGGACGTTGCCCGAAACGGTAAACTGTTTCGAGCTCAGGTGATGGTAAGCATTAATATGTTGGTTAAGCTGTTCAATCTGGCTATTGCCTGAAGCTGTGGCTTGGTCTTCGCCTTTTAAGTCTTGCATCCACGCTGGGCTAACATGCCATGCATCTTCAAGGTTTAGGCTCGCATTATCATAGTGTTCGCTGTGCTGCTGCTTACCTTGTACGCTACCGCTACCTTCTTCTTGTTGCAGCGCATCAGCTTGCCAGCGTTGCACATGAACCGAAGTCGGTTGTAAGCGGCGTTCTGCCTTGACTTGGGTAATGGTATCAAACTGTTCTGTGGCACTGCTACGTTGGTAGCGGAGGCTACGGCGTTCAAGCGCCTGATAATTTTGGTTATCGTCAATTAAACGTAAGACTTGCGGCTGAATGGACGCATTCGGGTCAGCGACAAAAAGCTGTGATTCATCGACCAGCCAGTTAATTCCTTCACTACGCCACAGACGAGTTAAAAAGTCATAATCGCTTTCGTTTGACTGCATCACAAATGGACGTACATCGTAGTCTTTGGTTAACCCAGATGTGTCGAGGGTTAAGCTTGCGGCAAATAACGGGCTTTTACCCTGCCATTCTTTAAACAGAATTTCGCTAATATCGCGCACGCTTTTGTTCATAAATACGCGACTATTACGACGTTTATGCCAGAGTGCAGTTGGATCTTTTAAGGTGAGGTTATAAATGGTGAGTGAGCCGTCGCTTTGCCCTTGGCTCGCTTCTGTAATAATGCCCGTAGTTCTAAAAAACTGGCCTGTATCGGTGACCTGATCGACAGCAACCTGACAGCCAATAAATTGTTTTAATGCAATGTGCGCGTTTGTCGACAGACACAGTAACTCAGCAACGCTACCTTGGTTGAGCGTATGTTCACCCTCAATGCGTTGCAAGAAGACTTGATTGTTTAATGATGCGTTGGAAAATTGCACATGAAGAACGCGGTTCTGTGCGACCAACCCTAAACTATCTAAAATTTGAAATATTTTATGGGACATCATTATTATAAAAACTGAGTCATAATCATCGATATTTTATAAAAAACAGACAGAATTGTCTATTTATATAAAATAGCTTATCTTCCCCTAACTTACATACTTTTTAGTTTATCTAAAAGAAAGATAAGGTATTAAAGGAGAAAAATCATGTCTAATCAAATGGATCAGGCCATTCAAAGTGTCATTGACTTACATGTTTTAATAGAAAATGTATTTACAGGTCGAAATGCAGAACAAAGTCTGAGTCCCCTTTTAGATAGCTTTGATCAAAATTTTAAGATGGTTACGGTTCAAGGTCAAAGTATTGGTTTAGCCGAAGTTAAAAACTTATTTAGTCAAAATATTGGAAAGAAATCCTCTTTAAAAATCACCATTATTAAGAGTACAGCTTTATACGAATTTGAAAATTATTGCTGGGTGCAATACCAAGAACATCAGCAAACTGATGAAACCGAGACAGTACGTACATCCACAGCCTGCATCAAAGTAGAAGATAAAAAGTGTTATTGGGTGTATTTACATGAAACTTTAATTCCCTCGTCTTAAGTCATCTAGAGCACTTTAAAGATGGCACCTATTTTGCTTAACAATATTACGTTTTATGAAAATCGTAATACTGATAAAAATGGGGAGCTCTCGATATGGGTTATGTTGCAAAGGAATTTACGCGAAAGAACAAGCTGATTCTCAGTATTTGTTCTTTCGTGATTCCAATATGTCTTTGGTGCGCAATCAGTTATTTACCTTTTGTTTGGCATCCTCAAGTACAAATCACAAGTTCAGGCAGTGTTTCTTACTTACAAGTAGGAAGTCGCATTGATAAAAATGTGTTCTATCTCGAAGCACAAAATGCAGTCAATCGAAATTCTGCACCACCACAAGGTATTTTGGTCAATCCGATTTATTTACCTGCTCCCCATGAAGTCGCTAAGGCTTTGGTCACCGCATTTACCACGCCACCAGAGCAACCCGATTCACCGTGGTTTCATCAAAGTTTATGGCACAGTATCAAACTGGTTTTTTCAGCTTTTTTTATCTCTTCATTGATTGGAATTCCACTGGGTATTTTGTGTGGTTTTTCTAAGCGGATATCCCTATTAACAGAACCGTTTGTCGAATTTTTCCGTTACTTACCCGCTCCCGCCTTTGGTGCACTTGCAGTAGCAATTTTAGGGATTAATGATGCGCCTAAAATTGCGATTATTGTGATTGGTACGCTATTTCAGCAAATTCTCATTATTGCCAATACCACCCGAATGGTAGATCGAAGCTTAATTGAAGCTGGCTATACGCTTGGTACCAATAAGCTCAAAAGTTTATTTCACGTGGTGATTCCTGCAGCTTTACCTGATATTTACCGTGATTTACGCGTGCTATTAGGTTGGGCTTGGACCTATTTAATTGTTTCAGAGTTGATTGGTACGACCTCGGGTATTACATGGTTTATCACCCAACAGGCACGCTATCAAAACTTTGACAATGTCTATGCGGCTATTTTGATTATTGGTGTGATTGGTCTGGTCTGTGATTGGTTATTAATGAAGTTAGGTGAGCGGATGTTCACTTGGAAAGTAGGAGCAAAATAATGAACGATTCAACATTTAACGCGCATGAATACTTTCAAAAAATTTATGAACGTCCTGTTATTTTAGAAGCTAAACAACTGAGCCAAGTCTTTAAGCATGGTCAAAGCGAACGCACCGTTTTAAATAAGCTCGATTTAAAAATTCATAAAAGAGAATTTATTTGTGTAATTGGCCCTTCTGGCTGCGGTAAATCGACACTGAGCCGTGTTATCGCAGGTTTAGACCCGTACCATAGTGGAGAAGTTTTAGTAGACGGCGAATGCATTACGGGTCCATGCCCTGAACGCGGCATGGTGTTTCAGGGTTATACCCTTTTTCCTTGGAAAACTGTAAAAGAAAATGTGATGTTTGGTCCGCAAATGCGCGGCGCTAGTCAAATGACAGCCGAAGCTCAAGCACGCGAATGGATCAATATTATTGGTTTAGAAAAATATGAAAATCAGTATCCACACCAACTTTCTGGTGGTATGAAACAGCGCGTTGCGATTGCTAGAGCTTTAGTTAATCAACCTAAAATTTTACTCATGGATGAACCTTTTGGTGCACTCGACCCACACACCCGTCAAAAAATGCAAAAGCACTTGATGGATTTATGGCAAAACATTGATATCACCATTATTTTTGTCACTCACGATATGGATGAGGCTATTTTACTGGCAGACCGAATTGTGGCACTTAAAGCCAACCCAGGTGAAATTAAAGAAATTATTGAAGTTAATTTGCCGCGTCCACGCTCACTCGACTTGATGAGCACACCTGAGTTTAAACAACTCCGTTCACGGGTTGATTATTTAGTTCACGCCGAAGAAGATGAGCTTGACCCAGCTTTACAAGACTTACCAAAAATCCCCCGTATGACTCAGGTCAGTACAGAAAAATAAGAAAGACATTAAAAAGCCCAAGTTAAACTTGGGCTTTTTTATTTATGGGGTTTATTTAAGTTGTTCTATGAGTGTTGGATAAATCAGCCCATCTACATTTTGTTCAGTTTTATAAATACCAGTTTCGACATTAAATTTATTGACGTGATAGCTAGAGCCATAAATTGAGTCAAAGCCTTGAGATTTAGCAAATACTTTTTTATTGGCATTGATATCTAATAGATGTGTACCACTGACCATTAATTCATATTGTTTTGGGTCGACCCCTGAACGGTTTGCCATGATTTTAACTGCATCGGCATGTGTTGCGGGGTCATTAATATATTTAACTGTTTTGTCCCACACCTGAATGATCTTTTTCCATTCTTCTTGATGAGCAGTTAAGTGGCTCATGTTGACTGTTAAGGTGTCATAAATTAAACCCGGCTTGTCTTTAGAGGTATAGATAATTTTAGAGCCTGCCACTGCTTTTAATGCTTGACCTGCAACAGGTTGCCAAACAGCGATTGCAGAAATATCTGGGCTATTAAACACTTGAGGTAATTGGTTTGTCGCTGAATTTACCAGCTTTACCTCATTCGCTTTAATGTTATGGTCAGTTAAAGCTGTTGCTAGTAAAAGATGATCAACCAAGCCTTTTTCGACACCGATTGATTTTCCTTTTAAGTCTTGAATGGTATTAATACCCTCTTTTGCAATAATGGCATCATTGCCCGCAGAATAATCTGTTGCCATGATCATCATGCCTTGCGTACCGCCCGAAGCAGTTACCAAGTTATCGCCATTGGTGACCAAAACAGCGTCGAGCTGATTTGCCGAAAAGGCTGAAAGCGAAGCCGAATAATCAAACCATTTAAACTCTACATTTAGCCCTGCTTCTTTTAACCAGCCTTTTTCAATGGCTACTTGCCAAGCCACCCAGCCCGGCCAATCGCTATAGCCAATGGTAATTGGTTTTGTATTGGTGGCTGCCTGAGCATCTTGTTTAGCCTCGGGCACTTTAGCTGTATTGTCACACCCACCCAATACAACTGCCGATAAAATAGATACGGATAACAACGCTTTTTTAATCATATAGAAACTTCCCCAACATTTTTACTAACAACACTTTGAGCGGTTTGATTGAGTGACTGTATGTAAGCTCGCCAGCCTCCAAAATGGCTAATATCGGTTGCATCTTGAATGGCATACGCTTCGCAAATAAAGCCTTTAACCCATGTTCCATCTTTTAGTTTCAAGTTCCCAATACCAAGTGGTGCAGGTACTTCAGCCACAATGGCTCCAAAATTTGCTAAAGGAACATCCCACACTTCCACTTCAATTGATGTCCCTGCTGCATCACATTGCAGCCCCGGCTTTGGCGGCGTGGTATTTTTTAAGGCAAAGAGCTTATAAGTCTCTGCGGTCTGGGTTTTCTTAAGCAAAGTGGCATTGCGACTAGTCAGCTGAAAATTAAGGGGCATGCCTGTTAAATGTGCTCCCACAACTGCTAGCTGTACTGAATGATTTAATTGAATCTCTAGACTTTTTTGATAATGTCGAGTTGATTTACCTAAACTCAGCGATGTTTCGGTTTGCCAGAGCTGCGCAAAATTGACGAGTGCCTGATCGTGCCAAGCTGGTGCAATAAAGGTTACGCCGCTTGGTAGGCCGTCTTCACGGAGTACGTTAGGTAAAGCTAAAGCCGAAAGATCAGCAAAATTGACAAAGTTGGTATATGCCCCCATGTGTGCATTTTTAGTCAACGGGTCGGCTTCAACTTCGGCAATGGTATAAATGGTTGGTGCTGTCGGAACCATCAATGCATCAAAAGGTTGTAATGCCAAATTAATTTTTCGAGCCAGAACGGCACGGTTATATTCGGCTTGAAGTGCATCTGTTGCCTTGAATTTATCTGCCTGCGCAATAATTTGAGCAATGACTGGATGAGCCTTTTCACGTGTGGTCATGCGTTCAACGGCGACTGTTCTTTCTGCCACCCATGCATCGTTATACAGTGCGGCAGCAAGCTCATTAAATGCACTGAAATCAATATTCTCAATTTCATAACCCAGTTTTTTTACGCGCTCGACTGCAACTAAAAAAGCTTTTTCAGATTCAAGATCACCATAAAACTCAAGCTGAGCTGGAATAGCAATTTTTTGTTTAGAAAACTGAGTCGGTACATTGGCTGGATGTACTCGTGAATATTCATCTGTTTCATCGTAGCCCTGCATTAAATTGGCAATGGTCCAAGCGTCATCAATATGCAGTGCAAAAATAGAAATCACATCAATAGTCCGACATGCAGGAATTAAACCTGTGGTAGAAAACCAGCCCTTTGTCGGTTTAAGGCCCACAATATTGTTATGGCCCGCAGGTACACGCCCTGCCCCCGCCGTGTCTGTCCCCAAACTAAAAGGCACAATACCGTTGGCAACCACCACTGATGAACCTGAGCTTGAACCACCACTGATATATTCAGGGTTAAAACTATTTTTTACTGCACCGTATGGAGAGCGAACGCCAACCAGCCCAGTCGCAAACTGATCGAGGTTAGTTTTACCGACCACAATCGCCCCTGCTTTTTTTAGTTTGGCAACTACGGCAGCATCTTGAGTCGCTAAATATTCAACTTCTTTACAGGCGGCAGTAGTGTGAAAACCAGCAACATCAATGTTATCTTTAACTGCAAATGGCACACCGTATAGTGGTAAGTCAGCAATATTCTGGTCTTTGAAAACATCAATTTGTGCCTGAATCTGTTTATTCGATGCAATTTCAATCCATGCATGGTCATCATTTTTAATTTCTGCAACGTAACCTATCAAATCTTCAAGATGGATTTGCCCATTTTGATATGCTGTTTTCCAGTCTTGGATAGTCCATAATTTTTTCAACACGCTACTCCTCATTTAGTCATTTTGCTGTATAGGCGGCATGGCGGCATCCATCAGTTCTAAATGCCCTTTAATCACCCCTTTCAGCACAATAAATTGCTGGCTAATTTGTCTGAGTTCAGAACTCGCACCCTGCATTAACATGACTTGCAATATCTTTTGCTGGTCGAGCTGAATATGAAGTGAACTAATCACCTGTGCTAAAAACTGTTGTTGTAAATCGACCAATTGATTGCGTAAGGTCATTTGGCTAGCGTCATAAAGTAGCGTCAAAGTGCCCACCATGACTTCATTGGCCTGTGCTTGCTCTGCAATCAGGTGTTTATTAATCATGTCGACAATGGCTTGCGAGCGACTTTCATAGTTCTGCTCGACAATTTTTTGGTCGAGTGCGTTAAGGGTCGTTTCAGGTACGGTAATACTGATTCGAGCTAACTTTTGTTTTGCCACAGTCTTATCCTTTTGTTTTAGGCGCCTGTTTGTTTTGTTTGATATATACGCCTGCACGTACGCTAAGCAATTCGACTAAAAAGGCTTTTAAAGTTGGCTTTGGTTGAACCACAGGTTTTACATCGTTCATATCGCACCTCTAGCTTGGTATTACCAAATTCAATTTTTGTATTACTGATATGAGATGCAGAAAATGTGCCAGTTTTTAAGCAGGATTTTGATGGGCTTGGTAGGAATTTATGAGTGATTTTTGGGCAAAAAAAAGCCCTATGCACAGGGATAGGGCTAATTGAAGCGAGCATTAAAAAATCAATCTTTTATATTAATTATAATAATTGTGAATCGAAATTTTATTCTGAAACCTCAGATAAATTAATCAAACTATGAGCCCAGACATATAAAGAATCTAAAACTGGCCTAAAAGTTTTTCCAAAATCTGTCATTTCATAAACCACTTTAATTGGTGCTTTTTCACCATAAACGGTTCGAGAAATTAAGCCACTTTGCTCTAATTGTTTAAGTTGAAGGCTTAAGGTCATTTCTGTGATGGTGGGCATTAATTGATTGATTTCATTAAAACGTTTTGGCCCATCTTTTAGATAATACAAAATAACACCTTTCCATTTTCCACCCACCAAATCCATAGCCATACTGATATGACATGGATAGGTTTTTCCATTCATGGTGATTTCACATTTATTTTCAGTATTTGCCATTTTTCATGCCACCTATCAATTTTGATAGTTATTGTACACATATACTATAAAAATTATAGTGACTATGATTTTTATAGCTACAAGGCATTATTATGGCTTTACTTATTTTGGCCCATCCCTACTACGCTCAATCAATTGCAAATAAAACGATAGTGAATGAACTTATAAAAACCTATCCGGACCTTGAAGTCCGAGATATTTTTCAGCTTTATCCAGACTATAAAATTGATGTAAGTGCTGAACAAGAAGCGTTGCTACGCCATGACACCATCATTCTGCAATATCCTATGTTCTGGTTTAATATGCCGGCAATTTTGAAGTTATGGTTTGATGAAGTTTTTACTTATCAGTTTGCTTATGGCTCTCAAGGCGACAAATTAAAAGATAAAAAAGTCATTATTAGTATGACGGTCGGGCAAAAAGAAGCCGATATGGTGAACGACCGAGAAAACTTAGCGAATAGTTTTTTAAAAGCGGTTCAATATTCAATTCAATATACACAAATGCAGTTAAGCGCCACTTACTTGCTTTATAACGTTTCGCCTTTATCAGGTAATCCAGAGTCGAAAATTAAATTAGAAGCTGTTGAACATGGTCATAAAGTATTAAAGCATTTGACCGAAGCATAATAAAAAAAGAGAGCATCAATATTGATGCCCTCTTTTGGTTTAAGCGACAGGTGCTAAGGTAAATAGCACTTGTCCTGTTTTTACGGTTTGCCCTTTTTCAATGGTAATGGTTTCTACCTTCATACGTTCCGGCGCAATAATTGGAATTTCAATTTTCATTGCCTCAATTACCGCAAGGGTTGCACCTTCTTCAACAATATCACCCGATGCACATTCAATTTTCCAGATTGACCCCGGCATGTGTGATTCGACTGTACAGCCTCCTTCAGGGATCACCACGGTTTCGCCATCATCTACAGCATCCAGGCTTTCAGAAATATATTCTTGCAGGCCCGCTTCGTGCCAACGGCGGCGTTCAGCCTCAAAGTTAGCTTGCTGTGTATCTTTAAAGGCTTGAATGCTGTCTTGATGCGTCTTTAAAAACTCGTTGTATTCTTTTAAGTTAAGCACACCATCTTCAATACGAAGTTGTAGCCGACCCGCCTTAAAGTCTTCACGCATTTGCAGAAGTTCAGCCTCAGAAACTTCATAAAACTTAACTTGGTCAAAAAAGCGCAGTAACCATGGTTTACCTTCTTCGAAGTCGGCATTTTTACGGTAACGACTCCACATTTGAGTGGTACGACCAACGAATTGATAGCCGCCCGGCCCTTCCATACCGTACACACACATATACGCACCGCCAATGCCGACCGCATTTTCAGGTGTCCAAGTTCGCGCAGGGTTATATTTTGTGGTGACTAAACGTTGGCGTGGATCGAGCGGCGTCGCAACGGGTGCACCTAAATACACATCACCTAACCCCATCACCAAATAGTTCGCACTATAGACCACATCTTTAACCGCTTGCTTTGAAGCTAAGCCATTAATACGGCGAATAAACTCGACGTTATCTGGGCACCACGGTGCATCTGGTCGAACAATTTGTGTGTAGCGCTCAGTTGCAAGTTGAGTCTGCGAATCTTCCCAAGCCAAAGGCAAATAGACAGTGCGTGAAGGTACCTGCATATTTTGAATATCGGGTAACTCGGCTTCTGCTTGCTGAAGTTTCTGTAGAAGCTCCAGTTGATCGAATTGAATTGAATCAAAATGAATTTGTAGTGAACGAATACCCGGTGTTAAGTCGATAATACCCTGAATGTTTTGATCTTTGACCCATTGCATGAGCGCATGAATACGGAAACGTAAATTTAGGTCGAGGACTAACTCACCATATTCCACCAACAAATAGCTATTTCCTGCTGGTCGATAGGTCACGCTTGGTAAGTCAGCTTCACCATCTAAAGTGGCTAAAACGGCATCTTTTAAAGTGTCGGGTTCTGCTTGAATAGCTGGATTAAAATTGATCTGAGTTGTATCGGTCGCAGTTAAGCTTTGATGATATTTTTGATCAAGTGCTTTTGCTTGCGCATAACTGACTGGTACAAATTTGACTTTATCGCCTGCTTTAAGTTGTCCAATTTTCCAAAGCTCGGAATGAATCACTACCGCAGGACAGACAAAGCCACCTAAGCTCGGACCATCTGGACCCAAAATAATTGGCATATCACCCGTAAAATCAATTGCCCCAATCGCATAAGCGTTGTCGTGAATATTAGATGGATGTAAGCCTGCCTCACCGCCATCTTCACGTGCCCACTCAGGTTTTGGACCAATTAAGCGAATGCCTGTACGGCTTGAGTTATAGTGAATTTCAAACTCGTTGGAAAAGAAGGTATCAATATCTTGTTTGGTGAAAAAATCTGGTGCGCCATGTGGGCCATACATGACTGCAATTTCCCAGTTTTGGGTAAAGCTAGGAATTTGTGCTTGAGCTAAAGCTGTAGTCGATTGAGCGGAATATTCAGTAATCGGCAGCATATCGCCAATTAATAAATTACGGCCTGCATGCCCACCAAACTGCCCTAAAGTGAAAGTCGCCTGTGACCCTAAATACTCAGGAACATCGAAACCACCTTTCACGCCTATATAGCTACGGCAACCTAAACGAATGATGCCACATTTTAAAACTTGGCCTTTTTTTACATTGATGGTTTGCCACATCGGCACAAGTTCACCATCAAGTTTTGACGGCATATCGCCGCCAGTAATCACAATTTGGCTATCGCAGTGAAACTTTAAAGTTGGCCCTTGCAAGGTACATTCAAGCCCTGCGGTATTTGGTTCATTGGCCAAAAGCTGGTTTGCCACAGTTAAACTGAGCGGATCGATCGCACCAGATGGCGGTACACCGACATCCCAATAACCTAATCGACCTGTTACGTCTTGAATGGCAGTTTGAATACCAGCCTGCAACACCTCAATTTTTTGAGTTTTCCATTCAAACGTATTTAAAAATCGAGTGGTTTGAGTACCTAAAGCAAACACATCGCAAGCAATAATGTTTTGTAAATATTCTAAATTGGTTTCAATGCCTGCGACTTGCGTGTTGGCAAGACTAGCACTCATTGCCTGTATGGCTTGGTCCCGTGTTGCAGCAGTCACAATGATTTTGGCAATCATTGGGTCATAAAAAGACGACACCGTTGACCCTGTTTCTACCCATGTTTCGACTCGTGCTTGCGGGTCAAATTTAACATGGGTAAGTAAGCCCGCACTTGGTTGGAACTGTTTAATCGGATCTTCAGCATAAAGACGAACCTGAATGGAATGTCCTGTTGGCTCTAACTTTTCAGTCGGTGCTGACCAGTCACCGCTTGCCAAGGTAACCATCCACTCGACCAAGTCGACACCAAACACTTGTTCGGTCACACCGTGCTCGACTTGCAAGCGCGTGTTAACCTCTAAGAAATAAAATTCTTGGGTTTCGGTGTCCATGACAAACTCAACTGTGCCTGCCGAGCGGTAGTTCACCGACTGCATCAGTTGAACCGCAACTTTTTGCAAATACTCACGTTGCTGTTCATTTAGGTGTGGTGCGGGTGTTTCTTCAATCACCTTCTGATTACGGCGTTGCACCGAACAATCTCGCTCACCCAACGCTAAAACTTGCCCTTTTCCATCACCAAAAATTTGCACTTCGATGTGGCGTGCATGTTGTACAAATTTTTCTAAATATAAACCTGCATCTTTAAAATTGACTTGCGCTAAATAAGACACTGTTTGATAGGCATCTTTTAACTCTGTTTCATTCCAGACCAAACGCATGCCAATACCACCACCGCCCGCGGTACTTTTCAGCATGACTGGATAACCAATACGGGCCGCTTCAGTTAAGGCCTCAGCTTCATCGGCAAGTAGCGAACTGCCCGGAAGTAAAGGTACATTGCTTTTAATAGCCAGCTCACGTGCAGTATGTTTTAAACCAAAATCGAGCATTTGGCTTGAAGTTGGCCCAATAAACGCAATACCTTGGCTTTCGCACAGATCACAAAACTCGGCATTTTCAGACAAAAAACCATAACCGGGATGAATGGCTTCTGCGCCAGACTGTTTTGCAACCTCAAGGATTTTTTCAATATTTAAATAACTTTGATGCGCAGGTGCAGGTCCAATCAAGAAAGCTTCATCGGCCAAAGTCACGTGTAAAGAATCACGGTCGGCTTCGGAGTAAACTGCCACCGAAGCGATCCCGAGTTTTTTAAGAGTGCGAATGACGCGACAGGCAATTGCACCACGGTTAGCAATCAGAACTTTTTTAAACATGCTTACACCCCTTCCGCTTCACGGACAACCAACTGAATTTTGGTTGGGTTATAGGCGTTACATGGGTTATTGAGCTGCGGACAATTGGAAATTAAAACAATTAAATCCATTTCTGCACGAACTTCAACATATTTACCCGGCGCTGAAATTCCGTCATCAAATTTAAGCTGACCATCTGACGTAACAGGCACATTCATAAAAAAATTAATGTTTGGGCCGATATGACGGACATTTAATCCATGCTTTTTTGCAATAGGGTGTTTTGCCAAGGCATACATAAAGTTGTTACGGCAACTATGCATGGGATACGTTTCATGTGCATAACGAACCGTATTACTTTCACATGAACAGGCGCCGCCAATGGTGTCATGGCGCCCGCAGTTATCATCATGAATAACGGCAATTGGACGGCCAAAGTTGCTATAGAGCTTGGTGCCCTTTTCTAGATATATTTGTTGGTTGATGGCCAAAGTGTCCATTGCGCTATAACGCTCAGTTGGATTTTCGGCACTCATAAACAAAGTATCGACCGCTTGGTTTCCCTCAAGATCAATAATTCGAAAATATTGGCCCTTTTTAACCTCGCACATCCACGCTTCGCCCGCAGGACAAACTTCATTTAAAACTGCTTTTTCAAATGATTGTAAAACTGTCATGATGCTTCTCCTGATTTAAATATTGCTAAGCGCGTAGTAGCGGGCTGTGTTTTGAAACGCACGCTGATTTTGCGAACACGCATCACGACAAATATCGCTGTCTGTTAGTGAATTGGCTTTAAATAAACTGAGTTGAATATCAGCAGGTTGATAGCTTGGGCTGGTGTCTAAACCATGCGGCGCGGCAGATAAAAATATCAAGCAGTCCATTTCAAAACGCAGTTCAATGGTTTGATCAGTATTGTCAGAACTGACATATGACAAAGCACCGTTTTCATCTGGTACAACTTTAGAAAATAGGTTAACCGCGGCACTCAGGTCTTGGCTGGCAAGTCCGTATTTACACATTTCAATGAGTAAACTGTCTAAGCCGTTTTGGTACATATCATTGCGGGCATCTTGAAATGTGCGATTGCCGAATTGCTTCTCAATTTGTTCTGGTCGACTTGGACCACAAAGTGCATCGTTCCAACCATGATCGTCATGAACAATGGAAGCCATCACACGGCCTAGGTCTGAATAGAGCACATTGGAAGCTTTTAAATAAGCGGTATGTTGTCCTTTTAAACTGTCGGGCATGTTAAAACGTTCAAGCACATCGGCAGCATTTACACAAAACAAAGAAACATTTGCCTGAGCGCCAAGCGATGTAAATCTAAGAATAGTTCCTTTTTGAATACGACCCGACCAGTGATGTCCGCCGGGTAAAAGTTCGGTCCAAATCGCCTGATGGTTATGATAACTTGCAGTGTTCATAGCTACTCCTGTCGGATAGTTTTAGACTTCCTCCCGGGCTTTTATCCCTCCGTGTAGTTCGCTAGGAACCGTGAACTCTCGGTCCAGTCATACATGAAGTATCGGAACCCTAGATCACTTTTAATTACTTAAGACTATGCAAAGGACATGCCAGCTTAGTATTACGGTTTTGGTTAAAAGTAATACTAAACTTGAGCCGTTTAGGTGCGATTTAAGTTCAAAAATAAAAAGCTGCACTAAAAATTGCGCATCTTGAAAATAAAAAAGCCCCTTTTACGAAGAGGCTTGAAACTAAATTATAAGATTGAGAATCTTAAGGAAGTAGAATCACCTTACGGCAGTCCTCTTCTCTTTCATTAAAAATGCGATATCCCTCTGCGGCATCTTCTAATTTCATTCGGTGGGTAATAATCGTTTCAGGTGTTAATTCACCACGCTCAATCAATTCTAAGAGTTGCGGTAAATATTGATGCACATGGGTTTGGCCCATTTTAAAAGTTAGTCCTTTATCAAAAGCATCGCCAAATAAGAAACCATGAATCGGGCCTGCATAGACACCCGGTACGCTGACCACACCACCACGGCGAACCGCGGCAATACATTGACGCAGTGCTGCACCACTTGAACCTTCAAGCTTTAAATTGGTCAGGACTGTTTCAATCACACTGCCTTTTGCCTCGAAGCCAATCGCATCAATCACAGCATCGACACCGCGGTAATTGTCGGTATGTTGAATAATAAATTCGGCAGCATCGACTTCATCAAAATTAACCGGAATAGCACCGTATGTTGCCGCTGCATAGTTCAATCTATAGTCATTGTGATCGACCATAAATATCTTTTCAGCACCGAGCATCTTGGCACAAGCAGCGCTTAACAGTCCGACTGGACCAGCACCATAAATTGCAACGGTTGAGCCATGTTTCACCTGAGCATTGGTCACGGCTTGCCAAGCGGTGGGTAAAATATCAGTCAAGAAAAGTACTTTTTCATCTGACAGTGAAGTTGGCACTTTAAAAGGGCCTTTATTGGCTTTTGGTACACGCACATATTCTGCTTGTCCGCCCGGTACACCACCGTAAAGATGGCTATAACCAAACAAAGCTGCGCCTGGTGGAATCTGCTTTTTATTAATAATTGCGCCGCGCCCTGTATTCGTGGTTTCGCAGGCAGCAGTTAGGTCAAGTTGGCAAAAGAAACATTCGCCACAGGCAATCACAAAAGGAACAATGACACGATCACCCTTTTTGACTGTGGTGACAGCTGGACCGACCTCTTCAACCACACCCATAAATTCATGCCCAAAGATATCGCCCTGTTCGGTTCTAGGGATTTTGCCTCGGTATAAATGTAAATCAGAGCCACATATCGCTGTGGCAGTCACGCGTAAAATAATGTCATCTGGTTCTTGAATAATAGGGTCTGCTACTGTTTCTACTCGAACGTCTTCTGCACCGTGGTAAGTTAAAGCGCGCATATTGTTATTCCTCTATTTTCTATCATGTCCTTTGATTATGAGGAGGCTTTCTTTACGGTTTGCAACGATTCTTACTTTTCACGTAAGGCATATAGTTCAAATGCAACGCGATAGGAATTTCAGTAACATTTAATGAATACACAATAATTTTGGCTAAGAACGTTTTTATTATTTGCTCCAACAAAAAAAGCCAATCATCTCTGCAATAAAATGACTGGCTTTGTCTTCAAAATTTGACTCAATCTAACTTGAGTTGCTGTCTGAGCTTTAAGATATCGACCAGACCTTTATCTCTGGTTTGGTATAAATCGATATCTTTATATTGTGTTAGTAGCTGGTTGGTTTGTGCTTCCAACAACTCTGTGGTCTCGTCTGAATGTTGAAATGCGTGCATATCATTCCACCATTCTGTCATTGGTGGGCCTAAATGATGAATTGCTTCTTTAAAGCCCTTTTGGTTGGCAAGCTGCATATTAATGTAGGGGCCAAAGAGAGCCCATCTTAAACCCGGCCCACTGGTAATCGCGACATCGACATCTTCGGCAGAGCACACGCCTTGTTCAACCAATGAAAAAGCTTCTCGCCATAGCGCAGCCTGCAAACGGTTTGCGACATGCCCTTTTACTTCTTTATTTAAAATAATTGGATTCTTACCCAGTTGTTTATAGAACTCAGAAGCCTGTTTTAAAATTTGAGGATCTGTCAAATTACCACCAACGATCTCGACCAAAGGTAAAAGATGAGGTGGATTAAAAGGATGTCCTAATAAAATACGTTCTGGGTGTTGCGCCTCTTTTTGAAAATCAGACACTTTTAAGCCCGATGAGCTTGAAGCAATAATGGTATGTTCAGGACAATATGCTGTGATTTCTTGATATAGCTTTTGTTTCACCTCGAGACGTTCAGGGGCATTTTCTTGAATAAAATCTACATCTGAAACTGCATCTTTTAAATTATTAAAAATTTCCAGATGAAGCAGTACATCTTGCGGAGAATAACTGTGTTCAGCATTTTGATCTAAAGCCAATAAATCATTTAAATTTGCAGATATTCTATTTTTAAAGACCGCTTCATCTATAGGATATGGGTCATAGACCTTAACTTTAAATCCTTTATATAAAAATAAGGCCGTCCAACTTGCACCTATTACACCTGCTCCAACAACACCAACTGTTTTAATGACTTCCATATTTTCCTCGTACAAATGTTGTTTTATTCGAAATTTCGTTAATCAATTGAATGCTAAATAAACATAGCAGATTCAACCAATCAATAAATTTAATTGTTTATATTTTATATAATTTGTCCTATATTCCTTAGCTTGAAAATTGATTCCTTTCATCCATATATCTTCATCTTTTACCATTTTTTAACCGTTATTTACTGAATTTTATGTCAAAAAATCTAGCAACATTGATTGGTTTAAGCGCCATTCTCATGTGGGCATCTCTGGTGGGCTTAATGAAACAAGTCAGTGCCGCCATTGGGCCTGAGCTAGGTGTTACCTTTATTTATTCTTTAAGTGCGCTATTGTTGCTTGCTATTTTCAAAGTTCCAGATTTTAAGCAGATCTCTAAAAAATACTTAATATTTGGCACAATTCTATTCGTTGCTTATGAGGTGTGCTTTTCATTTGCGATTGCTTATTCTCAGACAGCACTGCAAGCAATTGAAATTAGTATTGTTAACTATCTGTGGCCGAGTTTAACGGTTTTAGCTTTTGTTATTTTTAAGGAATTAAAGTTTAATTTCCTTATTATTTTAGGGCTAATGCTTTCAATTTTCGGCATTATTTTTATTCAAATTGGAAGCGGCGATTTTAGTTTAAATAGTCTTGTCGATAATTTTCATAGTAACCCTCTGAGCTATATTTTGGCATTTGCAGGTGCCATTATTTGGGCTTTTTACTGTGTACTCACCAAAAAATTAAGTAATGGGCAAAATCCAATTTCCATTTTTTTTGTTGGTGTCGCGCTCACTCTCTGGCTCAAGCTGCTTGTATCGGGGCACTTTGCTATTCCTTCAATGGATATTCCAACAGTCATGACACTTTTAGTTGCTTCTGCTGCCATGGGTTTTGGTTATGCCGCGTGGAATATTGGCATCATTCATGGAAACATTACCGTGCTTGTGGTGGCCTCTTATTTCACCCCGATCATTTCGTCTATTTTGGCGATGTTTGTTTTACAAACTCAACTTTCAATGAGCTTTTGGCAAGGAACAGCAATGGTGACGGCGGGTTCCTTTATTTGCTGGGTTTCAACCAACTGGTCTGTGATTCAGCCTTTCTTTAAAAAATTAAGAAAAGACCAAAAAGCATTGTAGATGTACCAAAGTGAATTTTTTAAGTATGCGATAACTCCGACGAAGAAGAATTCCCCCATTGCCCAAAGCGTGCTAACATCCAAATTCTGACAATTACCAATGTCAAAATAATTTCTAGAGGGAATAAGATGTTAAAAACTCAAAAAATCAACATCGTACAAGAATTTGATGCACCCGTAGACAAGGTCTTTGCGACTTTAAGTGAGCATGAAAACCTAAGTAAACTTTTCGCTCCTGCTAAAGTGACTCGCATTAGCAATGGAAAAGACGCTCGTAATGGTGTTGGCTCTGCGCGCAAAATGTCTATTCCATTGACCCCTTCATTTGTAGAAACCAATTTAGTCTACAAAGAAAATGAACTGATCGAATATGCAATTACGAGCGGGATTAGCCCAATTAAGGGCCACCGTGGTGTCATGAAATTTACTGACTTGGGAAATAATCGTAGTCGTTTGGATTACACCATTAGCTTTAAAGGTCGCGTACCATTTATTGGCCCTATCATTAAAGCCGCTCTACAAAATGGTGTAAGTCGTGGGCTTAAAAAACTTAAGTTTTAATCGCCGCATCTAAAAGAAAAAGCCCAATCACGGGCTTTTTGTTTTTAAGATTTAAGTTGAATGCTCAGATAGCATAAATAAAAAGTAAGCTAATAATTTATCTCGTTCATCTACGCTATTGGCACTTAACAGCTGAACCATTGCTCCATCAATTGCAAATAGAAACATGTGGGCATCTTTTATTGAAGCGGTAGTTTTGACAGTAAGAAGCAGCTTATAAAGCTCATTTATAAACCAGTTTCTATAATCAACAACCACTCGATAAGCCGTTGCATAACACTTTTCAATTTCAAAAATTGCTTTAAATGGTAAACGGTAAAATCCTTCTAAATTGGCATGTAAAAAGTAAATTTGCTTGAGTTTATCGAACACCATAAGTTCGCTGTATGAATTGATAATTGAAAGGACTTTTACTTTGAGCGCATCCGTTTGAAAAGTTAAACACATCTCGATCAGTCGTGCTTTTGAATGAAAGATGTTATAGAAAGTCGCTTTGGGAATTTTGGCCTCAGCAATAATTCGGTCAACTCCGACCTTGTTAAACCCATTTTGAGTAAATAAGTCTTTTGCTGTGTGCAGCACTCGTAGTGCTCTGAATGAAGATTCTAAATTTTTCATATATACCGCTTAAAATAATTTTTTGTTGTATGTAAAAGAGATAGAAATGCCGTCACTCTTAAATTGAGTGCTAAAAACAGGCATACAAAAGCGGCACAAAATGGTGTGCTCGCCTATCTCGGGTTTATTGTTGCTATGTTTTAGTCGTAACGATGTTTAGGCGTAAAAACCTAGAGTCGATTAAACCGATTTACAGATTGTTTAAACGGTATAAATAGAGAGAATTTGGCGAAGGCCAATAAATAAGAAATAGTACGCATGTGCGAACTCCTTTGGGTAATAAAGAAGCTTCACCACATTACTGTCAAATAATGGTGGCGAAACGAGAGAAGGTTGACAGACTGATACCCAAAAGATCAGCACACCCGGAGGTGTCCCCCTCCCGTTCTGAACTGCACCCCATAAGTTAGACTTTTAAAACTTATGAGGTGTGCTCTATGCCAATTCCGAAGCATTCAAAAGAGTTAAAATTAAAAGTCATTCAAGCTTATTTAGAGGGAAGTAAAGGATATAAAATCCTTTCACAAGAATTTAATGTAGATCTCCAAACCATCCGCTTATGGATTGAAAACTATAAGGCACAAGGTGAAGATGGCCTGAATGTTAAAACTAAAAAAACCTACTACTCTTCCGAATTTAAAATCAAGGCTGTACAAATGCTTCTTGATAAGATACCGGTAAGAGAAGTTAGAAGACGGTTAAATCTGAGCGGGACGTCAATTTTAAGAAGGTGGCTAGCTCAGTATCATAAAGAAGGGATTGCTGGGTTTAATACCACGAGGATTTATACCAATATGCTTAAACAAGATAAAACTAAAATAACCAAGTCTGTAAAAGATGACAAAGATAAATCTCAGCAGGAGCTCATTGATGAAGTGACCGCTTTACGAGCAGAGGTTGCCTTTTTAAAAAAGCTAAAAGCCTTAAAACTGAAGCAACGTACCTAAATTCAATTTCTACTGCAGACAGTGTTCAAGTTATTTCAGAATTAAGGCAAATTTATCCATTAAAGCTCTTACTCAGTATTGCCAAGATCGCTCGTAGTACTTATTTCTATCACATGAAAGCTGTACGCTCTAAGGATAAATATACTGAGTTAAAACAGCAGATCAAGTCCATATATCACAAGCATAAGGGATGCTATGGCTATCGTAGAATTACTCTTGCTCTGAAAAGTACAGGAATAATAATCAACCATAAATGTGTATATCGTCTTATGAAAACTATGGGACTTAAATCACGTATCAGAGCACTAAAATATCGCTCATATAAAAGTGGTTGTGTCGGGATGGTGGCCGATAACATTATGCAACGGCAATTTAAAGCGAACCGTCCCAACCAGAAATGGGCAACTGATGTGACGGAATTTAATGTTAACGGTGAAAAACTTTATCTATCACCAATTATAGATTTATTTAATGGGGAAATTATTACCTTCCGGATCCAACGTAAACTCAATTATGAGTTAGTGAAAGATATGCTCATTCATGCTTTAGCTAAACTTAAGCGACATGAGAAACCAATTCTCCATTCAGATCAAGGATGGCAATATCAAATGGCTCATTATCAACAGCAATTAAAGCAACATGGTTTAATTCAAAGTATGTCTCGTAAAGGAAATTGCTTAGATAATGCTGTAATAGAAAGCTTCTTTGGAATATTAAAATCGGAGTGCTTTCATGGTGAAAAATTTCAATCAACTGATGAGTTAGAGAAAACTATACGAGAGTACATTCATTATTATAATCATGAGAGAATCAAGGTGAAGCTACAAGGTTTATCCCCTGTACAATATAGAAACCAGTTTTTAAAAACTGCTTAACTAACTGTCCAACTTTATGGGGTCAGATCATTCC